>NZ_CAXSBH010000005.1:0-88116 GCF_964235535.1 uncultured Sphingomonas sp.
AGGCGCGTCAGCGCCAGGGTGAGGGGCGCGCCTCGCCCGGAGAGGTCCGGCCCTCACCCTCGCCGCGCTACGCGCGTCTTTCCCTCTCCCGCGAAAGCGGGAGAGGGCTGGTGCGCTTGGCGGTCTGTGCGCTACTTCCCCGCGTACGATGTGTGCGGAAGGTGACAGGGATGCGCGGATGGTTGTTGGGGTTGGCGCTTGCGAGTGCGGGTACGGCGGCGATGGCGGCTGACGAGGTGCCCGCGCGGCCGGGCGACCTGACGCTCAAGCGGGTGTTCGCCAATCCGGACTTGTCGGGCACACAGCCGCAGTCGCTCCGGCTGTCGCCCGACGGGGCGCTGTTGACGTCGCTGCGGAACCGCGCGGACGAGAAGGAGCGGTTCGACCTCTGGGCGCTCGACACGCAGACCGGCCAGTCGCGGATGCTGGTCGATTCCAGGAAGGTCGGCACGGGCGCGGCGCTGAGCGAGGCGGAGAAGATGCAGCGCGAGCGCGACCGCTCGCTGACGGGCAAGACTGGGATCGTCACTTATGCTTGGGCACCGGACGGGCGGTCGATCCTGGTGCCGCTCGACGGCGACCTATACCTCGCGGGGCTGAACGGGAACGTCCGGCGGCTGACGGAGACCGCGGGCGGCGAGCTGAACCCGGTAGTCAGCCCCAAGGGAAGTTATGTAAGTTTCGTCCGCGATCAGAACCTGTTCGTGCAGCCGCTCGCAGGCGGGAACGCGCGGGCGCTGACGACGGAGGGGCGGGGTACCGTCTATTTCGGTGAGGCGGAGTTCGTCGCGCAGGAGGAGATGGACCGGCGCACGGGTTACTGGTGGTCGCCCGACGAGCGGTATGTCGCGGTGGAGAAGTTCGACGAGGCGTCGGTCAAGGTCGCCGTGCGCGCGGCGATCGGGACGAGCGGGACGAGCACCTACGAGCAGCGCTACCCGGCGGCGGGAACGCCCAACGCGCTGGTCGAGCTATTCGTGATGCGGCCGGACGGGGGAGGGCGGGTCAAGGTCGATCTGGGGCCCGATCCCGACATCTATCTGGCACGGGTCGACTGGCTTCCCGACGGGTCGGCGATGCTGGTGCAGCGCCAAACGCGCGACCAGAAGCGGCTCGACATGCTGCGGGTCGATCCCGCGACCGGCAAATCGACCCTGCTGTTCAGCGAGAAGTCGGGCGAGCGGAGCTGGGTCAATCTGTCCGACGCCTACCGGCCGATGGCGGACGGGAGCCTGATCTGGCGGTCGGAGCGCGACGGGTATGGGCATCTGTATAGCCGGGTCGGCGGCAAGTGGACGCAGCTGACGAAGGGCGAGTGGGTCGTGACGGGGCTGGTCGCGGTGGACGAGGCGCGCGGGCGGTTGTTCTTCACGGGCAACAAGGACGATGTGATCGAGCAGCATCTGTATGCGCTCGACCTGAAGCGGCCGGGCGAGCCGGTGCGGCTGACCGAGCGGGGGTTCACGCACTCGGTCGTGGCGGACGCGAAGGCCGAGCGGCTGATCGTTTCGCGGTCGAGCCCGACCCAGCCGACGCAGGTCTATCTGGCGGACGCGAGCGGCAAACGGCTGTCCTGGATCAACGAGAATGCGGTGGTCGCCGGACATCCGTACCACCCGCACCTGGCCAGCCACAGCACGCCCAAGTTCGGGACGATCAAGGCGGCGGACGGGTCGACGTTGCACTGGGAAATGATCGCGCCGCCGATGGTGCCGGGGAAGAAGTACCCAGTGTTCTTCCAGCATTATGGCGGGCCGGGGACGGGCCAGTCGGTGACGCGGAGCTGGCGCGGGGCGCTGCCGCAATATCTGGCGGACCGGGGGTGGATCTGGTTCCAGATCGATAATCGCGGCTCGTATAACCGAGGCAAGGCGTTCGAGGACCAGCTGTACCGCGCGATGGGGAGCGTGGAGGTCGCCGATCAGCTGGCGGCCGCGGAGTATCTGAAGACGTTGCCGTTCGTCGATGCGGGCAAGATCGCGACCTACGGCTGGTCATATGGCGGGTATATGTCGATCAAGATGCTCCAGGCGAACCCAGGCACGTATGCGGCAGCGGTGTCGGGCGCCCCGGTGACCGATTGGGGACTGTACGACACGCACTATACCGAGCGCTACATGGGCAGCCCGGTGGCCGACGCGGCCGCCTATGCGAAGTCGAACGCGCTCGGCGATGTCGGGAAGATCAGCGATCCGCTGCTGGTCATCCACGGCATGGCGGACGACAACGTGTTCCTCGACAACACCACCGCCTTCGCCGCGCGGATGCAGGCGGGGGCGGTGCCGTTCGAGATGATGCTCTATCCCGGCCAGACTCACCGGGTCGGCGGACCGGGCGTGAGCGAGCATTTGTGGGGCACGATCCTGAACTTCCTCGACCGCGAGGTGAAGAACAAGCCCAAGAGGTAAGGTTGCGCGGGGCTGGACCGCCGCTTAGGTCCGGCCCCGAACGGAGAAGCGAGATGGGTTACAGGATCGTGGTCGCAGGCGCGACGGGCAGCGTCGGACGCGAGATGGTCAACATCCTGGCCGAGCGGGAGTTTCCGGCCGACGAGATCGCGGTGCTCGCTTCCTCGCGCTCGCAGGGTGAGCAGATGGAGTATGGCGACACCGGGCGGATGCTGACCGTCAAGAATATCGAGCATTTCGACCCGGCGGGTTGGGACATGGCGCTGTTCGCGATCGGGTCGGAGGCGACCAAGCTGCACGCCCCGCGCTTCGCGGAGGCGGGATGCGTGGTCATCGACAACTCGTCGCTCTACCGCATGGACCCCGATGTGCCGCTGATCGTCCCGGAGGTGAATCCGGAGGCGATCGAGGGGTACCGGGCGAAGAACATCATCGCCAACCCGAACTGCTCGACGGCGCAGATGGTGGTCGCGCTGAAGCCGCTCCACGACTTCGCGCGGATCAAGCGGGTGGTGGTCGCGACCTACCAGTCGGTGTCGGGCGCGGGCAAGCAGGGAATGGACGAGCTGTTCGAGCAGAGCCGCAACATCTTCGTCGGCGATCCGGCGACGCCGACCAAGTTCACCAAGCAGATCGCCTTCAACGTCATCCCGCATATCGACGTCTTCCTCGACGACGGATCGACCAAGGAGGAATGGAAGATGGTGGTCGAGACCAAGAAGATCATGGGCGCGAAGATCAAGGTGACCGCCACCTGCGTGCGCGTGCCGGTGTTCGTCGGCCACTGCGAGGCGATCAACATCGAGTTCGAGGACGAGATCAGCGCCAAGGACGCGCAGCGCATCCTGCGCGAGGCGCCCGGCGTGATGCTGTACGACAAGCGCGAGGACGGCGGGTACATCACCCCGGTCGAGTGCGTGGGCGAGTTCGCGACCTACATCAGCCGCGTGCGCGAGGACTCGACCGTGGAGAATGGCCTGTCGTTGTGGTGCGTATCGGACAACCTCCGCAAGGGCGCGGCGCTCAATGCGGTGCAGATCGCGGAGCTGCTCGGGCGGCGGCAGCTGCAAAAGGCGGCCTGAGCGGGTGATGGTCGCGCCGAGCGAGACGCGGTTCCTCGAAAGCTTCGACGGGGTTCGGATCGCCTGGCGGGAGCTCGGAGAGGGACGGCCGGTAGTGCTGCTCCATGGCTTTTTCTCGGACGCGAAGACGAACTGGATACGGTATGGGCATGCGGCCGCGATTGCTGAGCAAGGCTTCCGGGTCATTATGCCGGACCTGCGGGCGCATGGGGAGAGCGACAAGCCGCATGAGGCGGCGGCCTACCCGCACGACGCGTTGACGCGGGACGGGTTCGCGCTGGTCGAGCATCTGGGGCTGACCGACTATGATCTGGGCGGCTATTCGCTCGGCGCGCGGACGGTGTCGCGAATGCTGGCGATGGGGGCGACGCCGCGCCGGGTGGTGTTCTCGGGCATGGGCCTGGAAGGGCTGCTCGATACCGGGCGGCGGGCGGAGCATTTCCGGCATATCCTGACCGATCTTGGCAAGCACGAGCGCGGGACGCCGGAATGGCTGGCCGAGGCCTTCCTCAAGACGACCAAGGGCGATCCGGTCGCGCTGCTCGGTATCCTGGACACGTTTGCGGACACGCCGCGCGACCTGCTGGAGCGGGTCGCGCAACCGGCGCTGGTCGTATGCGGGGCCGAGGATTTCGATAACGGGTCGGCGGCGGCGCTCGCCGAGGTGCTGCCGGACGCCCGCTATGTCGAGGTGCCGGGCGGGCACATGAGCTCGGTCACGAAGCCGGAACTTGGGCAGGCAATCACCGCGTTCCTGGCGGCTTGACAGACCCGACGCGTTAGGGAGAACGTGTAGAGAACGACTTCCAGAAAAGGTTCGCACATATGATCCGTAGTGCTTCGCTCCTCGCGCTGGCCTGCGCAATGGCGGTTCCCGTCCAAGCCCAGACTACAACGCCGACGTCTTCCGCGGCTGACGCATTCGTTGCTGAGGCTGAAAGGACGCTGGCCGATGAATCGATCGACGCGGCACGCGTGGCTTGGGTCAATTCGACCTACATCACCGACGACACCGACGCGCTCGCCGCCAAGTCGGGCGCGCGGATCACCGAAATGGCGGTGCGGTACGGGCTGGAGGCGGCGCGGCATCTGCGGACACCCGGGCTGAACGCGGATACGCGGCGCAAGCTGGAGCTGTTGCGCGGCGGGATCACCAGCCCCGCACCGTCGCGGGCGGGTGCGGCGGTCGAGCTGTCGACGCTGACCACGGCGATGGCGTCCGCCTACGGCAAGGGCCGGGGCACTTTGGACGGCAAGCCGGTCAATGGGTCCGACATCGAAGCGGCGATGGGCGAGGTGCGCGATCCGACCAAGCTCCGGGAGATGTGGACGAGCTGGCATGACGGGGTCGGCGCGCCTATGCGGGGCGACTATTCCAAGAGCGTGACCTTGATGAACGAGGGCGCGAGTGAGCTGGGCTTTCCGGACACAGGCGCGATGTGGCGCGCGGGCTACGATATGCCGCCAGCCGAGCTCGCAAAGGCGGTCGATGCGATCTGGGCCGATCTGGAGCCGCTCTACAAGTCGCTTCATACCTATACGCGGACCAAGCTGAATGCGAAGTACGGCGACGGTGTGCAGGCCAAGTCCGGGCCGATCCGCGCCGACCTGCTCGGCAATATGTGGGCGCAGGAATGGGGCAACATCTACGATGTGGTCGCGCCGGCGGGTACGGGCGATCTGGGCTTCGATGTCGGCCAGCTGCTGATCGCCAACAAGTACGATCCGGTTAAGATGGTGCGCGCGGGCGAAGGCTTCTACTCGTCGCTCGGCTTCGCGCCATTGCCTGGGACATTCTGGCAGCGATCACAAATCGTGAAACCTGCGGACCGTGAGGTGATCTGCCATGCGTCGGCATGGGACATCGACAATATCGACGATCTGCGCATCAAGATGTGCACCAAGGTCAATGCCGACGATTTCGTGACGATCCATCACGAGCTGGGCCACAACTACTACCAGCGCGCATATAACCGGCAGGCGTACTTGTATAAGAACGGCGCGAATGACGGGTTTCACGAGGCAATCGGCGACTTCGTCGCGTTGTCGATCACGCCCGATTATCTGGTGAAGATCGATCTGCTCGCGCCCGCGCGGGTGCCGAGCGCGGATAAGGACATCGGGCTGCTGCTGCGCCAGGGCATGGACAAGATCGCGTTCCTGCCGTTCGGGCTTATGATGGATAAGTGGCGCTGGGGCGTCTATTCCGGCGAGATCAAGCCGGACGGATACCAGGCGGCATGGGATGCGCTGCGGTTGCGCTATCAGGGTGTGAAGCCGCCAATCGCGCGGGACGAAACGCGGTTCGATCCGGGGGCGATGTTCCATATTCCGGCGGGCACGCCCTATGCGCGGTACTTCCTGGCGCGGGTGCTGCAGTTTCAATTCTACGAGGCGGCGTGTCGGCAGGCGGGGTGGAAGGGGCCGCTCCATCGGTGCAGCTTCTACGGCAACAAGGCGGTCGGGCAGCGGCTCGATGCGATGCTGAAAATGGGGCAATCGAAGCCGTGGCCAGACGCGCTGGAGGCATTCACAGGGTCGCGGGTGATGTCGGGCAAGGCAATGGCGGCGTACTTCGCGCTGCTCAAGGTCTGGCTGGACCGGCAGAATAAGGGTCAGCCTGCTGGGTGGTAAGTGGGGCGTCGCGGCAAAGCCGCGCCGTCGGTTGGGGGGTCGAGTGCAAGCTCGACCCCCCGCCGGCCGCGTGCGCGCCTGATCCGCATCTAAGCTTCGCTTAGCCTTGGGGCGCTTCTGGGATCATACTCTCATCCGCGATCATCGCCTCCATCTGCCCGGACGAGTCCGTGCCTTCCGGCTGATGCGCCTTCGATCCCGTGTCGTTCGCGGGGACGGCCTTCTTTCCGGGCGTCGAGCCGCGCAGCGCCAGGAGAGCCGCCGCGGCCGCGCCCGCGGCGGCCGCGATGAGGCCGCCCGCGATCAGACCGCGCTTGCCGCCGACCGCGTCGGTCGCCTTGCCCGGCGTGTCGCCGGAGCGGTCGGGCCGGCTTTGCGGCGTGGGGGTGGACGATTGCGTCGACACCGGCTCGGCCGTGCTCTTGGCGGACGACTTCTTGGCGGGCGTGGTCGCCGGACGCGAGGCGCGCTTGACCGCTTCCGTCTTGGACGTGGTCTTGCGGGAAGCGCGACGACGGGGGACGGGAGCGCCTGTGTCGTTGGCGGGAGTGTCGTTATCGTCTGCCATCGGTGTTCTCCCTGATCGGTTCGGTTACGTAACGCGTCGACTTCGGGACGGTTCACCCCATCAGCGGAACGGCGGCTCGGCAAAGGCGCGCAGCTTGCGGCTGTGAAGCTTCGCGCCCTCGCGGCGTAGCTGCTCGCACGCCTCGATGCCGATGCGCATATGCTCGCTGATCGCGCGCTCGTAAAACCGGTTAGCTTGGCCGGGCAGCTTGAGTTCGCCGTGAAGCGGCTTGTCCGACACGCATAGCAGCGTGCCGTAAGGGACGCGGAAGCGGTAACCCTGAGCGGCGATGGTGGCCGACTCCATATCGATGCCGACCGCTCGGCTGAGCGAGAAGCGGAGCGCCGAGCGCGAGTAGCGCAATTCCCAGTTGCGATCGTCGGTGGTGACGACGGTGCCGGTTCGCAGGCGACGCTTGAGCTCGTCGCCCGACTGGCCCGACACGGTCTCGGCGGCGCGGGCGAGCGCCTGCTGAACCTCGGCAATGGCGGGGACGGGGATCTCGGGGGGAAGCACGTCGTCGAGGATGTGGTCGTCGCGCAGATACGCATGGGCGAGGACGTAGTCGCCGATCCGCTGGCTGGGACGTAGGCCGCCGCAGTGACCGATCATCAGCCACGCCTCGGGACGCATGACGGCGAGGTGGTCGCAGATCGTTTTCGCGTTGGACGGGCCGACGCCGATATTGACGAGCGTGATGCCGGTGCGGTCGGGGGCGACCAAATGGTAGGCGGGCATCTGGTGCCGCCGCCACGCGCTGTCGGTGACGAGGCGGTCGACGTCCGCTGCCTCCGTGATCTCGACACCGCCCGCGCCCGACAGCAGCGTGTAGCGGCTGTCCGGACCGAGTTGGCTGCCCGCCCACCGAACGAACTCGTCGACATAGCGGTGATAGTTGGTGAACAGCACGAAGCGTTGCGTGTGCTCGGGCGGCGTGCCCGTATAATGGCGGAGGCGGGCGAGCGAGAAATCGGTGCGCAGCCCGTCGAACAGCGCGAGCGGGCGGGTCTCGCCGGCGATGTGGATCCCATCCGCGACCTCGTCGCCGATTTGCGCGAGTTCGGTGGCGGGAAACCAGCGGGCGAGCTCGGAGGCGGAGACGGCGTCGAGGCTGAGCGCGTGGCCGGGATCGAGCACATACGGGAAAGGTATCTCCTGGCGGCCGGGGACAGCGGAGACCGTGACCTCGTAATCCTCGATCAGGAGCGTGAGCTGTTCGGTTAGATAGTCGGCGAACAGGGCGGGCTTGGTCACGCTGATACTATAGGCACCCGGCGTCACGAGGCGGCCGAACGAGCGGAGCGGGGTGGGCCGGTCCGCTTGGCCCGCATAGGTCAAGCGGATCTCAGGGTAGGCGAACGAGCCGTCGGCGCGCTGCTCGGGCGCGGGGGGCACGCCGTCGATCAGATAGCGGTTGAGCGCGGCCTTCAGGCGCTCGACAGAGGCGGTGTAGAGACGGTCGAGCTCGGCTACAATGTCTGCGGCGGTCATCGGCGGCGGGTAAGCCGCCGGTGCCGGGCTGGCAAGTTCAGGCCATGTTGGCGAGGAGGTGGTCGGCGGAGCTGACGCGGAACTCGCCGGGCTCTTCGACATGCAGCTGCTCGACGACGCCGTCGTTCACCACCATCGCGTAGCGGCGGCTGCGGGTGCCCATGCCGTATTTGGACGAGTCGCCGGCTAAGCCGAGCGCCTCGGCAAATTGGCCGTTGCCGTCGGCAAGCATCGTGACGTCGCCCGCGTCGTTCTGCTTGCTCCAGGCGTCCAGGACGAAGGCGTCGTTGACGGCGGTGCAGGCGATTTCGTCGACACCCTTGGCGCGCAGCTCGTCGCCGCGGGTCAGGAAGCTCGGGAGATGCTGGGCGGAGCAGGTGGGGGTGAAGGCGCCCGGAACCGCGAAGAGCGCGACGCGGCGACCGGCGAAGTAGGCCTGGGCGTCGACGGCTTCGGGGCCGTTCGGAGTGACCTTGACGAGGCTGGCGGAGGGCAGGCGTTCACCGACGGCGATCATGGTTCAGTCTCCTTGGGACAGGTTGGGGTCGCCCTCGACGAAGGCGGGACGCAATTCAAGGGCGACGATCCGGGGTCGGACGCGTTAGACCGGTCATGATGGAGAACCCGCGATATCTGGCCGGTCAATTCCTGCTCGCGACGCCCGGCATCGGCGACCCCCGGTTCGAGCGGGCGGTGATCGCGATGTGCGCGCACGACGAGGCGGGTGCGGTCGGGATCGGGCTGGGCCGGGTGATCGAGGGCCTGGGCTTTCACATGCTGCTCGACCAGCTTGAGATCGCGCGGGGCGATGCGCCGGATGCGCCGGTGCATCTGGGTGGACCGGTCGAGCGGCGGCGCGGCTTCGTGCTCCATTCGAACGATTGGGGCGGGCAGGACACGCTGGACGTAGCCGGGCGGTGGGCGATGTCGGGAACGGTCGACATCCTGCGCGCCATCGCCGACGGGCGAGGCCCGAAACGCTGGGCGATCGCGCTGGGTTATGCCGGCTGGGGCGCGGGACAGCTGGAGGGCGAGCTGGTCAGGCCGGGCTGGCTGAATGTCGAGGCCGGGACCGACCTGATCTATGCGACCGCGGCCGCCGAGCGGTGGGGGGCGGGGCTGGCGGCGGCGGGGGTGGACCCGCGGCTGCTGGTGGGCGGGGCGGGTAGGGCGTGAACCAGTTGAACCCTCTCCCGCGTAGGGCTACGCCCGCCTTCGGCTCCGCAGGAGAGGGAAAAACGCGGCGCAGCCGCGGCGAGGGTGAGGGGCGGGTCTATCCGGCGACAGGTCCGGCCCTCACCCTGGCGCTGACGCGCCTGTCCCTCTCCCGCAAAAGCGGGAGAGGGTGGGAAACATCATATAAAGAATTCTTTATATTTGCTTTGGGCTACCCCGCCCGCTATGTGCGCGCCGTGCCGATCGACCCGCGCGTCTTGGTCGGCTTCATCGATATTCGGAGAACGACCGTGGCAACCGCATTCAAGGCCGAGGCCCTCGACTATGCCGTCAAGGACATCTCGCTTGCCGAGTTCGGGCGGGCGGAGATCCGCATCGCCGAGACGGAGATGCCCGGCCTGATGTCGCTGCGGCAAGAATTCAGGGCATCCAAGCCGCTGACCGGCGCGCGGATCGTCGGGTCGCTTCACATGACGATCCAGACGGCGGTGCTGATCGAGACGCTGACGGCGCTCGGCGCGGAGTGCCGCTGGGCGACGTGCAACATCTTCTCGACGCAGGATCACGCCGCCGCCGCGATCGCCGCGACGGGCGTGCCGGTCTTCGCGATCAAGGGCGAGAGTTTGGCGGATTACTGGGACTATGTCGGCGACATCTTCGACTGGGGCGCGGGGACGACCGGGCAGACCGCCAACATCATCCTGGACGACGGCGGCGATGCGACGATGTTCGCGTTGTGGGGTGCCAAGCTGGAGCGCGGCGAGACGTTCGGCGAGCCGGAGAACGACGAGGAGGTCGAGTTCCAGCGCGCGCTCAAGGCGTTCGTGGCCAAGTACCCGGGCTATCTGACCGAGACCGTCCGCACGCTGAAGGGCGTGTCGGAGGAGACGACCACGGGCGTCCACCGGCTGTACGAGATCGCCAAGAAAGGCGAGCTGCCCTTCCCCGCGATCAACGTCAACGACAGCGTGACCAAGTCGAAGTTCGACAATCTGTACGGCTGCAAGGAGTCGCTGGTAGATGCGATCCGCCGGGCGACCGACGTGATGCTGGCCGGCAAGGTCGCGTGCGTCGCGGGCTTCGGCGATGTCGGCAAGGGATCGGCGCAGTCGCTCCGCAACGGCGGCGCGCGGGTGATGGTGACGGAGGTCGACCCGATCTGCGCGCTGCAGGCGGCGATGGAGGGATTCGAGGTCGTGACGATGGAGGAGGCGGTGACGCGCGCCGACATCTTCTGCACCGCGACCGGCAACGCCGACGTGATCACCGCCGACCACATGAAGGCGATGAAGCCCATGTCGATCGTGTGCAACATCGGCCATTTCGACAGCGAGATACAGATCGCCGCCATGTCGAATTATAAGTGGACCGAGGTGAAGCCGGGCACCGACCTCGTTGAATTCCCGGACGGCAAGCAGATCATCGTGCTGGCCAAGGGTCGGCTGGTCAATCTGGGCTGCGCGACGGGGCATCCGAGCTTCGTGATGAGCGCGAGCTTCACCAACCAAGTGCTGGCTCAGATCGAGCTGTGGACGCGCGGCGAGAACTACCAGAACCAGGTGTACGTCCTGCCCAAGCACCTAGACGAGAAGGTCGCGGCGTTGCATCTGGAAAAGCTGGGCATTCATCTGTCGAAGCTCACGCCCAAGCAGGCGGGCTATATCGGCGTGCCGGTCGAGGGGCCGTTCAAGCCGGATCACTACCGCTACTGATCCGGGCGAACCGAAAAGGGTGGGAGAAGCCGCGTCCGGCGACGGACGCGGCCTCATTCGTGCGCGCGTCGATTCCAAGCCGGGGTCACCAGGGTAAGCGTTGGTTGATTGCTTGATGTCATTGGGAGCGTCGACCGGCGGCTTGACCGTCCGGCGTCCACGCGTCAGTCTTGCTGCACCGCAGTAAGGCGGCGCAGAACCCACTTCGTGAAAGCTGGTCGCGTCGTTGCCCTTGAAGGGCGGAGGAATAGACGATCGTCGGTGTGTGGACATCGGCGGTGACGGTTGCGCGTGCGGTGAAAAGGGGTCGAAAACATGGTTGGAACACGGGATCGCAGCCGGACGGCGCTGCTGGTGGGAAGCGCGCTCGCGCTGACGTGGGGTGGGGCGTTGGCGGTGCCGGTCGCAGCGCAGACGCAGGACGTGCCGGTAGGCACGGCGGCCTCGGGCGGGCAGGGCGAGACGGTGCTCGACCCCGCGCCGGACGCGGAGACCGCGGCGGACGTGGTCGTGACGGGCAGCCGGTTGACGCGCGACGCGAACGAGATCGCACCCTCGCCGATCAGCACGGTGACGGCGGCGGACCTGCGTTCGACGGGGCAGGTGGATGTGGGCGAGACGCTGCGCGAGGTGCCTTCGCTGTCGAATTCCACCACGATCGGCGACTCGATCGAACGCGGCGGCGCTCAAGCGGGCCAGACGCAGGGCGTCTCGGCGCTCGATCTGCGCGGCCTCGGCGCGAACCGGACGTTGGTGGTGGTCAACGGACGTCGGCACGTCGCGGCCGTCCCGGGTTCGCAGACGGTGGACATTTCGACGATCCCCAACGTACTGATCGAGCGGGTCGAGGTCCTGACCGGCGGCGCGTCGGCGGTGTACGGCGCGGACGCGGTGTCGGGCGTCGTCAACTTCGTGCTCAAGGACGATTTCGACGGCCTCGACCTGAACTTGACGCAAGGGATCTCCGACCAGGGCGATGGGCGGGCGTTCACCGCCGACCTGGCCATCGGCAAGAACTTCGACGAGGGCCGGGGTAACCTCACGCTCGCGGGCACATATTCGACGATCGACGAGCTGCTGCAGGGCGACCGGTCTTACACCCGCGATAACGGCCGATTCAATTCAGGCCTGACCTATCCCAACCCGGCGCGCCGTTTCCAGCAGGGCGACATCGGCGGTGCGACGCCCAACTTCGCGTCCTTCTATACGGTGGCGAACGAGCGGTTTCCGTTCGGCTTCCGCGTACCGCTGCCCGGCACGGACGACTATGCCGCGATCTTCGCGGGCGGGCGGACGCCGACGGCGGGTGAGCAGGCGCTGATCGACCGCGCGGCGGGATCGTCGTCGCTGGCGTTCCAGCGGTTCCCGGCATTCGCGATCTCGTCGACATCGGGGCTGATCGCCCGCGACGATTACCAGGGCTTCACGGCGGACGTGAACCGCAACGGCGTGCAGGACTGCAACGAGTCGTTCATCGGCGCGACGACGGTGCCCAACTTCTTCGGGGGCTGCTACGTCTCGCAGGCCGACGGAACGGTGCGCATCTTCCGCGACGGCGTGATTGCGTCGGGGTCGAACCAGTTCGGAGGCGACGGCGCGGCCGAGCGGTTCGACACTCAGTCGCTCACCCCGAAGAACATGCGCGCCAACATAAACCTGCTCGGCCATTATGACTATTCGGACGCGTTGACCGCCTTCTTCGAGGGAAAATACGTCCGTACCGAGACGCGGACGTCGAACCCATACAACACCTTCTACGACTCGCTCTATGTCGCGCCGGACAACCCGTTCATCCCGGCGGTGCTGCGCGCGGACGCGGTCGCGGCGGGCGGACTGCGGGTGTCGCGCGACTTCACCGATCTTGGTTTGAATAAAGCGCGCTCGAACCGCGACACATACCGTATCGTCGGCGGTCTGCGCGGCGAGATCGCACCCGAACTGCGATATGAGATTTCGACCAATTACGGCCGCACCGACTCCGCGGTGACGTCCGAAAACACGGTGCTTTACGACCGGCTGTTCGCATCGATCGACGTGGTGCAGGGGCCGAACGGTCCGCGCTGCCGGTCCGACGTCAACCGGACGCCGTACCGGGGTAGCGAATTCTTTCCGACGATCGACGGCGGGTTCTTCACTTTCACGCCGGGCGACGGCCAATGCCGGCCCGCGTCGCTCTTCAACGGCCCGAACTCGGTCAGTCCGGCGGCGGTCGCGTTCATCACCGCCCCGACCACGACGCGGGTGCGGCTGGAGCAGTTCGTGGCGGCGGCCAGCCTGGTCGGGAATACCGGGTCGTTCCTGACGCTGCCGGGCGGGCCGGTGCAGTTTGCGATCGGCGGCGAGTACCGGGAGGAGCGTAGCCGGACGCGGTTCGACCCGCTCGAGCTCGGGTTGCTGCCCGCCGGGTCGCCTGCGGGCGCAGCGGGAACGTTCATCGGCGATATCAGCGGCAACCAGGCGCTGACCTTCGACGCGCAGACGCGGATATTCGACACGAGCGGCGCGTACGATGTGAAAGAGGTGTACGGCGAACTGCGCGTGCCGATCCTGTCGAAGCGGCCCTTCTTCGAACAGCTGGAGATAAGCGGTGCCGCCCGCTACTCCGACTATTCGACGGTGGGCACGACCTTCACCTACAACGTCAACGGCGTGTACGCGCCGATTGCCGAGATCCGGTTCCGGGGCACTTACGCCCGCGCGATCCGCGCGCCCAACATCGCCGAGCTGTTCGATCCGCAGCAGGGCGCGGTGTTCCGCCCGGCCGACCCATGCGACGCGGACCAGGTCGGCACGGCCGTCGACCCCGCGCGGCGGCGGGCGAACTGCGCCGCCGACGGGTTGCCGGCCGGGTTCGTCGATCCACTGACCGCTCGCTTCTCGGGCACGACGGGCGGCAACGTCGACCTGCGCGAAGAGACGGCGACCACCTACACCTTCGGCGGGGTGCTCGCACCTAGCTTCATCCCGGGACTGGTGCTGTCGGCGGACTATTACAATATCGAGATCGAAGACGCGATCAGCGCGGTGGCTGCGCAGGACATCGTCAATAGCTGCTACGACAGCGCGACGCTCGAGAATCAATATGCGACCTGTTCACGCGCAACCGGACGCCGGGATCGCCGACGTTCCTGGGGCTGAACTTCCTCCGGCAGACGCAGCTCAATTTCGGGCGGATCGAGACGGCGGGCATCGACGCATCGGTGTCGTACCAGTTTCGGCTCGGGGAAAACCGGGTGCAGCTGCGGGCGACCGGCAACTGGACGGAGAAGCTGAACCTGTTCTTCGACCCCGCCGACCCGACCGTCGTCAATCCGGAGCTGGGCGAGCAGGGGCGACCCGAATTCGGCGCGACGGGATCGGTGAACGTCACGCGCGGGCCGTTCACGCTCGGCTATCGGCTGCAATATATCGACGGCCAGGCGCTGGGCGGCGTCGAGATCGAAACGGCGGACGACGTAGCCGGTCCGGCGGGCTTTGCAGGCGAGCTGTTTGTGCACGACGTGTCGTTCAATTTCGATCTGAACGATCGGTTCGGTTTGTATGGAGGCGTCAACAATCTGACCGACAAGGACCCGTATCCGACGAACTCGGCTTATCCGGTCAGCCCGGTTGGCCGGTTCCTGTTCCTGGGCGTCCGGGTGAAGACGGGCGCGCTGTTCTGACGATTGCTTTGTCGGTTCTGTCGGTCGCGCCGTTGCGCTAAGCTATCCCGCATGGGCGGGGGTCGGACTTGGAGAGCGTGACGAGCGGCGGGCTGGTGCTGCTGGGGGTGGTGCTGTTCCTGCTGCTCGGCGGGGCGGGTTGGCTGGCCTTCGTAGGGTTGCGCGCGCGCGGCGAGGTTCAGGCGATCGCCGTGGAGAACCGGCGGCTGCAGACGATGCTCAGGACCGCGCCGGCGATGGCGGCGGTGGTGCGCGCTGACGGGCGGGTAGAGATGCCCAGGCGAATGGCGGACTGGTTGGGGCTGACGGCGCCGCCTCAATTTCTAACCGATCTGGCCGGGGCCGGCGCAGGGCTGGAGCTGGGCGATGCCGAGGCGCTGGCGCACGACGTGGACGCGGCGCGGCTGGCCGGGCGGCCATTCACGCGGGCCGTCAGGCCGGTCGGGGCGGAGCGGACGCTGACGCTGAAGGGCGCGCGCGCGCCGGGCGAGCTGGGGCAGTCCAACGTCGTGCTGTGGGCGTTCGACGCGACGGAAAGCGAGGCGGAGATCGGGCGGCTGCGCGGCGAGGTTGGATCGCTTGGGCAATCGTTCGACGCGCTAGTCGCGCTGATCGAGGCGGCCCCGCTACCCATGTGGTACCGCGACCGAGACCTGCGGCTGACGATGGTCAACTCCGCCTATGTCGACGCGGTCGAGGGGCGCGACGCGGTCGATGTCGTCGCGCGCGGGCTGGAGCTGGTCGAGGCGTCGGGGGCGGGCGGGCCGCTCGGCGGCGCCGCGACGGCGCGCGAAAGCGGGCGGCCGCATTCGCAGGTGCTGCCCGCGACGATCCGCGGCGCGAGGCGCTCGCTCGACCTGTACGACGTGCCGCTCCCGACGGGCGGCGTGGCCGGCTTCGCGATCGACGTGGAAGAGCTGGAGCGCGCGCGGGTCGCATCCAAGCGTTTTGCCGACGCGCAGCGCGCGATGCTCGACCGGCTGTCGGCGGGCGTGGCGCAGTTCGGCGCGGACCGAAGCTTGGTGTTCTGCAACCAGCCGTTCCGGCGCATGTTCGCGATGCGGGCCGAATGGCTCGCTGACCGGCCCGAGTTCGACCGGGTGCTGGAGCGGATGCGCGAGGCGAACCGGCTACCCGAAGTGCGCGACTTTCCGGGTTGGAAGGCGGAGCGGCGCGAGTGGTTCACCGGCGCGGAAGCCCAGGCGGAAGAGGCGTGGCACCTGTCGGGCGGCGTCCATCTGCGCGTGGTGGCGCAACCGTTGCCCGACGGCGGGTTGCTGCTGATCTTCGAGGATCGGACGGAGCAGGTTCAGCTGGCGAGCGCGCGCGATACGTTGCTGCGGGTCAGGGCGGCGACGTTCGACAATCTGTTCGAGGCGATCGGGGTGTTCGGGTCGGACGGGCGGCTGCAGCTGTGGAACACGCGGTTCCGGGCGCTGTGGGGGTTCGAGGAGGAGTTCCTCGGCGGCCATCCGCGTGTCGACGCCTTTGCGCAGGCGGCAGCGACGCGGCTCGCGACGCCCTCGCGCGCGGCGTTGATCGGCGAGCTGGTGCGGTCGGCGACGGGCGAGCGACAGCAGCGTGGCGGGCGGGTGGCGTTCGCGGACGGGCGGCATTTCGAGTTCGCTGCGGTGCCGCTGCCCGACGGCAACGCGCTGTTCACGATGCTCGACATCTCCGACAGCCGCAAGATCGAGCGCGCGTTACGGGAACGCGCGGAGGCGCTGGAGGCGTCGGACCGGGTAAAGACGGCGTTCGTCGCCAATATGAGCTACGAGCTGCGCACCCCGCTGACCTCGATCAGCGGGTTCGCCGAGATGCTGCATGGGGGGTACGCCGGCAAGCTGACGGACGAGGGGGGTGCGTATGTCGAGGCGATCCTCGACTCGGTCGAGCGGCTGGGTCTGCTGATCGACGACGTGCTCGATCTGACCAGGGACGCGGCCGAGAGCGGGATCGAGCGGGGTGACGTCGATCTCGCCGCGGTGCTCCGCGCGGCGGCGGAAACGGTGTCGCCCGCGGCCAAACGGCGCAAGCTCGACTTCGCGGTCGAGGTGGCGCGATCGACGGGGCGGGTGACCGGAGACGCCCGGCGTTTGCGCGAGGTGGTGGAGCATCTGCTGCGCCATGCGGTGTCTGCGACGCCGGACGGCGGGCGCGTGCTGCTCCACGCCGAAGGCAACGCGACGCGCGCGCGAATCGTGGTGTCCGACAACGGACCGGGAATGGACGCGGTTGCGGCGGGGTCGGCGTTCGAACGGTTCGCGGAACCGGGCATACAGCCGGGCGGCGAGCGCGCGCTGGGGCTGGGGCTGCCGCTCGCCAAGCAATTCGTCGAGGCGCACGGGGGTAAGATCGCGCTGGTCAGCGAAGTTGGGGAGGGGACGCTGGTAACCGTGGAGCTGCCTAGAAGATGAGGGGACGGTGTCTAAAGCCCCTCCTCTTCAGAGGAGGGGTTTGGGGAGGAGGACGCTGGTCGCGGGTGGAACCGTCGGGCTGCCGACATCAAGCTGCGTTCCCCTCCCCAACCGCTCCCCTAAAGGGGAGGGGCTTTTGAGCTTGATGCTTCTTCCGGATACGCAGGCTACCGAAGCGTTCGGGGCTTCGCTGGCGGCCGTCGTGCGGACGGGGGACGTGATCACTCTGTCGGGGTCGCTGGGGGCCGGGAAGACGAGCGTGGCGCGGGGATTGCTGCGGGCGTTGGGACTCAAGGGCGAAGCGCCGTCGCCGTCCTTCGCCATCGTCCAGCCCTACGCGCCGCCGGAGGTGCGGGTGGCGGTGACGCATGTGGATTTGTACCGCGTCGATGATCCGCGTGAGGTCGAGGAGCTCGGGCTGGACGAGGCGCTGGCCGACTCGGTGCTCGTGATCGAGTGGCCGGAGCGGGCGGAGGCCGACGCTTGGCCGGACGCGCTGCGGCTGGCGCTGGCGATCGAGGCGGACGGCGCGCGCGCCTTGACTTGGGTCGCCCCGGCGGCTTGGGAGCGGCGATGGCCGACATGACCCCGCCGGCGGACGCCGCCGCGTTTCTGGACAGCGCCGGGTGGGGCGGCGCGGCGATCTTGCCGTTGGCGGGCGACGCGTCGTTCCGGCGGTATTTCCGGGTCGAGCGGGGCGGCGAGCAGGCGGTGTTGATGCATGCGCCGCCGCCGCACGAGGACCCGCGGCCGTTCCTGGCGGTCGGGGGATGGCTGGCGGAGCGGGGCTTCGCCGCGCCGCGGGTCCACGCGGCCGACCCCGAGCGCGGGCTCGTGCTGCTGGAGGATTTCGGCGATGCGCGAATGCGCGAGGTCGCCGACGCCGAGCCGGGGCGCGAGGAGGCGCTGTACGCGGCGGCGGTGGACGTGCTCGTCGCGCTGCGCGGGCATCCGGCCGGGCCGTTCGCTCCGTACGACCGCCCGGTGCTGCACCGCGAGGCGGAGCTGCTGACCGAATGGTACTGCCCGGCGGTGCGTCTGGAGGTCGATGCGGAGGGCTACCGGGCGGCGTGGGATGCGGTGTTCGACGATTCGCAGGCCGGCGAGCCGGTGACGGTGCTGCGCGACTTCCACGCCGAAAACCTGATGCTGGTCGGCGATGGGCTGGGATTGCTCGATTTCCAGGATGCGCTGGCGGGGCATCCGGCTTACGACCTCGTATCGCTGCTGAAGGACGCGCGGCGGGATGTCGCGCCGGCGTTGGAGGCGGCGATGCTCGGGCGGTACGTCGCCGCGACCGGGGCGGGCGAGGACTTCATGCGGGCGTACCACGTGCTCGGGGCGCAGCGGAACGCCAAGATCGTGGGCATCTTCACGCGGCTGTGGCGACGCGACGGCAAGACGCGCTACCCGGCGCTGTGCCCGCGCGTCTGGGGATATCTGGAGCGCGATCTGGCGGAGCCGGTGCTGGAGCCGGTGCGGCGCTGGTTCGGCGCCAACATTCCGGCCGACAAGCGCGGCGACCCGAGCGTGGTCGGCGCGTGAGGAACGGTCCGGGCGGCCGCGTGCCGCGCACCGCGATGGTCATGGCGGCGGGACTCGGCACGCGGATGCGGCCCCTGACGGCGACGCGGCCCAAGCCGCTGGTCGAGCTCGCTGGGCGCGCGCTGATCGATCATGTATTCGACCGGCTCCGCGCGGGCGGGGTCGAGCGGGCCGTGGTAAACGTCCACTATCTGGCGGACATGCTGGAGGCGCATCTGGCGGACGAGGTGCGCGGGATCGAGATCGTCGTGTCGGACGAGCGCGCGCGGTTGATGGAGACGGGTGGCGGGCTGGTCCAGGCTCGGCACCTGCTCGGCGATGAGCCGGTGCTGGTCGTCAACAGCGACAATCTGTGGGTCGACGGGCCGACCGACGCGGTGCGGTCGCTGGCGGACCGGTGGGACGACGACGCGATGGATGCGCTGCTGCTGATGGTGCCGCTGGCGCGCGCGAACAACTTCCGGGGGCAGGGCGATTTCCATGTGGCCGCAAACGGGCGGATCACCAAGCGTCGCCGGGAGGGTACGACCGCGCCGTTCGTTTATACGGGCGTGCAGATGATCCACCCCCGGTTGATCCGGGACGCACCCGCCGGCCCGTTCTCGACGATGCTGTTCTGGGAGCGGGCGATCGCGGCGGGGCGGGCTTACGGCGTCGTCCATCAGGGCATGTGGTTCGATGTCGGGACGCCCGAAGCGATCCCGCGGACCGAGGCGATGCTGCTGGATGGCTGAGGCGGCTCGCCTGAACGTCCACACCATCCCCGATCACCGGGCGTTTTCCGACGCGCTCGTCGCGGGGTTGCTGCGGCGGTTCGGGGGCGAGCCGATGGCGGTGGTGCGCGGGATCGTGCTGCTGCCCAACAACCGGTCGGTGCGCGCGATCACCGACGCGTTCGTGCGCGCGAGCGGGGGGGCGCTGCTGCTGCCCCGGCTGGTGGCGCTGGGCGATCCCGACCTGGGCGAAGGGGTGGGCGCGGCGCTCGACCCGGTTGAGACGGAGCCGATCCCACCCGGTGTCCCGGCGATGCGGCGGCGGATGAAGTTGACGCGGCTGATCGTGGAGGAGCGGGCGGCGGCGGGCATGCCGGTCGAGGCGGGCGAGGCGGTGCGGCTGGCGGGGGAGCTGGCGCGCACGCTCGACCAGCTGATCGTGGAGGAGATCGACCCGAAGCGGCTGTACACCATCGACCTCGCGCCCGAGCTGTCGGAGCATTGGCAGCGGTCGTTGCAGCTGTTCGAGACGATCCTCGACCGCTGGCCGGGCGAGCTCGAAGCGATGGGGATGATCGACGCGGCCGACCGGCGCGCGCGCGTGATCGACCGGCTGGCGGCGCGGTGGCGCGACGAGCCGCCCGCGGGCTTCGTATGCGCGGCGGGGGTGACGGACTCGGCTCCGGCGGTCGCGCGGTTGCTGCGGAGCGTGGCGGGGATGCGGCGCGGGCTGGTGGTGATGGCGGGCGTCGACATGCGCGTGCCCGACGACGAGTGGGAGGCGCTGGGGCCGCACGCACCCGGCCCCGACGGCGGTCGCGCGAAGCGGTCGATCGAGACGCATCCGCAGTTCCACCTGAAGTTCCTGCTGGACCGGATGGGCGTGGCGCGCGCGGAGGTCAGGCGGTGGCGCGACGGGAGCGATCACGACGCCAGCGTCGCGCGGGGCCGTGCGATCACCAGTGCGCTCGCGCCGGCCGAGGCGACGGGGAAATGGAGCGCGCTGCGGTCGGAGGACCGGCGGCTGACGGGCGTGTCGGCGGCCGAGTTTCCGACGCTGGCGGCCGAGGCGCAGGGGATCGCGCTCGCATTGCGCGAAGCGGTCGAGGTACCGGGGCGAACCGCGGCGCTGATCACGCCCGACCGGGCGCTCGCGACGCGGGTGGGGGCGCATTGCCGGCGCTGGGGGATCGCGATCGACGATTCAGCGGGACGGCCGCTGGCGCTGTTGCCGCCGGGGACGCTGCTGCTGGCGTTGGCGGAGGCGGCGGCGCAGCGTTGGCCACCGCTGACGCTGCTGACGCTGCTCAAGCATCCGCTGGTCAGGTCGGGCGAGCGGCGTGTGGAATGGCTGCGCGGGGTGCGTGCGCTGGATATGGTGCTCCGGGGGCCTCGGCCTTCGCCCGGGTTGGACGGGCTCGCGGCGCATCTGGCGGACGAGCATGTGCCCGACGCCAAGGCGCGGGCGCTGGCGCTCGCCTGGTGGCCGGACGTTTGCGCGCTGCTGGAACCCGTGTCGAAGACCTACTCGCAGGGGCCGCAGCCGATGGGCGGGCTGATCGCGTGCCTGCGCGAGGCGGCGGACGGCTTGTGCGGCGACGCGCTGTGGGCGGGACCGGCGGGGCGGTGCGCGGCCGAGTTCCTGAGCGACCTGGAGCGCGAGAGCGCGGTCGGGCCGCAGCTGATCGATCCGGAGGGGCTCGCGCCGCTGCTCCGGACGCTGCTCGACGAGCAGGCCGTGCGGCCGCCGTTCGGAGGGCATCCGCGGCTGGCCATCTATGGGCAGATCGAGGGGCGGCTGCAGTCGGCGGACCTGATGATCCTGGGCGGGTTGAACGAGGGGGTCTGGCCGGGGACGCCCGCGCCCGATCCGTGGCTCGCGCCGCGCATCCGGCAGGAGCTGGGACTGCCCGGGCTGGAGCGGCGGGTGGGGGTCGCGGCGCATGATTTCGGGCAGGCGCTGGGCGCACCCGAGGCGCTGATGACGCGGAGCCGCCGGGATGCGAAGTCGCCGACGCTGGCTTCGCGCTTCTGGTTGCGGCTGGAGGCGCTGGCCGGGGAGCGATTCGAACGCGCACGCGATCTGGAGGCGTGGGCGGAGGCGCTGGACGACCCGGGCGAGCACCTGCCCGCCGACCGGCCCGCGCCGATGCCGCCCGCCGAGCTGCGGCCGATCCGGATATCGGTCACGGAGGTCGACCGGCTGAAGGCCGACCCGTACGCCTTCTATGCGCGCCGCGTGCTCGGGCTCATGCGGATGGAGCCGGTCGACGCCGATCCGAGCGCGGCGTGGCGGGGGACGGCGGTCCACCTGATCCTGGAGGAATGGTGGCGGCATGACGCGGCCGATCCCGCGAAGCTGCCGGCGCGGGCGCGGGCGCTGATGTCGGACGAGCTGACGCATCCGCTGATCCGGGCGCTGTGGTCGCCGCGCCTGATGGAGGCGATCGACTGGATCGCGGCGCGCACCGCTCAGGACGCGGATGGCGGGCGCAGCGTGTGGCAGGCGGAGGGCAAGGGCGTCGTCGAGATCGGCGGAGTGACGTTGTCGGGTCGGTACGATCGGATCGACCGGTTGCCGGACGGCGGGATCGCGATCGTCGATTATAAAACGGGGCAGGCGCCCTCGACCGCGGCGGTGCGCGAAGGGTTCTCGATGCAGCTGGGGATGCTTGGCGTGATCGCCGAGCGGGGCGGTTTTCCGGGAGTGGCGGGGGCGGCCGGGGCGTTCGAATATTGGTCGTTGGCCAGGAGCCGCGACGGGTTCGGCAAGGTGGTGTCGCCGGTCGATCCGGAGGGGGCCAAGGATAAGGTCAGGACCGACGAGTTCACGACGCGGGCGGCGGCGCAGTTCGTGGCGGCGGCGGAAATGTGGCTGACGGGCGACGCGCCCTTCACCGCCAAGCTGGTGCCGGAATACGCGCCCTATGCGGAGTACGACCAGCTGATGCGGCGCGACGAATGGTATGGGCGGGAAGGGTAGGGTGAGCCCGTCCTTTCTCCTCCGTCACCCTGAACTTGTTTCAGGGTCCAGCGGCGAGCATACGACCAGCGGGCGTCGTGTGCACAACGCTGGATGCCGAAACGAGTTCGGCATGACGGGAACGGGGGAAGAGGGTCGATGACCGCCGCCTCCGACCGGATCGGCAACCTGCCTCCACTGCATGGGGCGCAGCGAGCCGCATCGGACCCTTTCGCGCATGTGTGGCTCTCCGCGTCCGCCGGGACGGGCAAGACGCAGGTGCTCGCCGCGCGGGTGTTCCGGTTGCTGCTGCGTGGGGTCGATCCGGGCGCGATCCTCGCGCTGACCTTCACCAAGGCGGGCGCGGCCGAGATGGCGGGGCGGATCGGGCGGCGGCTGGCGGCGTGGGTGCGGATGCCGCTCAAGGACCTGGCGCTCGACCTGGCGGCGCTGGGCGAGCGGCCGACGCCCGAGATGCAGGAGGCCGCCCGGACTTTGTTCGCCAAGGTGCTCGACGCGCCGGGCGGGGGCATCCGCATCCAGACGATCCACGGCTTCTGCCAGGGGCTGCTCGCGGCGTTTCCGGTCGAGGCGGGGCTGGGGCCGGGCTTCCGGCCGCTGGAGGCGCGCGAGGAGTCGGTGCTGATGCGCGACACGCTGGCGTCGATGCTGGCGCAGGCGGAGCGCGATGGGCGGGACCGGCCGGTGGCGGTGATAGGGGCGCTCAGCCGGCGGTTGGGCGAGGGCGGGGCGGAGCAGTTCCTGACCGAGTGCGCGTGGGTCGGCGCCGCATTGGAGGAAATGCCGTCGGGCGTCGGCCCGTGGGTACGGCGCTCGCTTGATCTGCCTTCAGGCGATATCGCCGAGGCGCTGGCAGCGGAGTACGCCGAGCAGGATGAGGACGCGCTGGGGCGGATCGCGGCGGCGAACCGGCGGTGGGGGACCGCGACTGGTACCAAGAACGCGGAGATCATCGCGGGGTGGATCGAGTCCGATCCGGCCGTGCGGCTGGCCTATGTCGACGACATCCGCGCCGTCGTTTTCACCAAGGAGGGCGTGCTCAAGAAGACGAGCCGCAAGCTGATCGACCTGGAGCCCGATTACGACGAGATCGCGGCCGGGATCGGCGAATGGGCGGTGTCGGTGCAGGGGAAGGTGGCGCGCGGTGGTTACGCCGATCTGCTCGCGGACGGGCTGGAGGTCGGGCGCGACTATGCGCGGGCGTACGCGGCGGCGAAGCGGCGGGCGGGCGGGGTCGATTTCAACGACCTGATCGCCCGGACGGTGGCGCTGCTCGAGCAGCCGGGGATCGGCGAGTGGGTGCGCTACAAGCTCGACCAGGTGACCGAGCATGTGCTGATCGACGAGGCGCAGGACACCAATATCGACCAGTGGCGGATCATCCGCGCGCTGGTGGACGAGTTCTTCGTCGGGCGCGGCATCTATGCGCCGCGCACGCGGACGCTGTTTACGGTGGGCGACTACAAGCAGGCGATATTCGGGTTCCAGGGGACCGATCCGAAATATTTCGAGGCGGCGGAGCGGTCGTTCAGCGGGCGCGCAGGCGAGGTCTATGACGAGGACATGCCCGAGCAGGATCGCGGGCTGCCGTTTCAGCAGTTGTCGCTGGTGCAGTCCTTCCGGTCGACCAAACCCGTGCTGGAGTTCGTAGACCGGGCGCTCGGCGTGATCCCCGAACCCAAGCTGGGGCTGTACGATCCGCCCGAGACGCACCGGAGCGAGGTGCCGGGACCGGGCACGGTGACGCTATGGCCCGCGATCGTCGATGGCGGGTCGGAAGAGGACGAGGAAGGGTGGATCGACGACGCCGTGCGGGAGAACGCCCGGCGGATAGCGGCGGCGATCAAGGGATGGTTGCGGGACGGGCTGATGCTCGGATCGAAGGGACGGCCGCTCCGCCCCGAGGATGTCATGGTGCTGGTCAAGCGGCGCGGCACGCTCGCGTCGCTGCTCGTCGCGCGGCTGTATGCGGAAGGGGTGCCGGTGGCGGGGGTCGACCGGCTCCGGCTCAACGCGCCGCTGGCGGTGCAGGACCTGCTGGCGGCGGTGCGGTTCGTGCTTCAGCCAGGCGACGATCTGTCGCTGGCGAGCCTGCTCGTCTCGCCGCTGATGGGCTGGACGCAGGACGAGCTGATGCTGGCGTCGGTGCGCCGGACGGGGAGCCTGTGGTCGCACCTGACGGCGGGAGACGCGCGCGAGCGGGTCGCGCCGCTCAGGGCGATGCTGGCGCGCGCGGACCTGCTGACGCCCTACGCGTTCCTGGAGGAGATGCTGTCGGGCGAGCTGGACGGGCGCCGCAAGCTGCTCCGGCGGCTGGGGGCGGAGGCGCGCGATCCGATCGAGGAGCTGCTGAACGCCGCGCTGGCGTTCGAGACGACGACCACGCCGTCGCTCCAGCGCTTCCTCGACTGGTTCGACCGGGGCGAGGTGGAGATCGTGCGCGACCCGTCCGCGCCGCTCGACGCGGTGCGGGTGATGACGGCGCACGGGGCCAAGGGCCTGCAGGCGCCGCTCGTGATCCTGGCGGACGCGACGATCGACCCGACGTCGACGCCGCGGTCGGTGTTGCGCTGGACGCCGGACGATTTGGGCGTCGCGCTTCCCGTGTTCCGGCCGCGCGCGGCGGAGCGGGGCGGGCCGATGGGCGCGGCGATCGAGGCGGCGGACGCGCGCGAGCTGGAGGAGCATTGGCGGTTGTTCTATGTCGCGGCGACGCGCGCGGAGGAGCGGCTGGTCATCGCCGGGTCGCTCGGCCCGCGAGCCAAGGGCGTGCCGCCGGCGATGAGCTGGTACCGCGCGGCGGCGGACGCGCTCGACGCGCTGGAGGTGGAGAGCGCCGACGAGGACCCCCGGGGCGAGCGGGTGTTTCAGGGCACGGTGCCCGAGCGGCCGGTCAGGCGGCGCGGGGCGGAGCGGGACGAGCCCGGTGCGGCGATGGCCTTGCCGGATTGGGCCAGGCGGCCCGTACCCGACGAGCAACGCCCGCCGCGCCCGCTAGCCCCATCGGCGATCGGCGGCGACGCGGTCGCGAACCCGCCGCCGTCGAGCGCGATGCGCGCGGCGGCGGAGCGGGGTTCCCTGATGCATGCGCTGTTCGAGCGGTTGCCGCCGTGCCCTCCCGACAAACGACGCGCGGCGGCCGAGCATTGGCTGGAGACCGTGGGGCGGATCGAGGATGCGGGCGAGCGGTCGGCGATCGCGAATGCGGCGCTGCGCGTGATGGAGGATGCGCGTTTCGCCGAGCTGTTCGGACCGGACTCGCTGGCGGAAGCGCCGATCACGGCGGTGGTGGATGGCGGCGTGGTGTCGGGAACCGTCGACCGGCTGCTGATCGACGATACGCTGGTGAGGGTAGTCGACTTCAAGACGACGCGAAACGTGCCGGCGACCTTGGAGGAGGTGCCCGAGTACCATCTGCGGCAGATGGCGGCGTACGTGGCGGCGCTGCGGGTGATCTTCCCGGAGCGGCCGGTCGAGGCGGCGTTGCTCTACACGGCGGGGCCGGTGTCGTTCGCGCTGCCCGACGCGCTGATGACGGCGCACAAGCCGCGCTTCGCGGACGTGGAGCAAAGCTAGGCCGCGCGTCGTTGAGGGAGCGAGCACGGATGCCCAGATATCCGCCAGCGATTTACAGGAGTGTCGTACATGCCCACCAAGACCGTCACCGATCAGAGCTTCCAGGCCGACGTGCTCCAGTCGGACGTGCCCGTGCTCGTCGATTTCTGGGCGGAATGGTGCGGGCCGTGCAAGATGATCGGGCCGTCGCTGGAGGAACTGTCGGACGAGTTGGGCGGGCAGGTGTCGATCGTGAAGCTCAATATCGACGACAATCCGGAAATGCCGGGCCAGTTCGGCGTTCGCGGCATCCCGACCATGATCCTGTTCAAGGGCGGCGCACCCGCGGCGACCAAGGTCGGCGCCGCGCCGAAGAGCCAGCTGAAAGGGTGGCTGGAGGGCGCACTGGCGTAAACGCAGCGCCTTCGGTAAGGTCCGAACATGCAAGTCGATGCCGGCCATAACCGTCGCGGCGACGTTCGGGCCACGAGCGGGGGAAGCATGTACGCCATCGTTTTCGATCTCGACACGAGTACGCTCGAGAATACCTATCCGAATGCGTCCTGGCGAAATGCCTATGCCGATGTCAGGCGCGTGCTCGAACAACGCGGGTTCGACTGGCGGCAGGGCTCGACCTATTTCGGGAACGACCGCGTCACCGCAGTCGATTGCGTGCTGGTCGTCCAGGAGCTGAAGCGGACTTATGACTGGTTTCAGCCGTCGGTGCGCGACATTCGCATGTTGCGCATCGAGGAGAACAACGACCTCGCGCCGGCTTTGGACTAATCAGCTCCGATAATCGGCGTTGATCGAGATGTAGCCGTGGGTCAGATCGCAGGTCCACATGATCGCCGCGCCGTCCCCCAGGCCGAGGTCGACGCCGATTTCGATTTGATGTCCCCGCAGGTGCGTGGCGACGGGCGCTTCGTCGTAGGCCTCTACTCTCATTCCCGCGCGCGCGACCTGCGTGTCGCCGAAGCGGATCGAAAGCAGGTCGCGGTCGGCGGGTTCGCCGGCCTTGCCGACGGCCATGACGACGCGGCCCCAGTTGGCGTCCTCGCCGGCGATCGCGGTCTTCACGAGCGGCGAGTTGGCGACCGACTGCGCGATGCGGTGCGCGCTGCGGTCGCTCTCGGCGCCGGTTACGCGGACCTCGATCAGCTTGGTCGCGCCTTCGCCGTCGCGGACCACCAACAACGCAAGCCGACGGCATAGATCGTCGAGCGCGGCGTGGAAGGCGTCCGCGCCGGGGCTTTCGTCGTCGGCGAGCGCAGCGTTGCCCGCCTGGCCGGTCGCGAACGCCAGCACGGCGTCGCTGGTCGACGTATCGCCGTCGACGGTAATGCACGAGAAGCTGCGGGCGTTGGCTCGGGACAGCGCGCGTTGCAGGAACTCGGGCCCGGCGGCGGCGTCGGTGAAGATGAAGCCGAGCATCGTCGCCATATCGGGAGCGATCATCCCCGATCCCTTGATCACGCCGACCAGCGTCACCGTGCGGCCGTCCACGACGGCCCGCGTCACCGCGCCCTTGGGGAAGGTATCGGTGGTGCCGATCGCGTCGGTCATCTCGCGCCAGGCACAAGGGGGGGACCGGAATGCGAGGTCCAGCCCGGCTTCGGCCTTGTCGACGGGTAGCGGCACGCCGATCACGCCGGTGGAGGCGATGAACACGTCGGACGGTCGGCAACCGATCGCCTGCGCGGTGCGCGCGGCGATCGCCTCGACCGCATCGCGTCCCCGCGCGCCGGTGAAGGCGTTGGAGTTGCCGGCGTTGACGACGAGCGCTCGGGCATGACCGAGCGTCAGGGCGGCGCGGCACCAGTCGACCTCGGGCGAGGGACAGCGGCTTTGGGTGAGGACCCCGGCCACCGTCGTGCCAGGATCGAGCGCGACGAAGGTCAGGTCGCAGCGGTCCCAATCCTTGTACCCCGCACGCGCCGTGCGCGCGGTCGCGCCGGCGATGGCGGGGAGGTCGGGAAAGGGCCGGGCGAGGGGGGAGGGGGTCATGCGCATCCCATAATGCGGCGCCGGCGAGCGGCCAAGCGTCCGATCAGCCGGGTTCCTTGCGCAGACCGCCATCCTCGCCGGCGAGGAGCCAGGGGCGGAGCGACCTGCGGATGCGCGGCAGGACGAGCCAGGTGAGCGTCGCCGTCATGACGAGCGAGGTCGCGGCGAGCTCGACCGGCGGCGGCAGATCGGCCGGGAACAGCGAGATCAGGCCGCTGAGCGCAAGCAGGAGCGGAAATACCGCGAGCCACGTCGCCAGCCACATCTTCCATTTGGGAATGGCGGTCTCGCTCGGCACGCGGACTTGGATGCGGGCGCCGATCTCCAGCTGGCTGCAACCCGAGGAGAAGGCCTCGGCCTCCGCGTCGAACGCATGACGGGCGGGAGCATCCCGCCAACGCCTGGCGTCCTGTTCGGTGCGGAAACGGTGAACGGCATAGACGAGGCCGCTGGGCTGTTCGAGGCGCACGACGCCGGCCGCATCGGCGTCCCGCTTCGCGGCCTCGTCGAGCCGTTCGGCCCAGCGGGCGAACTCGTCCTCCCGACCCGGTTTGAGGAGGCGGGTGGTGATGATCGCGGCGGTCTGGCTGGGCTGGTGCATGGGCGGTGAACGCATCGCGGTCGCTCCAAGTCCCGCGTTCGCCCGTGCGTTAGTGGACGGTACAGGTCCGGTCGGGTATCGCGGTGCCGATGAGGCTGCTCCTCCTCCTGTCCGCGCTGTTCGCCGCGCTCACCGGCGCGGGCGCGAGCGCGCGTCCGCCGGGGATCCAAGCGGTAGCGGCGAGCGCGTCGGCCGTCACGCCGACACGAGTGCGGGCGCATGCGCATGTGCTGCTGGCGACCAGGCCGGTGGGCACCAAGGTCGCCGAGCCGGAGCCGGCGGCGCATTCGGAGCCGAGAGCCGCACCCGCGCGATTATGGGCGTCGCGTCGGCGCGAGTAGCGTCGGTTCGCTCGGCTTCGGCCGACCCAGCCCTATATCCAGCTCATGGCCGGTGCGCACCAAGGTCGCGCGACCGCCACCACTCACAGGAATACGCTTATGCTCGGCGGCTTCGCCAAATCGCTGTTCGGTTCGTCCAACGACCGATACGTTAAATCGCTCAACCCTCAGCTCGCTAAGATCGCCGGGTTCGAGCCCGCGCTCCAGGCCATGTCGGACGAGCAGCTCGCCGGTCAGACGGCCCTGTTCCGCGAGCGGCTGGCGGAAGGGGCCAAGCTCGACGACCTGCTGCCCGAGGCGTTCGCTACGGTGCGCGAGGCGGCCAAGCGCGTGCTCGGCCAGCGGCATTACGACGTGCAGATGGTGGGCGGTATCGTCCTCCATCGCGGCGAGATCGCCGAGATGCGCACGGGCGAAGGCAAGACGCTGGTCGCGACGCTTGCCTGCTATCTGAACGCGCTACCCGGTGACGGCGTCCACGTCGTCACCGTCAACGACTATCTCGCTGCGCGCGACGCGGAGTGGATGGGGCGCGTGTACGGCTTCCTCGGCATGTCGGTGGGCGTGATCGTCCCCAACCTGACCGACGAGCAGCGCCGGAACGCCTACGCCAGCGACATCACCTACGGCACGAACAACGAGTTCGGCTTCGATTATCTGCGCGACAACATGAAGTATGAGCGGACGTCGATGGTCCAGCGGCCTTTCGCGCACGCCATCGTCGACGAGGTCGACTCGATCCTGGTCGACGAGGCGCGCACGCCGCTGATCATCTCCGGGCCGACGGACGACAAGTCGGAGCTGTACATCTCGGTCGACGCGGTGGTGAAGCGGCTGGTTCCGGAGGACTACAGCAAGGATGAGAAGCAACGCTCGATCGTGCTGACCGAGGATGGGACGGAGAAGGTCGAGCGGATGCTCGAAACCGCCGGGCTGCTCCAGGGGCAGAATCTGTACGATTTCGAGAATACGCAGGTGGTCCACCATCTGAACCAGTCGCTGCGCGCGAACGTCATGTTCAAGCTCGACACCGACTATATCGTCAAGGACGGCAAGGTCGTCATCATCGACGAGTTCACCGGGCGCATGATGGACGGGCGACGCTGGTCGGAGGGGCTGCACCAGGCGGTCGAGGCGAAGGAAGGCGTCGAAATCGAGCCCGAGAACCAGACGATGGCGTCGATCACCTTCCAGAACTATTTCCGTATGTATCCCAAATTGAGCGGGATGACGGGCACCGCCGCGACGGAGGCGGCCGAGTTTTACGACATCTACAAGATGAACGTGGTGACCATCCCCACCAACGTCGGCGTCAAGCGGGTCGATGAGGAGGACGAGTTCTACAAGGATACGCCCGACAAGTTCCGGGCGATTGCCAAGAAGACCCGCGAGCATGCGGAGCGCGGTCAGCCCGTGCTGGTCGGCACCGTGTCGATCGAGAAATCGGAGTTGCTGTCCGACTTCCTGGTGCAGGAAGGCGTCGAGCATTCGGTCCTGAACGCGCGGCAGCATGAGCAGGAAGCGCGGATCGTCGCGCAGGCGGGGCGCGAAAGCGTGGTGACGATCGCGACCAACATGGCCGGACGCGGCACCGACATCCAGCTCGGCGGCAACCTGGAGTTCCGGATGCAGGACGAGCTGGCGGGCATGGTCGCGGGGCCGGAGCGCGACGCGGCGATCGATCGCATCCGCGCGGAGATCGCCGAGGAGAAGGCGCGCGTGCTGGCGGCGGGCGGGCTGTTCGTGCTCGGCACCGAGCGGCACGAGTCGCGGCGTATCGACAACCAGCTGCGCGGCCGGTCGGGGCGTCAGGGCGACCCCGGGCTCAGTCGTTTCTACCTGTCGCTCGATGACGATTTGCTGCGCATCTTCGGGCCGGACACGCTGTTCGCCAAGATGATGCGCAACAACATCGAGGATGGCGAGGCGATCGGATCGAAGTGGCTGTCCAAGGCGATCGAGACCGCCCAGAAGAAGGTGGAAGCGCGCAACTACGACGTGCGCAAACAGGTCGTCGAATATGACGACGTGATGAACGACCAGCGCAAGGTCATCTACGAGCAGCGGTCGGACATCATGGACGCCGACGCGGTCGGCGACGTGGTGATCGATATGCGCGCGGAGACGGTAAACGTCATCGTCGGCGAGGCGTGCCCGCCCAACTCGTATCCCGAACAGTGGGACGTGGCCGCCATGAAGGCGCGCTTCGACGAGGTGCTGGCGCTCGACCTGCCGGTCGACGATTGGCTGAAGGAAGAGGCGATCGATCCGGAAATCGTCGAGGAGCGCGTGCGCGAGGCGGCCGACGCGCAGGTCGCGGCGAAAGCTGCGGATCTCGACCCGGATACCTGGACGCAGGTCGAGAAGTCGATCCTGCTGCAGAATCTCGATCACCATTGGAAGGAGCATCTCGCGACGCTCGATGCGCTGCGGCAGGTCGTCCATCTGCGGGCGTATGCGCAAAAGACGCCGATCAACGAGTATAAGCAGGAGGCGTTCGCGCTGTTCTCGCGAATGCTCGACGCGATCCGGGAGGATGTGACGCGAACGGTCGCTCATGCGCAGTTCCGGATGGACGGACCGCCGGCGCTGCCCGAGCTGCCGGACTTCATCACCAGCCATTTCGACCCGTTCACCGGCGAGGACGATACGCGCGACCTCGACGCGGCGGCGCGCGGGCTGGTGCGCGCGCAATTGCCGCCGCTGTCGATCCCGCGACCCGATCCGGTGGAGTTCGGCGAGGACCCGGCGACCTGGGAAGGCGTCGTCAGCCGGAACTCGCCATGCCCGTGCGGTTCGGGGCGCAAATATAAACATTGCCACGGGACGGTGACTGCCTGAACGGGACGCAAAAACACCGCCGAAGCTGGTTGGCTTCGGCGGTGTTCTCCCGATCGCACTAGGCAGGACACGGGCAAAGCCCGTGTCGTCGATCAGCAGGGACGAGAAAGGCTCGCCCCGCTGTCGGCCGGGCTCGCGGCTAGTCCCGCGTAACGCGGGCCGCGAGCCTTAGCGCCGACGATCCTGCGGGAGCACTACGCTCGGTCCCACGGTATCGATCACCCGGCGAGCGTCGAACGCGCGGAGGTTGTCGCGGGGGATCGGGCCGCGGCGCAGCACGATCTCGGCGGTGGCCTCGAACCGGTCGACCTGACGAATGTCGAAATCGTTGCCGAAACCCCCGAAGCCGCCATAGCCGCCAAACCCGCCACCAAAGCCTCCGAACCCGCCGCCGAAGCGACGATAGCCGAAGCCGCGGCCGTACATGTTCCAATAAGGACTAAAGCCGCCGTAACCGAACCCACCGTAACCGAGGCCGCCATAGCCGAAGCCGGTCGAGTAGGTCCGGCTCTGTCGATCCGTCTCGCGCTCGACGGTCACGAAATAATCGTAGCCCTGCTGGACCGTAAGCTCGGCGGCACGGAAAAGCAGGTAGCGCTCCACCGTGTCACGCTCGGTCACGCTGTTGCCGCCGAAGCTGACGATGAAGCGATCGGGCTCGACCCGCTGTTCGCTGAAGCCGGTACGATAGAAGCCGCGGCCCTGCGCCGGGCGGTACGTGGTCTCGGTCGCGCAACCCGCGACGACGAAGGTGCTGGCGGCGATCGCGGCGAGCACGGCCTTGCGGCCAAATCCAGGACGCATCTTTACGTTCTCCGTTCGCGGCGGATGCGGCGAATTACCCGTTGCTTAACGGTCGGAGGTGGAACGTGCGATGAACGGACCAGGTTCCGCGACGAGAAAAACGCACGAAACCAGTAACGTAGCGCAATGCGGCGGTGGCTCCCTGAGTAGGATTCGAACCTACGGCCATTCGATTAACAGTCGAATGCTCTACCGCTGAGCTATCAGGGAACAGCGCCGTGGGGTGGCGTATAATGCGGTGCGAATGGGGTGCAAGCCTTTCCGAAAGGCAGAGCGCCCCGGCAAAGCCGTGTCGTCGGTCGAAGCTGCGCTACGCCGACCGCGCTTGGGCGAGTCTTGGCGCGGGGCGCGCCAAGCCGCCCTACGCGATGAACTGCTCCATCGTTATCCGATCGTCCAACGCATGCTCCGGATCGAACAGCAGCGTCAGCTGTCGCGCGCGGTCGACCGAGACGTCGACGCGCGAGATGTCGCGGACCTCATTGTCGTCGGCGACGGCGGACACCGGGCGCTTGGCGGGGTTGAGGACGCGCAGCGAGATGCGCGCCTTATCGGGCAGGATCGCGCCGCGCCAGCGACGGGGGCGAAAGGGGCTGATCGGGGTAAGCGCCAGGAGCGCGGAGCCGAGCGGCAGAATGGGGCCCTGCGCGGACAGATTGTAGGCGGTGGAGCCTGCGGGCGTGGCGACCAGGATGCCGTCGCAAGCGAGTTCGGGCATGACGACGCGGTCGTTGACCGTTACCTCCAGCTTGGCGGTCTGGCGCGTCTCGCGAAGCAGCGACACCTCGTTGATTGCCGGGAGCTGGTGGACCCGGCCGTCCATGCCGGTCACGGCTATGGCGAGCGGCGAGATCCTGAACTCCCGCGCGTGAAGCAGACGTTCGGCGAGGCCGTGACGGCGCCAGTCATTCATCAGGAAACCGACGGTGCCCAGGTTCATGCCGAACACCGGCACCGCCGGACGGCGGCGCGCGAGCATCGCGTGAAGCGTCTGAAGCATGAAACCGTCGCCGCCGAGCGCCACCACCAGGTCAGCGTCTTCGAAGCCGACCCAGTCATCGGCGTCGGCCAAGTCGCGCATCGCGGTCTGGGCGGACGGCGTGGGCGATGCGACCAGCGCGCGCCGCGGCGGATCGCTCATCCGCCGGTGACGCTCATATGACGGGCGACGGCGGGCGCGGTCGCTCCGTCGATGCGAAAGTCGTGCGCAGCGGGCTTGATCCGCAGGCCGTGGTCGATCGCGGCATCGAGCGCCGGAATACCGCCGCCCCGGAGCGCCGCCTTGAGATCGACCTGGTCGTCGTGACCCAGGCATAGATACAGCTTGCCGTCGGTCGTCAGGCGGACCCGGTTGCACCCGTCGCAGAAATTCGCGGTCAGCGGGGAGATGAGGCCGAGCCGGGTCCCGCTATCGCCCACCGACCAATATCGTGCAGGGCCTCCGCTGCGATGCGCGTCGCGGGTCAGCGCAAAGCGGGCGGACAGGTCGGCGAACACCTCGGTCAACGGCAGGAAGCGGTCGGTGCGGTCCTCGTCGACCTCGCCCAGCGGCATCGTCTCGATCAGCGACAGGTCGAATCCGTGTTCGACCGTCCAGGCGAGGATGTCGGGCAGTTCGTGCTCGTTGAGACCGCGCAGCGCGACGGTGTTGATCTTGACGCGCAAGCCGGCGTCGCGCGCGGCAAAGATGCCGCCGAGCACTTGGGCGAGGTCTCCGTGGCGAGTGATGTGACGGAACAGGGCGGGGTCGAGGCTGTCGAGGCTGACGTTCACGCGGCGGATGCCCGCGGCGTGGAGGCATTGGGCATGATCGGCCAAGCGCGTGCCGTTGGTCGTCATCGTCAGCTCGTCCAGGCCGCGGCCGACATGGCGGCCCAGCCTGGCGACAAGATCGCCTACGTCGCGGCGGACGAGCGGCTCGCCGCCCGACAATCGGATCTTGGTGACGCCGCGCGCGATGAAGCGCTCCGCGATGATCGCGATCTCCTCGAGCGCGAGCAGTTCCGACCGGGGTAGGAACGTCATCGTCTCGGCCATGCAGTAGCGGCACCGCAGGTCGCAGCGATCGGTGACGGAGATACGCAGATAGCGGACAACGCGGCCGTGCGCATCGACCAGTCCGCCCATGGCGAGGCGATCGGGGGTACGTGCGTCGATGTCGTTCGGGGGCGATCCCATCGTCCGAGAGCTAAGGCCGGGCGCGCCGTGTCACAAGCCCGTTTGCGGGCTGAGGCCGCGCCGCCTACAGCGTGTGGCGTGGACGGCGGTGGGCAGACGCGGGAAGACGCCTTGAACGATCGGCCGCTCGCGGTGCTGTCGTTCCGGCAACTCGATGAGCTGGTGCAGCTCGCCGGTGGTGCCGGGTGGCGGGTCGTCGGCGCGCGCCGACTAGGCGAGCAGGACCTGACCGATGTGGGCGCGGCCGTGACCGTGGTCGATGCGCGCGGGGCGCTGGAGGACGGGCTGCGGGCGATCGAGCTGCTGTCGCCGGCGATTGACCGGGCCGGCGGCGCATTGCTCGCGCTGCTGTCGCGCGTCGATGCCGGGGCGATCGGTCGCGTTCACGCCGCGGGTGCCACCCACTTCCTGCTCAGCCCGGCGGGGGAGGGAGAGTTCGTCCATGCGGTCCGGTTCGCCGAACGACTGGCGGAGCGGACGGGGCGGATCGACCGGGCGGCGCTCTCGCGGCGACGCGGCGATCCGGTGCCGGTGGCGCAGATCGGCGACGCGGTCCGGCGTTGGACGGCGGGACGGCTGGCGGCGGGGCGACCGGTGATCGCGGGGCGCGTGGCGCTGGCGAGCTTCGATCTCGTGAACAGCGCGCATGGCCGCGCAGTCGGCGACGCCATCCTGCAGGCGGCGACCGACCGGCTGAGAGCGATCGCGGCGTCGTTGTTCGGGTCGGACGCGATCGTCGCGCGCATTGCCGGGCCGGAGTTCCTGCTGGCGGGCGATGCGGCGATGACCGACGCGGAAACGCTGGCCGCGCGGGTGTCGGCCGACCTAGCCGAACCGTTCGGCCGCGCGGTCGTCGGCGTCCGCGTGGGCGCGACGACATCGCGCGAGGGTGAGGATGCGGGCGCGCTGCTCCGGCGCGCGGGCGCGATGCTGACGCCGCTCGATGAGGGACTCGCGGCCGAGGCGCTGGCAGTGGACATACACCACGCGATCGGAAGCGGGCAGATTGCGGTGTTGTTTCAACCGCAGGTCGACATCGCTACGGCGCGGATCGTCGGCGTCGAGGCGCTGGCGCGGTGGACGCATCCCCGGCTGGGCGCGGTCGGCGCGGAGGCGCTGTTCGCCGCCGCCGAGCGCGCTGGGCTGGGGCTGGTGCTGTCGGAGCACGTGCAGCGGCTGGCGCTGAAGACGGCGATGGCGTGGCCGACGACGCTTGGATCCTTGCGGCTGTCGGTAAACGTCACCGCCGACGATGTCGGCGGGAGCGACTTCGCCGAACGGTTCCTCCAACGGGTCGCCGAGACCGATTTCGCGGCGGATCGGCTGACGGTGGAGATCGTCGAGACGGGGGTGATCGACGACCTCGATCGCGCGGCTGCGCTGCTGGCGCGGTTGCGCGCGGCAGGATGCCGGACGGCGATCGACGATTTCGGGACGGGATATTCGAGCTTGGCCTATCTGAACGTGCTCCCGCTGGATTATCTCAAGCTCGATATCTCGCTGGTGCGCGGGATCGAGCGCGAAGGGCGCGAGCGGGTGCTGGCGCAGGGCGTGCTGGCGCTGGCGCGGTCGCTCGGGCTGCATACGATCGCGGAGGGCGTCGAAACGCCGGCTCAGCGCGACCTGCTGGCGAGCGAGGGATGCGACCTGTTCCAGGGCTTCCTGTGCGCGGGCGCGGTGGACGCGGCGGGGCTGGAGCGGCTCGTGCGCAGCTAGGCGGCCGCCTTCGCCAGGCCCCGGCTGATCTGCAGCGCGCCGTTGAGCCGGGCCTTCGGGTCGGCCCAGGCGCGCGTCACGACCAGCTTGCTGTCGGGCCGCAGCCGCGCGATGTCGCCGAGCCGATCGACATAGGCCATGACGCCCGCCGGGTTGGGCGGCTTGTCGTCGTGGAAGCTGATCAACACGCCCTTGGGCCCGACGTCGATCTTCGACACGGCCGCGCGCTTGGCGTTCATCTTGATCTCGATGACGCGGATCAGGTTTTCGGTCGGATCGGGGAGCGGGCCGAAGCGGTCGATCATCTCGGCGGCGAACGCCTCCACCTCGCGCGTTTCGTCGAGCTCATTCAGGCGGCGATACAGACCCATGCGCAGATCGAGGTCGGGAACGTAATTGTCCGGGATCAGGATCGGCGCGTCGACGGTGATCTGGGGCGAGAAGTCGCGCGGGCGCGAGGCGAAGCCGCCCGCCTTGGCGTCCATAATCGCCTCCTCCAGCATCGACTGGTAGAGCTCGAAACCGACCTCCTTGATGTGCCCCGACTGTTCGTCGCCGAGCAGGTTGCCCGCGCCGCGTATGTCGAGGTCGTGGCTGGCAAGCTGGAACCCCGCACCGAGCGTGTCGAGGTCGTTTAGCACCTTCAGGCGTTTGTCCGCCGCCTCGGTCAGCTGGCGCTCGGGCGGGGTGACCATGTAGGCGTAGGCGCGCGTCTTGGACCGGCCGACGCGACCGCGCAGCTGATAGAGCTGGGCCAAGCCGAAGCGGTCGGCGCGGTGGACGATCATGGTGTTGGCGGACGGGATGTCGAGCCCGCTCTCGACGATGGTGGTCGAGACGAGCACCTCGAACTTGCGGTCGTAGAAGGAGGACATGCGCTCCTCGACCTGGCTCGGCGACATCTGGCCGTGCGCGACGACGTAGCGGATCTCTGGCACCTGCTTGACCAGGAAGTCCTCGATGTCGGGGAGGTCGGCGATGCGCGGCGTGACCATGAAGCTCTGGCCGCCCCGGTAATGCTCGCGGAGCAACGCCTCGCGCAGGACGACCGGATCCCAGGGCATGATGTAGGTGCGGACCGCCAGCCGGTCGACGGGCGGGGTCTGGATGACGGACAGCTCGCGGATGCCCGACATCGCCATCTGCAGCGTGCGCGGGATCGGCGTGGCGGTAAGCGTAAGCATATGAACGTCGGCCTTGAGCGCTTTCAGCCGTTCCTTGTGCGTGACGCCGAACCGCTGCTCCTCGTCGACGACGACGAGGCCCAGGCGCTTGAAGTCGATGTTCTTGGCCAGGATCGCGTGCGTGCCGACCACGATGTCGATCGTGCCCGCGGCGATGCCCTCCTTGGTGGTCTTGGCCTCGCCCGCGGTGACGAGACGCGAGAGGCGGCCGATGCGCATCGGAAAGCCCTCGAACCGGCTCACGAAATTGTTGTAGTGCTGGCGCGCCAGCAGCGTTGTCGGGCAGACGATCGCGACCTGCTTGCCCGCCATCGCCGCGACGAAGGCGGCGCGGAGCGCGACCTCGGTCTTGCCGAAGCCGACATCGCCGACGACGAGCCGGTCCATCGGTTTGCCCGCGCCCAGATCGGCGATGACGTCCTGGATCGCGCGGTCCTGGTCCTCGGTCTCCTCGTAGGGGAAGCGGTCGACGAAGCCGGGATAGCCGGACTGGTCGGGCTCGAGTACGTCGCCCGGATGGAGCGCGCGTTCGGCGGCGGTGGCGATGAGCCCGCCCGCGATCTCGCGGATGCGCTCCTTCATCTTGGACTTGCGCCGCTGCCAGGCCTCGCCGCCCAGCCGGTCGAGCGTCGCGCCCTCCTCGCCCGATCCGTAGCGCGACAGGACGTCGATATTCTCGACGGGAACGAACAGCTTGTCGCCACCCGCATATTCGAGGGCGACGCAGTCGTGCGGGGATTGTCCGACCTTGACCGAGGTCAGGCCGAGGTAGCGGCCGATCCCGTGCTCGGTATGGACCACGAGGTCGCCGGGCGAGAGCGTCGCGAGTTCGGCCAAAAACGCGTCGGTCGACTTCTTACGCTTGGTGCGGCGGATCAGCCGGTCGCCGAGCATGTCCTGCTCGGTCAGAAGCGCGATGCCGGGCGCGGTGAAGCCGTGATCGAGCGGCAGGACGACCAGCGCCACGCCGTTCGCGCCGACCCCGAGCGCCTCTTGCCACGTCTCGACGAGCTTGGCGCCGATCAGGCCGTGATCCTTCAGCAGGCCGCCCAACCTCTCGCGTGCGCCGATCGAATAGCTGGCGAGGATAGGCTTGCGCTTGTCGCGGCGCAGGCGGTCGAGGTGATCGACCACCGCCTCGTACAGGTTGACGCCCAATCCGCGCTCGGGCCCGAAATCGCGCGGGCCGTCGACGGCGAAGTCGAGGACGGTCGCGCTCTCGGGCTCGTGGAACGGCGTCGCGAGGTGGGCGCGCGCGCCGGTCAGTCGCTCGTTCCACTCGTCGGCCGCGAGGTAGAGCGACTTGGGGGCGAGCGGGCGATAGCTGCCGGGCTGCGCGGCCTCGGCGCGGCGGCGGTTCTCGAAATAGTCGGCGACCGCCTCGAACCGGCTCTCGGCGGCGGCGACCGCGCCGGAATCGCGTATCACGATCGCCTTGTCGTCGAGATGATCGAACAGCGTGGCGAGCTTGTCCTCGAACAGCGGAAGCCAGTGCTCCATGCCTGCTAGGCGGCGGCCCTCGGAGACCGCTTGATAGAGCGGATCGGCCGTCGCGGTCGCGCCGAAACGCTCGCGGTAGGCGCTTCGGAACCTCTTGATCGACTCCTCGTCGAGCAGCGCCTCGGAAGCCGGGAGGAGCGTGAAGCCGTCCAATCGTCCGGTAGTCCGCTGGTCCTCGGCGGAAAAGGTGCGGACCGACTCGATCTCGTCGCCGAAGAAGTCGAGACGGAGCGCCTGTTCCTCGCCCGACGGAAACAGGTCGACGATGCCGCCGCGCACGGCGTATTCGCCGTGATCGTGGACGGTGTCGGTGCGAACGTAGCCGTTCGCCTGTAGCAGGCCAGCCAGCTTGTCGCGGTCGATGCGCTCGCCCGGCATGAGCGTCGCGACGAGCTGGCGGATGCGGAACGGGGTCAGGACGCGCTGCGTCGCGGCGTTCGCGGTGGTGAGGACGAGCTGCGGCCGGTCCCGGCGGCCCTGGAGCCGGTGGAGGCAGGCGATCCGCTCGGCCATAGTGCGGAGATTGGGCGAGGCACGGTCATAGGGAAGGCAGTCCCACGCGGGAAAGCTCAGCACCTCCAGGTCGGGTGCGAAGAAGGGCGCGCACTGCGCGAGCGCGCGCATCGCGCCGTCGTCGGGCGCGACGAACAGCACGCGCGCGGGGGCGGCGCGCGCGAGGTCGGCGAGAAGCTGGGGCTGGAACCCGGTCGGCACGCCCGACAGGGTGAGCGGACCGGGGGCGTTCAGGATGGTCTTAAGATCGGGCATTCAAGTCCTAGTCTCCCTCTCCCCGCTTGCGGGGAGAGGGTCGGGGAGAGGGGTCGAGCGGAGGGGCGGTTCTCTGAACAGCCCCTCTCCCCGACCCTCTCCCCAGAGGGGAGAGGGAGAGCTAGCGGCTCACCGGCACATAGGTCAGGGAGCGCATCCGCTCCATCATCGGGCCGCCCCACGCGTCGGGGCACGCGATGGAGCCGATCGCCCAGCCCATGATGTCGACATCCTGCTCCTCCAGCAGCGCCTCGAACCAGTCGAGCTCGGCCGCGTCCCACCCGGCCGAGTGCGCGTCGAAGAAGCCGCCGATCATCAGGTCGGCCTCGCGCGTGCCGCGATGCCAGGCGCGAAAGCGCAGGCGCTTGAGGCGGATTTCGGGGTCCATGTAATAGCTCCAACGACGATAAGCCGGCGGGCGCTGGAAGCGACCGTCGGCTGGTGTATGGCAGTCAGATAGTCATGCGGCCCGCCATCCTCAATCCGTTGTTCGCCGAAGCGACCGCGCTCAAGGGCGTCGGCCCCGCGCTCGCCAAGCCGCTCGAGCGGCTAAAGCTGGCGCGCGTGGTCGACCTCGCCTTCCACCTGCCGACCGGTCATGTCGACCGCTGGGCTCGCGACGAGCTGATGCAGGCCGACGTGGGCCGCACGATCGCGATCACGGTCCGGGCGGTCGATTACAAGCTGAGCGGCGGGCGGGGGCCGTCGCGGGTGCATGCGACCGACAGACAAGGCAACTATGTCAGCCTGACCTATTTCGGCGGCGCGTCGGGGTACGTGAAGAAGCTGCTTCCGCTCGGCGAGCCCAAGCGCGTGTCGGGGCGGCTGGAGCAATACGGCCAGGACCTCCAGATCCTCCATCCCGAGATCGAGGGCGACGAGCGCTTCCGCGAGCGCGAGGCGATCTATCCGCTGTCGGAGGGAATCACGTCGCGGCGGCTCCAGGCGCTTGCCGCCCAAGCGATCGGCCGCGCGCCCGAGCTGGCCGAATGGATCGAGCCGGGGCTGAAAGACGCGCGCGGCTGGCCGGGCTGGCGCGAGGCGCTCGAGCGGGTGCATCTCGACCCCGCCGACCTGAAGGCGCGCGAGCGGCTGGGTTACGACGAGGTGTTCGCCAACCAGCTGGCGATGACGCTCGTGCGCGCCGATACGCGCAAACGGAAGGGGCGGGCGCTGGCCGGGGACGGACGGCTGCGCGACATGCTGCGGCTGCCCTACGAGCCGACGGGCGCGCAGTCGCGGACGATGCGCGAGATCGAGGGCGACTTGGCTCAGACCGCGCCGATGCTCCGGCTGCTCCAGGGCGATGTGGGGTCGGGCAAGACGCTGGTCGCGCTGATGGCGCTGCTTGTAGCCGTGGAGGCGGGCGCGCAGGGGGCGATGCTCGCGCCGACGGAGATCCTGGCCCGCCAGCATTACGAGACGTTGCAACGCATGTTGGCCGGCCTGCCCGTCACCGTCGCGGCGCTCACAGGGCGCGACAAGGGCCGCGCCCGCGAGGCGACGCTGATGGGGCTGCAGTCGGGCGAGATCGACATACTGGTCGGCACGCACGCAATCTTCCAGGAGGCGGTCGGCTACCGCGATCTGGGGCTGGTGGTGGTCGACGAGCAGCACCGGTTCGGGGTCGCCGAGCGGCTGCTGCTGTCCAACAAGGGCGTGCGCCCGCCGCACCTTCTCGCGATGACCGCGACGCCGATTCCGCGCACGCTGACGCTGGCCCAATATGGCGAGATGGACGTGAGCCGCCTTGATGAGATGCCACCCGGCCGCAAGCCGATCGAGACGCGCGTCGTGTCGGAGGACCGGTTCGACGAGGTCGTCAACGCGCTCGGCCGCCATATGTCGGAGGGCGGGCAGGCCTACTGGGTGTGCCCGCTGGTCGAGGAGAGCGAGCGCAGCGACCTCGCCGCCGCCGAAGCGCGGGCGGAGGTGCTGAAGGCGCGGTTCGGCGAGCGGGTCGGGCTCGTCCACGGCCGGATGAAACCCGCCGAGAAGGACGACGTCATGTCCGCCTTTTCCGGCGGGCGCTTGAGCGTACTCGTCGCGACCACGGTGATCGAGGTCGGAGTCGATGTGCCGAACGCGACGCTGATCGTGATCGAGGCCGCCGACCGGTTCGGGCTCGCCCAGCTCCACCAGTTGCGCGGGCGCGTGGGGCGGGGCGGGGGGCTGTCGCGCTGTCTGTTGCTCCGCGGCGGGTCGCTCAGCGAGACATCGCGCGCGCGGTTGGCGCTCATGCGCGAGACCAACGACGGGTTTCGGATCGCCGAGGAGGATCTGCGGTTGCGGGGACCCGGCGAGATGCTCGGCAAGCGACAGTCCGGGGAGGCGGAGTTCCGGCTCGCGGCGCCGGAGATGCTGGCCGACCTGCTGCAATGCGCGCACGACGACACGCGGCTGCTCGTCGACCGCGACGGCGGGCTGGAGGGCGCGCGCGGCCAGGCGGCGCGCGTCGCGCTGTATCTGTTCGACAGGGACGCCGGGGTGCAGCTGCTCCGGTCGGGCTAGGACCTTGGTAGCGTGGCGATAAGGTCGTGGTACTCGCGAGCGCCGATCGCGCGGTCGAACCGGCAGCCGATCCGCCCGCCGAGCGACCAGCGGACATCCGCCGCGATCTGCCCCAGCATCGGCAGGGTGACGCGGATCGTCGCATCGATCTCGAGCGGTTCGTCGATGCGCGCCATCAACCCGCCCGGCGAGATGTTCACGACGGTCATGGTCGTCGGTCGTCCGCCAGGGTCATAGACGCGGGCGCGGTAGTGGACCTCGTCGCGGGGCTCGCTCCGTGTCTCGGCCGGCGGCGGCGACACGTCCGATATCTTCCGTCTCTCCATGTTTTATCGATAGGTCCCGGAACGATAAGCAGGCCGGAACGACGTTGGTTTACGCGCGGTTAGCCGCGAACGAGCAACCCGTGATGCTTCCTGCCGGCCGACACGCGGACGGGTTCGGGGCCGACCTCGACCATCGCCGTCTCCGACGCGATCTTCTCGCCGTCGATCCGCGCCCCGCCGCCCGCGACCAGCCGTCGCGCCTCGCCCTTGGAGGCGCAGAAGCCGAGGCCAAGGAGCGCGTCGACGATCGCGATCGGACCCGATACCGCCAACGTGGGGAGCGCCTGGTCGGCCGCGCCCTCCTCGAAGGTGCGCCGCGCCGTCTCGGCGGCCGCGTCGGCGGCGGCACGGCCCCGGCACAGCGCGGTCGCCTCGGTCGCGAGCACCTTCTTGGCCTCGTTGATCCCCGCGCCGGGCAGCGCTTCGAGCCGTGCGATCTCGTCGATGGCCAAGTCGGTGAACAGGCGCAGGAAACGGCCGACATCGGCGTCGGCCGTGTTGCGCCAGAACTGCCAGTAATCGAAATGCGGCAGCTGGTCCTCATGGAGCCACACCGCGCCCGCGACGGTCTTGCCCATCTTGCCGCCGTCGGCCGTGGTCAGCAGCGGGGTGGTGACGCCGAACACCTCCACGCCGTCCATCCGTCGCGCGAGATCGACGCCGTTGACGATGTTGCCCCATTGGTCCGACCCGCCCATCTGCAGCCGACATCCGGCCCGGCGCGACAGCTCGAGGAAGTCGTAGGCCTGGAGGATCATGTAGTTGAATTCGAGGAAGCTCAGCGACTGTTCGCGGTCGAGCCTGAGCCGGACCGAATCGAAGCTGAGCATGCGATTGACGGAGAAATGCCGCCCCACCTCGCGCAAAAACGGGATGTATTCCAGCCGGTCGAGCCAGTCGGCGTTGTCGAGCATCACCGCGTCGGTCGGTCCGTCTCCGAAAGTCAGAAACCGCTCGAAAATGCGGCGGATCGAGGCGACGTTGGCGGCGATGCCCTGCTCGTCCAGCAGCTGGCGCGCCTCGTCCTTGAAGCTGGGATCGCCGATCTTGCCGGTCCCGCCGCCCATGAGGACGATCGGCTTGTGCCCGCATTGCTGAAGGCGGCGGAGCAGCATGATCTGCACGAGGCTGCCGACATGGAGCGAGGGGGCGGTAGGGTCGAAGCCGATATAGCCCGGCACGACCGCGTGCGCGGCGAGCGCGTCGAGCGCGGCACCGTCGGTCAGCTGATGGAGGTAGCCGCGCGTGTCGAGCGTGCGGAGGAGGTCGGAGGTGTAGGCGCTCATAGTGCTTCAAGCGTTACACACACGCTCCTAGCCCGTCACCCCAAGCGCCCGGCCGAACGCGGCCAGCGAAGGTTCGTGCGTCAGGTCGAGATGGAGCGGCGTCACCGACACGTACCTTTCCGCGATCGCATGGAGATCGGTGCCCGGTTTGGGATCGTGCGGGACGCGTTGCAGGCCGATCCACGAATAGTCGAAACCGCGCGGATCCGTCCGCCGGTCGATCTTCACGCGGCCGTGATCGCGCAGGCCTTGGCGGACCACGCGGACACCCTGGACCTGGGTGGGCGACACCGGGGGAAAGTTCACGTTGACGGTGGTGCGCGGAGCCCACTCCGCGTCGATCAGCGGCCGCAGCACGCGCTCGCCCCATGCATCGGCGGCTGCGAACGAGACTGGGTCGCCGGGCGCGCCGTCCTCCTCCGACACCGCGTATACCTGGCTGAGGGCGATGGAACGGATGCCCGCGAACGCGCCTTCCATCGCAGCCGACACCGTCCCGGAATAGGACACGTCCTCGGCCAGGTTCGCGCCGCGGTTGACGCCAGACAGGATCAGGTCGGGCTTGGCGTCCATGATCGACGCCAGCGCCATCATGACGGCGTCGGTCGGCGTGCCCGTCACCGCGAACCGCCGCTCGTCGAAGCGGCGGACGCGGACGGGGCGGGTGATCGTCAACGACCGCCCGGTGCCCGACTGCTCCTCGGCGGGGGCGACGATCCACAGATCGTCCGACAGCGTCCGCGCGATCCGCTCCAGCACGGCCAGCCCGGGCGCGTGATAGCCGTCATCGTTGGTCAGCAGGATGCGCAAGATCAAAAACTCCGTTCGTGCTGAGCTAGTCGAAGCATCGTTCTTCTTGCGGCCATCCGTAAGAAGAACGATGCTTCGACTAGCTCAGGGCGAACGGAGTGGTCTGGAGCCACTTATCTCGGCTCCAGTAACGTCAGGCCGCCCAGATAGGGCTGAAGCACCGCCGGCACCGCGACCGCGCCGCCCTCCTGCTGATAATTCTCCAGCACCGCGACGAGCGTGCGGCCGACCGCCAGGCCGGAGCCGTTCAGGGTATGGACGAAGCGTGTGCCTTTCTCGCCCGCGGGCCGGTAGCGCGCGTTCATGCGGCGCGCCTGGAAGTCGGTGCAGGTCGAGCAGCTCGATATCTCGCGGAATGCGCCCTGGCCGGGCAGCCAGACCTCGAGGTCGTAGGTGCGCGCGGCGGTGAAGCCCATGTCGCCCGCGCACAGAAGCATCCGGCGGTAGGGCAGCTCGAGCGCGTCGAGTGCACCCTCGGCGCAGGAGGTCATGCGCTCGTGCTCGGCGTCGGATGCGTCGGGCGTGACGATCGACACCATCTCGACCTTGTCGAACTGGTGCTGGCGAATGTAGCCGCGCGTGTCGCGCCCGGCTGCCCCGGCCTCCGACCGAAAGCAGGGGGTGAGCGCGGCGAAGCGGATTGGGAGCTCGGCCTGCCCGAGGATCTTCTCGCGCACGATGTTGGTGAGCGATACTTCCGCGGTCGGGATCAGCCAGCGGCCGTCGGTGGTGCGGAACAGGTCCTCGGCGAATTTGGGCAATTGCCCCGTCCCGAACACCGCTTCGTCGCGCACCAGCAGCGGCGGCGCGACCTCCTCGTAACCGTGCTCTTGGCAAAGCCGGTCGAGCATGAACTGGCCGAGCGCGCGCGCGAGCCGGGCGGCGGGGCCGCGCAGCAGCGTGAAACGCGCCCCGGCGATCGCGACGCCGGTCTCGAAATCAAGCCCGAGCGCGGGGCCGATCGCGTCATGCTCGGCAGGGGTGAAGGCGAAGGCGCGATGGATCCCGCGTTCGCGGACGATGACGTTGCCGCTCTCGTCAGGGCCGTCGGGCACATCGGCGGCGGGCAGGTTGGGGAGCGCGGCGAGCGCGGCCGTAAGGCTCGCGTCGATGCGGGTCTCCTCAATCTCCAGCTCAGGAAGCGCTTCCTTGAACGCGGTTACCTGGGCCATCAGCGCCTGCGCCCGCGCTTCGTCACACGACGCTTTGGCCTGGCCGACCTCCTTGGACAACGCGTTGCGCTCGGTTTGCACCGCTTGCGACTCCGCTACCGTCGCGCGGCGCGCTTCGTCGAGCGCCAGCAACGCAGGCGAAGCCGCCTCCACCCCCCGCCTCGCGAGCGCGGCGTCGAACGCGGTCGGGTCGTCCCGGATCATGCGGATATCGTGCATGGGCCGCGCTATGCCGAGGCCCCGGTGCGTGCGCAACCGCCGGGCGGTCGGGGACGTTCTCCCCCCGCCATCCACAGGAGTTTACTCGATGCAGGTTCCGCACAACGCTTTCGTTCTGGTCGCTGACGGCCGCAAGATGCTGTTCTTCCGCAACGACGGCGACGCCGAGTTTCCCGATCTGAAGGTCGAGCTGGCGGAGGAGCATCCCAATCCGCGCGATATCGATCAAAAGACGGATCAGGCCGGTCGCGCTTCGTCCACCCGGTCGGGGTCGGGTGCCCCGGCGGGTGCGAGCGGCGGCGCGAACCAGCAGGGCTCGGCCGGCGGCGGCGGTGCGCAGTTCGCGCAAGGAGGCGGCACGATGGGCGAGGCGGACTATCACCAGCTGGAGGAGGACCGCTTCGCCGCCGAATGCGCCGAGATGCTCCGCAAGCGCGCGCTCGCCCGCAAATACGACAGACTGGTCGTCGTCGCGCCCGCCAAGACCCTCGGCGAGCTGCGCAAGCATTACCACAAGGAGGTGCAGAGCCGCTTGGTGGGCGAGCTCGCCAAGGACCTGACCGGGCATTCCGTGCCGGACATCGAGGCTGCGCTCAAGAACGCCTGACGTGAAATGGGCCGCCGCGGCGATGCGGGGGCCCGTTGTCGCCGCCCGGCTTGGGAGCGGACGGCGATGGGGATCAGGTGGAGATGGCTGTCGCCTTGCCCAGCCGCTTGCGCGCTACGAGCGCGGCGGCGGCGGCCCCGAACAGGATCACCATCGGCGGCGCCGGGACGGGCGACGGATTGCCGCTCGATCCGCCGGACGCGCCCGAACTGCCGCCCGAGCTCGATGACGAGGAACTGGATGAGCTGGAGCTGGACGACGATCCGCCCATGCCGCCGGTGCTCGACGTGCTGCTCGATCCGTTCGAGCTGAACCCGCCGGTCGACGACGAATAGCCGCTCGACGATGAGGAGAAGCCGTCGCTGCTCGAGGCGTATCCGCTCGAGGACTGGTTCTGATTTTGGTTCTGGTTCTGGTTCTGGTTCTGGTTCTGATTTTGGTTCTGACTGTTCGAATTGTTGTTCGTGTTCGCGTTGTCGATCTTCACGTCGGAGTTGCCCGAAGAGGTGGAGCTCGACACGTTACCAGACGACGACGATACGCTGCCCGAGGATGAGCTCGACACGTCGCCGGACGAGGAGACGTTACCGGATGACGAGCTCGACACGTTGATTATCGGATTGACGTTGACCGACGTGGCGCCGCTGCCCGGCGTGATGTTGCCCGATGGGGACGAGACGTTCCCAGACGAGGACGCGACGCCGCCCGTCGATGAGGAGACATCGACGTTGCCCGAGGAGGAGACGATGTTACCACCCGAGCTGCTCGATGTGGAGGACACGACGACGCTGCCGCCACCACCACCTCCGCCGCCGAACGAGAAGCCGCCCCCGAACCCGCCGCCGCCGAAGAACCCGCCCGATCCGCCGACCACGGCCGGCACCGCGCCGGCGCTGGCGAGCAACGGACCCTGGATCGGCAGCGGCACGGGCGCGGCCTGGCTCGCGACCGTCACCACCGTGGGCGGGCAGACGGCGCTGCTGGTCCTCGTAACGGTGCGGCGGGCACGGGGGCGGACCGCTGCGACCTGGCGGTGGACGATGCGCTTTTTCACCTTTTTCACGTAGGTCGCGTTCGCCGGACGCTCGGCCACATGAACCGCTCCGCCGCCCAGCACCGCGCCGCCGCACGCCGTCGCGCAGAGTTTCGCCATCGCCATCCGAACCGACATGTCGCTCATCCCTCCCCACGGCGGTTCCGGGACGCCGGATCCCGGGTCTGCCGCGCTACGGCCCTCGCGAAACCATCTTCCTGAAAAGGGCGAAGGAGCGGTTAAGCGCAAGCGCGTTAACGATGAATACCTGTCCCACTTGCGGTATCGGTGCGCCGCCGTCCCCTGCTTCTTCCTTAACGTGTCAGGATGGAACAACGAGAGCCGACGACGCTCCTCCAGCGACAGCTCCGACGCCTGACGCCTGACGCCAACGCGTTACGGCCCTGCGGAAGTGCGCACGATTGTTACGCCACACCCTTACCGAGAAGCGATTCAGTCGCTTGTCGGGCCGTTTACGCGCGATTATAGGCGCGCTTGCCACGGGGGCGGTTTCGCGGACTGGTCGACGTTTTTCGATCGGGCGCGAAAGGGGAGAGCATGGTGATGGCAAGCGCGTTTGGTCGTGCGGACCGGTTCGAGGCGTTAGCCTTGGCCGCCGCCAACGATAAGATCACCGAATACCGGCCGCACGGCGACGAGCCGTTCATGAGCCTTCGTCAGCAGGCCTATTTTCGCCGCAAGCTGACCGGCTGGCGCGACGCGATCCGGCTGGAAGCGCAGGGCACGCTTAGCCATCTCCAGATCGATTCGCTGCGCGAGGCCGATCTGAACGACCGCGCCTCGACGGAGACCGACTGGTCGATCGAGCTGCGCACCCGGGATCGCCAACGCAAGCTGATCGGCAAGATCGAGGCGGCGCTGCGGCGGATCGATGAGGGCGAGTACGGTTATTGCGAGGTGACGGGCGAACCGATCAGCCTGGGGCGGCTTGAGGCGCGGCCGATCGCGACCATGACCGTCGAAGCGCAGGAACGTCACGAGCGTCACGAGCGGGTCTCGCGCGAGGAATAGTGCCGCATCATCCCGAAACGTTTAAGCGTTCGTTAACCTACTCGGCCTAGCTGCGAAGGCATGGCGGACGCGATCAACATCAAACCATCCGATCTGGCAGCGACGATACGCGACGAGCTCGCCGCCGGCCAGCGCAGCCGCAGGCGCGACAGCTTGCTCCTCAATGCGCGGATGAGCGTCGCCGGCCAGCCCGTAGCCGACATCCGCATTCGCAATCTGTCGGCCGGCGGGCTGATGATCGACAATGCCGTGCCCATGGAGATCGGCACCACGCTGGTAATCGAGCTGCGCAATGTCGGCGCCGTTCCCGGCAAGGTCGCCTGGTATGCCGAAGGCCGCGCCGGCATCGCCTTCGACGCGCCGATCGACCCGATAAAAGCTCGCCAGCCGGTGTCCGTGCCCAAGATCTAGCCGAGCTGTCGACCAGCCGTCGCGGCCGGTCGTCAGATCCGCTCGATCTCCTGCTTCAGCCTCAGTTTCTGCTTCTTCAGGTCGGCGATCATCAGCATGTCCGGCGCGGGCCGCTGGCTTTCCTGCTCGAGCCGCTGGTCGAGAACCGCGTGCTTGGTCTGCAGGGCCGCCTGATGCGATGCTTGCATGATGTCGGATCTCCGGATGCGTGTTGAGGGGAGATCAACAAACCACGCGACTCGCCAAATGTCGCCTGCTTTGGCATGGCCGATTCGACGTAACCGCGCTTTCGCGCGACGGCCCGTTCTGGTGACGACGCCGGACCAGGGAGGGAGGCTCGATGGACGAGGTGGCGATCGCGACGCGGCTGGACCAGCTCCGGACCGAGCACCGCGACCTGGATACCGCCATCGGAGCGTTGCTCGATAGCGGCTCGACGGATCAGATGCGGATGGCGCGGCTCAAGAAGCGCAAATTGCGCCTTCGCGACGAGATCGCGATGCTCGAAGATCACCTCATCCCCGACATCATCGCTTGAGCGGCGGTGCCGGATCGGGACTCGGTCGAGGATGGGCCGGGCGTCTTCCGTATGGCATGACTATCGGATGACGTCCGAACCCGTCCAGCGCCGATTGCGCGGCGCCCTTTACGACGAGGCGATGCTGCTCGCCGACGAGGTCCGCGGCTATTTCGACGATGAGCTCGGGCGCGACACGTTGGCGCTCGACCCGCTCGCGCGCGTCCAGGTTTCGTGCGAGTCGCTCAAGGTCACGACGCGGCTGCTCCATGTCGTAGCCTGGCTGCTGACCTGGAGGGCGGTCGACGCCGGCGAGATCGTGGCGGTCAGGGCTCGCGCGCCGTCGCACCGGCTCGGGCCGTCGCCGGAGAGCGATCCGGCTGCGTTCGCGCTGCTGCCGGACCGCGCGCGCGACCTGGCAGACGCCGGCATCGACCTTTACCGCCGCGCCGCGCTGCTCGACGAGGCGGCGGGAGCGGTCGGGCCCGGACCGGCCCGCCTGGCGCAGGAACGGCTCGCCCGCGCCTTCTAGGCCGCGAGCCGCAGCCGGTCGCGCGCGGCGTGGTACTCGCGCTCCATACGGTCGACGCGGTCGGCCACATCCTCGACCGCCACGACCGCGCCGATGCCCTGACCCGACCCCCAGATGTCGCGCCACGCCTTGGGCTTGCTCGAATTGCCGCCGCCGAAGTCCATCGTCTTCAGGTCGCCTTGCGGCAGATCGTCGGGATCGAGCCCGGCACGCTCGATCGATGCCCGCAAATAATTGCCGTGCACGCCGGTGAACAGATCGGAATAGACGATATCCGCCGCGCGCCCGTCGACGATGCCCTGCTTGTATTCGGGATCGGCGTTCGCCTCCGTCGTCGCGATGAAGGGAGATCCGATATAGGCGAAGTCCGCCCCCATCGCCTGCGCCGCCAGGATCGCGTCGCCCGACGCGATCGATCCGGACAGCGCCAGCGGCCCGTCGAACCATGCGCGGATCTCGCCGATAAGCGCGAAGGGCGACAGCCTGCCCGCATGCCCGCCCGCACCCGCGGCGACCGCGATCAGCCCGTCCGCGCCCTTTTCGATCGCCTTGCGCGCGTACCGATCGTCGATCACGTCGTGAAGCGCGATGCCGCCCCACCCATGGACGGCGGTGTTCAGGTCCTCGCGCGCGCCGAGCGATGTAATGAAGATCGGCACCTGCCACTTGGCGCAGGTTTCGAGATCCTGCTCCAGCCGGTCGTTTGATTTGTGGACGATCTGGTTGACCGCATAGGGCGCGGCCGGACGATCGGGGTGGTCGCGGTTATACGCGGCCAGTTCCTCGGTGATGCGATGTAGCCATTCGGCCAGCAGCGACTGCGGCCGGGCGTTGAGCGCGGGGAAGGAGCCGACGATCCCCGCCTTGCACTGCGCGATCACCAGCTCCGGCCCGGAAATGATGAACAGGGGGGAGCCGATCACCGGCAGGCGCAGACGGTCGAAGATGGCGGGCACGGTCATGCGGTAGGTTGTGCACGGCAACCCGTCACCTTGTCCAGCGGGACCGCTCAATCGACCCGCCGCAGCCCGTCAGCATAGGTCCGCGCCTTGGCGACATAATGCGCGGCCGAGGCGAGCAGGCCCGCACGCGCCGCATCATCGAGCTCGCGCACCGCCCGCGCCGGGCTGCCGACGATCAGGCTGCCGGGCGGGAAGGTCTTGCCCTCCGTTACCAGCGCACCCGCGCCCACGATGCACCCGTCACCGATGACCGCGCGGTTGAGGACGACCGCACCCATGCCGATCAACGCGCCGCTCCCGACGGTGCAGCCATGCAGGATCGCATGGTGCCCGATCGTGCAATCCTCGCCGACCGTCAGCGGTGCGCCCGGATCGGAATGGAGCATCGCGCCCTCCTGCACGTTCGTCCGCGCACCGATCGTGATCGGGGTGTTGTCGGCGCGGATCACCGCCCCGAACCACACGCTCGCATTCGCGCCGAGTACGACATCGGCGATCAGTTCGGCCGAGGGTGCGATCCACGCGGTAGGATGAACGACAGGCCGCTGGTTATTAACCTGGTATAAGGGCACGGGTGCTTCCATCACGAGCATGATTGCCCGCCTCTTAGGCGATTATGAACATGATCTGGCCGCGGCGATCAAGCCTTGATCGGATTGCCAAAGCTCGCGCGGAACCGCTGGTCCGTCGCGCTTGACTTACGATCCATCTCAAAAACATTTCGTTCTGTCTCAATGACTTATGAGCGATGTTGCTGCTCTCGTCGAACCATATGATGCCGCTCGGGAGGCGAATTGCTCAGCCACCCACACCCGACGTGCGCGAGCGGCCTCGAACGGAAGAGAGAACCGACGATCATGATACCGTTGACCTTCAAAACCTTCCTCACGGGCGCGCTCGCGCTATCGATGGTTCCCGTCGCGGCCGGGTCCGCGTCACCCGACTACCAGGGCGCTGCCGAGGTGAGCAGACGAGGTCTTCCGCCCCTCGACTACGACGCCTCGCTCTGGAATTTCGACGCGCGCTGGTTCACGTCCGAATGGAACAACTCGTTCAGCCAATTACCCTGGCGCTACGATCACGTCACGCGGCGCGGCGGCGACCTCGTCCTGCGGCTCGACTCCTCGGGCAGCGCCCAGATCATGACGGGCAGCGGCACCAAGCCGCACAACGCCGGCTTGTGGGAGGCCGACGTGACGCTCGCCCCCTACCGAAGCGGCGTCGTGCAGGCTCCCCTGTGGCTGTATAACGGCAGCACTAAGGACGAGATCGATTTCGAATTCGCGGGCGAGAACGGCCTGTTCATCACAATGCACACCTATACCGGCGGGTATAAACGGCATGGCGTCCGGCTTCAGAATGTTCAGACCGGGGTACGGCACCGGTTCGGGATCAAGATGGACCAGGCGGCCGGCTATGTCGAAATGTATGTGGACGGCAAGATGGTCCACCGTTTCGACAAGAAGACCTCGCCGGGCTTCGTTTCAAGCCCGATGAACCCGATCTTCGAGCTGTGGGCGGTGCATCCCAACCGACAGGACTTCGTCGAGTGGGTGGGTCGTTTCGGCGGCATCTCGGGCGGGGACAAGATGGAGATGACGCTCCACGGTCACCGCTATACCGCGCTGTAACCGGCCGCGGCGCTTGGCGACGCGCTCATAAGGTTCGTGAGCGCGTCGTTCGTCGGACTCGAACATCGCTTCACCTCGTGAGAAGCTTGCCGATTACGATAAGGTGGATGGTGGACGCACTTGGGCTCGAACCAAGGACCCGCTGATTAAGAGTCAGCTGCTCTACCAACTGAGCTATGCGTCCACAGCCGATCGCCGGTCGGACCGGATCTATCGGGACCGCGCCGGTAGCACCCGTCTTTCGGCGTTGCAAACCCCTATTGCGCCTGTTCGGTCGTGCCGTCCCGGGCGACGCCGCCATCGCCCAGCGCGAGGAGCGCGGCCTGTGCCTCGGTCGCGAGCGCGGCCGCTGCTTCGACGGCGGGCGCTTCGCTGGGCACCACGCCGTCGATGCGCGTCGCCACGCCCGCCTCCGCGTCGCGCGCCGCCTTGTAGGCGACGGATTGCGCGGCGAGGCGGGTGGCGATGTCGCCGCCCCAATCCTTCTCCAACGGCTCAAGCGTTTTCAGCGCGCGCTCGCGGTCGTACAGATAGGTGATAATGTCGCTCGCCATCGGCGCGGCGGTGACGATGTGGCCCGAATGCTCCAGCACTACCGCGACCGCGTAGCGGGGCTCGGCGGCGGGCGCGAAGCCCATGAACAGCGAATGGTCGCGCAGCTTGAAGGGCAGCGACGAGTCGCCCAGCACCCCGGACCGCCGCTCGGCCATGGTGATGCGCCGCACCTGCGCGGTCCCCGTCTTGCCCGCCAGCTCGACGCCGGGCACCTTCAGGCGCGCGCGGCCTGCGGTGCCGCCGCCGTTCACCACGGCCCACATCGCGTCGCGCACCACCGCGAGGTGCTCCGGCGTCGCGTCCAGCACCGGCGGATTGCGGTCCACCCTGCGCGCGAGCAGCGTCGGCTGGACCACCCGCCCGCTCGCGATCCGCGCCGCCATGACGCAAAGCTGGAGGGGGTTGGACAGCACGTAACCCTGACCGATCGACGAATTGAGCGTATCGGCGACCGTCCACTTGTCCTTGTATTTCTTCAGCTTCCACGCGCTGTCGGGGACGGTGCCGTAGCGCTGCGTCCCGAACGGCAGATCGAACCGCTCGCCCATGCCGAGCGACTTGGCCACCGGCGCGAACGCGTCATAGCCGATCCTCCTGGCCATCTCGTAGAAGTAGATATCGCAGCTGAGCGCGACCGCCTGGCGCATGTCGACCGATCCGTGGCCGCGCCGCTTGTGGCAGTGGAACACGCCGCTCCCGACCCTGAGCGCGCCCGAGCACGACACCCGGTCAGCTGGGCTCACCCCCGCCTTCAGGAGCGCGAGCGAGTTCATCGGCTTGACGGTCGAGCCGGGCGGATACAGCCCCTGCGCGATCTTGTTCATCAGCGGCACGTGGTCGTCGTCCGACAGCATCTTCCATTCCAGCTGGCTGATGCCGTCGGAGAAGCTGTTGGGATCGTAGGCGGGCATCGACACGGTCGCGAGCAGCTCGCCCGTCCGGCAGTCCATCACCACGGCGGAGCCGGAATGCGGGCCCAGCCGCCGCGCGGCGTATTCCTGCAGCCCCGCATCGATCGTCAGCCGGACGTTGCGCCCGGGCTCGTCGAGCTTGGTCTCGAGCGGCTGGACGAGCTTGCCCCCGGCCGTGACCTCGATCCGCTTGGCCCCGGCTTGCCCGCGCAGCACGGGCTCCAGCGTCTTCTCCAGCCCGTCCTTGCCCAGTTTAAAGCCGGGCGTGACGTACAGTTGGTCGCGCGTCTCCTTGAACTGCTCGGCGGTCGCCGCGCCGACATAGCCGGTCAGATGCGCCACCGCCGCACCCGCGGGGTAGTGACGGGCAAAGCCGCGGGTCGGCACCACGCCCGGCAGCTCGGGCAGGCGCACGCTGACGGCGGCGAACCGCTCCCAATCGAGCCGCTCCGCCACCTGCACCGGCTGGAACCCGGCCGCGCGCTTCAGGTCGATGCGGAGCCGCGCCATTTCGTCGTCGGGTAGCTGCAGCAGTCGCCCGAGCAGCGGCAGCACGCGGTCCGGTTCGTGAAACCGGTCGGGGATGATGTCGATGCGGAAGTCGGTGCGGTTGTTCGCGATCGGCAGGCCGTTGCGGTCGAGGAGCCACCCCCGCCTAGGCGGCATCAGCGTCATGTCGACGCGGTTGCTCTCGGACAGCAGGTTGTACCGCTCATTCTCCGCCACTGCGAGCCAGCCCATCCGCGCCGCCAGCGCGACGCCGAACAATCCTTGCCCCGCGCCGAGTATCCAGGCGCGCCGGGTGAAGCTGAACGCCTGCGTCGCCTCGCTCATGATCGGCCGGTGACGCATCAACCGGGCGCCCCGGGAATCTGGCCCTGGGTGCGGCGGCGGTCGATCCAGCCGACGATCCGCGCGAAGGCGGGAAACAGCAGCACCGCTGCCGCGATCTGCGCGGCCAGCACGGGCGCGAGCGGTGCCGACATGGGTGCCGCGATCACCCGCCCCAGGATCAGCACGCCCGCGATCAACCCGGCGGCGATCAGCCAGTCGCGCGCCACGTCGCGGTCGCCCGATCGCTGTTCGACGAGATCGATCACGAGGAAGCACAAACTCCAAGACAGCACCGCGCTGCCCAGCGGCTGCCCGCTCACCAGATCGTCGAACAGCCCGAGCGGCGCCGCCGCCCAGCGCCGGAGCGCGAAGCGGGCGAGCAGCCGCCAGGTGAGCAGCATCAACAGCCCGAGCGGGGGCATGAGCGGCAACGTCGCCACGACCGGGACCGCCGTCAAGGCCGACGCGCCGATCACCGTCGCCCAGGGTAGCGCACGGGCGCGGCGCGGCGGCAGCACGGGCGCGAACGGCCGGAAATCTAGGGCGTCGCTCACCGCGCGGAACTTGGATTGGTCGGCGGCGGGACGGGCGGCGGCGCGGGCGAAGACGACGGCAACGGCAGGAACGGCCGCTCCACCAGCGCGAAATCGAAGGTGTCGGGTCGTGCGACGGTACGGCCGATCACGGTATCGCGCCCGGTCGCGACCGCTCGCGCAACGGGGATGCCCGGCGCGTAGAGCCCGCCCGTGCCCGACGTCACGAACAGGTCGCCTACGGTAAAGCGCATGCCAAGATCGTCGACCGATCGGATGTCGACCGCTCCGTCGCCACGTCCGGCGACGATCGCGGGCACGCCGTCGCGCGTCCGGCGCACGGGCACGATGCTGTCGGGATCGACGAGCAGCAGCACGCGCGCGGCGTTCAGCCCCGTCTCGACCACGCGGCCGATCAGGCCGTCGGGGCCGCGCACCGGCATGCCCGGCCGCACGCCGGACAGGCGGCCCGCATTGAGCAGCCCGAAGCGGCGGGTGCTGCCCGCCGTCGAACTCACGACGCGCGCGCTGACCACCGCCGCCGGACTGCGATCGCGGACCCGGAGCAGGGCGCGGAGCCGTCGGTTGTCGTAATTGATCGTTCGAGCCCGGGTGAGGAGGCCGCGCGTCGCCGCCACCTCGCGCTTTAGCTGCGCGTTCTCCGCATGGACCGCGAAGTATGTCCCGACCGCGCGGGGTCCGGCGAGCAGCAACTGCCCCGCGCCCGACGTCAGCGACGCCACGGGCGTGGTCATGTCGGCCACGGTCATGCGAATCGCGGAGAACAGCGGCGGATTGAGCGTGGAGAGCAGCAACAGCATGCCGCCCGCCGCGGCGCCGCCGATCGCGACGACGTAGCTGAACAACACGCCGTACTGGCGACGTCGGGAGAAGCCCGTCCGCCGGTCGTCGCCGACCACCACCCGCTCGCTCCCGCCGGATCAGCCGCTCTGCAGGACGCCGCGGTACATCGGGTCCTCGAGCGCGCGGCCCGTTCCCAGCGCGACGCAGGTCAGCGGGTCCTCGGCGATCGTGACCGGCAGCCCCGTCTCGTCGCGCAGCACCTCGTCCAGCCCCTCGAGCAGCGCGCCGCCGCCCGTCAGCACGATGCCCTGGTCGACGATGTCGGCCGCGAGCTCGGGCGCGGTGTTCTCCAGCGCGACGCGGACGCCCTCGACGATCGTCGCCACCGGCTCGGACAACGCCTCGGCGATCATGCCCTGGTTGATCTGAATCTCCTTGGGCACGCCGTTGACGAGGTCGCGGCCCTTGATCGCGATCACCTTGCCGATGCCGTCGGCGGGCGGGCGGGCGATGCCGATCTCCTGCTTGATCCGCTCGGCCGTCGCCTCGCCGATCAGCAGGTTATGGTTGCGGCGTACGTACGAGACGATCGCCTCGTCCATCTTGTCGCCGCCGACGCGCACCGACGTGGTGTAGGCGAGCCCACGCAAGCTGAGCACCGCCACCTCGGTCGTGCCGCCGCCGATATCGACCACCATCGATCCGATCGGTTCGGTTACGGGCATGTCCGCACCGATCGCGGCCGCCATCGGCTCCTCGATCAGCCAAACCTGGCTCGCACCCGCGTTCGACGCGGCGTCGCGGATGGCGCGGCGCTCGACCTTGGTCGATCCCGACGGCACGCAGATCACGATCTCGGGAAAGCGCCACGCGCGCATCTTGCCGCCGTGCACCTTGTGGATGAAGTGCTTGATCATCTGCTCGGCGACGTCGATGTCGGCGATCACGCCGTCCCGCAGCGGGCGGATCGCCTCGATCGAGCCCGGCGTCTTGCCCATCATCAGCTTGGCGTCGTCGCCGACCGCCTTGACGCGCTTGACGCCATTGATCGTTTCGACGGCGACCACCGAAGGTTCGTTCAGGACGATGCCGCGGCCGCGGACATAGACGACGGTGTTGGCCGTCCCGAGATCGATCGCCATGTCGTGCGACATGAACCGGAAGAAACGCGAAAAGGCCATCAAAGCGGTTCAACCTTGTTGATCACCGGCGGCCCCCCACGGGCACCGGCGTCCTGCACGTGACCTCGCGGATCCCCCACGTCATCGGCTGCCGGGTGCTCGCGTTTGCGGGTCGCGGGATGACGCGCGGTGAGCTAGGAAGTGACGCATGTCAATAAGGAGGCTCCCCGAACGCCTGGTCAACCGGATCGCGGCGGGCGAAGTCGTCGAACGGCCCTCCAGCGCGCTCAAGGAGCTTGTCGAAAACGCGATCGACGCGGGAGCCACGCGGATCGCGGTCTCGCTCCGCGAAGGCGGCGTCGGTCGGATCGAGGTCGCCGACGACGGCTGCGGGATGACGCCCGCCGAGATGGCGCTGGCACTCGAACGCCACGCGACGTCCAAGCTTCCCGAAAGCCTTGTCGGAGAAGAGGGGGCGATCGAGGCCGTCACCACACTCGGTTTCCGCGGCGAGGCGCTGCCTTCGATCGCCAGCGTCTCGCGCTTCACGATCGAGTCGCGCCCGCGCGGCGCGGACGGCTGGGCGCGGGTCGTCGACAACGGCCGCGTAGAGCGCGAAGGTCCCGCCGCGCTCCCGCCCGGGACGCGCGTGATCGTCGAGGAACTGTTCGCCAGACTGCCCGCCCGCCGCAAGTTCCTCCGCTCCGCCCGCTCGGAATACGCCGCCTGTCTCGACGTCGTCCGTCGGCTCGCGATGGCGCGGCCCGGTATCGCCCTGACGGTCGAGCATGACGGCCGGCGCGTGCTCACCGCCGATGCGGGCGACGACCGGCCGTCGCGCGTCGCCGCGCTCACCGACCGGATGCTTGGGGCGAATGCGGTGCCGGTCGACGCCGAGCGCGACGGCCACCTGCTGGGCGGTGTGGCGAGCCTGCCCACCTTCAACCGCGGCGTGGCCGATCATCAATATCTGTTCGTCAACGGCCGGCCCGTGCGCGACCGGCTGCTGCTCGGCGCGATCCGGGGCGCCTATGCCGAGATGCTCCCGCGCGACCGCCACGCGATCGTCGCCCTGTTCCTGGATCTCCCGCCCGGGCTGGTCGACGTCAACGTCCATCCGGCCAAGACGGAGGTGCGCTTTGGCGACGCCGTGCTGGTGCGCGGGCTGATCGTGTCGGGCCTGCGCCGCGCGCTCGACGCGGCCGGCCACCGCGCCGTCCGGCATGCGCCCGAGGCGGCGATGGAGATGTGGCGGCCCGAACCGGTCGCGCCCGCCGCCTACGCCGGTGCCGACCGCGATTATGGGACGCTCGTCCTCGACCGGCATTCGGTCCGCGAACCACGCCCGACCTTCTTCGCCGGACTGCCCCAGGCGCGCGCCGAGCCCGCCTGGTCCCCGCCGCCGCCCGCCCTGCATCCACTCGGCGTCGCGCGCGGGCAGGTCGCGACCACCTACATCGTCGCGGAGGCGGCGGACGGGCTGGTGCTCGTCGATCAGCACGCCGCGCATGAACGCATCGTGCTGGAACGCCTGCGCGCCGCTGCGGCCGGCGGACGCGTCGCGGCGCAGGCGCTGCTCCTTCCGCAAGTCGTCGAGCTCGACGAGCCCGCCTGCGACCGGTTGGAGGCGCGGGCGGGGGAGTTGTCCGATCTCGGACTGGAAATCGAGCGCTTCGGCCCGCGCGCGGTGCTGGTGCGCGCCACGCCCGCGCCGCTCGGGTCTCCCGACGCGGCCGCGCTCCTCGCCGACCTGGCCGACGAACTTGGCGCCTATGACGAGGCGTTGTCCCTACGCGAACGCCTCGACCGGGTCGCGGCCACGATCGCCTGCCACGGATCGGTGCGAGCTGGCCGCGTCCTGAACGTCGTCGAGATGAACGCGCTACTCCGCGAGATGGAGGCGACGCCGCATTCGGGGCAATGCAATCACGGCCGCCCGACCTGGGTGAAGCTCGCGCACGCCGACATCGAAAAGCTGTTCGGGCGTCGCTGACCGTCGAACATGAAAAGGGCCGCCCGGATCGTATCCGGGCGGCCCTGTTATCAATCAGCTAAGCTCCGAGCATCAGCCTTCCGACTGCTGCTCCGCAGGGGCGGAAGCGGGCGCATCGGCCGTTGCGCCCGGCTCGGCGTTGGGATCGTACTCCTCGACGAAGCCCGCCTCGTCGCGCTCGAACATCGACGCCATGACGTCGACGCCCTCGGCCTGCATCGCGGCCTCTTCCGGCGAACGGGCGACGTTGACCTTGACGATCACCGCGACCTCGGGGTGGAGCGACACGCGCACGTCGTGCATGCCGAGCGCCTTGATCGGGCGGTCGAGTACGATCGCTGACTTGCCGACCTTGTGCCCGGCCTCGACCAGCGCCTCGATCAGATCGCGGACCGCGACCGAGCCGTATAGCTGGCCGACGTTCGACGCCTGGCGGATCAACGTGACCTTGGCGCCCTCGAACGACTTGGCCTCGGTCTCGGCCTCGCCGCGCCGGTTGGCGTTGTCCGTCTCGATCCGCGCGCGGTTCGACTCGAACACGCGGCGGTTGGCCTCGTTGGCCCGCAGCGCCTTCTTGCGCGGCAGGAGGAAGTTGCGCGCGAAACCGTCCTTGACGGTGACGACGTCGCCGATGGCCCCGAGCTTCTCGACGCGCTCAAGCAGAATGACATCCATCAGACGGTCCTCACTTCACGACATAGGGCAGCAGGCCCAGATGGCGCGCGCGCTTGATCGCGACCGCCAGCTCGCGCTGCTTCTTGCCGGCCACCGAGGTGATCCGGCTGGGGACGATCTTGCCGCGCTCCGAGACGAAGCCCTGCAGCAGCCGCACGTCCTTATAGTCGATCCGCGGGGCATCCTTGGCGGAAAAGGGGCAGCTCTTGCGGCGGCGGAAAAACGGGCGTGCCATTATGCGGCCTCCTCTTGCACATCACGACGGGGGCGGTCGGGGCGATCGCCCCGGTCTCCGCGATCACCACGGTCCGGGCGATCGCCCCGACCCTCGCGACCACCTTCACGGTCGCCGCGGCGCTCGCGATCGCGCTCCTGCTTGCGCATCATCACGGTCGGGCCCTCTTCCAGGCCGTCGACGCGGACGGTCATGTAGCGGATCACGTCCTCGCTGATCTGCGTCTGGCGCTCGAGTTCCGCGACCACATCGCCGGGCGCGTCGATCTCGAGCATCACGTAATGCGCCTTGCGGTTCTTCGCGATCCGGTAAGCGAGCGTACGCAGGCCCCAGTTCTCGGTCTTGACCACGCGGCCATTATTTTCGGTGATGATGCGCGTGGCGTTTTCCGCCAGCGCGTCCACTTGCGCCTGTGCCAGATCCTGGCGCGCAAGGAACACATGCTCGTACAGAGCCATGGTCGTCCTTCATATTACCGATCGCTGACGCCCGCCCCATGCGGCCCGCCCCTCCGGCTTTCTCTCGATGGTTTGCCGCGCATCAGGACTATATCCCGCTGCTGCGACCCGCGCGCCTTAACGGTATCCTCGCGAAAGGCAAGGCGGGCCGGGTAAACGAAATCTCCATGCGACGGTGACACCGCCCGCCTGATGGTGGACCGACCCGCAGGCGCGTGGCAAGATCAGCTCGGCTGGGCGTTGCTCGTTCTGGCAGCGATGGCCGGGGCGGTCGCGGTCGGCTGGATCGGCTTCATCGCTTCCGATGACTCGCTTTACCACGCGGGCGCGGCCGAATGGCTGGCGCGGCCGCCCTTCGCCGGAAGCGATCACTGGACCACGCGCTTCCCGCTCGTCGTGACCTTTGCGGGCATGATCGCGCTGCTTGGCGACGGCTTCGGCGCGTTCGCGGCCACCGCGCTCCTGTTCTACGTCCTGCTGGTCGGAACGATGGGCGTGTTCGGTCGATCGCTCGGCGGCGCGCGTGTGGGCTGGCTGGCGGCGCTCCTGACCGCGACATTGCCGGTCGTGGTCACCCAGGCGACCACCGTCGGCGTCGACCTGCCCGAAGCGTCGCTGCTGCTCGCAGGCGTCATACTACTGACCCAAACCGGCCGGCGCCCGGCGCACGCGTTCACGGCCGGAATGTGTTTCGGCCTAGCGATGCTCTGCCGCGAGACGACGGCGTTGCCGCTGCTCGGGCTAGTCCCGCTGTTCTTCCTCGGCCGGCCGATCCCGCGCGAGCTGATCATTGCCGCCGGCGTCGGGACGCTGGCGATGCTCGGGGCGGAGGCGCTGTTCCAGGGTCTAGTCACGGGCGATCCGCTCCGCCGCTATGCGATCGCGTTCAATCACGACTCGACCATCGATCGCGCCGCGAACCTGGAGGGCAATCTTCTCGTACATCCCGCGATCAACTCGTTGCTCGTCCTGCTGATCAACAACGATTTCGGGCTGCTGTTCTGGGCCGCCGCCGCCGCACTGGTCGCGGGAGCGCACCGCTCGATCGAAGCTTCGGCGCGGCCGAGGGCGATCGTCCTCACGGCAATGGCGGGCGCGAGCTTCCTGCTCGTCTCGGTGCTCGCGACCAAGCTCGTACTAAACCCACGCTATTTCTTGTTGCCAGCGCTTACGGCCGTTCTGTTCGTGGCGCTCTGGCTCGACCGACTGCCGGCCCTGAGCCGCAGGTTGCTCCTCACGCCGACGATCGCGCTCAACCTGCTGCTCCTGTCCGCGTCCAACGCGCATCCGCGCTGGCCGATGGAGGTGCTGGTCGCTGCCGCGCGCGCGCATCAGACCGAGATCGTCCATGGCGACGCGAACGACGTGGCCCGCGCCCGCCTGCCGCTGCGGCTTGCGGGCGGCGGTCGCATCGACGCTCGCCCCGCACCCGTCGGCGCGCTCCTGGTCGCACCGGCCGACCGCGCGCCGCCCGGACTCGTGCTCGCCCGCTACCCGTCCCCGCCCACGCGGCTCGGCGTGCTGATCCGAACGCTCGGCGTTCATCCGCTCTTACCCGCTCCGATCGAACGGCGACTGCTCCGACCAAACCCGACGATGCTCCTACTCCGCGCCGGTTGACCCCCGGCGGGCGGCTCGCCTAGTCGAGCCCTCAGATTTAGGGATCATCCATGCGCGCATTCATCTTTCCGGGGCAGGGCAGTCAGGCGGTTGGCATGGGCCGCGCGCTGGCGGACGCGAGCACGACCGCGCGCGATGTATTCGGCGAGGTCGACGAGGCGCTCGGCCAAGGCCTGCTCCGCTTGATGAGCGATGGTCCAGCCGACGAACTGCAGCTGACCGAGAACGCTCAGCCCGCGATTATGGCCAACGCGCTGGCGACGCTCCGCGTGCTGGAACGCGACGCAGGCATCCGCCTCGCCGACAAGGTCGACTATGTCGCGGGCCACAGTCTGGGCGAATACAGCGCGCTCTGCGCTGCGCAGGCGCTGGAGTTGTCCACCACCGCCCGCCTGCTCAAGCTGCGCGGCCAAGCGATGCAGCGCGCGGTTGCGGTGGGCGAGGGGGCGATGGCCGCGATCCTCGGCGCGGATATCGAGCGCGCGGGCGCGATCGCCAGGGCGGGGGTCGACGCGGTCAAGCAAGAGGGCGGGCCCGAGCTCGTCTGCGCCGTCGCCAACGACAACGATCCCGGCCAGGTCGTCATCTCCGGCCACCGCGCCGCCGTCGAGCGCGCGGTCTCGCTCGCCAAGGAACTCGGGGCCAAGCGCGCGATCATCCTGCCCGTCTCCGCCTCCTTCCATTGCAGCCTGATGGAGCCCGCCGCGCGCGAGATGGAGGGGGCGCTCGCCGACGCCGACCTTCGCGGGCCGCTGGTCCCCGTCTACGTCAACATCGACGCCGCGCCCGTCGCCGATCCGGGGCTGCTCCGCGATGCGCTCGTCCGTCAAGTCACGGGGCTGGTCCGCTGGCGCGAGTCGGTCGAGCGCATGGTCGAGGCGGGCGTCACCGACTTCATCGAGTTCGGCGGCAAGGTGCTTAGCCCCATGGTCAAGCGCATCGCCCCCGACGCGAACGCGGTCAGCGTGATCTCGATGGACGACCTCGACGCTTTGGCGAAGGCGCTATGAGCGCGGGCACGCCGATGTTCGATCTCACGGGCATGACCGCGCTCGTCACCGGCGCGTCCGGCGGCATCGGCTCGGCGACCGCGCGCGCGTTGGCGGGGCAGGGGGCGCGGCTTGCGCTGTCCGGGTCGAACGCCGACAAGCTCGCAGCTTTCCGCGATACGCTCGGCGGCGACCATCTCGCGCTTCCCTGCGACCTGTCCGACCCGGGCGCGGTCGACGCGCTCGTGCCGCGCGCGGTCGACGGGTTGGGCGGCCGGCTCGACGTCCTCGTCAACAACGCCGGCGTCACCCGCGACAACCTGACGATGCGGATGAAGGACAGCGAGTGGGCCGACGTCATCGGCGTTAATCTGGAGGCCGCGTTCCGCCTGATCCGCGCGGCGTCCAAGCCGATGATGAAGGCGCGTTTCGGCCGGATCGTCTCCGTCACCTCGGTCGTGGGCACGACGGGCAATCCGGGCCAGGCCAACTACGCCGCTTCCAAGGCGGGGCTGGTCGGCCTGTCCAAGGCCGTCGCGCAGGAGCTCGCCAGCCGCGGCGTGACCGTCAACTGCGTGGCGCCGGGCTTCATCCGTTCCGCCATGACCGAAGCGCTGCCCGACGCGCAGAAGGCGCAGCTGTCCGCGCGCATCCCGGCGGGAGCGCTGGGCGAGGGCGGGGACGTCGCGGCCGCCATCGTCTATCTCGCCAGCCGCGAGGCCGGATACGTCACCGGCCAGACGATCCATGTGAACGGCGGCATGGCGATGATCTGATCACTACGCTACAGGGATCTGACGCTTGCGCGGGGAAAGACCCCGTTCTACGTGCGTTCAGGAAGTGCAATCACGGCCAAAGGGAAGTAGCATGAGCGAGACCGCCGACCGCGTGAAGAAGATCGTCGTCGAGCACCTCGGCGTGGAGGCCGACAAGGTCACCGAGGACGCGAGCTTCATCGACGATCTGGGCGCGGACAGCCTGGACATCGTCGAGTTGGTGATGGCGTTCGAGGAGGAGTTCGGCGTCGAGATCCCCGACGACGCCGCCGAGAAGATCGGCACCGTCAAGGACGCGATCAACTACATCGACGAGCACCAGGCCTGAGTCGACCGGCTTAGGTATGGTCGCGGCTCCCGCCCGGATCGCCGGCCGGGAGCCGTTTTCGTTTTGGACGCAAGGATTTGAGCATGCGGCGTGTCGTCGTGACCGGACTGGGCCTCGTGACGCCGCTGGGTGCGGAGGTCGAGCTCGCCTGGAGCAACCTGCTGGCGGGCAAGTCCGGCTCAGGGCCGATCACGCGCTTCGATCCCGACGGCTACGCCTGCCGCATCGCCTGCGAGGTCAAGCCTGCGGATCACGCCTACGGCTTCGACCCGGGCTCGCGCGTCGACCACAAGGTGCAACGCCAGGTCGATCCGTTCATCATTTACGGCATCGACGCGGCAGGCCAGGCGCTCGAGGATGCCGGGCTGACCGACATGTCGGAGGCCGAGCGGTTCCGCGCGGGCTGCACCATCGGTTCGGGCATCGGCGGGCTGCCGGGCATCGAGAGCGAGGCGATCGTCCGTCATGAGCGTGGCCCCCGCCGCGTCTCGCCGCACTTCGTTCACGGTCGCCTGATCAACCTCATATCGGGCCAGGTCTCGATCAAATACGGGCTGATGGGCCCCAACCACGCGGTCGTCACGGCCTGCTCGACCGGCGCGCACGCGATCGGCGACGCCGCGCGGATGATCGCGATGGACGACGCCGACGTGATGCTCGCCGGCGGCTCCGAAGGGGCGATCTGTCCGCTCGGCATCGCCGGCTTCTCGCAGGCCAGGGCGCTCAGTACCAACTTCAACGACGAGCCCCAGCGCGCCTCGCGTCCCTACGACCGCGACCGCGACGGCTTCGTCATGGGCGAGGGCGCGGGCGTACTGGTGCTCGAAGAGTATGAACACGCCCGCGCGCGCGGCGCGAAGCTGTATGCCGAGGTGATCGGCTATGGCCTGTCGGGCGACGCTTACCACGTCACCGCGCCGCATCCGGAAGGCTCGGGCGCTTACCGGTCGATGCTGATGGCGATGAAGAAGTCGGGGCTCGCGCTCGACGAGATCGATTACATCAACGCGCACGGCACCTCGACCCCGCTCGGCGATGAGCTCGAACTTGGCGCGGTCCGGCGGCTGTTCGGCGGGGCCCTTGACGACATATCGATGAGCTCGACCAAGTCGGCGATCGGCCATCTGCTAGGCGGCGCGGGCGCGGTCGAATCGATCTTTTGCATCCTGGCGATGCGCGACGGCATCGTGCCGCCGACGCTCAACCTCGACAATCCGAGTGAGAATTGCGCGGGCGTCGACCTCGTGCCGCACGTCGCCAAGGAACGCCGCGTCCGGGCGATCCTCAACAACAGCTTCGGATTCGGCGGCACCAACGCCAGCCTGGTGATGAGGCCGGTGGCTTGAGCGCGAGCCGGTGAGGCGGCTCGGCTGGGCAGGTTTGGCGGCCGCGCTCGTCCTGCTGGTCGGGATCGTCGCCGGATTACGTAGCTGGCGCGGCGAGGGCCCCGCCGTACGGCCAATGACCGTCCAGATCCGCGAAGGCTCCAGCCTTTCCGCTGCCGCGACGCGCCTGGAGGAAGCGGGCGCGGTCCGCTCCGCCTCGCGCTTCCGCCTGCTCGCGCGCTTCCTGGGATCGGGCGAATCGATCAAGGCGGGCGAGTACGCCATCCCGGCCAAGGCCAGCCCGTCCGCGATCCTGTCGCTGCTTCAGGAGGGCAAGACGCTCCAACGTCTCGTCGCCGTGCCGGAAGGCTATCCGTCGGTCCTCGTCCACGATGCGCTCATGCGCGCGCAAGGGCTGGAAGGCACCGTGCCCGTCCCCGCCGAGGGATCGGTCCTGCCCGACAGCTACGCCTTCCAGCGCGGCGACACGCGAGCGGAAGTGGTCGGCCGGATGCAGGGCGCAATGCGGATATATCTCGCGGCGGCGTGGAAGAAGCGAAAATCCGGGATCGCGGTCACCACGCCGGCACAGGCGGTGATCCTCGCGTCGGTCGTCGAAAAGGAGACGGGCAAGGCGTCCGAGCGGCGCACGGTGGCAGCCGTATACGGCAACCGCCTGCGCATCGGCATGCCGCTCCAGGCCGACCCGACCGTCATCTACCCGATAACCTGCGGCCGCCCGCTCGGCCGCCGCATCCTGCGGTCCGAGCTGAACGCCAGGAACGGCTACAACACCTACGCCAGTCCCGGCCTGCCAGTCGGGCCGATCGCCAACCCCGGCCGCGCCTCGATCGACGCGGTGCTCGACCCGGCCCCGTCCAAAGCGCTCTATTTCGTCGCGGACGGCACCGGCGGCCACGTCTTCGCCGACACCCTGGCCGAGCACAACGCCAACGTCCGAAAATGGTACGCCATCCGCCGCGCACGCGGCGAGATGTGAGCAGTAAGCCCCTCCCCTTCAGGGGAGGGGTTTGGGGAGGGGAAGGCCGGTCGCAAGCGAGGACTGACTATCCCCGCAAACAGCGTCCTCCTCCCCAACCCCTCCTCTAAAGAGGAGGGGCTTCTAGGCCCGCCGCCGCCCGAGCGCGACCTCCGACGATGTCGATCATGCGAACCTCTGGGCATACGCCGCCGCGGCTCCGAACAGGCCCGGCTGCGGGTGCGTGATCAGCTTGACCGGGATCGCCGCCATTATCGTCTGGAAGCGTCCCTTGGCGGTGAACCGCCCTTCAAATCCCGACCTGAGCAGCTTGTCCTTGAGCCGCAGCCCCAGCCCGCCCGCGATCACCACGCCCTTGCCGCCCTGGGCCAACGCCAGGTCGCCCGCGACCGCGCCGAGCGCCAGGCAGAAGCGGTCGAGCGCCGCCAGCGCGAGCGGGTCGGTGCCCTCCAGCGCCTCCGCCCAGATCGCCTTGTCGTCGCGGCTCGGTACCGGACGGCCCTCGATCTCGGCAAGGGTCTCGTAGATCGCGACGATTCCAGGCCCCGCGCAGATACGTTCGGCCGACACCCGCGTGAACGTGCTTCGCAACCTGCGTAGGATCGCGTCCTCGATCGCATCGAGCGGTGCGTAGTCGATATGCCCGCCCTCGGTCTCGATCACGTGATAGCCGCCGCCGTGCTTCAGCACCGCGCCGACGCCCAGCCCGGTGCCGGGCCCGCAGATGGTCGTCATCCCCTCGGCCGGAAGCGGCTCGTCCGGGCCGCATAGATGGATGAGTTCGTCGTCGGGGGCTTGCGCGACCGCATGCCCGACCGCGCCGAAATCGTTGATGAGCACGTATGTCTCGACGCGAAGCCGGTCGGCGATCAGCGACGGCCGGATGATCCACGGATTGTTCGTCATCCGGATCACGTCGCCCGTGATCGGCGAGGCGACCGCGATACCGGCGGCGGCGGGCAGGGGACGACCGATCCGCTCGCCGAATGCCGCCCACGCGGTTTGCAGGCTCGCAAACTCGGCCGCCTTCAGCGTCGCCGGTTTGCCCAGATGGATCACGCGGCCGCCTTCCACCTCCGCGATCGCGAAGCGCGCGTGGGTGCCGCCGATATCGGCCGCCACGATCTCCATTTCAGCGTTCGACCCCCAGCCCGGTCGCCATCAAGGTGCCCAGTGAATGTCGACCGGCAGCTCGACCTCCGCCAGCACGCGGCCGATCGGGTAGGGCGACGACGGCCCCTGTTCGATCGCTCGTTCGATGACCTTGCGCTTGTCCGCGCCCGTACACGCGATCATCAGCGCGCGCGCGGTCACGATGCCCTGACGGCTGAGCGTCACGCGCGCGACCGGAGCCTCGGGCGGCAGCGGGTCGGGCATGACGCCCAGCGCGCGGCGCTCGCGCGGGCCGGACAGCGCCTCGTCGTAATCGGGTCCCGGAAGGATCGACGCGGTGTGCCCGTCCCCGCCGACGCCCAGCAGGCACAGATCGAGCGGCCAGTGCAGGTCCTGCATCAGCGCGTCCGCCGACCGCCCCGCCGCCTTGTAGTCGGCGGTCGCGTTCGGCACGACGGGCATCACGCGCGCGCCCTTCGGCAGGAACGCCTTGGCGATCATGGTCACGTTGCTGAGCGGGTCGCCCAGCGGCACCACGCGCTCGTCGGTCGGCACGATCGTGACCCGCTTCCAGTCGAGCTTGGCCGCGGCGAGCTTGTCGTAGATCGGCACGGGCGTCTTGCCGCCCGGCAGCGCGATCACCGCCGCCCCGCGCGCCTCGATCGCGCTTTCGATGACGAATTGCACGTCGCCCGCGACCGCCCCCGCCATCTCGGCCGCGTCCTCGTAATCCCACCATTCGATCTCGGTCATGTTCTACTCCATAACCCTCTCCCGCTTTCGCGGGAGAGGGACAGGCGCGGTACGCGCCAGGGTGAGGGCCGGACCTCTCCGTTCGAGGTCCGGCCCTCACCCTCGCCGCGCTTCGCGCATCTCTCCCTCTCCCGCAAAAGCGGGAGAGGGCTGCTAACTACTCGTCGTGCCAGGTCACCCCGTCGCGCTCGGTCAGCGCGATCGCCGCCGACGGACCCCAGGTTCCCGTCGGATAGCTCTTGGGCTTCATCCTCGTCTCGGCCCATCCCTCGCGAATCGCGTCGATCCAGCGCCATTGCGCCTCCACCTCGTCGCGCCGCACGAACAACGTCTGGTCGCCCTCGATCAGGTCCAACAGCAACCGCTCATAGGCGATCCGCCGCCTGGACCCCGCGAACTCGGCGTCCATGCTCAGATTCAGCGGAACCTCGCGCAGGCGAACGCCGTCGCGGTCGAGCCCGGGCTCCTTGGCCATCACGAGCAGCTGCACATACTCCTCCGGCTGCAGGCGGATGACGAGCATGTTGGGCTGCAGCCGCCCGCCGCGCGACTCGAACATCGAATGCGGCACCGGCTTGAACTCGATCGCGATCTCGGAGCGCCGCGTCGCCATCCGCTTGCCGGTGCGCAGGTAGAACGGGACACCCTGCCACCGCCAGTTATCGACATGCGCCTTGATCGCCACGAACGTCTCCGTCGCCGAATCCTGGCCCAGTTCATCGACGTAGCTGCGCACGATCTTCCCGTCCGACGCGCCGCCCACATACTGCCCGACCACGGTGTGATGCGCGACTTCGTCGGCGCCGATCGGGCGCAGCGCATGGAACAGCTTGGCCTTCTCGTCGCGCACCGACGTGCCGTCGAACCGCGCCGGCGGTTCCATCGCGATCAGCGCCAGCAGCTGGAGCATATGGTTCTGCACCATGTCGCGCAGCGCGCCCATGCCGTCGTAATAACCCGCGCGCTCCTCCAGCCCGACCGTCTCCGAAATCGTGATCTGGACGCTCGCGATCCCGCGCGCGTTCCAGATCGGCTCGAAGAACGAGTTCCCGAAACGGAGAGCCAGGATGTTCTGGACCGTTTCCTTGCCCAGATAATGGTCGATCCGGAACGTGCGCGGCTCGGGAAAGGCGGCGAACACCGCCTCGTTGATCTCGCGGCTCGACTCGAGATCATAGCCCAGCGGTTTCTCCAGGCCGATACGGACGGTCTCGCCCGTCAGCCCGATCGAAGCGAGGCCCTTGATCGCCGGCTCGAACAACGAGGGCGCGGTCGACAGGAAGATCGCCAGTCCGCCGGTCACGTCGCCGACCTTCTCGGCCAGCGGCCCGAACGCGGCCTCGTCGGACAGGTCCATCGGCTGGTACGCCAAACGCTCCAGGAACGCCGCAATGGTGCCCTCGTCGTTCCGGTCCTTGGCGAGGTATTTTTCGAGCGCCGCCCTGGCGAACTCGCGGTAGCTCCGATCGTCATGCTCCGACCGCGCCGCGCCGATGATCGTCAGCCCCTCGGGCAGCAGCCCGTCGGCATGCAGGCCGTATAGCGAGGGCAGCAGCATGCGCTGGGCGAGATCGCCCGTCGCGCCGAACAGGAGCAGCTTGCCGACGGGGTTGCGCGCCATTGGTGGACTCCGATCAGACGATGAGGCCGGCGAGGGGATCGAGCCCCGCCATCAGGTTCAGGCTCTGGATCGCCGCGCCCGCGGCTCCCTTGCCCAAATTGTCGAGCGTCGCAACCAGCCGCGCTTGCCGGCTTGCCGGGTCGGCGAACACGAACAGGTGCAGCATGTCGGACGGCGCGCCGTGTCGATGGAGCAGCAGCTCGCCGGGCTGTTCGGCGTGGACCCGGATCAGCTCGCATCCGTCGAATGCCGCCGCGAGCCCGGACAGGAGTCGATCGCGCGTCGGCGCGTCCGGCATGGCCGACAGAGCGAGCGGAACCTCGACGATCATGCCGCGGTGCGCGCGCGTCACGCTGGGCGCGAATAGCGGCGGATGCGCCAGTCCGGCATGCAGCTGCATCTCGGGAACATGCTTGTGCGCAAGCGAAAAGCCGTAACCGCGAAATGCCGGATCGGGAGCGCCCTCGAAACGCTCGATCAACTCCTTACCGCCGCCCGAATAGCCGGATACCGCATTCACCGTGTACGGCCAGTCCGACGGGATCAGGCCCGCGCGCACCAGCGGCGCGACGAGCGCCAGGAAGCCGGTCGGGTAGCATCCGGGGTTGGACACGCGTTTCGCGCTCGCGACGTCGAAGCCGAGCTCCGGGAATCCGTAGGTCCAGCCATGAGCGACCCGGTGCGCGCTCGACGCGTCGATCACACGCGTGCGCTCGTTCCGGATCAGCTCCACCGCCTCGCGCGCCGCATCGTCGGGCAGGCAGAGGATCACGAAATCGGCGTCGTTCAGCGCTTCGGCCCGCGCGACCGCATCCTTGCGCCGCGCCTCGTCCAGCACGACGACCGTCAAGTCCGAGCGCCCGGCCAACCGGTCACGGATCTCAAGGCCGGTGGTGCCCGCCGCGCCGTCGATGAACACGCTCGTCATGCCGGTGCCAACGCGGCGGCGTCGAGATATCCGACCAGCCCGCACCCGGGCGCGAGACCCCAGGCATAGCCGCCCGCGAACTCGAACACCTCGAACGTATCGCCCGATTTCAACCGCGCCAACGTCGCGGAATTTTCGGTTCGGGCAGCCGATAAGAACGCGGACCGCAGCAATACATGCAGCGCGGGGGCGGCGTAATGCGGCGCGAACACCTGGGCCGCCAGGCGCACGTCGGCCAGATCGCGCCGGACGGCGTGAGTCGATGGATCGAGCCGCACCGACGGACCCGTGAGCGCGAAGCGGCTACGCGTGCCCGTTCGCTCCGGCGACGGCTCCGGCGGGACGGGTCGCGACTTCATCGGCGACACCGTCGCCGTCGCCGATGAACTGCCCGAACTCTTCAAGAAACCCCGCCCCTTCGGATGTCCGCGCGACGAAGATGTTGCGCTTGTCGCTGTCGTCGCGCTGGCGTCGCAGATAGCCGAGCCCCCCTAAGCGATTCAAGGCGCGCGTCACCACCGGCTTCGACACGTTGAGCGCCCGCGCCAGCCCCCTGACCGTGTGCGGCCCGGGATTGAGGTAGACGAGCAGCAACAGCGCCATCTGCCGGTTGGTCAGGTCCGGCTCGCCCGACCGGACATAGTCCACCAACGTGGCCATCCAGGTCGACAGGGCGGACGGTCCGGACGATGCGCGCGAAGGCAGGACGGCTGTGGCCACGGAAGGCTCCACTTGCTTGACCGGAGCACCGCCCCGGATGATATTGCTGAAAACCTTAACGCGGCGGAAACGGCATGGTTGCCGAACCCGTAACGGTCGAAACGCGCCGTTCGGCGGCTTCCGGGCTCGGTTGATCGGTCCCGGCTCCCGACCTATGTGCCGTGTCGAACCCAAGCTCACGAAACGATCCTGATCCATGTTCGCATTCCTGCTCGTCCTCCACGCGATCATCGCGGCCGCGCTCGTCGCTGTGATCCTCATGCAGAAATCGGAGGGCGGCGGGCTCGGCATGGGCGGCAGCCCGTCGGGGTTGATGTCGGCGCGCGGCGCGGCGGACTTTCTGACGCGCGCCACCTCCGTGCTCGGCACCGCGTTCGTGGTGATGGCCGTGGTGCTCGCGGTGTTCGCCGCGACTCGCCAGACCGCGACGGTGGACACCTCGCTCGCCCGTACGCCGGGTTCGACGGCTGTTCCCCCGATCCGTCCGACCCGCCCCGCCCAGGCCGACGACGCGCCCTTCGCCTCCGCGGCGGGTGCCGCCGCCGCGGACCGCGCCCAGCCCGCCATGCCCGCCGACAACGGCTCGGTTCCGCTCGCCCGTTGAGATTGCCGCACGGCGCAAGCGGGTGCTTGTCCCGCAAGCCCGTTAGACGCTAGGCGACTCCTCCCATGGCGCGGTACATCTTCATCACCGGCGGCGTGGTCTCGTCGCTCGGCAAGGGTCTCATGGCGGCCGCGCTCGCGGCGCTGCTCCAGGCGCGCGGCTACCGCGTGCGCATCCGCAAGTTCGATCCGTACCTGAACGTCGACCCCGGCACGATGAGCCCGTACCAGCACGGCGAGGTCTACGTCACCGACGACGGCGCCGAGACCGACCTCGATCTGGGCCACTACGAACGCTTCACCGGCGTGCCGTCGCGCCAGTCGGACAACGTCACCTCGGGCCGCATCTACCAGCAGATCATCGCGCGCGAGCGGCGCGGCGATTACCTCGGCGCGACCGTCCAGGTCATCCCCCACGTCACCGACGCCATCAAGGCGTTCGCGCGCGCCGACCTGCTGGACGAGAACGGCGACGACCTCGACTTCGTCCTATGCGAGATCGGCGGCACCGTCGGCGACATTGAATCGCTCCCCTTCATCGAGGCCATCCGCCAGCTCCGCAACGAGGTCGGCCGCTCCAACTCGGTCTCGATCCACGTCACGCTCGTCCCCTTCATCGCGGCGGCGGGCGAGCTCAAGACGAAGCCTACCCAGCACTCGGTCCGCGAGCTGGCCGCGCTCGGCGTCCAGCCCGACCTGCTGGTGTGTCGCTGCGAACAGCCACTCCCGCCGTCCGAGCGTGCCAAGATCGCGCTGTTCTGCAACGTCGCCGAGGCTGCGGTGATCCCCGCGCTCGATGCCAAGAGCATCTACGCCGTCCCGCTCCAATACCATGCCGAAGGGCTCGACGCCGAGGTGCTGCGCGCCTTCGGGATCGACCCCGGCGAGGCCCCCGACCTGTCGCGCTGGGCCGAGATCGTCGACCGCCTCACCAACCCGGAGGGCGAGGTGACGATCGGCGTGGTCGGCAAGTATGTCGGCCTTCAGGACGCCTACAAGTCGCTGAACGAGGCGCTCGTGCACGGCGGCATCGCCAACCGCGTGCGCGTGAACGTCCGCTGGATCGACGCGGAGCTGTTCGAGGGGCGCGAGGCCGACATCGCCCGCAGCCTCGAGCCGTGCGACGCGATCCTGGTCCCCGGCGCGTTCGGCGAGCGCGGCGCGGAGGGCAAGATCGCCTCCGTCCGTTTCGCCAGGACGCGCGGCGTCCCGTATCTCGGCATCTGTTTCGGTATGCAGATGGCCTGCATCGAGGGCGCGCGCGGCACCGCCGGGATCGAGCACGCGTCGTCGTCCGAGTTCGGCCCGACGCCCGAACCGGTCGTCGGCCTGATCACCGAATGGATGGGCCGCGAGGGTCTGGAGAAACGCGAGGAGCAGGGTGACCTCGGCGGTACGATGCGGCTCGGCGCGTATGAGGCCAGGCTGGCGGGCAACAGCGTGGCCGCCTCCATCTACGGCGCGACGACGATCCAGGAACGCCACCGCCACCGCTACGAGGTCAACACCGGCTACCGCGACGCGCTGGAGGCGGGCGGCCTCGTCTTCTCCGGCATGTCGCCCGACGGCACCCTGCCCGAGATCGTCGAGCGCCCGGACCATCCCTGGTTCGTCGGCGTCCAGTTCCACCCCGAGCTGAAATCCAAGCCCCTCGATCCGCATCCCCTCTTCGCCAGCTTCATCGAGGCCGCGGTCAAGCAGAGCCGTTTGGTCTGAATAACGCGCTCGGACCATACAGGCCCGAGCGCTTCGCGACGTCATTGACGATGTTTGAGGATGCCGAGACTCTCAGGCGGCCTGCGCCTCGTCCGGCTTGTTCTCCACGGCCGCGAGCGGCGCACCCGTCTTGATGGCGATCGTCTTAGGCTTCATCGCCTCCGGGATCTCCCGTACCAGGTCGATCACGAGCAGCCCGTCGTTCAAGCGTGCATCGTCGACCAGTACGAAATCGGCAAGCTCGAAGCGGCGCTCGAAGCCGCGGTTCGCGATGCCGAGATGCAGGAACTGCGCGCCCGCACGCTCGTCCTTGCTACCGGTCACCATCAACAGGTTCTGCTGCGCGGTGATCTCGATCTCTTCGCGCGTGAAGCCGGCCACCGCGAGAGTGATGCGGTACCGGTCGTCGGCGATCCGCTCCAGGTTGAAGGGCGGGTAATTCTCGGCGGTCGCTGTCTTGCCGTTCTGCTCGAGCATGTCGAAGAGCCGGTCGAAGCCGATGGTCGAACGGCGGTAAGGGGTCAGGTCGAGTCGCATATCAAAACCTCCGAAAAGCGAGTTGATCTCCGCGGGAAGGCACTCGCGCCCGCCCCGCACGCGACCCCGAAGGCATCGCGCGGCGCAGATCTGGGGACACCTTTGCAAGCGTCAAGAGACCGGATCGGCCCTACTCGCAAAAATTTTCGGCAGCCAAAAATGGCAAACGCCCGGGCCGTTTCCAGCCCGGGCGCCTGCGTGACGATCGCTCGTCAGCCCCCATTTGGCTCCTCGCCGCGCGCGTTTTCCGCTGCGGCGGTGAAGAGCCTTCCCCGAACCACGGCCGTTGCCTGTGTGCCAGTGAGATCGGGCTAGGACGAAGATTTGCACTTGTCACGCATGCCGAGTCTCTCCCGAAACGAATAGTCGCGCCATGTGGCCCCGCCGCAACAATCGTACCGCGATTGCCAGTCCGGCCCCGCGCCGGTAGGCGGGCCGGGACATGATCCTCGCCCCCTACGAACGCATGATCGCCCGGCGCTACCTGTTGCCGGGGAAGGGGGAGGGGTTCATCTTCCTCGTCGCCTCGATCAGCCTGGTCGCGGTCATGCTGGGCGTCGCCGCGCTGGTCATCGTCATGAGCGTGATGAACGGCTTCCGCGCCGAGCTGTTCGACAAGATCACCGGCCTGAACGGCCATGCCGTCGTGCAGGGGTTCGGCGGACGCCTGCCCGACTGGCGCGATATCGTCCGCGACGCGCGCGCCACGCCCGGCGTTACCAGCGCCGTGCCGCTGATCGAACAGCCGCTGGCGGCCACCTACAACGGCCGCGCGGAGGCCGTGCTCGTCCGCGGCCAGCGGTTCGAGGATATCCAACGCTCGGTCGGGAACAACATCGTCTCGGGCACGCTCGGCGGCCTTCGCCCGGGCAACGCCCGCATCGCCATCGGCTCGCGCCTGGCCGAATCACTCGGCGCGCAGGTCGGCTCGGAGATCTCGCTCTTTAATCCGCAGGGGCAGAGCACGCCGTTCGGCACCGTCCCGCGAATCGTCGCCTACACGGTCGGCGCGATCTTCGAGATTGGCGTGTACGACTACGACAAGGCCTATGTCGTCATGCCGCTCGAAGAGGCGCAGACGCTGCTCCTGCTCGGCGACGCGGTCGGCATGGTCGAGGTGCAGACGGTCGACCCCGACCGCGTCGGCGAGATCCTGCGCCCGTTAGCGCAGCGCATCGGCGGCCGCGCGGTGGTGCAGGACTGGCGTACCATGAACGCGCAGTTGTTCGAGGCTCTGGCGGTCGAGCGCGTGGCGATGTTCGTCGTCCTATCGATCATCATCCTCGTCGCCGTCTTCAACATCCTGTCCTCGCTCATCATGCTGGTGCGCGCCAAGACGCGCGACATCGCCATCCTGCGCACCATGGGCGCGACCCGCACCAGCCTGCTCCGCATCTTCGTAACGGTCGGAACCACCATCGGCGCGCTCGGCACGCTGGCCGGGCTCGCGCTCGGCGCGGTGTTCCTCTTCTACCGCCAGGCGGTGGTAAACTTCGTCCAGCTCGTCACCGGCCAGAATCTGTGGGATCCGTCGATCCGCTATCTGACAGAGCTTCCCTCCAAGACCGAGCCCGTCGAGATCGTCGCGATCACGCTGATGGCGCTCGTCTTCAGCTTTCTCGCCACGCTCTATCCGGCCTTCAAGGCGGCCAGCACTGATCCGGTTCAAGTTCTCAGATATGAATGAGCCGGTCCTTCATACCGCCGGGCTTTCCCGCAGCTTCACCCAGGGCGGCCAGACGATCGAGGTCCTGCGCGGCGTCGACCTCCAGGTCGCGCCCGGCGAGATCGTGGCGCTTCTGGGCCCGTCGGGATCGGGCAAGTCGACCTTGCTCCAGGCGGTCGGCCTGCTCGAAGGTGGATTCGAAGGCTCGATCCGCATAGCGGGCGCTGAGGCATCCAAGCTGAACGCCGCCGGCCGCACGCTCGTCCGCCGCGACCGGCTCGGCTTCGTCTACCAGTTCCATCATCTCCTCCCCGACTTCGACGCGACCGAGAACGTCGTCCTGCCCCAGCTCGTTCGCGGCATCCCGCGCACCGACGCGCGCACGCGCGCCGCGTCGCTCCTCACCGCGCTCGGCCTCGGCCACCGGCTGACCCACCGACCCAGCCAGCTCTCGGGCGGCGAGCAGCAGCGCGTCGCCGTCGCCCGCGCGCTCGCCAACCGCCCGACGCTCGTCCTCGCCGACGAGCCCACGGGCAACCTCGACGAGCATACCGCGGGCATCGTCCTGGCCGAGTTTCTGCGCTTGGTGCGCGGCGAAGGCTCGGCCGCGCTCGTCGCCACCCACAATGAACGGCTCGCTGCCCGGATGGATCGCGTCGTGCGCCTGCATGAGGGCCGGATCGAGGAGGTTCGATGACCATGATCACCGATTTCGAGGTCCGCGGGGCCGACGGCGGCCCGGCGTCGCTCGATACCTGGCGCGGCAAGGTGCTGTTGATCGTCAACACCGCCTCTAAATGCGGCTTCACCCCGCAATATGACGGGTTGGAGCAGCTCGGCCGCGACTACCGCGGCCGCGGCTTCGAGGTGCTGGCGTTCCCCTGCAACCAGTTCGGCGCGCAGGAGCCCGGCGACGCCGCCGAGATCGCGACCTTCTGTCGGACCAACTACGACGTGACCTTCCCCGTCTTCGCCAAGATAGACGTCAACGGCCCCGCCGCCTCGCCCTTATTCGACCGGCTCAAATCCGAAGCCCCCGGCCTGATGGGCAGCCGCGCGATCAAATGGAACTTCACCAAATTCCTCGTCGATCGCCAGGGTAGAACCGTCCGCCGCTACGCTCCCCACACCAAGCCGGAAGACCTGAACGGCGACATCGAAGCGCTGCTCTAACATTAACCCTCTCCCGCTTTCGCGGGAGAGGGAAAGACGCGCGTAGCGCGGCGAGGGTGAGGGCCCTGCTTTAGGCTCCCAGGGAAAACGCCGGCGCGCCCTTCCGGTGCGCCAGCCCCGCGGTGATCGCCGTCACCCCGCCGAACAACAAACTGATCCCCAGCACATACCCCGGTAGCGTCAGCGCCGACGCGGGCACCGTCGCGACGATGAACCCCGCCAATAGCAGATTGAGAACGCCCAGCGCGATCATCGACCAGCGGTGCCGCTCGTGCCGCGCGCCCCACGATCTCCATCACCCCGCGCGCGATCAGCCATGCCGCCATCAGCAGCGTCAGCGAGAACGCGCCGGTCACCGGGCGGAACGCCATCACCAGCCCGACGACGATCGACAGCACTCCGAGCAACAGCTTGTAGGGCCGGTGGTGATGGTCATGCCCGATCACTCCCGCCGCCAACGCCATGACGCCGGTCGCGACGAGCAACGCGCCCACGACCAGCGTCGCCGCCAATGTCGCGGAGAACGGGGACAGGAACGCGAACACGCCCAGCGCCGCCGACAACACGCCGTACGCCAGGATCCACGCCCAGCCTGCGCCCGCACGGGGAGCCCTGTCGCTTATCGGATCGTCACCGCGCCTATCGGTCATCGCTCTGGTTCCCAGCTCGCTTCGGTGGGCAACGGGCCGTCCATGCGAGGGTTCCACGACGACCGGTCCCGCCTAATCGCTTTCCGAATCATCGGCCTATGCCCATAGTCGAGCGATGCATTCCGGTTTCGTTCCCCTCCGCATCTTCTCCTCCTACACCATGCTCGACGGTGCCATCGAGCCCAAAGCGATCGTCGAGCGCGCGCGCCAACTGCACTTTCCCGCCACTGCGCTCACCGACCGTAACGGCCTGTATGCCGCCATGGCCTTCTCCGAAGCGGCCAAGAAGGGCGGGGTGCAACCGATCGTCGGCGCGATGCTGGGCGTCTGCCGCCCGGGCACCCCCGATAGCGTCGCCGCGCCGCTCGACTGGCTCGCGCTTTATGCACAGGACGCGGTCGGTTACGACAATCTGTGCGCGCTCGTGTCGATGGCGCATCTCGACCGCCCGATCGAGCTCGACGCCCATGTCGACTTCTCCATGCTGGAAGGCCGCACGGACGGCCTCCTCGCACTGACCGCGGGCGGGGAAGGGGGACTTGCCCGCTTGTTCGCCGAGGATCAGCCCGACCGCGCCCGCGCCTATGCCGACCGGCTTCAAGCGCTGTTCCCGGACCGATTATATATCGAACTCGTCCGCCGCGACAACGCCGTCGAGACCGCTGCCGAGACCGCGCTGATCGAGCTCGCCTACGCCCGCGGCCTCCCGCTCGTCGCCGTGAACCCGTCCTGCTTCGCCGAGGCCGACTTCGGCGAGGCGCACGACGCCATGCTCTGCATCGCGCAATCGAGCTACGTCGCCACCAAGGACCGCAAGCGCACCTGCCGCCACGCCTGGATCAAACCCGCCGCCGTCATGGCCGAGCTGTTCGCCGACCTGCCCGAGGCGATCGCCAACACGCTCGTCGTCGCCCGCCGCTGCGCGGTGATGGCTCCCAGCCGCGCACCGATCCTCCCCAGCCTCGCCACCCCGCCCGACCTCGCCGCCGAAGCGGAGATGCTTCGACAGGACTCGCGCGCGGGACTCGAGGCGCGGTTGGATCGGATCGCGACGCTCCGGTCCAATTCCGTTCGCGAGGGACTGCCACCCCAACCCGTTCGCGCTGAGCCTGTCGAAGCGTCGTCTTTCTCTTCCGCCGTGAGACAGGACGACCCTTCGACAAGCTCAGCGCGAACGGAGGAGGAATGGCGGAAGCCCTACCGCGACCGCCTCGAGTTCGAGCTCGACGTCATCATCCAGATGGGCTTTCCCGGCTATTTCCTGATCGTCGCCGACTTCATCAAATGGGCCAAGGATCACGACATCCCCGTCGGCCCGGGTCGTGGCTCGGGCGCTGGCTCGGTCGTCGCCTGGTCGCTGACGATCACCGACCTCGACCCGCTTCCGCTCGGCCTGCTGTTCGAACGCTTCCTCAATCCCGAGCGCGTGTCGATGCCCGATTTCGACATCGACTTCTGCGAGACCAGGCGCGGCGAGGTCATCCGCTACGTCCAGGAGAAATACGGTCGGAACCAAGTGGCCCAGATCATCACCTTCGGACGCCTGAAGGCTCGCGCCGTGCTCAAGGACACCGGCCGTGTGCTCCAGATGAGCTATGGCCAGGTCGATCGCCTCGCCAAGCTCGTCCCCAACCACCCGACCGATCCCTGGACGCTGACCCGCGCGCTGAACGGCGTGTCCGAACTCGCCCGCGAATACGCCAACGACAACGGTGTTCGCCGCTTGCTCGACCTAGCGATGAAGCTCGAGGGCCTGCCGCGCCACTCGTCCACCCATGCGGCCGGCGTCGTCATCGGCGACCGCCCGCTCGCCCAGCTCGTACCCCTATACCGCGATCCGCGCTCGGACATGCCGGTCACTCAGTTCGACATGAAATATGTCGAAGGGGCGGGTCTCGTGAAGTTCGACTTCCTCGGCCTGAAGACGCTGTCGGTCCTGAAAAAGGCCACGCAACTGCTTGCGAAACGGAACATAACGATCGACCTCGACGCGCTCGCCTGGGATGACGAGCAGGTCTACAAACTCCTCCAGCGCGGCGACACGGTGGGCGTTTTCCAGCTCGAATCGGAGGGAATGCGCCGCACACTGTCCGCCGTCCGCCCGTCCAACTTCGGCGATATCATCGCGCTCGTCTCGCTCTACCGCCCCGGCCCGATGGACAACATCCCGAGCTTCGGCCGCCGCAAGAACGGGCAGGAGCCGATCGCCTACCCCCACGGATTGTTGGAACCGATCCTGGCCGAGACCTACGGCATCTTCGTCTACCAAGAACAGGTCATGCAGGCCGCGCAGGTCCTCGCCGGCTTCAGCTTGGGCGGCGCCGACCTCCTTCGCCGCGCCATGGGCAAGAAGGTCAAGGCGGAGATGGACGCGCAGCGCGCGGGCTTCGTCGAGGGTTGCCGCACCGTCAACGGCATCGGCAGGCAGCAGGCGAACGATCTGTTCGACCTGATCGACAAGTTCGCCGGCTACGGCTTCAACAAATCCCACGCCGCCGCCTATGCGCTCCTCGCCTACCAGACCGCCTGGCTGAAGGCGCATCATCCGCACGAATTCTACGCCGCCTCAATGTGTTACGACATGGCTTTGACGGACAAGCTCGGCATCTTCGTCGAGGACGCGCGCCGTTTGGGCGTCATCGTCTGCGGCCCCGACATCAACATATCCGATGCCGAGTTCGACGTTCAAGTGGATGATAACGGGCCAAAAGTCCGTTACGCTCTCGCCGCACTCAAATCCGTCGGCGAGGGCGCGATGGAACGGCTAGTGGCCGAACGCACCGAACGCGGCACCTTCGCCAACATCGACGACCTCGCCACCCGCGTCGACCCGCGCCTCTTCAATAAGCGCCAGCTCGAAACGCTCGCCGCCGCGGGCGCGTTTGACGAACTCGACCCCAACCGCGCCGGGCTTCACGCCGCCGCCGACACGATCCTCGCCGTCGCCGCTCGCACGCACGACGCCAAGACGAGCGGGCAGGGCGGCTTGTTCGGCGGTGAGTCCCACGCCGGCGACGCGATCAAGCTGCCGGTCGCAACCTGGACCCTGTCGGAGCGCATGGAGCAGGAAAAGGAGGCGTTCGGCTTCTACTTCTCCGCCCACCCCGTCGACCGCCATTCGCATATCGCGCGCACCCACGGCGCGCGCGCCTACGCCGCGCTCGGCGAGCTCCAGGTTCCCGAGGACGGCCGCGTCGGCGCGACCATGGCGGTGCTCGTCGAGGAAGCCCGCTGGCGGCAGTCGGCGCGCGGCAAGCGCTACCTCATGGCCCAGCTCTCCGACGCGAGCGGCCAGTTCAACGCCACCTGCTTCGACGACGCGGTCGCCAAGGACCTGGAGGATGCCGCGCGCGAAGCCAAGTGCGCCCTCATCACCGTCGAGCTCGACCGCAAGCCGGGCGAGGATGCGCCGCGCGTCAGCGTCCGCCGCGTCCAGTCGTTCGACGGCCTAGCCTCCACCGCCCGTTTCGTGATCGAGGCGACGATCACCGACCCCGCCGCCTTTCCCGCGCTCGCCGGGATGCTCCAACACCACCGGGGGGCGCGCGGCGAGGTGCGCGTGATCGCGCACTATCCGGACGGCGCGGTGGCGACGATCCTGCTCGGCCGCGACTTCCTGCTCGATGCGGAACTTGCGGGCCGGATCGAGCTGTTGCACGGTATCGCCAAGGTCGAGCTCCGGAACAGCGAAACGCGGCTGGCGCTCGTCGGGTAAGCCGCAGGAGAGGCCGATGCTGGGTGGAATGCAGGATTTCGAGCTGCGCGTCCCGCGCCTCATCGAGCACGCCGCGCGCGAGCACGGCCGCCGCGAGATCGTCACGCGCTGGGCCGACGGATCGAAGACGCGCACGGACTGGGCCGGAATCGAGCGTGACGCCCGCCGCTTCGCGCAGGCGCTCGTCCGGCTCGGCCTGCGACCCGGCGACCGCGTGGCGACGCTGGCGATGAACCACGCGCATCACCTCGCCGCCTGGTACGGCGCGATCGGGATGGGCGGCGTGATCCACACGATCAACCCGCGGCTGTTCGACGATCAACTCGTCTACATCGCCAACCACGCCGAAGACCGCGTGCTCCTGTACGACCGCGCCTTCCAGCCGCTCGTCGACCGCCTCCGCGACCGCTTCACGACGATCGAGCATTACGTGATCATGGACCCCGGATCGCAGTCCGGGGCAGGCGGGGAGGGCGACAGTACCTTCCGCGCGCTGGTCGACGCCGAGGACGGCGAATTCGCCTGGGTCGAGGGTCCCGAGCGCGACCCGTGCATGCTTTGCTACACCAGCGGTACGACCGGCAATCCCAAGGGCGTCCTCTACACCCACCGTTCCAGCGTCCTCCACGCGCTTGCCGAGATCCAGCCCGCCGTGTTCGATCTCGACACCCGCTCGGTGCTGCTGCCCATCGTGCCGATGTTCCACGCCGCCGCCTGGGGCCTGCCCTTCGCGGGAGCGGTCGCCGGGTGCAAGTTCGTCTTCTCCGCCGTGAACGACCCGCCGGTGTTGTGCGACCTGATGAACCGGGAGCGGGTGACCACCTCGGCGGGCGTGCCCACGGTTTGGCTCGGCCTATTCGCGCATATGGACGCGACCAGGATCAGCCCCGAGCATCTCCGGCTCGTCACCATCGGCGGGTCGGCCGCGCCGCGCGCCATGATCGAGCGGATCATGCGGATGGGTGTGCGCGTCAACCACGCCTGGGGCATGACCGAGACCTCGCCGATCGGCACCATGGGGGCGCGCTCGCCCGACTGGGACCGGCTGGCCTTCGACCAGCAAGTGGACCAGGTCGCGATGCAAGGCCGCGCACCCTTCGGCGTCGAGCTCCGCACCGTTGACGACGAAGGCGTGGTGCTGGCCCGTGACGGCCGGAGTTCCGGCAGGTTGCAATGCCGAGGCCCGTGGGTGATCGGCCGCTATTTCAAAGCCGAGGAAGCCGCGACCGACGCCGACGATTGGTTCGACACGGGCGATGTCGCGCTGCTCCATCCCGACGGCACCATGCAGATCACCGATCGGGCCAAGGACGTGATCAAATCGGGCGGCGAGTGGATCAGCTCGGTCGAGCTCGAGAACGCCGCCGTCGGCTGCCCCGGGGTCGCCGAGGCGGCGGCCATCGGCATCTACCACCCGCGCTGGGACGAACGCCCGCTGCTGCTCGTCGTCCGCAAGCCGGGCAGCATGGTAAGCGAGGCGGAGATCACCGCGCACTTGGGCGACCACGTCGCGAAATGGTGCCTGCCCGACGCGATCGTCTTCGTCGACGAACTACCGCACACCGCCACCGGCAAGCTGCTCAAGACCGCGCTGCGCGAGCGGTACAAGGACTACCGGCTCGCGGCGGCATAGAAGTCAGCGCCCGTCGCTGCTCGAGTCGCCCGGCTCGCCTTCCAGGTCCGGCATCGCATGGTTGCCATAGCCCGCGCCGGCGTCCTCGCTCGGTTCGGCTCCGGACGCCGCGCCCGAGCCCGCGCCCTCCCGGTCGGCGTCGTTGGGGCTGAGCGGCTGGGCGGCGGGAACGTCGCGGTTCTGGTCGGTCATGGTCAATCCTCTAAAGCTTCGACGACTCCAACGACCGGCGTAGGCGCGGGTTGCCTTACCCGAACAGCTCGCCCTGCGGCCCCGCCGGCGGCCGGAACAGGTCGGAGCGCAGCGTTATCCGCCGGCCGACCAGTCCATGCTTGCGGCAGGCGATGTCGAACCGCGTCCGGAGCAGTTCCGCCCACGGTCCCGAACCCCGCAGTCGCTTGAAGAAGCCCGGATCGTTCTCGCGGCCGCCGCGCATCGACCGGATCGTCGCCATCACCTTGCCCGCCCGGTCGGGAAAATGCTCGTCCAGCCACGCCTTGAACAACGGCGCGACTTCGAGCGGCAACCGGACCGGGATGAAGAAGGCCGCGCTCGCGCCCGCCTCGGCCGCGCGTTCGATCAGATGCTCGATCTCATGATCGGTGATCGCCGGGATGACGGGCGAGATCGAGACATAGACCGGCACGCCGGCACCCGCGAGCTTGCGCACCGCCGCCAGCCGCTTCTCCGGATGCGGCGCGCGCGGCTCGACCGTCGCGGCCACCTTGGGATCGAGCGAGGTCACCGACACGCACACGCTCGCCAGCCCCTGCGCGGCCATCGGCGCCAGCAGGTCGATATCGCGCACGACCCGGTCCGATTTGGTCGTGATCGTCACCGGGTGGCGGCACTCGGCAAGCACCTCGATCACCGACCGCGTGATGCCCCACTCACGCTCGATCGGCTGGTACGGATCGGTGTTGGTCCCGAGCGCGATCGGTGCGGGCGAATAGCCGGGCTTGGCGAGCTCCGCCCTGAGCAGCGCCGCCGCATCGGGCTTGGCGAACAACCGGCTCTCGAAATCGAGCCCGGGCGACAGATCATGGAACGCATGGGTCGGCCGCGCATAGCAATAGATGCAGCCATGCTCGCACCCGCGATAGGGGTTGATCGACCGATCGAACGACATGTCCGGCGACGCGTTGCGGCTGATGATCGTCTTGGGTCGCTCGACCGTAACCGTCGTACGGAGCGGCGGCGGCGCTTCACCGAGCAATTCGCGGTCGTCTAGCCAGTCGCCGTCAGCCTCGATGCCGGGCAGATTGAACCGTCCGCTTACCGCATTCAGCGTCGCGCCACGCACGGTCCGGGGTTTTGCCATATACCGCGATACCATCTATTCAAGAACATAACAAAAACATTACCGACACTCGTGCAACTGGAACGTGCGATCGACGTTGGCACGGAGAGCCGCTTATGCCGGGAATGAAGCCATGTTCATCGACGAGCACAGCATCTGGCCCCGCGACGAACCGGCCAAGGCACCGGAGCCGCCACGTTCGTCGGACGGCGCGGCCCGCCTGTTCCTCGTAATCGCGCTGGTGGCGTTCTTCATGCCGTTCAGCATCGGCAGCGTCGTTGCCTTGTCCCGCTTCATCGCCGCGCTGCTGGGCCGATAAGGATCGGCGGCGCGGTCAGCGCTCCTGAAGCCTCGGCATCAGTTCGACGAAGTTGCAGGGACGGTGCCGGCTGTCGAGCTGATCGCGCAGGATGCCGTCCCAAGCGTCCTTCACCGCGCCCGTCGATCCCGGCAGCGCGAACAGATACGTGCCGCGCGTCACGCATGCGCATGCCCGCGACTGGATCGTCGACGTCCCGATGGTCTGGAAGCTGAGCCACCGGAACAGCTCGCCGAAGCCCGGGATCATCTTCTCGGCCACTTGACCGATTGCCTCGGGCGTTACGTCGCGCCCGGTAACGCCGGTGCCGCCCGTGGTGAGGACGCAATCTACGCCCGGATCGTCGATCCAGCCGTTCAACCGCGCCACGATCAGGTCGACATCATCGCGTTCTATCCGGCGATCCGCCAATTCATGTTTCGCAGCGAGCAGCCGTTCGACGAGCAGGTCGCCTGATCGGTCCTCGGCCAACCCCCGCGTGTCGGAGACGGTCAGGACCGCGATGCGGACTGGAATAAAACTCCGGCTCTCGTCAATCGGCATCGGCGATCAATGCCGTTGGGGCTACCGTCTGCTCGCTCACCGGAAGGGGGAGGGGAAGCGGCGCGGGCCGCGGCACGAAGGGCGCGATCGGCGTCCGCACTCGGACCGCCTCCGCACCCGGCAGCCCGGGAAAACGCGGCCACATGCCCTGAGCCAGCGCCTTGCGGCTCGCGAACGTCGCCTTGCCGCCGACGCCCTCATACATCCAATAATTGCGCAGCACCGTGGTGACGTAGCCGCGCGTCTCCCAATAGGGGATGGATTCGATATACAGCAGCGGATCACCCCCGTCGCGCACCAACCCGTTCCACTCGCCGACCGGCTTGGGTCCCGCATTGTAAGCGGCGATCACCTTGGGCAGCAGCCCACCGGTTGTCTGTCGCATATCGCGCAGCCGCTCCAGATGGCGCTGGCCGACGTCCATGTTGGTCGACGGCTTGCTCAGGAAGGCTCGGTCCGCCGTCGCCAGGCCGCGCTCGCGCGCGAAGTCGGTCGCGGCGGCCGGCATGATCTGCATCAGGCCATACGCCCCCGCCGGGCTTACGACCTTGTTGCGGAAGCGCGACTCCTCGAGCGTGTGTGCGTAGACGAGCGCCTTGTCGACGCGCCAGCCGCTGTCGGGTTTCCAGTTGGGCGTCGGATAGCGCAGCTCCGCCGCCGGCCGGTACCCCGCCGGGCAGTTGTGCGCCATCCACAGGCTCGTCGCGGCCAGATCGAGCAACCCCGCCAGGCGGAGCAGCCCCTGGAACTCGGCCGGGCTGCCGATCCTGGCCTGATGCCGGAGCACGTCGTCGGCGAGATCGGTCTCGCCCAGCTCAACCAGCGCCGCCGCGACGCGGACGTTGGGGCGCTTATCGAGCGCCGCCCAGTCCGCCGCGACCAGGCCCGTCGCCGGCCTGGCCCCGCCGCGCATGCCGAGCGTCTGCGCGGCGAGCTGACCATAAAACGATTCGGAGAACAGCGCGGCCGCCTTCAGACGTCCCTCGACGCGGTCGGGCCGCGCCCCCGCCATGTCGGCGCGCGCCGCCCAATAGAGACCGGCCGCGCGCAGGTCGACGTCGCTCGCCCGCGCCGCCACCTGTTCGAACGCCGCGCCGGCCGCAGGCCAGTCGCGCGCGCGCCATGCCGCCAGCGCTCCCGTCCAACGCGCCTGGAGCGCCCACTCGCCGACCCCGGCCTGTCCCAGCGCGGCCAATGAACGCGCGTTCGCGTCGTCGCCTTGCAGAAAATAGATCCACGCGGTCCGCGCCCGCCATTCGGTCGTTGCCTCGGAACCCAGCCCCGTCGTCGCCTCGAGCAGCGCGTGCGCGGCCGCGCCATCGTCCAACTTCACATGGGGCTGCATGGCGATCGCCAGATCGGCCGCGATCAGGTCGCTCTTAGTCGCCTTGGCGTGGACTCGCCGCGGCGCGCCGTCCTGCCAGATCAGCCGCTGCTCGACCGGAAGCGGCGGCAGCTCCCCGGCTCCGCGCGCGCGCGCCAGCCTGGCGAGCGCCGCTGCCTGGGGCAGCTCGGGCGCCTGGTTGAGCAGCGCCATCAGCGGCTCCAGCTCGACCTTGGGCGAGTTCTTGGCGAGGTACATCTCGGCGCGCGCAACCGGATGCAGCGGCCCGAGCGGCATCGCGTCGAGCGCGATCTGCGCGTCCATCCAGCGCTCGGCGCGGATAGCCTCGAACACCGCCGCATACCCGTCGCGCTGGCCCGCACCGAGCTGAGCGGGGATGCGGTCGCGCGTCACGATCGCGCCCGCCCCCACTCCGGCCGCAGCCGGCGGTTCCGCGGCAAAAGCGGGAACGGCCAGGGCCGCGCCCGCCAGCATGAGGAGGTGCGTCGACCTCATTCGCCTAATCCTTTGATCAACATCTGCAGGTCAACCCACGCCTCGCGCTTGCGGCCGGGATGCTCGAGCAGGAAGCGCGGATGAAAGCTCGCCACTACCGCGCTTGTCCCACCCCTATGGTGAACCTCGTGCGAACGCCCGCGCGCGCCGAGCACGTTGATCCTGAGCACCGCGCGGCTGGCCGCGTCGCCCAG
>NZ_CAXSBH010000006.1:0-87775 GCF_964235535.1 uncultured Sphingomonas sp.
CGGACTTGCTTCTTTCCCCGGCCTGCCCGCCTGCTCGGTGCCGATCGGCCGCGACGCGAACGGCCTCCCAATCGGCGCGCAGGTTATCGCCGACTTCCACCACGACCACACCGCCATCGCCGTCGCGAAGGCGGCGCACGACCTAGTCACGGAGCTCAAGCCATGACCGACCTCGACCAATTCCGCACCGAAACCCGCGCCTGGCTGGAGGAGAACTGCCCGCCCGAGATGCGCGAGCCGCTCCGCTCCGACAGCGACGTGTGCTGGGGCGGACGCAACTTCCAGCCTTCCAGCCCCGCGCAGAAGGATTGGCTCGATCGCATGGGCGCACGCGGCTGGACCGTCCCCGACTGGCCGACCGAATATGGCGGCGGGGGCCTGAGCGCCGCCGAGACCAAGGTGCTGCGCGAGGAGCTGGCCCGCCTCCGCGCCCGCAATCCCCTGAACAGCTTCGGCATTTCGATGCTCGGGCCCGCGCTCCTGAAATACGGCACCGAGGAGCAGAAACTCGACCACCTCCCCAAGATCGCGCGCGGCGAGATCCGCTGGTGCCAGGGTTATTCCGAACCCAACGCCGGCTCCGACCTCGCCGGCCTCGCCGCCTCGGCAGAGAGCGACGGCGACGATTACATCGTCAACGGTCAGAAGGTCTGGACCAGTTACGCCGACAAGGCCGACTGGATTTTCTGTCTCGTCCGCACCAGCAAGGAATCGAAACAGGGCGGGATCAGCTTCGTGCTGTTCGACATGGCCAGCCCCGGCGTCTCGACCAAGCCGATCCTGCTCATTTCCGGCTACTCGCCTTTCTGCGAGACGTTCATGGACGGCGTCCGCGTACCCAAGCGCAACCGCATCCATGACGAGAACAAGGGCTGGGACGTCGCCAAATATCTGCTCGGCCACGAGCGCGAGATGATCTCGGGCATGGGCCTGGGCGGCCAGGGCGAGAGCCCGCTCGTCGCGGGTGCGATCGCGACGATCGGCCTCGACGCCGACGGCCGCCTCGCCGATCCGCTGCTCCGCGCGCAGATCGCGCATTTCGAGGTCCGCACCCAAGCCTTCCGCGCAATGTCCGAACGCTTCATCGACGAGCTCAAGCACGGGACGGCGCACCCCGCCCAGCCGTCGATGATGAAGTATGTCGGCACCGAGCTGAACAAGCACCGCAACGAGCTGATCATGACGGCCGGCGGCTCCGACGCGCTCGAATGGGAGAGCGACCGCACGAACGGCGGTGCCTCCGCCCGCGCGTGGCTCCGCACCAAGGCCAACTCGATCGAGGGCGGCACCAGCGAGGTCCAGCTCAACATCGTCGCCAAGCGCATCCTGGAACTGCCTTCCGCCTAACCCCAACCCTCTCCCGCCTTCGCGGGAGAGGGACAGGCGCGTAAGCGCCAGGGTGAGGGCCGGACCGTGCCCGGAAGTGCCCTCACCCGACCTCGCTACGCTCGGCCACCCTCTCCCGCGAAAGCGGGAGAGGGATTAGGAGTAAAGAATGCCCCTCTTCCTCAATGACGAACAGACCATGCTCCGCGACGCCGCGCGCGATTTCGTAGCCGACGCCGCTCCCGTCTCGCACCTGCGCGGCTTACGCGACGCCGACGACCCCACCGGCTTCTCCCGCGATCTGTGGAAGCGGTTCGCCGAAATGGGCTTCACCGGCATCCTGATCGGCGAGGATCACGGCGGCCTCGGTCTAGGCCATGTCGAGGCGGGCGTCGTGCTCGAGGAGATCGGCCGCAACCTGTCCCCCTCCCCGTTCCTCGCCACCGCAGTCGCCGCGGTCGCCGCGCTCAAGGGCACCGCCCAGGCCGAACGCTGGTTTCCCGGCATCGTCGCGGGCGAGACCGTCGCCGCGCTGGCGATCGACGAGCGCGCCAAGTTCGGTGACGCGGTCGGGCTCAAGGCGGAACGCTCGGGCAACGGCTTCCGCCTGACCGGGGCCAAGCGGTTCGTCACCCACGGCCATGTCGCCGATCTTCTCATCGTCGCCGCGCGCACTGCCGGGTCCGATACCGACAAGGACGGCGTCACGCTATTCGCGGTCGAGCGCGACGCCGCCGGCCTGACCGCTGGCCCGGAGCGCCTGGCCGACTCCTCGATCGCCGCGCGCCTGGAGTTCGCGGGCGTCGAGGTCACGGCCGACGCGGTGATCGGCGAGGTCGACACCGGTCGCGACCCGCTGAACCGCCTGCTCCGCGCCGGCCGCACCGGCGCGTCGGCCGAGTTGATGGGCGTCGGCGGTGGCGCGATGGACATGACGATGGGCTACATTAAGCAGCGCCGCCAGTTTGGCACCGTGATCGGCAGCTACCAAGCGCTCCAACACCGCGCCGCGCATCTCTATTCCGAGATGGAGGTCGCCCGCGCCGCCGTACTCAAGGCGCAGCAGCTCCTCGATGCAGGCGACGAGCGCGCCGACGAAGCCGTTTCCGTCGCTAAAGCCGTGAGCGGCGCGGCGACGACGCTCTCGGTCCAGGAAGGCATCCAGATGCATGGCGGCATCGGCATGACCGACGAGTACGACATCGGCTTCTTCATGAAACGCGCCCGCGTGCTGGCGGAGATGTTCGGCGACGCGAACTACCACGCTGACAGATTGGCGAGGCTGGCAGGGTACTGAGCCAACCCTCTCCCGCTTTCGCGGGAGAGGGACAGGCGCGTTAGCGCCAGGGTGAGGGCCGGGCCTGTCCCGGAGAGGTCCGACCCTCACCCTCGCCACGCTGCGCGCGTCTTTCCCTCTCCCGCGAAAGCGGGAGAGGGTGAATAGGAAATACATGGACCTGAACACCCCCGCCGACACCCCGCCCGATCAGCTCGTCGCCGCGCTCGTCGCGCTCCTCGACATCGAACAGCTCGACACCGACCTCTATCGCGGCCCTCGCCAACCCGGCGGCGTAGGCCGCGTCTTCGGCGGCCAAGTGATCGCGCAAGCGCTCCAAGCCGCCGAGCGCTCGACCGACGAACCCAAGACCGCCCACTCGCTCCACGCCTATTTCATGCGCCCGGGCGACGAGGATCATCCGATCATCTACCGGGTGGTGCGCGATTTCGAGGGCCGCAGTTTCGCCACCCGCCGCGTCGTCGCGACGCAAGGCGGCCAGCCCATCCTCAGCCTCACCGCCTCGCTCCAGGTGCCGGAGGGCGGGCTACATCATCAGGACGCGGCACCCGACGTGCCCGGTCCGGACGAGCTACGCTCCGAACGCGACCTGCGCCTCGAGATGCAGGCCGACGTGCCCGAGAAATGGCGCAAGCACCTGCTCCGCCCCCGCCCCATCGAGATCAGGCCCGTTCACGCCCGCAGCTGGATGCACCCCGAAAAGCGCGACCCCGCCCAGGCGAGCTGGTTCCGCCTGGCCGCGTCGATCGGCGACGACCCCGCGATGCACCGCGCAATCGTGACCTACGCCTCCGACATGGCGCTGCTCGGCACCTGCACGCTGCCCCACGGCGTCAACTGGATGACCCACAACTTGCAGACCGCCAGCCTCGACCACGCGCTCTGGCTCCACGAACCGTTCCGCGCCGACGAGTGGCTGCTTTATACGACCGACAGCCCCTGGGCCGGCCACGCCCGCGGCTTCAACCGCGGCCGCATCTTCGCACAGGACGGCCGACTGGTCGCGAGCGTCGCCCAGGAAGGCCTGATCCGCCTACGCGAGTAGCTCGGATAGCGGCGATCGTCCGCTAATCGACAGCACGCCGATCCTCGCTCGACCTACACGAGACGAATTTTTCGGGGTGGATGCGACTTCGTGCCTGACCTAGATCCCGACGGATATGGACCCGCGGGCGAAAGAAGGTCTTCGGGCGCTGACCGAAAAGGAGAAGCAGACCCTTCGCTTGATCGTCCGCGGTCACGATGCGAAATCCACGGCCCGCAGTCTCGGGCTCTCGGTCCACACGATCAACGAACGGCTTCGGGACGCGCGTCGGAAGCTCGCGGTGTCGAGCAGCCGGGAGGCCGCGCGTCTGTTGCTTGCGGCGGAAGGCGACGGGTCGGGTTCGCCGACCCACGATTTATGTGGGGACACGCAAATCGGGGCAGACCCGGATGGTCCTCGGGTGGACGGGGGACCGGCGCCGATCATCGGCGTGGGACGGGCGCACCGCCCTCCCTGGATCATGATCGGAGTCTTTCTCATGACGCTCGCTCTCGGCCTCTTGGCTTTCTTCGGCTCGCCTTTATTCGTCGATCCCCCGTCACCAATATCGACCGCTTCGCGCCCGGCTTCCGACGCCGAAGTGGTGGACTCGGCCCGTCGATGGCTGGCCTTGGTCGATCAGGGACGCTGGGAAGGAAGCTACCGGGCGACCGGTACTTCGTTCCGCAAGCTGAACACCGCCCAGGTCTGGGCGACCGTATCAGAGAAGGTGCGCGCGCCGCTGGGTGCCGTCATCTCGCGGGCATTCGTCAGTCAGGAAAATCTTCCCGCGCCGCCTTCCGGCTATGAAGTCGTGAAGTTTCGTACCCGCTTCGCCAACAAGGCCGAGGCTTTGGAAACGGTCACGCTCGATCGCGAGGATGGCGGCTGGCGGGTGGTGGGCGTTACGATCGGGTAACCATAGCTCCGGCGCGCGCCGGCGACCTTGGCGGATTGCAGCGGTCGCCCGCGCGGCCACCTGATGATCCTACACCGCGGTGCGGCCGTATTCCTGCTTCGTCACTGGATGGCTCGACGACAGCCCGCCATCGACCGCGATCGCCTGCCCGTTGACGTAGCTCGCATCGTCCGAGGCCAGGAACAGCGCCACCCGCGCCAGCTCCTCGGGCTGCGCTCCCCGTCGCAGCGGATTCAGCCGCCCGATCCGGTCGCTCTTCCCCGCCTCGCGCGCATAGTCGAACGTCGGCTTGGTCATCCCCGTCTCGGTCAGCCCGGGGCAGATTGCATTCACACGGACGTTCGAACCCGCGAATTGCTGCGCCGACACCTGCGCCAGGTTGATCACGCCCGCCTTGGACGCGGAATAGGCGGGCGACCCCGCCCCCGACCGGATGCCCGCGACCGACGCGGTCAGCACGATCGCGCCGCTGCCCCGCTCCGCGATGCGCGGCCCGGCATGCTTGATCGCCAGGAACGGCCCGATCAGATTGACGCGCAACACTTCCGCGATGAGCGCCACGTCCGTGTCGAAAATGTTCGCCATCCCGCCCGAGATGCCGGCATTGGCGAACATCACGTCCAGACCACCGAACTCTCCGACCGCGATCTCGACCGCGCGCGCGACGTCCTCCTCCAGCCCTGCATCGATGCGGATCGCCTTTGCGACCCCGCCCGCCTCTACGATCAGCCGCGCCGTCTCGTCCGCGCCCTCGGTCTTGTCGGCGACCACCACCGACCCGCCTTCCGCCGCGAACAGCGTCGCCGCGGCGCGGCCGATGCCCGATCCGGCTCCGGTGACGATGATCGATTTGCCGACGAACCTCATATCGTCACGCCCCCATCCACTACGATCGCCTGTCCCGTCATGAAGCTCGACGCGCTCGACGCCAGGAACACCACCGCCCCCGCTATCTCGTGCGGCTCGCCGATGCGCCTGAGCGGCACCTGCTCGTTGGCGGCGCGGATGCGTTCCGGATCTTCCCACAGCGCCCGCGCGAAATCGGTGCGCACCAGCCCCGGCGCGATGCAGTTCACCCGCACCCCGCGCGGCCCGTATTCCACCGCGTAGTTGCGCGCGAGCTGGAAGTCCGCCGCCTTGGACACGTTATACGCTCCGATGACGGGCGACCCGCGCAGGCCACCGATCGAGGACACGATCACGATCGACCCCTCCCCGCGCTCCAGCATTTCGGGCGCGACCATCTGGATCAGCCAGTGATTCGACAGGATGTTGTTGTCGAGCACCTTGCGGAACTGCTCGTCGGTGATCTCCGCAAGCGGTCCGTAATACGGGTTCGACGCGGCATTGCAGACGAGCACGTCGACCTGCCCGAGTTGCGCGCGCGTCTCGTCGACCAGACGCTGGAGCGCCGCCCTCTCGGAGATGCTGGCCGCGACCGCGATCGCCGTCCCCTCGCCGTATTTCCCGTTGAGCTCCGCCGCGACCTCGTCGCAAGGATCCTGCTTGCGGCTGGAAATAACAACCTTCGCGCCGTGCTCCGCCAGCTCGAACGCCGAAGCGCGCCCGATCCCGCGCGAGGATCCGGTGACGATCGCGACCTTCCCAGTCAGGTCGAACTGGCTCATCCGTTCATGCCCCCGCCTTGACCGCGAAGCCCCATGCCGCCTCCGCCAGCGCGTCGAGGCGCGCGACCGACCGTTCGGCCTGCGCGCTCGACGCGGTGCCGATCTCCATGCGCTTCTTGATACCCTGGACGATGCCCGTCAGCCGGAACAGATTATAAGCGAAGTACCAGTTCAGATCGGGCACGCCGTCCCGCCCGGTCGCGGCGCAGTAGCGCGCGGTCACCTCCTCGATCGTCGGGATGCCCGTCTCCGGCCCGGTCAGGCCCATCACGCCCGACCGACCCTCGGGCTGCGTCACCCAGCTCATCAGGAAATACGAGAAATCGGCGAGCGGATCGCCCAGCGTCGACAGCTCCCAATCGAGCACCGCGACGACCCGCGGTTCGCTACCTGCGAAGATCATGTTGTCGATGCGGTAATCGCCGTGCACGACGCTGGTGCGCGTCTGTTCGGGCACCGTGCGCGGCAGCCATTCGATCAGCCGTTCGACCGGCTCCATCCGCCCGGTCTCGGCCGCGCGGTACTGCTTGGTCCAACGTGCGACCTGGCGCTCGAAATAATTGCCGGGCTTGCCGTACTCGCCCAGGCCCGCCGCGACATGGTCGGTGTTGTGAAGCCGGGCGAGCGTGTCGACGATCTCGTGATAATGCGCCGTCCGCTCGGTCGCGGTCGCACCCGGCATCGATCCGTCCCAGATCGTTCGCCCCTCCACCATCTCCATGACGTAGAAGGCCGATCCGAGCACGCCCGCATCCTCGCACAGCCCGTACGGGCGCGGCACCGGGAAACCCGTCGGATGCAGCCCCGCGATCACCCGGTATTCGCGGTCGACCGCATGCGCGGACGGCAGGATCGGGCCGAACGGCTTGCGGCGCAGCACGTATGCGCGGCCCGGCGTGTCCAGCCGGTAGGTGGGGTTCGACTGCCCGCCCGCGAACTTGGCGTAGGAAAGCGGCCCGCCGTACCCGTCCACATGCTCGCCCATCCACGCGGACAACCGGTCGAGATCGAGCCGATCCCTGTCCTCGACCGCGATGGTGCCGACCATGCTCGCGCCCGCGTCGCTCATGCGAACACCACCACGCTGCGCGTCGTATCGCCGGTCCTGAGCTTCGCCATCGCGTCGTTGATCTCGGGCAACGTAATCCGTTCCGCCACCATCGCGTCGAGATCGAGCCGCCCGTCGAGATACATCGCGACCAGGCGCGGCATGTCGACCGGGAACTGCGTCGATCCCAGCAGCGATCCTTGCATCCTCTTGCCCGACAGGAAGCTCGGCCCGGGGATCGTCACCGACTTGCCCGGCGCGATCATGCCCAGGATCGTCGCGGTCCCGCCCCGCCTCAGCACCGCCCACGCCAGCTCCGCCGTCTCCGGCCGCCCGACCGCCTCGATCGCGTAATTCACGCCGCCGCCCGTCATCGCAAGCACCTTCTTTCCCACGTCCGGATCGCCCGCGTCGAGCGTGTCGGTAGCGCCGAGCTTCTCCGCCAGCGCGCGCTTGTCGGCGACAGGATCGATCACGATGATCCGGCCCGCTCCCGCGATCTTGGCGGAATTGACCGCCGCCAGCCCGATCCCGCCCGCGCCGATCACCGCGACCGTTTCGCCGGGCTTGAGCTTGGAGTCGTTGAAGATCGCCCCCGCTCCCGTGATCACCGCGCAGCCGATCAAGGCCGCCTGCACCAACGGCATCTCCTTCGAGATCGCGACACAGGCGTTCTCATGCACCAGCATCATCTCGGCATAGGCCGACAGGTTCAGGAACGGTGCGAGCGGCGTACCGTCGCCAAGCGCGAGGCGCGGCGGCGCGGTCTGCGGCCGTCTGGTCGACGGGTCGAGGCACAGCGACGGCCGTCCGGAAATGCAGAATTCGCACGTCCCGCAAAAGGCCGTGAAAAAGGTGATGACGTGATCGCCCGGCTTCAGGTGTGCGACGTCGGAACCGACCGCCTCGACCACCCCCGCCGCCTCGTGCCCCGGCACCGTCGGTACCGGATGCGGAAACGCCCCGTCGATGAAATGGAGGTCCGACCGGCATATGCCCACCGCATGCGTACGGATCAGCACCTCGCGCGCCGCGGGGAGCGAGACGGTCACATCCTCGATGGAGAGAGGCGTCTTCGCTTCGAAGAGGACGGCGGCTTTCAACTATTCACTCCCAACCCGTCATCCCCGCGCAAGCGGGGACTCAACTCCCACCATCGACCCGATCACGATCCGTCGCCTTTAAGCGCGCGGCCGGTGCTGGGTCCCCGCTTGCGCGGGGATGACGGAGTGTGAACCGCTCAGCGCGCGACCGCCATATCGCCGCTCGACAGCTCCTGCCCTCCCCCCGTCTGCACCTGATCGCTCCGCACCGGTGCCGATACCGGCCGCTCGGGCGGCGTCGCGCGGTAATCGGCGTACTTCCCGAACTCGTTGCGCGCGATCGCCCGGTTATGGACCTCGTCCGGTCCGTCCGCGAAGCGCAACGTGCGGAGCGACGCCCACTGCCCCGCCAGGTCGAAATCGCCCGATACCCCGCCGCCGCCATGCGCCTGCACCGCGTCGTCCAGGATCTTGAGCGCCATCGTCGGCGCCTGCACCTTGATCATCGCGATCTCCAGCTGCGCCGATTTGTTGCCCGCGCGGTCCATCATGTCCGCCGCCTTCAGGCACAACAGCCGCGTCATCTCGATGTCGATCCTCGCGCGCGCGATCCGCTCCTCCCACACCGACTGGCTGGAGATCGTCTTGCCGAACGCGACACGGCTCAGCAGCCGCTTGGCCATCGCCTCGATCGCGGTCTCGGCGGTCCCGATCGTCCGCATGCAATGATGGATGCGCCCCGGCCCGAGCCTGCCTTGCGCGATCTCGAACCCGCGCCCCTCGCCCAACAGGATGTTCTCGGCGGGCACCCGCACATTCTCCAGCACGACCTCGCCGTGCCCATGGGGCGCGTGGTCGTAGCCGTAGACCGACAGCATTCGCTCTATGCGGACGCCCGGCGTGTCTAGCGGCACCAGGATCTGGCTCTGCTGCGAGTGCCGCGACGCCTCCGGATTGGTCTTGCCCATGACGATCGCGATCGCGCAGCGCGGATCGCCCACCCCCGACGACCACCATTTGCGCCCGTTGATGACGTAATGATCGCCGTCCCGCTCGATCCGCGTCTCGATGTTGGTGGCGTCCGACGACGCCACGGCGGGCTCGGTCATCAGGAACGCCGAGCGGATTTCGCCGTGCATCAGTGGGCGCAGCCACCGCTCCTTCTGCTCCAGCGTACCGTAGCGGTGGAATACCTCCATGTTGCCCGTGTCGGGCGCGGAGCAGTTGAAGCATTCGGACGCCCAGCCGATCTTCCCCATCTCCTCGGCGCACAGCGCGTATTCGGCGTTGGTGAGCTGCGTGCCCTCGAACTCGAACGTGTCGTCGACATGCGTCTGGCCGGAATGCGGGGGCATGAAGAAGTTCCACAACCCTTGCGCCTTGGCGATCGCCTTGACCTCCTCGATCACGGGCAGAACCTTCCACCGCTCGCCGGCGTTCGCCTGCTCGTGATATTCGTGATCGCGCGGCGCGATATGCTGCGCGATGAAGTCGCGCACCCGGTTCCGGAAATAGGTTTCCCGCTCGCTCAGCGTGAAGTCCATGGTCGCGCTCCTCTGATATGTCGGCACAATATCTAGGCCGTACCGCCTATTCGGTAAAGTGTGGATCGCACCCTTGCTTCGTCGTTCCAAGGGGACTGGTTCTTCGAAACGGTCGTGATAGGATCACGTCCATGCAGGCCCCGGACACAGGCGCCGCTGCGGAAGAGGCCGGCACCAAGCGTTTCCGCGCGAAACGCGACGCCATCCTCGCGGCCGCGGCACAGGCGATCAACGAACAGAGCGCGCGGGGGATGACCTTCGCCGACGTCGCGCGCCGCGTCGGCCTCAACACCACCAGCGTGACCTACTATTTCCGCCGCAAGGAGGATCTGGCCGCCGCCGCCTTCGAGCACACGCTCGACACGCTCGCCGCGATGCTGGACGAGGCGGCGCGCGAGCCCGATCCGCCGGCCCGCGTCGCCCGCTTCCTCCGCCTCAACATGGACCGGCTCCGCCGCATCCAGCTAGGGCAGGAGACCGCGTTCGCCGTCCTGTCCGACTTGCGCGCGACGGAGGATCCGGTGCGCGGTCGGCTCATGGCCGGCTGGCAGCGCGTGTTCCGCCGCACGCGCGGCTTATGGGGCGAGGCCCCCGGCCGCGCCGCCACCGACCTGAACGGCGCGCGCGCGCACGTCCTGCTCGAAAACGTGTTCTGGGTGCCCGCCTGGCTGAACCGCTACGAGCCCGACCAGTTCGACCGCGCCGAGGCGCGGTTGATGGACGTATTCCGCCACGGCCTCGCCGCCCCCGGCGAGCGTTGGGCGCCGGCGATCCTGGATCTGCCGCATGACGATCCCGTGCCCGGCCGCGAGGCGTTCCTGCTCGCCGCGACACGCCTCATCAACGAACTCGGCTATCGCGGCGCGTCGGTGCAGCGCATCGCGTCGGAGCTGAATGTCACCAAGGGCAGCTTCTACCACCATCTCGACGCCAAGGACGATCTGGTGACCGCCTGCTACAAGCGCAGCTTCGACACGATCGGCGCGGCCCAGGCGCTTGCCGAACATGGCGGCGGCAGCGAGTGGCGCCGCTTGTCGAGCGCGATCGCCACCTTGCTCGATGTCCAGTTCTCCAAGCAAGGTCCCCTGCTCCGCACCACCGCGCTGTCGGGCCTGCCGCCGCAGGTGCGCTCGGCGATGGTCGACCGCTCCAACCGCATCGCCAGGCGCTATGCGGGCACGATCATGGACGGCATGGCGGAGGGGTCGATCCGCCCCGTCGACGCGCTGATCGCGGCGCAAGCGCTCATGGCGCTCCAGAACGCCGCCTTCGACATGCGCAAATGGGCCGGCACCATGCCCCGCGACCGCGCGATCCGAATGTACGCATCGACCCTGCTGTTCGGGCTGTTCGACGATCAGGCCATCCAGGACGGCTAGACCGGCCGCTGGGTCAGTCCGCCACGGGGACTTCGTACACGCGCCCGGCGCTGTTTAGCGGATAGATCGACGCGGTGAACGTGCTTTCGATATAGAACACCGACTTTCCCGGCGTCCGCTCCAGATCGGCGAGCGCTTCGGGCGACAGGCGCTCACCCTTGCCCAACTCGCGAAGTGTGGCCAGCGGTATGAACCTAGCCGTGATGGCGGCGCACGGCTCCTTGTTCCAGGTCACGGGCTGGTCGACGGCGCCCCTATACCGGATCGTGAAGGCGCAAGCCGGCTCGCCGCTCACCTGTATGTCCGCCCGGTCGACGATCTGCGACCGCGCGGTACCGACCGGCGGATCGATCCGGGCGGACGCGGCGGGAGACGTCGACGCATCCCGCTTGGGCGCGACCACTCGCGGCGCTGTGGCCCGGTCCTGCCGGGCAGGCACGGCGGCGGGATCGCAGGCGGCGGCGAGTAATGCCACCATGGCGTAGCCAGCTCGTACTCCGATCATCACGCCCACCCTATCCGGCCCGCCACCCGGCGCGCAGGCGAATCGGCCTCAGTTCGGATCATATTCGACATGCAGGTGATTGTTGCTCGCATTGGCGAAGGTCTCGAAGTCCACGTCATAGCCAGGGCCTAGGATCGCCTTGACCGCCGCCTCCAGCCGTTGCCCGTCGGCGATCGATATGTTGTTGCCGCGAAAATCGAGCGCGCGGTTGTCGTAATGCAGCGATCCGTTCTTGTGACGACTGTCGTTGGCCGAAGTGATGACCGGGCGCGGGAGACCGAGCTCGCGCGCCGTCTGCGCCACCGCCGAGATAACCGGCCCCATGCTCGCATCGAGCCGGTCCATCTGGACACGCGCGTTTTTGACCGACACGCCGTTTTCGCGCGCCGCGACGTTGCCATTGATCGTTCCCGTCGGGGTCGATGCAGCGGCGGGCGGGGGTCCCGCCACCGAAGCGGGAGCCGTGTCCAGCATCCGAACCGCATCACGCAACTCGGCCGGGTAGCGATTGCGCGTGACGCCGATCAGCTGCGCGCGTTCGCCCGCGGACAGTCTGGGATTAGCCGCGACGTCCAAGACGTACGCGGTCCGCGTCGCGTAAATGTTGTTGATCAACGCGCGGTCATACCCCGCGTCGGTACGCGCGACCTGAGCATCGGTTGCGGCGACCGCGCGGTTGAGGATCGTCGCGGCCCCGGCGTGCTGCACCGACGCCGACTAGGCCGCATCGCGCACCGCACTATGGCGGCCGTTCAGGTCGAGCCCGGTCCGCCCAGCCACCGCCGCCAACGCCGGCTCGTAATGCGTCCGCTGGATAAAGGAATGCTGCGCCGCGCGGAATGCCTCGGGCTCGCGGGCCGCGATCGCCCGCCACCCGTCGCTGAACGTTCGCGATCCCGGAGCGCCCGCGAGCTCGCCGGCCCACCGCGCGCCCTCGTTCCGCATGAACGACTGCATCGTGCCCGCTTTGGTCGACAGCTGATATACGCCGTAGGACACGCCGCCGGGATCGTTGGTGCCCGGCGACACGGTGCCCGATCCCCGGTTGCCGCTCTCGTAGACCTCGGACAATCCGCCCAGCCGGTGATCCGTCGCCGACGCGGCGGGCGCGCCGGTCCGGGGGGCCGCGACCCGCTCTGCTCCAGCGGCGGGCGCGGACGTGCCGGCCGAGGACGGCGCACCCCCGATCCGTATCGTCTGGCCCGAGAATATTCGGTCGGGGTTCGTCAACCCGTTGATGCGAGCGAGCGCGCCGACCGTGGTGCCGTTGGCCGCCGCGATCGCGCCGAGCGTATCGCCCCGCCGCACGGTGTGGCTCGTCGACGCGCCCGTGGGCAGCATAACCGCCTGACCGGGAAAGATCCGGTCCGGATCGGCGATGCCATTGATCCGCGCGAGCGTCTGCCACGTCGTGCCGTGCGCGCGCGCGATCCTGTCGAGCGTATCCCCGGCCTTCACGACATAGCTCGATCCGGGGGACGATCCGAAGCGCGCCAATGGACTTGCGGCCGCGAGATGCCGATCGAGCGAGACGGCCGATGTGCGTCCCGCGCCCGGACCGGCGGAGCGTCGTACTTCCCGATTACCGACCGTAGTGGCTACCGCGTTACCGATGGTCATGACACCGTCTCCTGCGACTCTGCATGACCAAATTGCACGGGCAGGGTCGTCGCGCCATCCGCGATTCGCTTAGATTGATGAACGGACTTCGCCAGCCGTCTCCCGCTGCCGCAGTAGCACCCCAGCCCGCCAATAATGCCAAATCGGCCACGGCGTCAGCGCGCCCACGCATACCAGCGCCCAGCGCAACGACTCCGCGCCCGTCGCCGGCTTCAATAGATCGCTGAGCAGCCCGATCATCGTCGGGCCCAGTCCAAGACCGATCAGGTTGATGACCAGAAGCGTGACCGCCGCCCACATCGCACGCATCCTGAGCGGCGCGAGCCCCTGGATCAGCGCGAAGGTGGGCCCCAGATAGCTGGACGCCAGCAGATAGTTGAGCGCGTAGAATATCAAGGCAAGCGTGCGGTCGTCCGTCAGGTAGAAGCCGAGCATGAACGGCAACGCCGCGAGCTTCAGGAGCGCCACCATCCAGCTCTGCGCGTGAAGCCCCCGGCTGGCGGCGGCGCGATTGGCGATCGCGCCGCCGGCCAGGCCGCCGACCGTCCCCGCCACCGCGGCGAGCGGAGCGAAGACGAGCGCCACCTCGCGTACCGTATAACCCAACGAACGTTGGAGGTAGCTCGGCCCCCAGCCCGTCAGCGCGTAGCCGATCAGCGAGGTGAGCGTGACCGCCATGACGAGATGGAACGCCGGCCCGTTGCGCCACATGGCGGTGAACGCGCTGCCGACCGAGGGCATGGCGCTCGTATCGGGCTCGCGCGCCGGATCGGACATGCCGCGCCTTGGTTCCACCACCAGCCAGCGTACGAACAGCGCCAGAATGACGCCGGGCACCCCCACCACGACCATCGCCCACCGCCAGCCGTACAGGCTCGCGACATAGCCGCCGATCATCGTGCCGAACCCGCCGCCCAGCACCACGCCGGTCGAATAGATCGCCATGGCCCCCGCGCGCTTGTCCGGCGGGTACAGGTCGGCGATGATCGAGTGACTGGGCGGGCTCGATCCCGCCTCTCCCACGCCCACGCCGATGCGCGCGACCAGCAGCTGCGCGAAGTTCTGGGCCAGGCCGCACAGCGCCGTCATCGCGCTCCATAGCGTGAGCGCGACCGCGATGATGTTGCGGCGATTGGCGCGGTCGGCGAGCCTGGCGACGGGCACGCCGAGCGTCGCGTAGAAGACGGCGAAGGCCAGGCCGGACAGCAGCCCCAGCTGCGTGTCGGACAGCTTCAGGTCCGCCTTGATCAGCTCCAGCAGGATGGCGAGGATCTGCCGGTCCATGTAGCTGAAGAAATAGGTCAGCGTCAGCAGCCCGAGCGTCAGCCCGCGCCTGCGCATCGCCCGCGCGTCCGCCATCTCGGCGCCTGCCTCCGGAGCTGCGGTGGGATGGCTGGCCATATCGGGATCCTCGCTTTCGCCTCAACGAAAAGGCCGCCGTCCGGGGTGATCCGGACGGCGGCCCATCAACCGACGGTATGCGCCGGGGGCGCGATCAGAACTTGCCCCGGAGCGTGATGCCATAGGTGCGCGGTTCCGCCAGATACTGCGAGAAGATCTGGCGTCCACCGGGATATTGCGGATCCTGGAACGCGGCGCTGACCCCGCCTTCCTGGAAGGGCGAGTTGAACGCAACCTGCGCATACTGCTTGTTCAGGATGTTCTGGCCCCAGAACTCGAGCGACCAGGCCTCGTCCGGTCCACGTACGCCGACGCGCGCATTTACCAGCGCGAAGCTGTCCTGCTCCTTTTGCGGGAACAGGTCGGACCCGGTGTTGTAGTCGCTCGACAGGCGGGTATCGACATAGAACAGGCCCGACAGCCCCGACCCGCCGATCGGCGGCGTCCAGGCGAACGATCCCGTGGCGACCACCTCGGGCGCGTTGGACAGATTGTCGCCCGGCAGCTTGCGCAACGCCTGGTTCAACGGCCCGCCCGCGTTGTTGCCGACCAGGTTGTTGCGGAACTTGGTGTCGGCATAGGTCACGCCCAGCCCGACGCGGATGTCGCGCGCCGGCACCAGCTGCGCCTCGATCTCGACGCCCTGCGACACGACGCCGTAGCTCACATCGTCCGACGCGCAGGCGCCCGTCGTCGTCGCCGCCGCGCTGAAGTTCGACGCGGCCGCGAATTTGCTTTGATCCCGGTCGCCGCCGCCCAGGCTCGACGTGCAGCCGTTGACGTTCTGGACGATGAACACGGTGCCGTCGAAGGTGTTGAGCTGGAAGCTTTCAAACTCCTGCCGAAATCCCGCCACCGTCAGCGTGAACGGGCCGGTCCCGTACTTCGCGCCGATTTCGTAGGCGTTGACCGTCTCCGGCTCGAACTGAAGGTTGCCGACGAGCGCCTGCGCGCCGCCCAGCGCCGCGAAGGTGGTCGTCGGCTGTCCCGAAGCATTGGGCTGCAACGGCGCCTTGAGAGCCGAGCGATCGAAGTTGAAGCCGCCCGCTTTGTACCCGCGCGAATAGCTGCCGTAGAGGAGCAGGTCGTCGATCGGCTTCCAGGACAGGATGGCGGTGCCGGTGAACTCGTCCTCGCTGCGCTTGTCGCGGATCGACACGCCGTTCAGCTCGGCGGTCGAGTTGCCCTGGCAACCCAACCCGATCAAACCGGCCGCCAGCGCGCGCGCGGTCGGGTTCACGCTGGTCAGGTCGTCGGTGAGCGTGTTCTGCAGGCCGGTGCACACGGTGTTGTCGTTGCCGAACGACGCCGAGAAGCGCTTGCGCTCGTCGGTGTAGCGCAGGCCCAGCGTCAGGTCGACCGTGTCGGTCACATGGATGATGTTGTGCGTGAACGCCGCGAAGCTGCGCGCGCGCTGACGATAATCCTCGCGGGTCGACCCCCGATCGTTCAGCGTGTCGAGCAGCGCGAAGCCGTTGGCGACGTCGTTGCCCGAGATCGGGCCGGCCGCGCCGCGCAGCGTCGCGGGGCCGACGCCCGGCACCACGCAACCGGGGCTCCCCGGCGAGTAGAGCCCCGCCAAGGCCCCGCCCGAGATGATTCGGCAAGTCGCGAATCGTCCATACTGGCTGCCGAACCGCAGGTTCGACCGCCCGTCGAACTTCTCGTTGGCGTAGAAACCGCCGACCAGCCAGTCGAGCTTCTCGTCGAACAGCGTGCCCTGGAGCCGGACTTCCTGCGTGAAGGTCCGGAACGCGCGGCGGCTGTTGCCGTCGTTGGCCGTATACAGGATGTCCACCGTGCTGGAGTCGGCGTCGCCTCCCTGCTCGTTATAGTAATCGCGATAGGCGGTGATGGACGTCAGGTTGACCCCACCGAAATCCCAGTCGATCTGGCCGGAAAAGCCGTAATCCTGCGTTTCTCCCGCGAACCGGCGGCCCGGGGTCAGCGACAAACGGCGGCTATAGCCCTGATTGAACGCGCCCACATCCTGGCCCAGATCGCGTAGGACCGCGGTGATGTTGTTGTTGTCGGCGGCGTTGACGAGCCCGACGCCGTTCGGTCCACGCGGTGCGGGGTTGTTGAGGTTCCCGATCAACGGACTGACCGTCGGCCCGACATAGGTCGCCGCGCAGCACGCTTCCTTGCGCTTGCTGTAATCGCCGATCAGGCGGACGCTGATGTCGGAGTTGGGCTGGAACAGCAGCTGCCCGCGCACGAAATACCGATCGCGGTCGTTGACCCGCGTGTCGTTCGCGGGATCGCGGTAGAAACCGTCGCGCTCAACATAGACGCCGTCGACCCGCGCTGCGATCGTTTCGGTCAGCGGCCCCGTGATCCCACCTGCGAAACGCAGGAAGTCGTAATTACCGTAGGTCGCCTCCGCGGTGCCGCCGAACTCGAACTCGGGCCGCTTGGAGACGATGGAGATCAGGCCCGCCGACGAGTTGCGCCCGCCGAGCGTGCCCTGCGGACCGCGCAATACCTCGATCCGCTCGATCTCGCCAAGTTCGTTCAGGCCGATGCCCGAGCGCGAGCGGTAGACGCCGTCGATGAACACCACGACCGAGCTTTCCAGACCGGGGTTGTCCCCCACCGTGCCGATGCCGCGGATGCGGGGGGAGCCGTTCGCCTCCGAGCCCGTCGACGAAACGAGGAGCGACGGCGCGAGCTGGTTGAGCTGGCGGATGTCGTTCGCGCCCGACAGCGCCAGGCTTTCCGAGCTGACCGCCGAGATCGCGACGGGGACGTCGGCCAGCGCCTGCGCGCGCCCTTGCGCGGTGACGACGATATCGCCGCCGGTCGCGACCTCGTCGCCCCCCGCCGGTTCCCCGTCGAGCGCGCCCGACGGGGAACCGGTCGTCTGTTCCTGTCCGGCCGCGGTCGTCTGGCCGGGCGCGGGCGACGACATGGCGTCGCCCGGCCGGTCCTGCGGCGCGCCCACCGGCGCGTTCGTCTGCGCGGCCGCGGGGGCGGCGAACGCCAGGACCATCGCCGACAGCGCGGACGCGGCCAGGAACTGCGGCTTGAGCATCAATCTCTCCTAAATGGCGGACGTCTCGGCGTCCCGTACCCTAGGTTCGAATTGCCCCGCCGAAGGACGCCGCGTCAAGCGTGGTTTCGCTCGAATGAACGAGGATATGTGCGACCCTGTGACATATCTGCTACGTCTTCTAATCCAGCATAGAAAACCGGACCATAATTTCTATCGCAAGTAAACGGCCATGTGCTTTCGCGGGCGATCAGTACCCGTTCAACCGCGCAAACCGCTCGCGGTGGTGGGCCGCGTTGCCCCACATCGCCTCCAGCACCGCCGAGCGTTTGAGATAGAATCCCGCATCATACTCGTCGGTCATACCGACGCCGCCATGCAGCTGCACCATCTCGCGGCTGACGAGCTTCAGCGTCTCGCCCGCGCCCGCCTTGGCCAGGCTGACCGCCTGGTCGAGGTCGGACCGTCCCGCATCGATCGCCTCCAGCGCCGCCTCCACGGTCGACCGCATCAGCTCCAGCTCGGTCAGCTGCTTGGCCATCCGGTGCTGGAGCGCCTGGAACGTCGACAGCTTCTGCCCGAACTGCACGCGCGTCTTGAGATAGTCGTTGGTCACGCCGAACGCCTGCTCGGCCATGCCCAGCATCTCCGCGCAGATTACCGCGGTCGCCCGGTCGACGACCGCCGCGGTCAGCTCGGGCCCGCCCAGCCGCATGGCGGGCGCACTCTCGAACCGCACTTCCGCATGGCTGCGGTGATCGGCCATCGCGCGCGGCGAGCGCGTCACGCCCTCGTCGCCAGCCACCAGATACAGCCCGTCCGCGGCCGCGACCACGAACAGCGCGGCCGAGTCCCCTTCCGCGACGAACGCCTTCACGCCCGTCAGCCGACCGCCCTCGGCACGGGTGCGCAGATTCTCCAAGCTATGATGCGGGCCCTCGTCCACCGCCAGCGTCGCCACGACCTCGCCGCCCGCGATGCGCGGCAGCCACTCGGCCTTGGCGTTCTCGTCGGACCCCACCGCGATCGCGGTGGCCGCCGGCCCGACGCTCGCCAGCGGCGTCGCGACCAGATTGCGCCCCAGCTGTTCGACCACCAGCCCGAGCGACAGATATCCGAACGCCGACCCGCCATGCTCCTCGGGCACGACGATCCCCGCCCAGCCCATCTGGCCGATCGTCCCCCACGCCTCGCGGTCGTACCCCTCGGTCGGCGCGGCGGCGCGCAGCTTACGGAACGCGGTCACGGGCTGCTCATTGTCCGCCCACTCGCGCGCCATGTCGCGCAGCATCACCTGTTCGTCGTTCAGCACGGCCATGATATCGCCCTCTCCTGATTATCGAACCCTCTCCCGCTTTCGCGGGAGAGGGACAGGCGCGTAAGCGCCAGGGTGAGGGCCGGACCTTGCCCGGACAGGCCCGTCCCTCACCCTCGCCGCGCTATGCGCGTCTTTCCCTCTTCCACAAAAGCGGGAGAGGGTTTTGACCTCACGCCGCCTCGGTCATCCCGAGTATCCGCTTGGCGATCACGTTATTCTGGATTTCGCTCGACCCGCCATAGATCGACACCGCCTTGCCCCACAACCAGGTCCGCGTCTGCGTCAACTCGGCCTCGGAAAAGCCTTCGCCCTCCCAGCCCAGCCCCTGCATCCCCATGATCTCGACGCCCAGTTCCGCGCGGTCCTGCGTCACGCGCGCGCCGACATTCTTCATGATCGACGTCGCCGCGCTCGGCCCCGAGTTCGACTTGGCCTCCAACGCCGCGCGCCGGAGCGTCAGCGCGAAGGCGCGCGCGTCCATCTCGTGCCGCACCAGCCGCATCCGCAGGTCGCCGTCGCTCAGCCGTCCTCGATCATCCACGCCCCGGTACCGCTTGGCGATCGCGCTGATCGCGTCGCCCGCCATCATGCGGCCCGTGGAGCCCCCGCCCGACAGGCTGGACCGCTCATGCTGGAGCAGCCGGGTGCCGATCGCCCAGCCCTGACCCTCCTGGCCGACCAGATTGCCCTTGGGCACCTTCACGTCGGTAAAGAACGTCTCGCAGAACGGCGACGCGCCCGAGATTAGCCGGATCGGCTTCACCTCGACGCCCGCAGCATCCATGTCGATCAGCAGGAAGCTTATGCCCGCATGCTTGTGGCTCCGGTCGGTGCGGACCAGCGCAAAGCATTTGTGCGCCCACTGACCGCCGCTCGTCCACGTCTTCTGGCCGTTGACGAGGTAATGGTCGCCCTTATCCTCCGCCGACATCTGCAGCGCCGCGAGGTCCGACCCCGCGCCCGGCTCCGAATAACCCTGGCACCACCGCACCGTGCCGGTGGCAATGCCCGGAATATGCTCCTGCTTCTGCTCTTCCGACCCGTATTCCAGCAACGTCGGCCCGAACATCATCACGCCCATGCCGCCGATCGGGTTCCACGCGCCGATCCGGTTCATCTCCTCCTGCAGCACGCGTGCCTCGGGACGCTCCAGCCCGCCACCGCCATACGCCTTGGGCCAGGTCGGGACGCCCCACCCCTTCGCGCCCATCGCCTTTTGCCACGCCGCCTGTTCGTCGGTCTGATCGCCGGGCCCGTCGATCGCGGACATGGCATTGTCCTTGTGCGCGAGCGCAAGCGGGAAGTTCTCGGCAAGCCACGCGCGCACTTCTTGGCGGAACGCGTCCTGCGGGTCGGTCATGGTCTGGGGGGCAGCGGCCATCGGATCGGTTCCTTAAATTGGAAGATCGGGTATGCCCGCCGCCATGCCATCAAACCGCACCAAGCGCAAAGGCTCTTACTTCACGAATGATCGCCGACGCCACTCACAGCTACTAGATCATCGTTTCATAAAGGCGGTCTCGCTTCCTGCATCCACGGAAATGAGCGGCCCGGGCAGATTGAGCTCGTATGTCAGGTCTATGCTCTGCCATCGCCCTCTCTGCTCATATACCTTGCTGGGTCCATACTGCCTCTGGTGAAAGGAGATTATGTAATTTTCCAGTTCAGCACCGTCGAAGGTTATGCGCCCAACTCCTTCGCTCAACTCCCTCCCAAACTTGAAAGTGCCATCCGAACATTTTCCGACATAACAAAATCGATATCGATTAGGTGCTTCGATATCCAATGTGGCTCCCTGATCTTCACCCACGACCTCATAATGACCGAATAGATCAGAACGCTTCACCGTGCACCCGCTCAAAGCGACCACCGCCGCGAGCCCGAGAAGGTAAGTCGGCATTTTATCGAGCAATATTGCCGTTTAAATCGGTCCGCCATGTCACCGCCTGCTTTGTATCGCCATAAGCTCCGGGCCTCTGATTATTGTCGACCATATTGAAACCGATCCGATCGGTCCAGTTACCTGCGAAGAAAGATCGTAGGCTCATCGTATTCGTAGCTCGCCATTCAACGACGCCTTCTCCGACTAGCTTACCATATAGAGTGAAAGAGCCGATCACGTGAGCCTCGGGCGTTCCGATCAGCTCCACAGGAACTCCGGCGTCCGTATTTCCCGGCTCGAGTGGGATAAATGTGCCTTTATAATCTGTATAGATGCCGCCCCGCGCCTGCAAGCCGCCCTCGCGACCTTTCCAGTCGGCGAGGGCGATGGTCACATGCTCTCGCGTTGTCTTCGACACAGCAAAGCCGCGAGTAAAGGCGTCGTTCGGACCGAACTCCCGCCGCTGCGGCCCAGTGCCGGTGCGGAACTCACGGAGCAGGGTAGCCGCTTCGGTATGGCCCGTCCGGTTGAACACCGCTTCGGTCGCGCGTATCGGCGCACCGACCGTCACGTCGAGCATCGCCTCGCGCGCGGCGGCGGTAGCGGCGATCGCGCGGTCGGCGACGCCGCGGCCGATCGTGCCGACGACGCCCTCAAGCGTGTATTCGCGCGGAATGCGGGGTCCAACGTCGCCAAGCTGGGCGAACCGCAGCGGCGCACCGCGATCGGAGGTGTCGCCGACCGCCGCGTCTTCCAACGCCGTCGCGGACGCGAAGCGGAGCTCGCCGGCCTGAACCGGCGTCAGCCTTCCCTCGATGGCGATCAACAGCGCCGCCGCCCTGGCCGGATCATCGACCGCCACGGTCGCGATCTCCCGTGCGAGCGCGCCTAGGTCGGGATTGCCAAGTGTAGTCGATAATCCCTTCAGCAAACTATCAAGCCCGCCTGGAGGTGGCGCGAAAGTGAAACCGGGCTGCATCTGCTGGATCGTCATCGCGCTTCTCTCCACCGAGTCGCGACCGTTCTGCCGCATCGTCGCACGAAGCGCCATCCGCGTTTCGCGGAGGCAAACTAAGCGTTTCGCGGAGGCTAGCTGCGCGTTTCGCGCAGGCCGCCGCCGCCAAGCTGGTGATCGCGGTCCGCCTTCCCCACCTGCGGCCGGGTCAAGAACCGGCGGGAGAAGCCCCATGATCGACCTGCATTATTGGCCCACGCCCAACGGCCACAAGATCACGCTCTTCCTGGAAGAGGCGGGGCTCGACTACCGCGTCCATCCCGTCAACATCGGCCAGGGCGACCAGTTCAAGCCCGATTTCCTGGCCATCGCCCCCAACAACCGCATGCCCGCGATCGTCGACCACGCACCCTCGGACGGCGGCGAGCCGATCTCGGTTTTCGAATCCGGCGCGATCCTCCTCTATCTCGCGCAGAAGACCAATCGCTTCGTTCCCGCCTCATCACGCGACCGGCTGCAGGTCATTGAGTGGCTGATGTGGCAGATGGCGGGCTTCGGCCCGATGCTGGGCCAGAACCACCATTTCACTCGCTACGCGCCCGAACAGGTTCCGTATGCGATCACCCGCTACCAGAGCGAAACCAATCGCTTATACGGCGTCCTCGACCGCCGGCTCGAAGGCCGCGATTTCATCGCCGGCGAGTATTCGATCGCCGACATGGCCTGCTACCCCTGGGCGGTCGCGCATGAATGGCATCACGTCGACCTCGCCGACTTCCCGAATGTCCGCCGCTGGCACGACGCCATTCGCGCCCGTCCCGCCACGATCGCCGCCTATGCCAAGGGCAAGCAGGTCAACGACGCCCCGCCGGGCATGACCGACGAACAGAAGAAGGTGCTGTTCGGCCAGGGCGCGGCTCCCGCGCGCTAGTGCTCGCGCCCGGGCCGCCGGCTCAGCCCCACATCCAGGTGCGACCCGGCGTCGAGCGTGATTACCTCGCCCGTGATCACCCGGCTCGCAGGGTCGAGCAAATTGACGATCGGCCCGGCGATGTCGTCCGGGCCCGTCGCGAACCCCATCGGCACCCCGCCCGCGATCCGCTCGTTGAGCTTCCCGAACCCCTCCGTCCCCAACCGCTTCTCGAACCAGCCCGTACCCACATATCCCGGCGCGACCGCGTTCACCCGGATCGCCGGGGCCAGCACCCGCGCCAGGCTCAGCGTCATGGTGATCATCGCCCCCTTGCTCGCGGCGTAGGCGACCGACGACCCCATTCCGTACACCCCCGCGACCGACGCGACGTTGACCACCGACCCGATCCCGCCCTCGCGCATCGATGCCGCGCAAGCCCGGATCATCTGGAACGCCGCCACCGTGTTCAACCGGTACAGATCCACGAAGTCCTCGGCCTGGAGCGCGTCCAGATCCTCATGGTTGGCGAACTTGGTCCGCCCCGCATTGTTGACCAACAGGTCGATCCTGCCCCACTTGCCGACCGCTGCCTCGGCCAACGCCCGGCACTCGGCGTCGTCGGCCACGTCCGCCCGGACCGCGATCCCGCCCACCTCGCCCGCCAACGCCTCCGCCTCGTCCCGGCTGGACGCATAGTTGACGACACACCGCACGCCCCGGCCCGCCAGCCGCCGCACGACGCTCGCCCCGATGCCCGTACCCCCGCCCGTCACGACCGCGACCGCCCCGTCCATGTTCATGTCCGCTTCTCCCGTTCGAAGATCGCGTATGGCATCCCGCTTCCGGCTCGCCTAGCATCGCGGCCCATGACCGCCGCCGACCTGCTCGCCTCCGACTTCGCCACACTCCCCGACCTTCTCCGCCTCCACGCGGCCGAGCGTGGGGCCAAGACCGCCGTCGCCGACGACCACCGCGAAGTCGATTACGCCACGCTCGACCACCTGACCGACCGCTTCGCCGCCGGGCTTCAGCAGGGCGGCGTAGCCCAGGGGACCGCGGTCGCGATCGTCGCCCATCCTTCGGTCGAGCAGGTCGTCGCCTATTTCGGCGCGGTCCGGGCCGGCTGCCTCGCGGCCCCGATCGCGCCATCCGCCACCCCCGACCAGATCGCCGCGATGATCCGCGACAGCGGTGCGACCCTCGCCTTCCTCGACGGACCCGCCGCCGCCGCGCTCGCCGGTCGCGACCTCGCCGCCAGGCCCGTCATGCTCGGCGACCTCGAAGCATGGCTCCCGCCCGCCCACACCCGCGCCGCCCCCGTCGTGATCCGCCCGGAGGACGGCTTCAACATCATCTACTCGTCGGGCACGACCGGCACCCCCAAGGGCATCGTCCAGAGCCACGCGATGCGCTGGGCGCACATCTCGCGCAACACGGCGGCGGGCTTCGGCGACGCGGTGACGATGATCGCCACCCCGCTCTACTCGAACACCACGCTCGTCAGCTTCCTGCCCACGCTCGGCTGGGGCGGCACCGCGGTCGTGATGGGCAAGTTCGACGCCCGCCGGTATCTCGAACTGGCCGAGCGGCATCGCGCCACCCACACGATGCTCGTCCCCGTCCAGTATCAGCGCATTATGGCGGTCCCCGACTTCGACCGGTTCGACCTGTCGTCCTTCCGCTTCAAGACCTGCACCAGCGCACCCTTCTCGCCGGCGCTCAAGGCCGACATCGTCGCCCGCTGGCCCGGGCTCCTCGTCGAATATTATGGCATGACCGAGGGCGGGGCGAGCTGCGCGCTCAACTGCACCGCCTATCCCGACAAGCTCCACACCGTCGGCCCGCCGATGCCCGGGCACGAGGTCCGCCTGATCGACGATGACGGACGGGAGGTCGCGCCCGGCGGGACGGGCGAAGTCGTCGGTCGCTCCCCTACCATGATGACCGGCTATCACGGCCGCGAGACCGCCACCCGCGACGCCGAGTGGCGCGACGCGAAGGGCACCCGCTTCATCCGCCACGGCGATGTCGGCCGCTTCGACGAGGACGGGTTCCTGATCCTCATGGACCGCAAGAAGGACCTGATCATCTCGGGCGGTTACAACATCTATCCATCGGACCTCGAAGCGGTCCTGCTCCGCCACCCCGCCGTCGCCGACGCGACCGTGATAGGCGTGCCGTCCGACGCCTGGGGCGAGACGCCTGTCGGCTTCTACGTCGCCCGCGACGGCGCGACGGGGGACGCAGAAGCCATGCTCGCCTGGTTCAACGGCGAGGTCGGCAAGACCCAACGCCTGTCCGCGCTCCACCAAACCGACGAGCTACCCCGCAGCGCGATCGGCAAGGTCCTGAAGCGCGAGCTCCGCGACCGTCTACTGGGTGCGGCGGCATGACCACCTTACCCGCGATCCTGCAGGCGCTCGAACCGATCGAGGGCGGCTGGCGCGGCACTATCCCGGACAATTGGCTACAAGGCCGCACGGCATACGGCGGCCTCTCCACCGCGCTTGCGCTCCACGCCGCAAAGGCGTCGGACGTCGACCTGCCCCCGCTCCGCTCGGCGCAGGTGTCCTTCATCGGTCCGCTCGCGGGCAACGTGCTGATCCGCGCCACCCGCCTTCGCCGTGGCCGCAATGCCGCCTTCATCCACGCCGATGTCGAGAGCGAGGCCGGGCTCGGCCTGCGCGCCGTCTTCGTCTTCATGCGCGACCAGGCTTCGAAGATCGATCACGTCGTCGGCCAGGCTCCCGACTTCGCGCGCCCCAAACCCGCCGACCGTGTCTTCAGCGGCACCGACCGAGGGCCCGACTTCATCCGCAATTTCGAGTTCGTGGACCGCCGCGAGCCTGGCGGCGACCCCGCCGAATGGCTCCGCTGGGTGCGCGTCAAGGACCGCGCCGGGCTCGACCCGGAGGTCGAGCTCGCACTGATCGGCGATTGCCTGCCCCCGGCCGCGATGCGGCTCGCGCCCGCGTTCATGCCGCTCAGCTCGCTCACCTGGCTCCTCAACCTGCTCGGCCCCGTGCCTGTGACGGAGGACGGCTGGTGGCTGCTCCGCGCGCGGACCGCGTATGCGCGGGCGGGTTCCTCGAGCCAGGATATGGGGATATGGTCGGCCGACGGGACGCCGGTCGCCGAACAAATGCAGAGCGTCGCCATCTTCGGATGAACGCGCCGAAACGGGGGAGAGTCGAGATGAAGAAGATTTTGGTCGCCGCATTACTCGGCGCGGGCCTGACTGCCTGCGGAGGCACACCCGCCACCAACGAACAGGCGGCCGCGACCGACATGGCGGAGACCTCCACCCGCGAGCCGCGCCGCACCCGCGGTTTCCTGCGCGCCGATGCTAACGATGACGGCATCGTGACCCGCGCCGAGCTGGGTGAGGAGGCCGACGGCCGCTTCGCCCGGATCGATGACGACCGCGACGGCACCGCGTCCGCGACCGAACTCGCCAGCCGTCAGGGGCGCGGCGAGCGTCGCGGGGCCGAGGACACCGGCTCGCGCCCGGTCGCCGCGATCACGAAAGCCGACTACCGCGACCGCGCCCTGGCCCGCTTCGACCGCCGCGATGCGGATAAGGACGGTCGCTTGGCCGACGAAGAACTATCGCCACAACAGTAGCGCAAGCTCAGTCCTCGACGATCCGGCTGTGCGTGCGCGTGTCCGGCATCCGCAGATAGGCCACCAGCGACACCGCGATCATCACGGTGACGTACCCGTAGAACCAGCGCTCGACGCCCTGATCCTTCAACCACAGCGCCAGATACTCCGCCGTCCCGCCAAAGATCGTGTTGGCGATCGCATAAGGCAGCGCCACGCCCAGCGTCCGGATATGCGCCGGAAACATCTCCGCCTTCAGCACCCCGCTGATCGCCGTATATCCGCTGAGCGCTACCAAAGCCGCCGCGATCAGCACGAACGCCAGCACCGGGCTCGTCACCCGCTCCAGCGCAAGGAACAACGGCGCGGTGCCGATCACCCCCAGCACCCCGAACCCGACCAGCAACGGCTTCCTGCCCACCCGGTCCGACAACGCTCCCGCGACCGGCTGCACCGCCGCGTACAACAGTAGCGCCGCCGTCATCACCACCGTCGCGGTCGGTCGGTCGAACCCGGTCGTGCCCACCAGGAACTTCTGCATGTACGTCGTGTACGCATAGAAGGCGAGCGTACCCCCGGCCGTCAGCGCCATCACCGTCCAGGCCTCGCGCGGATGCTCGCGGAACAACGCTGCCCCGCTCGACCGCCGCTCGCCCTTCACGGCCCTATTCTTAACGGCCCGGAACGACTCGGTCTCCAACAGCCCGCGCCGGATGCGGAACACCGCCACCGCCAGCAGCCCGCCGATCGCGAACGGCACCCGCCAGCCCCACGCCTCCAGCGCCGCCTCGTCCAATATCGCCTGCAGCAGCAACAGCACGCCCAGCGCGGTCAGCTGCCCGCCGATCAGCGTCACATACTGGAAGCTCGCATAATATCCGCGCCGTTCCCGCCCGGCCATCTCCGACAGGTACGTCGCGCTAGCGCCGTATTCGCCGCCGACGCTCAATCCCTGGAGCATCCGCGCGAACACCAGTATCGCCGGCGCGACCGCCCCCGCCGTGGCGTAGGTCGGCGTGACCGCGATCAGCAGGCTACCAAAACACATCAAAGTCACCGACAAAGTCAGCCCCGCCTTGCGCCCGTGCCGGTCCGAATAGACCCCCATCACCCAGGCTCCGATCGGCCGCATCAGGAACCCGACCGCGAAGATCGCCGCCGCATTCAACAGCTGCGCGGTCGCGCTCGCTTTCGGAAAGATCACCGGCGCGAAATACAGCGCGAACGCCGAATAGACGTACCAATCGTACCACTCGACAAGGTTCCCCGCCGACCCGCCCACGATCGAGCGCAGCCGGCCTGGCCGCCGCGCCGCGTCAATCAACTCGCATCGCCTCGCACGCCGTTCTCCGATCGTTATCGTCGATGTCGCGCACCATAGCGCCCCGGCCGGACCCGCCAAGCGGAACGCCGGCCGCACCGGGTGGTTGGACCGTCTGATCGAACGCGCGACGCGCGCGGAGCGGAGGATAGGACCATGGCCGATCGTCTCACCATGCAGGACCCGCGCGGACAATATCCGAAACCGCCCTTCGGCGAGCAGCCCCAGCCGGTGCCGGGCCTGGCGCGCGATATGAGCCCCCGGCCCGATCACGGCGAGGAGAGCTACCGCGGCTCGGGCAAGCTCGCGGGTCGCCGCGCGCTCGTCACGGGCGGCGACAGCGGCATCGGGCGCGCCGCCGCGATCGCCTTCGCGCGCGAGGGCGCGGATGTGGCGATCGGCTATCTGCCCGCCGAAGAAGCGGACGCCAGCGAGGTGATCGCGCTTATCGGGGCGGAGGGGCGGGTCGCGGCCGCGCTGCCCGGCGACGTGTCGGTCGAGGCGTTCGCGCGCGACCTGCCCCGCCTCGCGGCCGAAGCGTTGGGCGGGCTCGACGTGCTCGTGATCAACGCCGGCCACCAGCAGTCGCGCGACGCGCTGGCCAACGTCACCAGCGCCGAGTTCGATGAAACGATGAAGGTCAATCTGTATGCGCTGTTCTGGACCACCCAGGCCGCGCTTCCGCTCATGCCCCCCGGCTCGTCGATCATCACCACCTCGTCCGTTCAGGCCTATGATCCGTCCGCGAGCCTGATCCACTACGCCACCACCAAGGCGGGGATGGTCGCCTACACCAAGGCGCTGGCGCAGCAGACGCTCAAGCTGGGCATCCGCGCCAATGTCGTGGCACCCGGCCCGTTCTGGACCGCGCTCCAGTCGAGCGGCGGCCAGCCGCCGGAGAAGGTCGACACTTTCGGGTCGGGAAGCGCGTATGGCCGCCCCGGCCAGCCGGTCGAGATCGCGCCCGCCTACGTCCTGCTCGCTTCGCAGGAGGGCAGCTACATGAACGGCGAGGTGCTGGCCGTCACCGGCGGCTCGGGCAGCGTGGCCTGACCCGCCGGAAGCTGCTCGGTGGTGCGGGCGGTGGGAATCGAACCCACACTCCTTGCGGAACCGGATTTTGAGTCCGGCGCGTCTACCAATTCCACCACGCCCGCAGCGGTCGGCAGCGATGGCGGTGCCACAGGCCGCGCCCTCCCGTCCAGTCCTTACCGCCAAAAGCGAAGCCGGTCGCCCGCGACTCAGTCCGCCACCACGAGACGATAACCCGCGTCGTACGCGTCGAGCGTAAGCAGCTCGGCATAGCGTCGATCCCATTCACCGGATTCGATATTCTGCCTCAGCTTCTCCAGTCCTAGCTCGGCCTTGCCGATCGCCCAGAAGGATGAGCTGCCAGACCGGACTCGCGCGTCCAGATAGGTCGCAGGGCGTCTCCAGTAAGCGTAAAGGAAGCCGTCGCTGCAATCGTGCGGCACCGGGACAGGTGTGATCCGCACCCTGTCGAGCCATCGTTCATAGTCGGACAGCTTAGGCATTTGCCTTTCGTCCAATGCTGCGAGTTCGGGGAGATAGTCGGTCAGCCAAGGCCTATGTGAGGGATCGAACGTCAGGAGGACGATAGGGCCGCGCGTCACGCGACGCATCTCGCGCAAACCCGCCTGCTTGTCGGGCCAGTGATGGACGGTGAGGATCGCCATCGACGCATCAAAACTATCATCGCCGAACGGCAGATCGTCAGCGGTCGCCTGCACCACTTCGGCTGATCCCGGACTTCGCTGCCTGATCATCTCCGACGAAGGCTCGACCGCAGTGAGCCGACAATCGGTCGGCTCGTAGGAACCGGTCCCGGCACCGACGTTAAGGATCGTCTCCGCATTACCGAGCGCGTCCCCAATCAGGCTCATGATGCGCGGATCGGGCTTACGAAGCTCTGCGTAGTTGATTCCAATGCTGTCGTACTTCGCTGCCACCTCGCCGCCTACCTTCTCACTATCGATCACCGCTGTCTTTTCGAGCTCAATCAGTTCCTCGGCGGCTGCCTCCGGTAGCTCAGCGCCTCCGCGACGTGGATGCGCCCGACCCCGTCCGATCCCGCCAGATCGGCGATCGTCCGCGCGACGCGCAGCACGCGCGTATAGCCCCGCGCCGACAGCCGCATGGCTTCGGCGGCCTGCGCGAGCAGCCGCCTCCCCGCCTCGTCGGGCGTCGCAACCGCCTCCAGCACCGGACCGTCGGCCTCCGCGTTGGTGCGCGCCGGGTCGTCCCTGTATCGCTCGCCCTGCACCGCGCGCGCCGCCGCAACCCGCGCCGCGACCTCCGCCGACCCTTCGGCGGGTGGCGGCAGCACCAGATCGGCGGCCGATACCGCGCGCACCTCGACATGAAGGTCGATGCGGTCGAGCAGCGGCCCCGACACCTTGGCCTGATAATCCGCCGCGCACCGCGGAGCGCGCGCGCACGCCAGGCTGGCGTCGCCCAGATGCCCGCACCGGCACGGGTTCATGGCGGCCACCAACTGCACGCGAGCCGGAAATGTCACATGCGCGTTCGCCCTGGCGACGCTCACCGTCCCGGACTCGAGCGGCTGGCGCAGCGAGTCGAGCGACCCGCGCGCGAACTCGGGCAGCTCGTCCAGGAACAGCACGCCCAGATGCGCCAGGCTGACTTCGCCCGGCTTGACCCTAAGCCCGCCCCCGGTCAGCGCCGCCATCGACGCCGAATGGTGGGGGCTGCGGAACGGCCGCGTCCGCGTCAGCCGCCCGCCGGTCAGCGTCCCCGCCACCGATTGCACCATCGACACCTCCAGCGCCTCGGCCGGATCGAGCGGCGGCAAAATGCCTGGCAGGCACGACGCCATCAACGATTTGCCCGCCCCCGGCGGCCCGACCATCAGCAGGTTGTGCGCTCCGGCCGCCGCGATCTCCAGCGCGCGCTTGGCAGTTTCCTGTCCGCGCACCTGACGCAGGTCCGGCCCGCGTCCGGGCTCCTCGACCTCGCCGGGCTCGGGCCGCGCGAGCAGGCCGTGCCCCTTGAAGTGATTGATCAGCGCCAGCAGGTCGGGCGCGGCGACCACCTCGGCCGATCCCGCCCAAGCGGCCTCCGATCCTTGCGCGGCCGGGCACACCAGCCCGCGCCCTTCCGCGCCCGCATGCATCGCCGCCAGCAACACGCCCGGCGACGGCGCGATCCGGGCGTCGAGCCCCAGCTCGCCCACGACGAAATACTCCGCCAGCGTCTCGACATCGACCACGCCCATCGCGCCGAGCAGCGCGAGCGCGATCGGCAGGTCGAAATGCGACCCCTCCTTGGGCAGGTCGGCGGGCGACAAATTGACCGCGATCCGCTTGGGCGGCAGCGCCAGTCCCATCGCGGCGATGGCGCCGCGCACGCGCTCGCGGCTCTCGCCCACCGCCTTGTCGCCCAGCCCGACCACATTGAACGCAGGCAGGCCGGGGATCAGCTGCACCTGCACCTCGACCGGGCGCGCCTCCAGCCCCAGATACGCAACCGTCGACACGGACACCGCCATGCTCTTCCCCCTTACGGCCGACCATAACGACAAACCAGCGGGAGGAAACCGACCGAAGCTGACTTGCGCGAGTAACACACCGGCTCTATTTTCTTCACGATGACCGGTTCGCATCGCGCTTCCCGCTTCGCCTTGTGCCTGCTCGGTGTGGTGCTGCTGCTGCTGTCGCCGCTGGTGACGCCCGTGCCCGGCCCCGGCGGCATCTTCTTCGTCGCGGGCGGCCTCATCCTCATCCTGCGTAATTCGGCCCGCGCCAGGCGCAGCTACACCCGCAGGCGGCGCCGCTGGCCCCGGCTCGCCGCGTTTCTCGACCGCGCCATGCGCCGTCCCAGCGACAAGCGTCGCCGCGCCCGCCTGGACGGGACCGCGCGTTGACTGGGCCGGGCCGCTCCCCTATGCGCCCGCCGACGCGGTTGCCCTTCGGGTCAGCCCACCCCCGACATACGACGCCCAAGGAATGAACGATGAAGCGGACCTTTCAGCCGAGCAACCTGGTGCGCGCCCGCCGGCACGGCTTCCGCGCGCGCATGGCGACGGTGGGCGGTCGCTCGGTGATCCGCGCCCGCCGCAACCGCGGCCGCAAGAAGCTCAGCGCGTAACGACGCTTACGAAACGCCGTGATTTTCTAGCGGCGAACAACGCTCGTCGCGCACCGATGCCGGGCTTCGTCCTGCTGGTGCGCGACCGGGCGGACGGCGATCCCGGCATCCGCATCGGCTACACCGTCACCAAGAAAATCGGCGGCGCGGTCGTTCGCAACCGCATGAAGCGCCGCCTGCGCGCGCTCGCCCGCGATCTGCTGCCGACCGGCGGCGTTCCCGGCGCGGACCACGTGCTGATCGGCCGCCAGGGTGGGATCGAGCGCGACTACGCCAAGCTTCGCGCGGAACTTGGCAAGGCGCTGGGCAAGGTCGCCCGGTGACCCTCGGCACGACGTGACCCGCCTCCTGATCCTGTTCGTCCGCGCCTGGCAGGTCGGTCCGTCCGCCATCCTGCCGCCCACCTGCCGGTTCGATCCGTCCTGTTCGGCCTATGCAATCGGGGCGCTTGCCCGCTATGGCGCGGCCAAGGGGGGCTGGCTCGCGGCCAAGCGGATCGCGCGTTGCCGTCCATGGGGCGGCTGGGGCCCGGATCCCGTACCATAAGGCTGCCGACTTGACCGAAGACCGTCGCAATTTCGTCCTGTTCGCGGTCATCGCGGCGCTGATCCTGTTCGGCTGGCCCCTGATCCAGTCGCGCTTCTTCCCCGCCGCCAACCCGCCCGTCAGCAAGGTCGTCGCCGGCAAGTCGCAACCCCTGCCCCAGCCGCAGGCCGATCCGACCGCCGACAGCCCCGCCGCGCTCCGTGACCGCGCGCTCGTCCTGGCCGAGAGCCCCCGTGTACGCATCGAGACGCCGACCTTGCGCGGCTCGATCAACCTGCGCGGCGCGCGCATCGACGACCTGACGCTCGTCGCCTATAACGAGACGATCGCGCGCAACTCCGCGCCGATCCGCCTCCTATCCCCCGCCGGGGCACGCGATGCGTATTTTGCGGGCTTCGGCTGGCGCGGCGAGGGTCTCGTTCCTCCCACCGCCGATGCGGTATGGCGGGCGTCCTCGCCCGTGCTCCGTCCCGGCAGCCCGGTCACGCTCGACGCGGTCGGCGGTAACGGCCAGCGCTATCGCCTCCGCCTGTCGGTCGACGACGGCTACATGTTCGGCGTCCAGCAGACGGTGCTGAACGCCGGCCCCCGCCCGGTCGGCGTCGCCAGCTACGGCCTCGTCAATCGCACCGCGCCGTCGAAGAACGCCGACACCTGGACGATCCATGTCGGCCCCATGTCGGCGCATAACGACCGCGCCGACTACGACACCGATTACGACGATCTGGCCGAGGATGGCGCACAGCGCTTCACCACGACCGGCGGCTGGCTCGGTTTCTCCGACCTCTATTGGCTCACCGCCGTCATCCCCGACCAGGCGCGCGGCTTCGACGGCCAGTTCCGCGCCGGTCCGAACAAAAGCTTCCAGGCCGACTACACCGCCGCCCCGCGCGCGCTCGCGCCCGGCCAGGCGCTGACCCAGACCAGCCGCTTCTACGCCGGCGCGAAGGAGGTCGCGCTACTCGATCGCTACACAGATCTCCAAGGAGTGACCAAGCTCGATCGCGCCATCGATTGGGGCTATTTTCGGATCATCGAAAAACCGATCTTCTACTACCTCGACTGGCTGTTCCGCATGGTCGGCAATTTCGGCGTGGCGATCATCGCGCTCACCGCCACCTTCCGCCTGCTGCTGTTCCCGATCGCCCAGCGCCAGTTCGCGAGCATGGCGAAAATGCGCGTCCTTCAGCCCAAGATGAAGGCGCTTCAGGAACGCTACAAGGACGACAAGGTCAAGATGCAGCAGGAGGTGATGGGCCTCTACAAGACCGAAAAGGTCAATCCGCTCGCCGGCTGCCTGCCCACGCTCCTCCAAATCCCGATCTTCTACGCGCTCTACAAGGTGCTCCTGCTGACGATCGAAATGCGTCATCAGCCCTTCGTCGCCTGGATCAAGGACCTGTCCGCGCCCGACCCGCTCACCCCCGTCAATCTTTTCGGCCTGCTCCCCTTTACGCCTCCCGCCTTCATCGGCATCGGCGTGATCCCAATCCTGCTCGGCGTGTCGATGTACCTGCAGTTCAAGCTTAATCCGCAACCGACCGACGAGACGCAGAAGCAGGTCTTCGCCATCATGCCGTGGGTGCTGATGTTCGTCATGGCGCCTTTCGCGGTCGGCCTGCAGGTTTATTGGATCACCTCGAACTTCCTGGCCATCCTGCAGCAGCGCGTGCTCTACGCTCGTCATCCCGACCTCAAGGTCGCAGCCGCAAAGTGACCGACGACGCACCCGATCGGCCGTCCGAGGACCTGACCGAACTCGCGCGCAAGATCTTCGCCGGGCCGATCGCTTTCCTGCGCTCCGCTCCCTCGCTCGAGCACCTGCCCGACCCGCTCGTCCCCGAGGTCGCCTTCGCCGGCCGCTCGAACGTCGGCAAATCGTCGCTCCTGAATGCGCTTACCAACCGGAACGGCTTGGCGCGCACCTCCAACACGCCCGGTCGCACGCAGGAGCTGAATTTCTTCGATGTGGGCGAACCGCTGCGCTTCCGCCTCGTCGACATGCCCGGCTACGGCTTCGCCAAGGCACCCCCTGCGGTGGTCCGGCAATGGCGTTTCCTCGTCAACGACTTCCTGCGCGGCCGCGCTGTCCTCAAACGCGCGCTGGTGCTCGTCGACTCGCGCCACGGCGTGAAGGATGTCGACCGCGAGATCTTCGAAATGCTCGACCGCGCCGCCGTCTCCTACCACCTCGTCCTGACCAAGGCCGACAAGATCAAGGCGACCGACCTCGCCGCCGTCACCCGCGCCACCGCCGACGAAGCGCGCAAGCACCCCGCGGCCCACCCCGAAATCATCGCCACCTCCAGCGAAGGCGGCCTCGGCATCTCCGAACTCCGCGCGGCGGTATGGGGCGCGGTCCTCTAAGCCCTCTCCCGTTCGTCACCCCGGGCTCGACCCGGGGTCCCGCTACCGTTCTGTCGCGCTCAGGAAGCGGGACCCCGGCTCAAGGCTAGGGTGACGAAAAGATGGGCTGATAGCGCGACCTCACACCAGCGCCATCTGATACAGGAAATCGGCAAACCCCTCGGTCGCGCCGTCATACCCCCTGACCTTCGGGTTCGTGCTCTCGATCAGCAGATATTCGTCGGGCGCATGCGCCCCGCCGCCATGCCCCAGCCCGAACTGCCCCGCCGGCAGCGACACCGGCGCGGAGGTAAAGACGTACCCCGGCCAGCTTCCCGCCAATCGCGGATAGACGCTCGTCTTCACGCCGGCGCGAGCATAGGTCGCCAGCTCCGCCTTGATCAGCCCGCTATCCTCCGCCGTCTCGGTCGGGTCGTACCCGCCCGACATCTTCACCGCGACGTCGCCGAACCCGCGCTTGGCCAGATGCGCCTTGAGCTTGGCGATCGAGTCCGCGCTCGTCTGGTAGGGCACCAACCGGCAATCGATCTTGGCGACCGCCCGTCCCGGCAGCACCGTCTTGCCGCCCGGCCCCGTATAGCCGGACACCAGCCCCTCGATGTTGATCGTCGGCATCGCCGCCAGCCGTTCCAGCGTCGCGGTCCAGCTTTCGTCGCCGATCCAGCGTTTAACGCCCAACTGCGTCAGCTCGTTCGCCGAGGACCGCGTCCGCGCCGACTCGGCGATCAGCGCCTTTTCCCGCGCGGTCAGCGGGCGCACCCGCTCGAACCAGCCGTCGATCGCCGGCGTGTTGCCGTCCGCCGACACCAGCGTCCCGAGCGCCTGGACCAACCGGCAGGCCGGGCTGTCGACCACCGCCTTATAGCTCGAATGGATGTCCTTGGCGGGCCCGCGTCCCCACGCTTCTCCGGACGCGATCAGCTCCAGCTCGATCATCCCCTTGGCACCCAGATTGACCGATACCGCGCCGTCCGTCCGGTCCTGCCAGCTCGCCGGGATGATCACGCCCGAACAGCGCTTCAACGCCGCGAGCACGTCCGGCCGGCGCACCACTTCAGTGAAGTGCGGCGACCCGATCTCCTCCTCGCCCTCGGCGATCAGAACCAGATTGACCGGCGGCTTGATCCCCGCCGCGCGAAACGCGTGCAGCGCTGCCAGCATCGCGCTCTGCGGCCCCTTCTGGTTGGTCGCGCCGCGCCCCATCATCACCCGACCCAACCCCGGCCGGTCGACGATCCGCCCCTCCAGCGGCGGCGAGGACCATTCGGCCGCGTCGAACTGTTTTACGTCGTACATGAAATACAGGCCGAGCGTCCGCTTCGCGCCGTTGTCCATGATCCCGAACACGCCCGGCGCGCCCGCCGTCGGCACCCGCGCGGCCTGGCCGAACCCGGCGTCGCGCGCCAGCTCGATCATCCGTGCGCAGCCCCGCTCCATGTCGCGGTCCTCCGCCGCGATCGACGGCAGCGCGATCCAGTCGCGTAAGCGCTGGACGGACGCGTCGTGCCCGCGCCCGATCGCCGCCTTCAGGCGCGTCATGTCGCCACCCTGCGCCAGTCCCGCGCCCGGCGCGAGCAGCGCCGCACCCACCGCCGCTCCGCCCAGCACACCCCGTCGATCCATATGCATGCGCCGCTCTCCCCGATCCCGCGCATCGGACCATGCCGCGCCGCGCATGGCAAGCGGCGCGAAGTCAGCCCAGATCGAACGGCAGGTCCACCCGCCAAAAACGCGTCGCCACGCCCTCGATCCCGAAATCATTGTCGTTGACCAACAACAGCGAGCGCGGAGACAGCACCGCCACCCCTTCCAGATCCGCGCCCAACTCGGGTAGATCGTCGCTGCTCAGCACCAGCCGCTTCGACAGGATCGGCAGGCCTGCCGCCCCGTCGGCGCTCAACTCCTCGACCGTCGGCCGCACCGCTTCGTCCAGATACGACGAGTCGAGTACCAGGTCGGTCTCAAGATCGACCAGATACAGCTTGGTGGTCAGCGATACGCGCTCCAGCACCAGCAACCGGTCCGCCCCGACCGCGACGATCTCGCTCACCTTCACGTCCGACCGCTCGACCTCGCCTGCATCGGCATCGCGCCGAAAGGTCTTCGGCGCGTCGAGCGGATACAACCACTCCGCCGCGACCGCGCCCGTCGCGGCGTCCAGCCGCCACAGCCGCACATGCCGCGCCCGCTCATGCGCGTCGTCGTCCGGATGCGACAGCGGGCTCTGAAAGGCGAGATGCAGCCACCGCTCGTCCGGCGACAGCGCGATCGCCTCGAACCCGCGATTGAGCCGCCGCCGCGCCGCGATCGCCGGCAGCGCCCCGACTACCGGATAGCGGGCACCCGCGAACAGCTCCTCGCAACCCGCCGGCACCCACCGCACCGCGACCGCGCCGTCCGCCCCGACGCGCAGCAGCGACGGCCCGTACTCGTCGCCCACCCAGAAGCCGCCGTCGCGCAAGGGCGCGACACCCTCGCTGTCGACCCCCGACGGATCGGGCGCGATCACCCGGCCGTCCAGTCCGATCGCGGGCTCGCTCCGGTTGTTCGGCCCGCCCGGCACCGGCAGCCCCGATACGGCTTGGCCGTCCCGGTCGCGCAGCGGCACCGACCGCACGATCTCGACCCGGTCGTCGTCGACGCGCAGCTCGGACAGCGCCGGCCCTACTCCCAAGCACGGCATCACCTTGGCCCCGTCCCGAGTCCGGTGCTTGGCCAGCTCCTCAAGGCCGTACCGCTCGACCGCGAGCTTCACCTTCAGGTTCGGCCCGCGGTCCCCGACAGCCCAGATCCGGCCGTCCGCGCCCGCCGCCAGTCCCGATCCGACCCCGCGCGTCACCGTCAGCACCCCGCCCGGCAGCTCCAGCCGCGCCAGCACCTCGTCCTCGAACCGCAGTTCGGTCACTCGCATCATCTGGTCCCCCATCCGCGCCGAACGCATGACCTGTCGGTTCGGGACCGCTTGCTGTCCTACAGGCGGCGATCGTGCCAGCCTCCTTCAACGCTCTTTCTCACCGTGAACCGATATGATCCCCCGAGCGCGATCCGCGTCGTTTGACGCACCTGCGCGCTCAAAAAACGTGTCGCTCGTCTACGCCTGACAACTTCCACACCGAGTCGCGCCTGCGGTTCCTTGGATCGAGAACGAACCAACCCACTGATATCGTGCATTTTCGAAGCGGCCCATCCTCCACCAAGGCTGTTTTCGACAACACGACTCGCCACACCTTCGCCAACATCCGCGTACCGTTGCCCTGTTCAGCGTGGTCGCCTACTCGTCGCAAGATGAAGCTCATCATCGGCAACAAAGCCTACTCCTCCTGGTCGCTGCGCGGCTGGCTTGCCGCCAAGCATAGCGGTCTGCCTTTCGAGGAGGTGGTCGTGCCCCTCTACGACGCCGAATGGGATCAGCGCCGCGAGGGCGACGAATTCGCCCCGTCGTCCGGCAAGGTTCCGATCCTGTGGGACGGCGATGCGGTCGTGTGGGACAGTCTGGCGATCATCGAGTATCTCGGCGACAAGGTCGGCCGCGACCGCTTCTGGCCCGAGGGCGACGCGCCGCGCGCGATGGCGCGTTCGATGGCCGCCGAAATGCATTCCAGCTTCACCGCGCTCCGCCGCAAGCACCCCATGAACATCCGCCAGCAGTTCCCGGCGACCCGGCCCGACGACGACGTGCTGGTGGAGCTGCGCCGGGTCATGGAGCTCTGGGCGCAGGCCCGCGCGCGCTTCGGCGGCACGGGCGACTTCCTGTTCGGCCAGTTCGGCGCAGCCGACATCATGTTCGCGCCCGTCGTTACTCGGGTCGTCACCTACCAGCTCCCGATCGCCCGCTTCGCCACCGGATACATGCAGGCGATGTTCGACCATCCGCTGATGCAAGAATGGATCGCCGGCGCGCAGGAGGAGGAGTGGGTGATCGAACAATACGAGCAGCCCGCCGTGTGATCGACGCGCTCGCGCTGACGCAGGCGCTGCTTCGCACCGAAAGCGTGACGCCCGCGCGCGGCGCGGTGTTCGACATCGCGGAAGCGGCGCTCGTCGCCCAAGGCTTTCAAGTCGACCGCTTCGTGACAGGCGAAGCTCCGGACGGTCCAGTCGAGAACCTGATCGCCACCCGCGGCGACGGCGCCCCCCACTTCGCCTTCGCAGGTCACCTCGACGTCGTTCCACCCGGCGCGGGCTGGACCGATGGGCCCTGGAGCGGCGAGGTCCGGGGCGGCCTGCTTCACGGCCGCGGCGCAGTGGACATGAAGGGCGCGGTCGCCGCGTTCATCGCCGCGGCCGCTCGGGCGCCCACGACCGGCACGCTCAGCCTGCTCCTGACCGGCGATGAGGAAGGACCGGCGACCCACGGCACCCGCGCCATCATCGACCGCTTGGCCCAGCGCGGCCTTCGCCCGGATCTGTGCCTTGTCGGCGAGCCCACATCCGCTCGGCAGTTGGGCGATACGGTCAAGATCGGCCGGCGCGGCTCGGTCAATATCTGGATCGACGTTCCCGGCCGGCAAGGCCACGTCGGCTATCCGCACCTCGCCGATAACCCGATTGCGCCACTGATCGCCGCGCTTGCCGAGTTGAACGGCCTCGTCCTCGACCAAGGCAACGCTTGGTTCCAGGCGTCGAACCTGGAGATCACCGACCTCCATGTCGGCAACGAGGCCACCAACGTGATCCCCGCCCGCGCTTCAGCCCGGCTCAGCATCCGCTTCAACGACGAACAGCGCGGCGACGATCTGGTCGAGCGGGTTCGTGACGTGGCTCAACGCCACGCGCCGACCGCGATCGTCACCGGCCGTGTCTCGGGCGAGGCGTTCCTGACCCTGCCCGGCCCGCTCTCGACGCTGGTCAGCGACGCCATCGCTGCACGAACCGGCCTCACGCCCGAGTCGTCTACCACCGGCGGCACGTCGGACGCGCGCTTCCTGTCGCGGCTTTGCCCCGTGGTCGAGTTCGGCCTGGTTAATGCCACCATGCACCAGGTCGACGAGGTGGTCGCGGTCGACGACCTCTACGTGCTCACCGACATCTACGCGGACGTGATCACCCGCGCGCTCGCCGGAGGATGATGTACAGCGCGCCCGCTCCTCCATGACGCGGATGCGCGGCCCTGACCGCGGCGACTCGCCCGGCATGGCGCGACGATGCCAACCAGTCCGCCACCGCCGCCCGGATAGCCCCACGTGCATGCGGCCGCTCCGACTCGGGTCGCGGCGGCTTACCCGTGACCAGCAGGACGATCCGGTCGCCCCGCGTCACCGCCTGATCAAGCCGCGCGTCGAGCAAAGCATGCGCCGACGCAAGCGTATGCCCATGCAGGTCGATGGTGTCGTCGGGCGCGACCGCTCCCTTGGATAATCGCCGATCCCACCCGCCATCCAGTGTGACGCCGGGACGTTCGACCTTCGCGGACGAAAGCAATACGACTGGGCGGGCCGCGGGGCGGACCCGTGCCGGCTCGATCCTGGGTGTCGGGGCAGCCGGCGGCGGCACCGGCTGCATCGCTGTCGGCGCAACCGCCCGCAGCGGCCGCACGCTCGCCATCACCCGCCGCCACAGCGCGAGTTCGTCAGGGTGTAGCGATCGCCCCGCCATCGCCGCCTCCCGGCCGCGCGCTGTTTAGCCTTTCAAGCGTTCCCTTGGGTAGCAGCAGGAACGCCGTCCCCCGCGCCGACATACCCCCAGCCGTCGCTTCGGCGAGCCGCCCCGCGCCCCAGAATGTGTCGTACCGGTTCGCGCCCTTGATCGCCCCGCCCGTATCCTGCGCAACCCACAGCCCGGTCGCGTCCGCCCGGTCGAGCGACAGGAACACGGGCGCACCCAGCGGCGTGAAATTGGGATCCGTCGCCGCGCTCACCCGTCCCTCGACCGGATAGCCCATCGCCCCCAGCGGGGCCGTGGTCAGCTCACGGAAGAACACGAAACTCTTGTTTTCACGCATGAGCGCCCGGCCTTCGGCGGGGTTAGCACGCAGCCAACCGACTATCCCCTGCATAGACGCCTGCCCGGGTCCGAGTAGTCCGCGATCACGCATCAACTTGCCGATGCCCGTGTACGCCCGCCCATTCTGCGTCTCGTAGCCGATCCGCATCACAGACCCGTCGGGCAACCGGAGCCGCCCCGAACCTTGGATTTGGAGAAAGAAGATCTCGACCGGGTCAGCCGCCCAAGCCAGCACCCGCGCCCGGCCCTCCAGCGCGCCCTCCTCGATCCGCGCGCGTTCGGGATAGGGCACGAAGTTCGACCCCTCGACCCGTCCCCTGATCTTGCGCCTCTTCAACTCATCGGAGAACCGGCCGAGATCGACATCGACCAGATCGTCGGGTCGCGCATAGATCGGCACCTCGTAACCCGCCCGCCGCTCGCGCGATCCGGCGATCTCCGGCTCGTAATACCCCGTCGCGAATGCACGGCCGTCGCCCACCTGCACGGCCTCGAACCGCTCGGCGAAAAAGATTCGCGCTTGACTTGCCCCGACCGTCTTCACGGCGTCGCAGGCCGCGCTCCAGTCGGCTCGACGTGTCAGCCCCGATCCGTCCGTCCGGCGCATTAACCCGGGACAGCTCAGCGCAAATGCCGCTCGCCCCGCTTCCGCCTGCGCATCCGTCATCGGCAACTCGGCAACGCGCGGCCCCGGCAGCACGCCCGCTGCCAAGGCTGTGGCTGCGCCCGGCGGCATGATCGTAGGTGTCGCCGGCAACGGCGTTGCCCCGATGATAGCTACGACCGGAGCCGGCGCGCGCACGACCGGCACCGGACCGCTCTCGACTATCGGATCAGCAATAACGGGTCTGGCGACGACGAGTGCGGGCGGCTTGGTTCCACCGACGCATGCCGCCAGAAACAGGATAATCGTCGAAACGCCCCCGAGACGGCCAGCGCCCACGTCCCGTTTCTCAAGCTTCGTCGGTATCGGCGAGCTTCCAGTTCGGATCGGGAGCGCCCAGCGTCCGCGCGAACGTCCAGACATCGTGGGTCTCGACCGCGTCGTCGGTCGATCCCGCGATCACCCGGTCCTCCGCATCGCGCGTCACCGCTGCGATGTCGGCGTCAAAACGCACGATGATCCGCGCCTCGCGCCCGGTCATCCGCGCATCGGCGATCGTCGCACGCTCGATCGTGACGAGCCGATTGTCCAATCGCTCACCCGCCTCACGCCGCGCCGCGATCGACTCGATGAAGGCATTCGCGACGCCATCCGTCGCCAATTCGCGGAGTTCCGCCTCGTCACCGCGCCAGAATGCCTCCAAGGTCATCCGGTACGCCGCCTTCGCGCCCTCCAGGAAGCGCGCGACATCGAACCCCGGCTCGGCCTGTACGATCTGGCGCAAGCCGTGCTCGGCCCCCGTCTCGATCGGGCGCGGGCCGCCGTCGCGCGGCTCGGACGGCGCGTCGACCGCACGTGGCAACGCAACCACGTTTCCGCGCTCCTCGGCAGGCTTGGGCAGAGCCTGCTCGTGGCCCGTCCGCTTGCCCAGTACCGAATAGAGCCGCAGCGCCAGGAACCCGGCGACCATGGCGAGAAGAATGACGTATAACACCCAGGCCTCCGATCTCACGCTCGTACATAGGCCCAAGGCCGTCCGAATAAAAGCAGCGCCCGTTGAAACGCGCCGGACCCGCTGCTAGTCGCGCCGACTTGGCAATAGGCGTGCGCCACGACCGCTCGCTGCTCACATCCCAAGTCGAGGACGGATCATGGCTCTTGAGGAAAACGGCACGGTCTCGAGCGAGCAGCCGATCGGCAATGGAGAGGACGTCGCCCCCGCCGCCGGCATGATCTCGCAATACGTCAAGGATTTGTCGTTCGAGAATCCGAACGCCCCGGCCATCTATCAGAACCAGGTCGCGCCCGGCATCGACGTCCAGTTCAACATTGCCGCCAATCAGGTAGGCGAAGAGGTGCATGAGGTCGTCCTCAAGATCGAGGTGCGCGCCGATTCCGACGGGCAGACCGCCTTCATCGTCGATCTGTCCTATGCCGGGTTGTTCGGCCTCCGGAACATTCCCGCCGAGCATATCCAGCCCTTCCTGCTCGGCGAAGCACCGCGCCTGCTATTTCCCTTCGCGCGCCGCGTCGTAGCCGATACGATCCGCGACGGCGGCTTCCCGCCGCTGCTCCTCGAGCCGATCGACTTCGGCGCACTTTTCCTCCAGCAGCTCGAACAGCAGGGTGCCGCGATGGCCACGCCGATGGGTCAGGCCTGACGCGCCCGGCTGCGCCGGCCGCTCGTCAACCATGAATCTCGCACGTGCGCTGGGCTCGGTCGGCGGGCTCACGCTGGCCAGCCGCGTGCTCGGACTGATCCGCGATGCGTTATTCGCGCGTTTCGTAGGCGCAGGCTTCGCCTCCGACGCATTCCTCGTCGCCTTTCGCTTGCCCAACCTATTTCGCGCCCTGTTCGCGGAGGGGGCATTCTCGGCGGCGTTCATTCCGCTGTTCAACCGCAAGGTCGGCGATCCCGCGGGACGCGGCCTGCCCGACGGCGTCCGTTTCGCCGAGGATGCGTTGTCGGTGCTGTTGCCGGTGCTCGTCGTCCTGACCGTCATCGTCGAGATTGCCGCTTGGCCCGTCACCTGGGCGTTGTCAGGCGGGTTCAACGACGCGAACCCCTACCAGTTCGATCAGGCCGTCCACCTCGCGCGCATCACCTTTCCCTATCTCGCGCTCATCTCACTCGTCTCGCTGCTAGGCGGCATCCTCAACTCGCTCCACCGATTCTGGGTGAACGCGGCCGCGCCGATCCTGCTCAACACGGTGCTGATCGCCGCGTTATTGCTATTCCACAGCATCGATCCGATGCTGACGGCACGTAATCAGGCTATCGGCGTGACGATAGCGGGCATTCTCCAGCTCGCCTGGCTTATCCTTGCCTGTCGCCAAGCAGGCATCCGCCTTAAGCTCAAACGCCCCCGCCTCGGCCCCGACGTGAAACGCCTCCTGTCGCTCATCTGGCCTGCTGCAGCCGGCGCCGGGGCGGTGCAATTCAACCTCGTGATCTCGACCGCGCTCGCCGCCACGATGCTTCCCGCCGGATCGGTCTCGTATATCTACTATGCCGACCGTCTGAATCAGCTGCCCCTCGGCTTGATCGGCATCGGCCTGGGCACCGTGCTGCTACCGACCATCTCGCGCCAGCTCGGCCGCGGCGAGCAGGCGGAGGCGATGGCCACACAGAATCGCGGGCTCGAACTCGCGCTGTTCCTGACGCTTCCCGCAACCGTCGCGCTGATCGTCTGTGGTGGCCCGATCGTCGCGGCGTTGTTCCAGCACGGCCAGTTCACTTCGGCCGACGGCGTCGCCACCGCGCAGGCGCTCGCCGCCTTTTCCGTCGGCCTTCCCGCCTACATTCTGGTCAAGGTGCTGACCCCAGGCTTCTACGCGCGCTCCGACACGCGAGCGCCCGTGCGGTTCGCGACGATCGCGATCGCGGTCAACCTCGTCCTCAATGTGGCGTTCATCATGCCGCTGCGCCACATGGGTCCGCCGCTAGCCACCGCCATCGGGAGCGGTGTCAACGCCGCCCTGCTCTACCGCGCATTGCGCCGACGAGAGCATTTCACACCTGATGCGCAGCTCCGTCGACGCGCGCCGCGCCTGCTGCTCGCCGCACTCGTGATGGGCGCGGCGATGTTCTTCCTGCTTGATCTGTTCCGGCCCTATGTCGTCGGCTCCATCAGGGAGCGCTGGGGCGCGATGCTCGTGCTGGTCGCAACCGGAACGGTCGTCTACGCCACCGCCACATTCGCGATCGGAGCGTTCCGGGGGTCCGACGTGACCCGTCTTCTCCGCCGCCGCTGACCCAAGGACTATCATGCGCGTAGTGTCCGGCATCCAGCCCACGGGCGATCTCCATCTCGGCAATTATCTGGGCGCGATCAGGCAGTGGGTGGCGATGCAGGACGCCATGAGGCCAAACGACGAGTGCCTGTTCTTCCTGGCCGACCTTCATGCGCTGACCGTCTCGATCGACCCGCGCGAACTGGCCGGCAATATGGTCGTGATGGCCGCCACGCTGCTCGCGGCCGGCATCGACCCGGATCGCTCCGTCTTGTTCAATCAATCGCGCGTACCCGCGCACAGCGAGCTCGGCTGGATCCTGGGCGGCACCGCGCGGATCGGCTGGCTCAACCGTATGACGCAGTGGAAGGACAAGGCGGGCAAGAATCGCGAGGGCGCGTCCGTCGGGCTGTTCACCTACCCCGTGCTTCAGGCTGCCGACGTGCTTTTGTACCAGGGAACGCATGTGCCTGTAGGGGACGACCAAAAGCAGCATCTTGAGCTCGCGCGCGACGTTGCGGCTAAGTTCAATACCGATTTCGGCATGGACGTCTTCACCCTACCCGAGCCGCTGGTCTCCCTCGCCGCGCCGCGCATCATGTCGCTGCGCGATGGCAAGGCCAAGATGTCAAAGTCCGACCCGTCCGATCAATCGCGGATAAACCTGTCCGACCACGACGACGCGATCGCGGCCAAGTTCCGCAAAGCACGCACCGATCCCGATCCGCTCCCGGACGATCCGGCGGCGTTGGAAGGACGGCCGGAGGCGCGCAACCTGGTGACGATCTACGCCGCGCTCGCAGGCAAGTCCGTCGAAGCGGTGTTAGCGTCCTTCGCTGGGCATGGCTTCGGCGCATTCAAGCCCGCTCTCGCCGATCTCGCCATCGCGCGTCTCGGGCCTATCCGCGACCGTACGGAAGCGTTGCTCGAAGACCGGAGCGCGGTCGCGCAGATGCTGTCGCGGGGTGCGGAGCGGGCACGAGCGTTAGCCGCTCCGACACTTCGGGCGGCGCAGGCGGCGGTCGGCTTGCTCCCTTAGCGCGCGGTATGCGACGTCAGCCTTCGAGCTGGCGGAGCAGGGTGCGGACCGCGCCGTCGACCTCGCGGTCCTGGTCACGAAGCGACTCGATGCGCTTGACCGCATGGATCACCGTGGAATGATCACGCCCGCCGAACTTGCGCCCGATCTCGGGCAGCGAACGCGTGGTGAGCCGCTTGGCCAGATACATCGCGATCTGCCGCGGCCGCGCCACTGCGCGCGCACGCCTGGCGGAAACGAGATCGAGCGCCTTCAGGTCGAAGTGCTGTGAGACCAACTTCTGGATCTTGTCGATCGTCACCCGCTTGGGCGCCCCCCGGAGCGTGTCGCCCAGCGTCGCGACGGCGAAATCGACATCGACCCGCTCGCCCGTCAATTGCGCGTAGGCGACGACGCGATTGAACGCGCCCTCCAGCTCGCGGATGCTCGACCCGATCCGGTCGGCGAGCAAGTCGAGCACCGACGCGGGCATCGTCACGCCCGGTAAGTCGTTTAAGCGCCGCTCCAGCACCGCGCGGCGCAGGGCGGGCTCGGGCGGCTTGATGTCGGCGATCAGCCCCATGCCCATCCGGCTGATCAGCCGCGCCTCGACGCCGTCCAGCGCTTGCGGACACCGATCGGCGGAAATGACGAGCCGCTTACCAGCCGCCATCACCTCATTGACCGTGTGGAAGAACTCCTCCTGCGTCGCGTCCTTGCCAGCAATGAACTGGAGGTCGTCGATCAGCAGCAGGTCCGCGCCGCGCAGCCGCATCTTGAAGGCGTATGTGTCGCGCGCGCGCATCGCCGACACGAAGTCGAACATGAACCGCTCGGCCGACATGCACAGCACGACTGCGCCAGGGCTATGCCGGAGATAGGCGTCGCCGATGGCGTGCATCAGATGGGTCTTGCCCAGTCCCGTGCCGCTATGGAGGAACAAGGGGCTGAAACGCGGCGCACCGGGTTCGGCGAGCGCCTGCGCGGCGTTAAAGGCTACCCGGTTCGAAGCATCCACGACGAAGCGGTCGAAGGTGAAGCGGGGATCGAGCGGCGGGCGCTCGGCCGCGACGGACGCGGAAGTTGGTGAAGGTGTTGCGACTTGGGCATTCGGGGCTGCAGGGGTGGGGAGCGGCTCGGGAGCGTTCAGGAGCGCGACCGCGACGGTCGGCGCGCGCGTTTCGATGGCGACGGCGCGGACGGCGGGGAGTTGCGAGCGGAATTCGAGCAGGAGCCTGTCGGCATAGTGACTGCGGACCCAGTTGGCCGCGAACGGGGTCGGGACCGCCAGGCGGACCGTGTCGCAGTCGTCACCTTCGACCAACTCCATCGGCTTGAGCCATTGTTCGAACAGGCGCTGCCCGGCGGATTCGCGCAGGTTGGCGCGCACGCGGGTCCAGGCCCGTGCCTGTTCGCCTTCCGCCGTCCTGGTCAGTCCATGATACACGCGTCTCTCCTCGCGGCCCGCCGCGTGGTTCGCGAGCGACCGTCAAATCAATTTGGCAAAGTCTTCCTCGCGACCGGATCGGGTTCGATCCGGCTGTGAAATCAACCAATGCTGGTCAGTCGCGCTCGGTGAACACCGTCGCTGGAAACCGGTTATGCGCCCCTGGGCCGAACGATCAACCCGCAGTCCGGTCGTTATTCTGAAATAAACCGCATTGACTCAAAGTTCGGCGCAGAAATGCGTTCGGAAATCTTATAAACCACTGTGATAGCGCGCATTTTGCACAGGCTCTCAATCACCACGCGTCAGACGCTGATGACTCGCCGGCCGCCGAATCGCGGGAAACAGCCGATTTCCACGCGTCGTTTCCGAGCTGTTCCGGGCGCACGAAAAAGCCCGCCGGAGTGTTCTCCGACGGGCCTGCCCGACCACTCGAAACCTATGTTTAAGCGAGCGCGCCGACTCGCTTGGTCAGCCGCGCGAATTTCCGGCTCGCGGTATTCTTGTGCAGCACACCCTTGGACACGCCGCGCTGCAATTCGGGCTGCGCCGCGTGGAGCGCCTCGGCGGCGGCGGTCTTGTCGCCCAACGCCAGAGCCGATTCGACCTTCTTGATGAAGGTGCGGATGCGACCGACGCGGTTGCCGTTGATCTCGGCGCGGCGGTCGTTGCGGCGGATGCGCTTCTTGGCTTGCGGCGTGTTCGCCATTGGAACCCTCGATGTGGATATTAGGTGAGCGGGAGACGCCGGCATGTACCAGGCTCCCGAAGTGCGCGCGACCTACCGAACCGAGTGGGAATGGTCAACCTCGCTGGCAGGTCGGGCACCAGAAGGTCGATCGTCCGCCCTCGGCGCGGCGCCTGACGGTCGCGCCGCACCCGCACGGCTCGCCTTCGCGGCCATAGACCCGCCACTGCTTCGAAAAATAGCCGAGCTCGCCGTCCGGCCGCGCATAGTCGCGGATCGACGAACCGCCCGCCGCGATCGCGGCCTGCAATACGGTGCGGATCGCCTCGACCAGCCGCTCAAGCCGGAACAGCGCGATCCGGCCGCCTGCACGGTTCGGCGCGATCCGCGCCATGTGCAGGGCCTCGCAGACATAGATGTTGCCGAGGCCCGCCACGATTCGCTGGTCCAGTAGCAGCGCCTTGACCGGCGCGGCGCGGCCCTCGAAACGCCGGAGCAGGTGGCCGGTCGTCAGCCCGTCCCCCAGCGGCTCGGGACCCATCACGGTGAAGGGCGGATAGTCGTGCAGATCGGCGGTCGGGTGCAGACGGACGAAGCCGAACCGACGCGGATCGTTGAGCGCGAGCGTACGCCCGCCCGCCGTCTCGATCACCAGATGGTCGTGCGCGCCCAGCTCGCCCGGATCGACGCGCCAGCGCCCCGACATGCCCAGATGGAAGATCAGCGTGTCGCCCCGGTCGGTCCCGATCAGCCCGTATTTCGCGCGTCGCCCGAGCTCGGTCACCCGCGCGCCGACCAGCCGCTGGCCGAGATCGACCGGAAACGGGAAGCGCAGGTCCGCGCGCCGGGTCACGACGCGCGCGACGCGCTTGCCCTCCAGAACCGGCGCGAGCCCGCGCACGGTGGTTTCGACTTCGGGTAGTTCGGGCACGCCCGCGAGCTAAGTCCCGTTTGCCCCGCCAACAAGGCCCGGCTAGGGCGCACCGTCATGAGCGACACCGTCTCCTTCGGCTTTGAACAGGTCACGCCGGATGAGAAGACGGCGCGGGTCGGCGGCGTATTCACCTCCGTCGCCTCCAGCTACGACCTGATGAACGACGCGATGTCGGGCGGCATGCACCGGTTGTGGAAGGATCGGCTCGTGCGCCGGGTGCAGCCGCGCGCGACCGACCGCATCCTCGACATGGCCGGCGGCACCGGCGACGTCGCGTTCCGCCTGGCCAAGTCGGGCGCGGACGTGACGGTGGCCGACATCAATCCCGCGATGCTCGATGTCGGGATCGAACGCGCGGCCAAGCGCGGCATCGAGGGGCTGACCTGGACGGAGGCGAACGCCGAGACGCTAGACTTCCCCGACCGCTCGTTCGACGCCTACACGATCGCGCTCGGTATCCGGAACGTGACCGACATCCCCGCCGCCCTCCGCGAGGCGCACCGCGTGCTTGTGCGTGGCGGCCGTTTCTTCTGCCTCGAATTCTCGACCGTCGAATGGCCCGGCTTCTCAGACCTGTACGACGCCTACTCGCACCGGGTCATACCCCGGCTCGGCAAGCTTCTCGCCAACGACGCCGACAGCTATCGCTATCTGATCGAGTCGATCCGCCGCTTCCCGGACATGCGGGCTTTCGAGCGGATGATCGCCGAAGCGAGCTTCGTCCGCACCAAGGTCGAGCCGATCATGGGCGGCCTGGTCGCGATCCATAGCGGGTGGCGGATCTGACCGTTTGACCAGCGCCGTGACCCACTCGCTCCGGCTCCTACGCTGGGGCCGCATCCTGGCGCGGCATGGCGCGTTGCTCGGGATCGAGCGCGAGCCGAACGCGCCGCCGGGCATCCGCCGCCTCGCCCGCGTCGCCCGGATCGGCGCGCGGCTGCCCGAACGGCCGCGCTACGCCGAGGCGTTCCAGATGATCGGGCCCGCCGCGATCAAGCTCGGCCAGACGCTCGCCACCCGCCCCGACCTGGTCGGCGAAGAAGCGGCGCACGACCTTCGCCGTCTTCAGGACCGACTGCCACCCGTTTCGTTTCCCGTCATCCGCGAGGTGATGGAGGCGAGCCTGCGCCGCCCGCTTTCCGATCTGTTCCAGCGCGTCGAGGAGGAGCCGATCGGCGCCGCGTCGATCGCGCAGGTCCACCGCGCCGTCACGACGGAGGGCGCGCAGGTTGCGGTCAAGGTGCTCCGCCCCGGCGTCGAGCACGATTTCAAGGAAGCGATCGAGACGTATGAATGGGCGGCCGCCCGCGTCGAGGCGGCGGGCGGCAAGGCCGCGCGGCTCCGCCCCCGCCTGACGGTCGCGACCTTCAAGCGCTGGACGCTGCGCGAACTCAACTTCCGCCGCGAGGCCGCGTCGGCCTCCGAACTGGCGGAGCAGATGACCGCCGAGCCCGATTTTGTGATCCCGAAGATCGACTGGGCGCGTTCGACCACGCGCGTGTTGACGCTGGAATGGATCGACGGGATCAAGCTGTCGGACCGACTCGCATTGCTGGCGGCGGGGTACGACCCGCCCAAGCTCGCGCGGCTGCTGGTGCGCGCGTTCCTGCGCCAGGCGATCGCGGAAGGGCATTTCCACGCCGACATGCATCAGGGCAACCTGTTCGCCATCCCGGGCGACCGGATCGCAGCAATCGATTTCGGCATCATGGGCCGCATCGACCGCCGCGCGCGCGTCTGGCTCGCCGAGATCCTCTACGGCCTGATTACCGGCAACTACCGACGTGTGGCGGAAATCCATTTCGAGGCGGGCTACGTCCCCCCGCACCACAACCTCGCCGAGTTCGCCACCGCGCTGCGCGCGGTCGGCGAGCCGATGCGCGGGCTGCCCGTCAAGGATATGTCGATGGGCGCGATGCTCGACACGCTGTTCTCGATCACCCGCGATTTCGACATGGCGACGCAGCCGCATCTGTTGCTGCTCCAGAAGACGATGGTGGTGGTCGAGGGCGTGGCGACCTCGCTCGATCCCGACATCAATATGTGGGAAGTGGCGCAGCCCTATATCGAGGACTGGGTCCGCGGCGAGCTCGGCCCCGAAGCGGTGATCGCCAACCGTCTGACCGCCGACCTCCGCACCCTCGCCAAGCTCCCCGAACTCGTTCGCCGGTTCGAGACGCGCTTCCTGCCTCCGCCCGGCGGCGCACCTCCGCCGCTCCCGCTCGCGCAGGTCGAGATCGTCGGCGCGCGCATCGGTTGGCGCTACGCCGCCGTCGCGGTCGCCGCCGCCGCGCTGGGCGTCGGGGCGACCGTGCTGCTGGCGGCATGACGCCTACGCGCATGCCGATCTGGACGGCGCGGCCGACCCGTTTCGCCGCGCTTCCCCCGGGCCGGGCGCGAGCCACGCTGGCGCTGCTCGTGCTGCTGCTGGCCGCTTGCCTGCTCGCGCTCCGCTCTCCCTCCCCGCCGCCCGTCAGCGGCGATTCGGCGAACCGCGCGGAGGATCAGGCGGACGTCGTGCTATATCAGACGATCGTCGAGCAGGTCAGGCATGGCGGCGATTACTACGCCGTCACCGCGCAGGCGCTCCGGACCGGTGACTATCCGCTCCGGCCGTTCGTGACCTTTCGCCTGCCGACGTTAGCGGCGGTACAGGCACGGCTACCCGATCTGGGATCGAAGGTGCTGCTATACGCGCTCGCGGCGGGCACGGCGATCGCCTGGTGGATGCGGCTCGTCCCCGCGTTCGGGCGCGCGCCGCCGCGCGTCGTGGCGCTGCTGCTGCTGAGCGGCGGCATGCTCGTCTTCGTTCAGGCCGAGCTGATGTGGTTTCACGAGGTCTGGGCCGGTCTGCTGATCGCGCTGTCGCTGGCGCTGCGGCGCCCGGGCCGGTGGGTGGAGGCGGTGGCGTTCGGGCTGGCGGCCACCCTGGTGCGCGAGACGGCGGCGCTTTATGTCGGCGTGATGGCGGCGGCGGCTTGGGCTGAGGGCGAACGGCGCGAGGCGACGGGCTGGGCGCTCGCGGCCGCGGTGCTCGCGGTGGTCGTGGCGGCGCACGCCTACGCTGTGGCGCAGGTGGTGCGCCCGCTAGACCCCGCCTCAGCGGGCTGGGCGGGGATGCTTGGCTTCGGCTTTTTCGTGCGGACGATGACGCTGTCGACGGCGCTCAGCCTGCCGCCGCTGTGGCTGGCCGCGCCGATGGTCGGCCTCGCGCTGTTCGGCTGGGCGGCGTGGGCGGAGCCGCTGGCGGCGCGGGCGCTGGCCACCTTCGCGGCCTACGCGGTGCTGCTCGGCGTCGCGGGGCGGGTGGATACCTTCTACTGGGGGCTGCTCGTCGCGGGGCCGCTGTTGGTCGGGCTGGCGTTCGTGCCCGACGGCCTGCGCGATCTGTCCGGTGCGGCGGCGAGCGGGCGGCGCAGGCGGATTACCGTCACTCGGCTGGTGCAGTGAAGCGCATCCTCCTCATCGTCGGCGGGGGCATCGCGGCGTACAAATCGTGCGAGCTCGTGCGGCTGCTCCGCAAGCGTGGCCATGCGGTGCGGTGCGTCCTGACGGAGGGCGCGTCGCACTTCGTCACGCCCATGACGCTAGCGGCGCTGAGCGAGGACCGGGTCTATAGCTCGCTATGGGACCTGAAGGACGAGCACGAGATGGGGCACATCCAGCTCAGCCGCGAGGCCGATCTGGTGGTGGTCGCGCCCGCCACCGCCGACCTGCTCGCGCGCATGGCGGGGGGTCAAGCGGGCGATCTGGCGACGACCGTGCTGCTGGCGACGGACAAGCCCGTGCTCGCCGCGCCGGCGATGAATTGGCGCATGTGGCTGCATCCGGCCACCGCGCGCAACGTCGCGCGGCTGCGCGCCGACGGGGTGCGCGTGATGGAGCCCGACGAAGGCGCGATGGCGTGCGGGGAATGGGGGCCGGGTCGCCTGCCCGAGCCGCCCGCGATCCTGGACGCGATCGAGGCGATGCTGACCGCTTCGGCTGCCGTCGCTCGCGCCCACTTGGCCCACCCAACTCCCGTTCGCCCTGAGCTTGTCGAAGGGTCGTCCTTCTCCTCCGCCGGTGAAAAACAAGACGACCCTTCGACAAGCTCAGGGCGAACGGAGGTGGAGGGGCCGGACCTCCCCCTCGCCGACCGCCACGCCCTCGTCACCGCCGGACCCACCCACGAACCGATCGACCCCGTCCGCTATCTCGCCAACCGGTCGTCGGGGCGGCAGGGCTTCGCGGTCGCTGGGGCGCTGGCGGCGCTGGGCGCGCGGGTGACGTTGGTGGCGGGGCCGGTCGCGCTTCCCACCCCCGCCGGGGTCGAGCGCGTCGATGTCGAGACCGCACGCGAGATGGCGGCGGCGGTCGAGGCCGCGCTCCCCGCCGACGTGGCGGTGATGGTCGCGGCGGTAGCCGACTGGCGCGTCGAGGCGGCCGCGCACAAGACCAAGAAAGGCGACGCGCCCCCGGCGCTGTCGCTCGTGGAAAATCCGGACATCCTCGCCGCGCTCGCCCGCTCCGCCCTGCGGCCGATGCTCCTGATCGGCTTCGCGGCGGAGACCGAGCGGGTCGTCGAGCATGCGGTCGCCAAGCGCGTACGCAAGGGCGCGGACTGGATCGTCGCCAACGACGTGTCGGGCGATGTGATGGGCGGCGACGCGAACGCGGTCCACCTCGTCACCGCCGACGGCGTCGAGGACTGGCCGCGAAGCCCCAAGGAGGCCGTCGCGGCGCGCCTCGCCGACCGGATCGCGGCGGCGCTGACCGCCTGAACGGGTCGGAGTCGCAACGATCGCGGCGAACGGCTATAAGCGGGTGGTGATCCGGATCGCGTTCCTCCGCCTGCCGCACGGACAGGGCCTGCCGCTCCCGGCCTACGCCACCGCCGGAGCCGCGGGCATGGACGTGGTCGCGGCCGAGGACCTGCTGCTCGAGCCCGGCGGTCGCGCAGCGGTCGCGACGGGTTTCGCCATCGCGGTGCCGGATGGGTACGAGGTACAGGTCCGGCCGCGTTCGGGGCTGGCGCTCAAGTACGGGATCACGTGCCTCAACAGTCCGGGCACGATCGACAGCGACTATCGGGGGGAGGTGAAGGTGATCCTGGCCAATCTGGGCACGGAGCCGTTCCCCGTCCGGCGCGGCGACCGGATCGCGCAGCTCGTCCCCGCCGCGGTGACGCGCGCGTCGGTCGATGAGGTCGCGGCGCTGGACGAGACGGCGCGGGGGTCGCGCGGCTTCGGGTCGACCGGCCGGTGATCGCGGCGGCACTCCTGCTCCAGGCAGTCGCCCCGCCGGCCCCCGCCCCGCCGCCGCCGCCCGAGTGGAGCATCCTGCCCGAACTGCCGGTCGCGCTGCCGCGCGGGGCGTCCGACCCCTCGGGTTATGTGCGGCGCGAGGTCGCGGCGGGACGCTGCGCGGCCGCACGGATCGCCGGCGAGTCGCGCGTCGTCGCGCCCGTCGCGGTGTTCTTCGACGCGGCCGGCGCGGTGCGGCGCGTCGTGCCGGGCGCGGTCGGCTGCCCCACCGTCGAGCAGTTCACCGCCGGATACGTTTCCACGCTCGCCCGCCGCGCCGCCGCGGGACGGGCGATCCCATCCGGCTGGTATCGGCACGTCGTCACCTATCGTTGGACGGGGTGAGCTTCACCGACGACGAGCTCGCCCGCTACGCCCGCCACATCGTCCTGCGCGAGTTCGGGGGCGGGGCGCAGGCCCGGCTGAGCGCGGCGACGGTCGCGGTGGTGGGCGCGGGCGGGATCGGGTCGCCGGCGATCCAGTACCTTGCGGGCGCGGGGGTCGGGCGATTGATCCTCATCGACGACGACCGGGTCGACGCGTCGAACCTGCACCGTCAGACGATCTACGGGACGAACGATGCGGGCGCGCTCAAGGTCGAGGCGGCGCGCGCGGCGGTGGCGCGGCTCAACCCGCATGTCGGGGTCGAATGCCGGGCGGTGCGGATCGATGCGGGGAACGCCGCCGCGCTGCTCGCTGGGGTGGGTGCGGTGATCGACGGGTCGGACGATTTCGGCACGCGCCTGGCCGTCGCGGACGCCGCGCTGGCGATGCGGATACCGCTGGTCTCGGCGGCGGTGGCGCAGTTCGAGGGGCAGCTCGCGGTCTACCGAGGGTGGGAGGCCGGCCGGCCGTGCTACCGCTGCTTCGTGGGCGGGGCACCCGCGCGGCCGGGCGGGTCGTGCGCGGAGGACGGGGTGCTCGGCCCGGCGGCGGGCGTGCTCGGCAGCCTCGCGGCGCTGGAGGCGATCCGAGCGGTCGCGCCGTTCGGGGATGATCCGGCGGGCAAGCTGGTGCTCGTCGACCTGCTCGCGCTCCGCTTTCGCACGCTGGCGCTGCCGAAGGACCCGGGCTGCCCGGCCTGCGGATCGCCGCTAGCCTAGCAGCTCGCGGGCGAAGGCGCGCACCGACGGGCCGATATCCTCGCGCGCCAGCGCCAGCGCCAGGTTTGCCTGGATGTACCCCGCCTTGTCGCCGCAGTCGTAGCGCTGCCCGTCGAAGGTGTAGCCGTGGAACGGCTGCCGCCCGATCAGCTGCGCCATCGCGTCGGTCAGCTGGATCTCCCCGCCCGCGCCCTTCACCGGGTTGTCGAGCACGGCCATCACCTCGGGCTGCAGGATGTAGCGGCCCGGGATCATCAGGTTCGACGGCGAGGTGCCGGGCGCGGGTTTCTCGACGAGCGCGGTGACCTCGGTCAGGCGTCCGTCGGTGCGGCCCGGCGAGATCACGCCGTATTTATCGGTCTCTTCGGGTGGCACCTCCAGCGCGCCGACGATGTTGCCGCCGACCGTCGCATACGCCTCGACCATCCGCGCTATGAAGTTGGGCGAGCCGACCATCAACTCGTCGGGGAGCAGCACCGCGAACGGCTCGTCGCCGACGATGTCGCGCGCGCACCAGACCGCATGGCCCAGCCCCAGCGGCTCCTGCTGGCGCACATAGACGGGCGACCCCGGACGCTGGCGGATGCCCTCGATCGCGACCATCGACTTGCCGCGCGCGCGCATCGTCGCCTCGAGCTCGTAGGAGATGTCGAAATGATCCTCGAGCGCGCCCTTGCCGCGTCCGGTCACGAAGATGATCTGCTCGATCCCCGCCTCCAGCGCCTCCTCGACGGCATACTGGATCAGCGGCTTGTCGACGACGGTCAGCATCTCCTTGGGCATCGCCTTGGTGGCGGGCAGGAAACGCGTACCGAGTCCCGCGACGGGGAAGACGGCCTTGCGGATCGGCTTAATCATCATGTCGCCCGTCCCTGTCATCGTCGGTCAGCTGTGACCGGTGATAGGACTCCACCGTTAGCGACCACGCCGCAGGTAGGCGAGGCCCAGCTTGCCTCCCCGAGAGATTTCCTAGAAGCGAGGCGGGGGACACCGGCGTTGGGAGACGCTCGTCGGGCGCGCCGGATCGCATAGGAGGCGAATGAGGTACGAAGCATCGCTGGACGGAATTCGCGCGGTCGCGGTCAGTGGCGTGGTCGCCGTGCATGTCGGCGTGCCGATCGCCGGCGGCGGAACGGGAGTCGAGGTCTTCTTCGCGCTGAGCGGCTATCTGATCACGCGCATACTCGTGGAGGAGGAAACGCGGACCGGGCGGATCGATCTCCGCCGTTTCTACTATCGGCGCGCCTTGCGGCTCCTGCCCGCGCTCGCGGCCGTGCTGCTGGCCGTTCTATTTTGGGCGCTCACGTTCGGAGGCCGGCTCGGCGAACAGCTGTTCTCGGGCGCGATGGCGTTGTTCTATCTGATGAACCTCAACCGGGCGTTCGGTTGGGGATCGGACCTACATCTCGGCCATACTTGGTCGTTATCGATGGAGGAGCAATTCTACTTTTTGTGGCCTTTCGTTTTAATGGCCCTTCGACCCAGATGGCGGCTGGCCGGTACCCTGGCCATGGTGGCTCTCGTCTGCGGTTGGCGCGCGGTGCTGCTCGGCGGGGGGCTTCGATCTACCGCGTTTACCACGGATTCGACACCCATTCGGAAGTCCTCCTGATAGGTTGCGCGGCGGCGCTGGCGGAGCCGATGTTGTCGGAGCGAGCGAAGCGGCTTGGCGGTCGCTGGCTGGCGGTCCCGGTGATCTTGCTGGCGCTCAACCTGCTGTTCATGCCTGCGGCGACCAGATGGGGCCAAGCGGTCGGCCTGCCCCTTGTAGGACTGATCACCTGCTGGCTGATCATCGCGATCCAGCATGGTGATTTTTTCCGCCGGGTATTCTCGCTTGCACCGGCCGTTTACCTCGGGCGCATCTCGTACGGCATCTACTTATGGCATTACCCGATCCTGTCGATCGCGGCCTCGCGCCAGATCCCACATGCGGGCATGATGACGCCGTTCGTGACGCTGGTCGTCGCGGCGCTCTGCTACCGATACGTCGAAACGCCGTTTTTGCGGTTCAAGGATCGTGGTCGGCCGATTGCGGCCCACAAGGCGATCAGGCCCATGGTGGGACGCGCGGCCGCGATCGAGGACAGCTCGGGCGGCCACTAACGCCAAATCCACTTTGCAGGTCACGATCGTCACGAGTCTCTCCTGACCGGCACAAACTCGGACTGGATGTAACCATCGGGCGTCACGCCCCGCCCAGCGCGCTGCGGGCGCGCGCGTCGAGGGGGTGATGGCCGGCGGCCGCGTTGGCCAGGACATGGCCCGGATCGGTGCTGCCGAACAAGCCGCTGGTGATCGCCGGATGGCCGACGACGAAGCCGATCGCGGCATCGTGCGGGGTCCGCCCGGTCGCCGCCAGAGCGCGCGCCAGCCTGGGTCCGCGCCACCAGAACCACGGATCGTTCTTGGCCTGGCGCAGCAGATACCAAAGCGAGCGGCGGTCGCGCGGCAGGAAGGTGCGCAGCGCGAACTTGCCTTGCGCCAGCACCGTCCCCGACATCACCGTCTTGCCCGCCGCTGCCAACGCCGCGATCCGCGCGCCTGTCGACGGATCACCGACATTATAGTGGAGCATCGCCACGTCCAGCGGCGATCGTTCGAACCCGTCGAACAGCGCCGGGTCGCCGCTCTCCATCCCGGACAGGCCGATCCGCCCCTGCGCCTTCAGCCGATCCAGCCATCCGAACAGCGCGTCCGTCAGATCGGACCGCGCGGGCCCATGGAGATACAGGATGTCGACCCGCTCCAACCCGAGCCGCTCCAGGCTGCCGGTGAAGCTGCGTTCCGCCAGCACCGGATCGAACCCGCGCACCACCGCGCCGTCGATCAGGTTGCTCCCGACCTTGGTCGAGACGACGAACCGGCTCGCGTCGCGGCCGCGCAGATACTCACCGAGTCGCCGCTCGCCCGTGCCGCCGCCATAGCTGGGGGCGGTATCGAAATGATTGATCCCACCCTCGCCCGCCGCCGCCAGCACTCCTTGCGCGCGGCCCTCGTCGAACCCCGGCTTGGCCCATAGCGACGAGCAGCCGAAGCCCAGCGCCGACACCGGCTTGCCGTCGGGCAGCGCGCGCCACCAGCCCGGCGTCATCAGGCGTGCCCATGCTCCAGGATCTTGCGCTCGTTCCTGACCTGCATCGCCTTCACCGCCTTCAAGACCAGGCTGGTCGGATGCGGGTCGCCGTGATGCAGCAGCAGCGTCGCGCGCACCGTGTCCGCGGCCACCGGGAAATTGGAATGGTAGGTGCGATAGCCCCAGAACAGATAGAGGTTGCCCGGCTTGAGATATTTCATCCCCGGCAGCTCGCCCTCGGGGAGCTTGCGGGTGAACCAGCGGCGATACCAGTCGCTCTGCACCACCGCCTTTTCGGCGACGTTCAGCCACGTCCATTTGCGATAGCCGCGGCGGTTGGGGAAGACGAGCAGCTCGCCCGCCTTGCGCTTGGGGCCGGGCGGGATGAGGATCGGCGCCAGCGCGGTGATGACGTATTTGTCGTAGTGGTAGATCAGCGACTTCTCGTCGCCGGTCGATCCCGCCACCACGCGCAGGCCGGTATAGATCTCGTCGTCGATTTGCGCTGTCGGGCAACCGATCCGGACCAGCTCCTCCATCAAATTGCGCATTTGCGGATCGTCGGTCAGCGCCTGCGCGGGCGTGCCCTGCTCGCGGGCCGGCCAGTTCAACGAGAAGTAACGCTTGCCCTTCTTCTCGACCAGCTCGTGGACGTGATCCTGCGCGCGTCGCACCCAAGCCGGATCGATCGCATTCTCGAGACACACGAACCCCTCCTCGTCGAGCTGGCGGGCGAGCGCCGCGGGATCGAGATTGCGGGTGAGAAGCGACATCGACACACCTTCGGAAAGAACCAATCGAACGACCGCGCGGCGTCTATCATCCCGCATCGCGGCGGACAACGGCACGGTGATAGGCGCGCGGTGACGGGTCCTTAAGCCGGGCGGCGTAGGGGGCCACGCATGGCCACCATCCTCGTCGTCTTCGGCACCCGCCCAGAGGCGATCAAGCTGTTTCCCGTAGTCCGCGCGCTCGCGGCGCAGCCGGGATTGACGGTCCGCACCTGCGTCACCGCACAGCATCGCGGGCTGCTCGACCAGGTGCTCGCCATCGCCGACCTGAAACCCGACCGCGACCTCGATCTGATGGAGCCCGGCCAGACGCTCGACCGGCTCACCGCACGGCTGCTGACCGGCTTGGGCGAGGTAATGGACGCCGAACAGCCGGACCGCGTGATCGTCCAGGGCGATACCGCGACCGCAATGGCGGGCGCGCTCGCCGCCTACTACCGGCGCACGCCCGTGTCGCATGTCGAGGCGGGGCTGCGTTCGGGCGACATCCACCATCCCTGGCCCGAGGAGGTGAACCGCCGCATCGTCGCCACGATCGCCGACCAGCATTTCGCGCCCACCGAAACCGCGGCCGACGCGCTCCGCCGCGAAAATATCGACCCCGCAACGGTCCATGTGACGGGCAACACGGTGATCGACGCGCTCCACTGGACGGAAAGCCGGATCGCCGCCGACCCGAGCCTCGCGGCCGGGCTGGACGGGATCGCCCTGCGGTTCGCGGGCAAGCGGATCGTGCTGGTCACCACCCACCGGCGCGAGAATTTCGGCGGCGGGATGGAGGCGATCGCCCGCGCGGTCGGTCGCATCGCCGATCGGCCGGATATTGCGGTGCTGTTTCCCGTCCACCCCAATCCCAACGTCGTATCCGTCATGGACGCGGTGCTGGGCGACCGGGCGAACATCGCCCGGATCGACCCGCTCGACTATCCACACTTCGTCTGCGCGCTGGGGATGTGCCACCTCGCTTTGTCCGATTCCGGCGGGGTGCAGGAGGAGGCGCCCGCGCTCGGCAAGCCGGTGCTCGTCATGCGCGAGACCACCGAGCGTCCCGAGGGCGTCGCCGCCGGCACCGCGCGCCTGGTGGGCACGGACGAGGAACGCATCGTTTCCGAAGTCTTCACGCTTCTGGACGACAACGCGGCGTACCAAGCCATGGCCCGCGCCCACAATCCCTTCGGCGACGGCCATGCGGCGGGCAGGATCGCAAAGGTAGTGGCGCATGGTCGTTGATGGTGAGCTGAACGTCGTCGTGCTCGGCCTGGGCTATATCGGGCTACCCACCGCGGCGGTGATCGCCAGGACGGGCGCGCGCGTGCTGGGCGTCGACGTGACGCAAGCCGTCGTCGACACGGTCAATTCGGGCCGCGTGCATATCGAGGAGGTCGATCTCGACGGGCTCGTATCGGGCGTCGTCGCGCGCGGGTCGCTCCGCGCCTCCACCGAGATCGCGCCCGCCGACGTGTTCGTGATCGCGGTGCCGACCCCGTTCGCGGACGACCACACACCGGACGTGTCCTACGTGCTCCAGGCTGCGCGTTCGGTCGCGACCGTGCTCAAGGTCGGCGATACGGTGATCCTCGAATCGACCTCGCCGGTCGGGACGACCGAGCAGGTCCGCGACCTCCTTGCCAAGCTCCGCCCCGACCTGCGCGTGCCCGGCCGAACCGGCGAACAGGCCGACGTGGCCATCGCCTATTGCCCGGAGCGCGTGCTGCCCGGGCGCATCCTCCACGAACTGATCGCGAACGATCGCGTGATCGGCGGCGTCACCCCGCGCTGCGCGCGCAAGGCGCTCGGCTTCTACCGCCGTTTCGTGCGCGGCGCCTGCGTCACGACAAGCGCGCGCGCGGCCGAGATGACCAAGCTGACGGAGAACGCGTTCCGCGACGTCAACATCGCCTTCGCCAACGAGCTGAGCCTCGTCGCCGACACGATGGGTGTCGATGTGTGGGAGGTGATCCGCCTCGCCAACCGCCATCCGCGCGTCGACATCCTCCAGCCCGGTCCAGGCGTGGGCGGGCACTGCATCGCGGTCGATCCCTGGTTCCTGGTCCATGCCGACCCGGCCAACACGCCGCTGATCCGCACCGCGCGGCTCGTGAACGACGCCAAGACCGATCATGTCGTGGCGCAGGCCGCCGCGCTGATCGAGGCGCGGCCGGGCGAGCCGGTCGCGTGCCTCGGCCTCGCCTTCAAGGCGAACATCGACGATTTTCGCGAAAGCCCGGCGCTGCGCGTCGCGGCCGCGCTGGCCCACCGTTTCGGCGAGCGGGTGCGCGTGGTCGAGCCCTATGCCGACCGCCTGCCGGCCGCCTTCGCCGGCTCCGGCGCGACGCTGGTCGATGTCGACACCGCGATCGAGACGTGCGGGGTCATGATCGTGCTGGTCGACCACGACATGTTCCGCTCGATCCCGCTGGAGGAGCGCGCGGACAAGCAGGTGCTCGACACGCGCGGCATCTGGCCCGACCAGCCGCGCGCCCTACTGCGTTTGGAACTCAGACTAGCGAGCTAGGAGCAGGTCCGCGAGAGTTCGGCTCTTCGCCCGTCCATCGTAATGTGATTCGGCGAAGCGCCGGCCCGCTTCACCCATGCGGATCATTTCGGCGGGGTTCTCGATCAGGCGCGTCATCGCGCGCGCCAAGTCCGCCACGTCGCGGGGGCGCACGATCAGCCCGTTCACGCCGTGCTCCACGGTGTCGCGGCAGCCGACCACGTCGGTGGTGATGACCGGCCTGCCCATCGCCGACGCCTCCTGGCTGCTTCGCGGCAGGCCCTCGCGCGCCCAGGCCGGAAGCACGAAGACGCTGCTCGCCGCAAGCTGCGCGCGCACGTCGTCGACATGGCCGGGCCACTCGATCACGCCACGCTCGACCCAGGGCAGGATATCGGCGGCGGACAACGACTCGGGGTTAGCATCGAAAGCGCCGAGCAGCACGAAACGCGCGGTCGGGTGCGACTTCCTAACTATCTCGGCGGCCGCGGCGTATTCCAGGATGCCCTTGCCGCGCAGCAGCCGGGCCATGAGCAGGAACGTCACCGGCGAGGTGACCGGCGGCGTGGCGGCGAAGGCGTCCAGATCGACGCCGATCCCGCCGATCTGTACCGCTTTGTCGGGGCACACCATGCGGTGCTCGTGGAAGAAGCCCTCATCGTCGCGGTTCAGGAACACCACGCGGTCGGTGCCCGCGAAGGCCGCGCGGAACAGGCCGCGCGCGAGCGCGGACAGGAGGCGACGCTTCGGACCGGAGCCCGCGCTGGCGTCGAACGCGAAGCCGAGCCCCTCGACCATGGCGACGCGGCGCGGAACCCGCGCGGCGCGCGCGGCGATGTTGCCGTAAACGTTGGGCTTGGCGAAGTAGGTCAGCGTCGCGTCCGGCCGTAGCCTTCGCAGCAGGACCGTCAGGCGGACGAGGTCGACCGAGTCGCGGCGCGGGCTCAGGCCCGCGCGGCTGAGCGAGATGGCGACCGGCTGGGCCCCGAGCGCGGACGTGCGCCCGCGCGATCCCTCGTCCCAGTCGGGGGCTAGCGCCAGGACGCGGCAGCCGCGACGGATCAGCTCCTCGATCAACAGCCCGCGGAAGTTCGCGACCGAGTTCGCCCCGCTCGTGATCAGCGCGACCGTCGTCACCGATCGGCCCGCATGATCGACGCGAACAGGTCGATCAGCGCATGGCCGGCGACGTCGATAGAGTATTGCTCCTCGACCCGGCGGCGTCCGGCCTGGCCCATCGCCTGCGCGCGCTCCGGGTCGGCGGCGAGCGTGCGGATCGCGTCCGCCCATTGGGCGGGCGTGTCCGCGAGCAGGCCGACCTCTGGATCGACGATGTCCGCGTTGACGCCCACGGGCGACGCGATCACCGCGCGGCCGCTCGCCATATATTGGATCAGCTTGTAGCCGCACTTGCCCCGCTCGTACGAACGGTCGGCCAGCGGCATCACGCCGACATCGATCGTCGCGAGGAGGTCCGCCTCGCCGGCCTCGGTCCAATCATGCGCCTCCTGCGGCACGGGAAGTTCGCCTAGCGCAGGCGCGCCAATCGTGACGAGCGTGACGGGCACGTTGCCGCCGATCAGCCGGAGCGCTTCGGCGACGATCGACAGGTAGCGAGCGTTCGCCGGCGTCCCGATCCAACCCAATCGCAGCCGCTCCCCCCGTTCGCGCGGGCCCGGATGGTAGCGGCCGGGATCGAGCACGGTCGGCACGGTCACGACGCGCCGCGCGCCGTGCGCGGCCATGTACCGGGCGAGATACGCGCTGCCGGGCGTCGTCGCCGCCGCTCCGCGCAGCAGCGGATCGAACTTGCGTCCGAGCGACCGCCTGACCAGGCCGCAAGGATGCCGGTCGTAGCGGTGGAAGACGGCGTCGTCCCAATCGACCACGTACGGGATCGAACGCGCGCTCAGCGCCCGCTCGAACGCGCCGGGCAGGAACGGAAATAGCTCGCGCTCGACCCAGACCAGATCCGCCTTCTCGCGCAGCAGCCCGGCCGCGCGGCGCCAATAGGCGCGGAGCGAGGCCAGTTTCGGTTTGGCTTCCTCGCCGAACAGGGTGCGCAGGTAAGCGTCATCGAAGAAGGGGAGCACCCGGACTGTCGCGCCCGCCGCCCGGAGCCGCGGCACGAACTGCCCCATCCGCAACCGGCTGCTGGGGCCGAGATCGCCGTAACGGGGCAGCAGGAGGATGGTACGGCCAGAAAGGTCGCGCCGGTGGTCGTCGGGCATAGGGGATGTGGGCTCGTGGCTGCGCGGACGCCCGCTATCACCGACCGGGTTTCGCGCCTAGTCAGTTCCCCCGTTCCGCGGCTATGCCGGGCCGATGAAACGCAGAACCGTTCTCGCAGCCGTCGCCGTCGTCCCCGCCGTCGTTTCCGCCGCTTGGGCCTTGCGCGCCGCCGCCGGCGAAGACGTAGCGGGGGAGCGGGCGTCCGTGCCGGATTTCCGCCGCGCCGGCGACCGCGACGATTCGGAGGCGTTCAGGCGAGCCGTCGCGACCGGGCGCACGGTGCATCTGCCTGCCGGAAAGGGACGCGGGCGCGGCGGACGTTACCTGATCGCCAACGGGCCGGAACATCGACTCGCGCCGGGCGTGCGGGTGGTCGGCGACGGGATCGACCGGACGATCGTGGCCAAGTCCTATGCCACGGCGGCTCCGTTCGTGCTGTTCTTCGACAGCGGGTCCGCCGATCCGGCCCGCAACGGCCGCAGCTTCTCGTTTCGCGACCTCACCTTCGAGGACGAGGTGACGGAGCAGGGTTTCTCCGAGTTCAGCTATCTGGTCATGTTGAACGGCGTCACGGACGTCCGCTTCGACCGCGTCGGCTTTCGGGGCTTTCGCGGGGACGGGCTGCATCTGGGCTCCGGGCTGGTGCTGGGCCAGGAGCGTCACAATGTGAACGTGACGGTCGCCGACTGCGTGTTCGACGGCGTGAACTCGAACAACCGCAACGCGGTCTCCGTGATCGACTGCGACGGACTGGTGATCGAGCGCAGCCGGTTCCTGAACTGCTCGCGCCCGGGCGACGGCACGATCAACAAGGGCGACCCCTTCAATCCGGCGACCGGTTTGCAGATGCCCGGACCGATCGACTTCGAACCCAACGACGACGGCTTCGCGATCATCCGGAACGTGACGATCCGCGGTAACCTTTTTCGCGGCGGGGGCGGGTTCGCGGTCTGCCTCAACTTGCGTGAAAACACCAAGGTGCGCGCGGCGCAGCGCGACTTCACGGTGACGGACAACGTGATCGAGGACCGCCATGGCGGCTGGTTGACCTACGGCTATGGCGGCGACCGCGCGATCACGTCGACACGGGGCTACGCGGCGACCTTCAGCGGCAACACCGTCCGCCGCTGCCGGACGCCTTTCGTCCTGAACGGGATGCGAGGCATCGCGCTCACCGGCAACGTCATCAGCGATTGCGATCAGCATGCCGAGATCGGCAACCTCGCCTGGAACGCGGTGGTCACGCTCTCGAAGAACCGGTTCACGCGCGTCGGGCTCCGACCGATCGGATATGCGCTGTGGGTGCGCGAGTGCGACCGGTTGACGCTCGACGGGAACGAGTTCGTGGATTGCGGGCTCGCCGACCGCCGGTTCGGCATCGCGCTCGCCTTCGTGAGCGGACGCATGACTCGGCTGACGATGAGGGATAGCCGTTTCGCCAGTCCGGCCGGGCGGATGACGCAGGCGGTAGTCGCGTTCAAGGACGCGACCATCGATGCCAAGACCGCCGTGATCGGGCCGCAGCGCATGGAGATCGCCGCACCCCCGGTCCGCGTGTCGCTTAGGGTGGCGTCCCCGTGAGTATCGAGGGTAAACGGCGCGCTTTCGCCCGAGAGTGATCGCCAGCCATGCGCGTCCTGTTCACCCACCAGAACTTCCCCGCCCAATACAAGCATCTCGCCCCCGCGCTCCACGCGCGCGGCGACGAGGTGGCGGCGCTGACCATGAATGAGCCGCCCGCCGGCTCGCCCTTCCCCGTACTTCGCAGCGCGAGCCGCCACGGCACCAGCGCCACCCACCCCTGGGCGCGAGACTTCGAAACCAAGGTGATCCGCGCCGAGGCGACGCTGCAGACCGCGGTCAAGCTGCGCGCCGAAGGTTTTCAGCCGGACGTGATCGTCGCTCATCCGGGCTGGGGCGATACGCTATTCCTGAAGCAGGTGTGGCCCGAGGCGCGGCTGGGCGTATATTGCGAGTATTTCTACCGGTCAGAGGGCGGCGACCTCGATTTCGACCCCGAGTTCGGCGGTGCGAGCGATCCGCTGGAGGCCGTATGCCGCTTCCGGCTGCGCAATCTGACGCAGCGGCTGAATCTGGAGGTAGCGACCGCCGCGATATCGCCCACCCGTTTCCAGGCGGGAACCTACCCCAAGCGGTTCCAGCATCTGATCGACGTCGTATTCGACGGGATTGACACGAGCGAAGTGCGCCCCGACGCATCGACGCGCATGCGGGTCGCCGGCGTCGAGTTGAAGGCGGGCGACGAAGTGATCACCTTCGTCGCCCGCAATCTGGAGCCGTATCGCGGATACCACATTTTCATGCGCGCGCTGCCCGAGCTGTTGCGGCGACGGCCAGGCGCGCGCGTGGTGATCGTCGGCGGCGACGGCGTCAGCTACGGTGCGGCGGCCCCGACCGGCAGCTGGCGGGAGATCTTCTTGGGCGAAGTAGCCGACCGCGTGGACCGCTCGCGCGTACACTTCCTGGGCTCGATCCCGTATCCGACCTTCCTGTCGCTGCTGCGGGTGTCGGCGCTGCACGTATACCTCACCTACCCCTTCGTGCTGTCCTGGAGCCTGATGGAGGCGATGGCCACCGGCGTGCCGATCCTCGCCAGCGACACCGCCCCCGTGCGCGAGGTCGTCGCCGACGGCGAGACGGGGGCGCTGTTTCCGTTCTTCGATCCGGCCGCGCTGGCGGACCGGGCGTGCGAGTTGCTGGCCGACGCCGACATGCGGAGACGGCTCGCCGCGAACGGGCGCGCGCTCATCGACGATCGCTACGATCTCCGACGCGTCTGCCTGCCAAGGCAGATCGCGTGGATCGACCGGCTCGCCGCCGCCGATCCCATAATTCCCGAGACGGATTGAGTTGCCGGCGGCGACGACTAAAGCCGGCTGCTTCGATCACAGTCCCACTCGGAGCATCGCCTTGAACCCAGCCCGCGCCGCGTTCGATCATGTCAGACGTCTGGTGAACGGCGACCGGCTCCGTGGCGAAGCCGGTTGGCGAGCCAACGACTCCTTCGTCCACCATGCGCCGTCGCCGCAGCAGGCCGTCGACATCTTCGCGGGCGACTGGGCGTCCAAACTGCCGATCGACGGCGTGACGAGCGGCACCGCAGGGTTGTTCGACGATGCGCGGATACGATGGTTGATCGAGCGTCTCGGCAGCGTCGAGGGATGGAGCGTGCTCGAGCTCGGTCCGCTGGAGGGCGGGCATACCGCGATGCTGGGCGAGGCCGGCGTCGCATCCGTGGTGGCGATCGAGGCGAACAAGTCGGCCTATCTTCGCTGCCTGGTCGTCAAAGCTCTCCTGAAGCTCGACCACGCGCATTTCGAGCTCGGCGATTTCGATGCGTTCCTAGCGCAGACCGATCGCCGGTTCGACCTGCTGATGGCGAGCGGGATCCTGTACCATATGGCGGACCCACTCCAGACGTTGCTCGATATGGTAAAACTGTCCGACCGGATCTTCGTGTGGAGCCATTTCGTCGACCGCGCGGCGATGCCGGTGGGCGATCGACGCTGGCGGCCGATGACCGGGGAGGTAACGAAGCGGACGATCGGCGACGACACGATGACCTATCACGTCCGCAGCTACCGCGGTTCGGAAGGCAAGAGCGAGTTCTGCGGCGGCACCATGTCGCGCTCGATCTGGCTCGACCAGGACGAGGTTCTCGACTTCTTCCGGCGGCGCGGCTTCGCCGTCGAGACCGCGTTTGCGGAGCCCGATGCGGTCGCCGGCCCCTCGATGTGCTTCCTAGCGCGCCGGAGCTGACCCGGCCTGCCCGGCCTGCGCGCCCAGCGCCAGCACGGGCAGGAAATACATCCATTGGAAGACGTACGACTCGATATAGGGGTTGGTGAACACCGCCAGGGCGACGGGGACGAAGCCCCCGAACATATACACGTCCTCTGCGCGCAGCGAGCGCGCGCTGCTTCGCCGCCCGAACTCGAGCGCGTAGACGATGAAGGTGGATAGGTAGACGAGGGTGCCGATGAAGCCGACACGCAAGAGCGTCGCCATCGGGATGACCTCGTAACGCCACGGAAACTCGGCGCTGCGGAGATAGCGGACGCCGATCCCGTGACCGACGCCCAACCCCCAGGAGTTTTGGACACCCTCCCAAAGCGCCCCGATCTGTTCGGTCCGCTCGGACCCGCCGCCGCTCGTCAATTCGTCGTAGAAGATCCAAAAGATGACGAGCAGGTCGAAACTGTCGACGAAGAAATCGACGATCAGCAACACCAGCAACGCGACGAAGCCGAGCGCGAAGGTGGGCAGCAGCGCCTTGATGCCGCTTTCCTTGCTCTCGGGATCATCGACCCTGCTTCGAAGCACCGTGCCGACCAAAAGGCCGATCGGGACCGAAAGGATCAGCGCCGAACGCCCGGAAGTTAGCGCACATACGATCAATAGGCCGGGAAGCACGACGCGCGCGATGCGGTTGCGGATGATCGTGGGTTGCGCGAACACCGCGCCCGTCAGGAAGATCAGCGAACCGTAGACGATGATGTTGGCGCCCGCGAAGCCCTCGGTGACGTTCACGTTGGCGTTCGCGTTCAGGAAGCGCACCGCCTCGACGCCGAACGCCAGGAACAGGTAGAAGAACGCCGCGACGGAGGCGATCGCGCCCCAGGTCAGCCATATCAGGATGCGCACCACCCGCTCCAGGCCGAACTGCTGGTACAGCACCGTGCCAATCATCAGCCACATGAACGGCGAGAGGATGTAGACGATGATGGTCTGGGTCGATGCGGGCCTGGGCGCGCGGTGGACAGTCCCGAGCCAGATGTAGAAGGCCGTGATCGCGACGCCCAGCAGGTAGGTGGTCATCAGCTTCTGCAGCCAATCCGATTTGCGGACGACCAGCAGCGACAGGAGGAAGCTCGTCGCAAGGAGCGCACCGTTTACGAGCTGGAAGGAGTGCGGCACCACGACGCAGACCGCGAGCGTCAGCAGGATCGCGCCTTGGGCGAACGGTGCGGCGAGGTCGGGCCGCTGCGGGATCGTCGCCGGCAGCTGGATGGAGGCGGCCCGGTTCACCGCGTCACCCCGCCGGCCGCGCGCCCGCGCGCGCCGCGCAGGGTCCGCAGCGTGGTCGGCAGGTCGCGGTACACCATACCGAACCCCCGCCAGGTGAACCACAATTCCTCGGGCGACCGTCTCAGAAGCGCGCGGACCGTGCGCGACACGGGCTCGATGAGCAGCGTCGTGCCCACGACGCCGAGGGCCGACGGTCTGGACAGGTGCTTCCAGGCATAGATCATGTTGCTGTTCATCGCATAGAAGAGGCGGTGCGCCTTGACCTTCTCCGAGGTGCCCCCCTGCTTGTGATAGGCTTCCGGCTCCACGAGATATTGGATGCCGTAACCAGCGTCGTACACGCGGCGGGACAGGTCGAGGTCCTCCAGATACACGAAATAATCGTTGTCGAAACCGCCGACGCGTTCGAACAGGTCGCGTCGGATCAGGTAGAACGCGCCCATCACGTGGTCGACCGGGCGGCTCTCCCCGTGATCCCAGTCGAGCATGAGCATGGACGGAAAGCGACGTTTGAGGAGCCGGGTCAGGCCCAGGCTGTTGCCGATGAAATTGCGCCAGGTCGGGAAGCGCGCGCAGTGGCGATGAACGTGGCCGTCCTCGTCGACGAGGCGTATGCCGGCCACGCCGACCCGGGCGTTCGCCGGATCGCGCATGAACCGCAGCGCCTGGTCGAGGGTACCGGGCCGCAGCTCCGCATCCGGATTGAAGAACAGCAGGAACGGCGCTTCCGCTTGCCTCGCCGCAAGATTGCACGCGCGACCGAAGCCGAGATTCGCGCCCGTTCGGATCAGCGTCCAGTCGAGTCCGGCCACGTCCACGTCCGCCGACCCGTCGGCCGAGCCGTTGTCGACCACCAGCGTCCGCCCGACCGCCGCGCCGCCGTGCGCCGCCACCGAGCCGAGGCAGTTCGCCAACAAGGTGCCCGAATTCCAATTGACGATGATGATGTCGACCTGGGCGCCCGGCGCGGCGTCGCCCGGCCGGTCGTCCGCGACCGCGCCCGATTGTTCCATGACGGGCCCTATGCCCGGACTCGGCGGCGCTTTCCAGACGGTTCCGACCAACCGTCGACCGGCTCGACAATGATGGGCCCCGCATTAGTAGACCGACCCGATGCTCCTCACCGCCGATCCAGCCCTATCCATGCTCGAGCGGAATCGGACGTTCCGGCCGAGCGCCGCGCCGCTGAGCACGCGCGTGTTCCGGATCCGCGACCGCCTGTTCCGCCGCATTCCGGCGCCAGCGCACCGCGTCCTGACACGCCCGACGGGATCGGGCCCCTGGACGTTGTATTTCGCTTTCCTGCCCGGCGGCGAGCTCGCGGCCGCGCACCGCGACACCCTGGCCCGACTGCGCGCGCTGGATCGCCGGCTGCTCGTCGTCTGCGCCGCCCCCGACCCTGCGTCCGTGCCCGACGATCTGAGGGCGGCGTCCGACGCGCTCGTGTGGAAGGCGCTGCCCGGGTTCGATTTTTCCGGATACACGGCCGGATTGCTCGCGCTCGCCGAGTTCGCGCCCGGAAGCGACGCGTTCGTGCTCAACGACTCTGTGTTCGGCCCGTTCGGCGACGTGGGGGCCTGGCTGGCCGAGGCGCGATGGGCGCTGACGGGGTTCACCGCGACGTCGAGCCTGGAAAACCACATCCAGAGCTACGCGTTCGTGCTGCGCGACGTCACGCCGGCGCGGATCGCGAGCCTACGCGGCATCCTGATGCCCGACCACGCGTTCGACGAGTTGCGCCGCGTCGTCATCAATCAGGAGACCCAGCTGGCCCGCACGGCGATCCGCACGATGTCGGTGGGATCGTTCCTCTACGCGGACACGCCCGCCGTGGAGGATCCCACGTTGCAATTGGCGCTTCCGTTGCTGCGCGCGGGCTTTCCCTTCCTCAAACGCTCGCTCCTGGGCGGCAAGCTCGCCCACCTGCACCGCCAAGACGAGGTGGCCGCGGGGCTTCGGGCCGCGGGCTATTCCGGTTGACGACCGGCGAGCGACGGCTCGGCCCGTTCGGGCGTGAACGGGGCGAGGTGGCGCGGATCGGGACGCGCGGTTATCTTGCGGATACCGACCAGCGCGTCGACGAGTTTGCGAGGAAGTTTGGAGGCGACACGCGCCTTCAGCCCCGGCTTGCCCCCGTGCCCCTGCCCCGCCCTGTCAGCTAGTCGAGCCCAGTCGGCGGCGTAGTCGCTTTGTTGCGGCGAAGTGGCGAAGATGGGTTCAGCCGCGAACCGCTGCGCGACCACGAAGATGTAGGTCGAGCGCGTCGCGCCGTTATGGCCTACACGCGCGCCCACGCTCGCCGGGTCGCGCGCGAGCAGCCAGTCCGCATCGACGAACATTGGCGCGAGGAACAGCCCCTCGATCCGGTACCCGTTGGCCGCGGTCAGCGTGCGGAAGAAATATTCCGGGCTGAACTGCACGAAGCCGTGCCCCATCTCATTATTCGCGGGAACGGCGACGATCAGGTGCCCGCCGACCTCGACGAGCGACATATAGGTGGCCAGCGCGGTGGTGTTGGCGAAGACGTGCTCCAGCGTGCCGCCGTCGAACACCAGCGAGAAACGCCGGGACTGGTCGGGCGGGAGCGGCCGGTTCAGGTCGTGGATCAGCGTCGCGCCCTCGAAGTCGGATATGTCCATCGCATCGACCGACCGCGCGCCGAGTTTCCTGAACAGCGCGTCGCTGAACGGGTCATCCTTCCCCGACATGGTCCGCGCCTCGTGATCGGTGATCTTCTCGCCGAAGCGCGCGAAGACGCTCGCGGCCTGATCGGGCGTGGCCAGCACGTCCTGTCGGCCGATCGTCAGCGTGGAGGTGAAGTCGACGCCGAGCCGGCGGGCCAGCAGCAGCAATTTGACGGTTTGAACCTCGATCCCCATCCCGCGCCCCTAGAAAGTCACAGGGGCGGTGTCGATAGATCGGCGGCGGCGGCGTAGCGAGGCCGGAAGCGGGCCGCCGCGCGCGCCACGTCCGCGAACAGCGGGTGCCCGAGCAGCCGCAGCAGGCAGAGCCACAGCATCCCGCCGATCAGGACGGCGACGCCGAGCGCCGGCGCGGACGCCCGCGCTTCCCACCGCGCATGCGTCATGACGGCGACGGCCGGCGCGACGGCGGCGGCGGTGAGCGCTAGCGCCCGCGCATAGACGGTCGCCAGTTCCCGCCTGCCCGCGCCCGACAACGACGACAGCAGCGGCACATAGAGGATCGCCCCCACCACCGTATCCGCGACACGCCCCAGCGCCGCGCCGGTCAGGCCGAACGTGCAGCCGTAGACGAACGCGGCCAGCCCCACGACCGACCGGACGAGTTCGAGCCGCCCCTGCCGCCCGACCTCGTCGCGGAGCACGAACAGTTCATGGTTCATCGCGAACGACAACCCGATCGCCTGGGCTATCGCCAACAGCGTCAGCGGGGTGGCCGCCGCCGACCAGCGCGGACCGAACAGGAGGTCGACGGCAGGCGCGGCCAGCACGGCGATCCCCGCCAGCAGGGGCCACATCAGCGCCAGGATGACGTCCAAACCCTGCAGGTAACCCCGTTTCAGCCCGGCTCCGGCGCGGTGATCGTCCGCCAGCTTGGCGAAAAGGACCCGTGCGGCGGCGCCGTAAAGGTTCTGGAAGACCGTGTTCGACAGGGTCGACGCGCGCGAGAAGACGCCGAGCGCGGCGAAGCCGAGCATCCGGCTCAGGATGATCTCCGACAACCGCATCGCCAGCGCGGAGACGCCGCCCACCATGAGGGTCTTGAAGCCGAACGAGACCAGGGGCCGCCAGCCCTGGACCGACAGCCGGATATGGACGTGGTGCCTGGCCGCGGCGGCGAAGCCGACCGCGCCGACCAGGGCGCCCGCGATGCCGCCGTAAGCCGCGCTGAGCGCCCGTGCGCCCGCCAGCGCCGCGAGGATGCCGACCACGGCTCCCACGACCACTCGCGCCACCGTGACCACCGAGATAACGCCGAACCGCATCTCGCGCTGGAGCATGATCGCGGGCGTGAACTCGATCGCATAAAGCAGCGGCACGACCGCCAGCAGCCGCATCACCTGCCCGACCATCGGCTCGCCCGCCGTGACCCAGGACGAGTAGCTCCCGGCGAACACCAGCGTCGACAAGAGGACGCAGATGGCCAGATTGACCGTGAAAGCGGTCGCCAGCGTCGCCCGCGTCACCGCCTCGTCCCGCATGATGAAGCTGCCGACGCCGAAGGCCGACACGGCCTGCAGCATGCCCAGCACCGCCAGCCCGGCGGCGTAGACGCCCGTATCGCGCGGCGAAAGGATGCGGGCGAGCGCGACCGTCGCGCCGAAGCCGGCGAGGAAGGATAGGACCTGTCCCGTGGCCGACCACATGAACGCCTTGCGGACCGACATCAGATTAGGTCCCGCCTTGCGCTGCTAAGGCTTCCACGTCCCGCCACTTGGTCGGTCGCCGTAGGCGCGGACCCGACCGGCGGCAAGCCTTCCGTCGGTCCTTCCCATGCCCGGGAGGTTCTGCCAGAGGACCCGCGCATGCACCCGTCCATCGATCTGGCCGCGAGCGGAAGCCCGTTGGTCGCCCTGGTGCGCGATCGGCTGCTGCCCAGGCTGCCGGGCCGGATCGCGGGATACGGCCACCGGGCGTTCCGCCGGGCCGAGCTCCGCGCGCTCGCTCAAGCGGGTGGGCGCACTATCCTGCTCGCGACCAACGACCTGAGCAGAAGCGGCGCGCCCTTCCTCGTGGGCGAGATGGCGAGGATCGTGCGGGACGCCGGTTATACGCCGGTCGTGGTATCGTCGGTCGACGGGCCGCTCGCCCGCGACTTGCGGGCGGCGGGCCTGCCGGTGCTGGTGGACCTCAAGCTTGGTGAAGGTCCCGGCTGGCTGCTGCAGCTCGCGGACGGGGCGAGCGCCGCGATCTGCAACACCGTCGACACTGCGGGAGTCGCGGAGGCGCTGACGCGGTCGCTCCCGACGCTGTGGTATCTGCACGAGGTGGGGCTGCTCAAGAGCCGTTTCGCCGATAATGCGTTGCGCAGCGTGCTCGTCGGAGTGTCGCGCGTGTGGGCTGGCAGTCCGCTCTGCGCGCAACAGTTCGTTGCCCATCGTCCCGATGTCGAAGTGGTGCCGTATGGGGTCGTGCCGCTCGGTCCTCCGCCGGTGGAGCCCGCCCGCAGCCCGCTTCGCATATCTGTCTTCGCGTCGGTCGAGCCGCGGAAGGGGCAAGACCTTGCCGTGCAGGCCTATGCGTCGCTCTCGCCCGCCGAGCGGCGATCGATCGTGTTGACGCTCTACGGCCGCACCCTAGACCGGACGTTCGCCGCAGGGGTGCTCGCCCAGGCGAGGGCGCTCGGCGTCGTCCATGGCGGCGAGTTGGACCGGGCGGGCTATGCCGACGCCCTGCTCCGCGCCGACGCCGTCCTCGTGCCGTCTCGGGAGGATACGTTGCCGCTCGTGTCGCTGGACGCGCTCGCCGCCGGCCGGATGCTGCTGCTCGCGCCGAGCGTGGGAACGGTCGTCTGGCTCACGCCGGGGGTGGACTCGCTGGCGGCCGAGGCGACGAGCGTCGATGGGGTGGCCGACCTGCTCCGCGCCGCGCTGGCCCGCGCGCCCGACGCCGCCGCGATCGGGGCGGCGGCGCGCGGGACCTTCGACGCGCATTTCTCGCCCGAGACGTTCCGAGCCCGCCTTTTGGCTACGGTCGCGGCGTTGATGGAGCTGAAGTCCTGAGTACCGAGATCGCCGGCCGTCGCTGCGTCGTTTTGGGTGGTGGCGGCTTCATCGGCACGAACCTGCGAGGCGCGCTTGCGGACGCGAGAGCGGACGTGATCGGATTCGGTCACCCGCCGCGGCTCGGGGCAGCCCCTGACGGTTGGATCGTGGGCGAGCACGGTGATCGGTCGGCCGTCGCGCAAGCCGTGCGCGGTGCCGATGTCGTGTTCCACCTGCTCGGGATGGCGGATCCCGGCGGGTCGAACCGCGATCCTGGCGAGGAGGCGCGGGTCGGCATCCCGGCCAATATCGGGGTGCTGGAGGCGTGCCGCGACGCCGAGGTGGGCAAGCTCGTGTTCCTGTCGTCGGGGGGCACGGTCTATCGCCCCAACCTGCCGCTGCCGATCGGCGAGGACGCGCCGACCGATCCCGTGTCCGCCTACGGCGTCGGCAAGATCGCCGCCGAGAAGTTCTGCATCCTGTTCCGGCATCTCTACGGATTGGATGTGGTGACCTTGCGCGTCGCCAACCCGTTCGGCCCGCACCAGAGCCCGCACCGTGGGCAGGGGTTCATCGCCAAGCTGATGCACGCCGCCATAACGGGGCAGCCGATGCGGATCTGGGGCGACGGGAACGCCGTTCGCGACTTCCTGTTCATCGAGGACGCGGTCCGCGCGATGGTCGCCGCTGCCGTTACGCCGGACGTTGCGGGTCCGTTGAACATCGGTTCGGGGGTGGGAAGGACGCTACGGAGCGTGATCGACGATGTCGGCGCGATGCTGGGCCGGCAGGTACCGGTCGGCTACGAGCCAGCGCGCGCGGCGGACACGCCCGCCAACACGCTGGACATCACGCGGGCTGCGCGGGAGATCGGCTGGCGTCCGCGCACGGCGTGGACCGACGGGTTGCGCCGGACGCACGATTGGCTGCTCGCGTCGGGCTAGCGCGCCCCGAACCCGGTCAGCATCGTCCGGATCGTCTTGGCGACGATCAGGAGATCGATCCAGGGCGAGTAGTTCTTGATATAGTAGAAGTCGTAATGGAGCTTGCTCCGTACCTCGTCGACGTCCGCCACATGTCCCTGGACCACCTGCGCCCAGCCGGCGATGCCGGGTCGGACGATGTGCCGATACAGGTAGAACGGGATTTCCGACTGATACCAGCGCGACAGCACTTCCGCTTCGGGTCGCGGACCGATCCAGCTCATCTCCCCGCGCAGCACGTTGATCATCTGGGGCAGCTCGTCGATGCGTGAGCGGCGAAGGAAACGGCCGAACCGCGTGACGCGCGCGTCGGCGGCGCGCGTGATCGCCGCCGAGCGCGCGTCGACCGGCTCCGCGCAGACCGTCATCGTCCGGAATTTATAGACGGTGAAGGGCTTCCCACGGTAGCCGATGCGCGTCTGCCGGAACAGGACCGGCCCGGGCGAACTGAGCCGTACGGCCAGCGCTACGACAAGCAGGGCGGGAAGCAGCAGCAATCCGAACACAAGGGCCGCCACCCAATCGATCACGTGCTTCAACGTCATCCAGGCTGATACCGGCGCCAGCGAACCGAAATTATTCTCCGACAGGTGCTCCAGCTCGACCCTACCGGACAGAGACTCGAACAGGTGCTTGATGTGCAGCACCGGCATCCCGTTCAGCGCGAACTCGGCGAGCCGGCGCTCCCAGGCCTCGGGCAGATCGACCCGCAGATCGGCCGCGACCGCGTTCAGCCCGGAAACGTCGATGTCGGGCGACCCCAGCGACACCCACGTGACCCCCGCCACCTCCGGTCGGCTGTTCGCGCTGCCGAAGGGAAGAAGGCCGATCCGCAACTGCTGCTCGCGCTGCGCGCGGTAATGGCTGAAGAAGAGCCAGGCGAGGCTGCCGAGGAAGCCCAGCAGCAGGGTAATGCGGCTATAATCGAAGCGGGCGAGCAGGAACACGACCAGCAAAATTGCGTAGGACAACGACATGGCGGGCAGGATGAAGCCGCCCGCCTCGACCCCGGGATAGGGGCTCACGTTCCGCAGCAGCCAGACGCCGAACAGGATCGCGACCACCGCGCCCGCCGACGTTTCCTGGACCGGGCCGATCACCTCCAGGGTGGACAGGGTGGCCACGCGCAGGAGGTAGGGTAGCAGCGCGCCCAGCAGCAGGCATCCGCTCAACTGCGTGCGCAGCCGATGCCACGGCGAGCGCTGAATCCCGACGGTCACCATTTCGGTATAAAATTTCCATCGATCCTGACCGATCGTGAGCGTGGATAAGCGAAGTGCCCGTCCACGACCGCACGTCGTCGGCTGTTTCCCTGCGCCCCGGAGCGCTTAAGCGCTTGCATCTCCCCACGCAATCGGCGCAGGCCGCGCGGCTCGCGAGAGCCCGAGACCGGACGGTCGCGCTCGAGCCCCTTATCCGGCGTCCTACCATCAAGAGCAATCGACAGCGGTGTTAAGCAAACTGTTCCGAAAAGCGCGTGGCGGCGCATCGCCGCATACGGCACCGGGGGAGCGCATCTACGCGATCGGCGACGTGCATGGGCGCCTCGACTGCCTCGACGATCTCCTCGGTCGGATCGCCGCCGACCAGGACGGTCGGGGCGAGATGCGCACCACGCTGATCTTCCTGGGCGACTACATTGACCGCGGGCCTAACTCTCGAGCGGTCGTCGAACGGCTGATGGCCTTGGAGGGCTCGGGCACCGAATGCCTGTTCCTGATGGGTAATCACGAGGAGCTGTTGCTCCGTTCTGCGAAGGGAGATCGCGGTTCGCTGTCGACCTTCGATCGCGTCGGTGGCCGTGATACGCTGCTCAGCTACGGCGTATCGGCGGAGATGTACGATCATTGCTCGCTCGCCGACCTGCCTGCGCTGATCGACGAGCACGTGCCGACGCCGCATACCGAATTCCTCGACCGGGCGGCCACGCATCATGTGTCGGGGGACTATCTGTTCGTGCATGCCGGCGTCCGGCCAGGGGTCGAACTGACCAAGCAGAAACCCGGCGACATGCGGTGGATTCGCGACGAATTTCTCCGCTTTCGGCACGATTTCGGGCATTTCGTCGTTCACGGACATACTGTGACCCCCGAGATCGATATCCAAGCCAATCGGATCGGCATCGATCTCGGCGCTTACGCGACGGGCCGGCTCGCGGCCGTCGGACTGGAGGGTGCGGACCGATGGTTCCTGATCAGCGACGTCGGCGGTGGCGATCGACCGCCGGCGACCACCGACTAGCGGACAGCGATCCGGCCGATGCCGCCGGAGACGGGCGTCGGTCCGTCCGCGGCGGGAACATGCAGCTCGAGCCACTGCGCCGGGCAGCCGCCAGGCACTTCGAATGCCGCCCCGACGACCGAGCCGCGGAGGTCGGCCGCACCGATCGGCGCACGCGCGAGCGGCTCGGCCGAACCGGCGCACGTCACGCGCAGCTCAGGCCGCTCGGCGTCGCCCGCGACCACGTCGTAAGCCTTGGCGCTCAGCCGGTGCGGCCCCCGCGTGAGCAGCAGAAGCTGTCGCGCCGCCAGTCCGCCGGCTCCCGATGTTGTGGAGAAGCGCAGCATGCCGCCTTCGTCCTCGACCGCCCCAAGACTGAGCGCGGGCACGTCCGACAAGGTCCAGTCGAACGGCGTCGGCGCCGTGCGGATCCGCCGGAACGCGCCATCCCGGACCCCTCCCCGCCCCGCGCCCGGGTTGAAGGTCGTATAAAGCGACCAGGCCAGGTCGAACCGGCGCGCCTCGACCATGCGCGCGGAGGCGGACGCGATCGTCTCCTCCGGCACAAGGCCTCCCCGCCGATGCAGCGCCTTGTAGAGGGCGTCCATCGCGTCGAAATCCTGCCCGGTTTGGGCGAGCTGCTGGATGTATTGATACGACCAGATCGGCCTGCGCGCGAGCACCGCCGACAAAGGATCGATCATGTCGGTCCCGGTCACCGCCTGGACGAGGATCGGAAACAGGATCGAGGGTGCCGCGCGCGACGTGCGCAGCGCCGTGTCGTAATGTCGGAGCACTCCGGGGACGTCGTCGCGTCGCACGGCCGCTTCGATCAGCCAAAGCTGCGTCGCCAGATCGCGGCGCGACAGCCGCTCCGAATATTCGAAGAGCCGAGCGGCGTCGCGCGTTCGACCGGCGAGATCGTACGTAACGCCCAGCGCGACGACCGCGTCGATTTCCGCCGGATTGCGGGCGAGCGCGCGTCTGGCGAGCCGCGTCGTCTCGGCGAGCGCGTCGGGTGTCTGCTTGGTCAGCACCAAGGTGCGGGCGCTTTTCCCCAAAGCCCTGGCGTTATCGGGCGAGAACCGCATCGCCAGCGCAGGATTGCGATTTGCGAAGACGTTGCCGGCCGTCACCCGGAGGGTGAACAGGCCGAGCGCCAGCAGTCCCGCAAGCAACAGCCCGCGTGCGATCAGGTCCCGGTACACCGGCTCGCGACCGCGGTCAGGCGCGCTTGCGGGCCCTGCCGCGCTCGCCGTAATCGTATCCATAATCATACTGGACGTTCGCGCGTTTGGACTCGAACTTGGTCAGCACCACGCCGATGATGCGCGCATTGGCCGCGGCCAGGCGACCCAGCGCCGTCCGTACCAGGCTGGCGCGGATGCCATGCGACTCCACGGCGAACACCACCGCCTCGACGCGGGTGCCGATCAACGGGGCATCGGCCAGGCCGAGCACCGGCGGAGCGTCGATCACGACATGATCATAGACCTCGAGCAGGGTCTCGATCAGCTGCGGCAGACGCGTCCCGGCCAGAAGTTCGGCCGCGTTCGGCGGAATCGGCCCGGCGGTGATCGCATCGAAATCGAAGCGATCGACGCGGACGATGAGCGAGCCGAGCTCGTCGGTCCCGGTCAGGTAGTTGCTGACCCCCTTCTCATGCCCGGTGCCGATCAGAGAATGCACCGAGGGAGAGCGAAGATCGCCATCGACCAGCACGACCTTGCGCTTCGACCGCGCGAGCAACGTCGCCAACGCCAACGCCGTGGTCGACTTTCCTTCGGCCGGACGCGTGCTGGTGACGGCGAACGATCGCGGCACTCCGCTCTCGGTGGAGAACTGAAGGCTCGTCTGCACCGCGAAATACGCATCGACCAGGGGCGACTTCCGGTCCTGAAGCGCATCGACCGGAAGAGTGTCGACGAGCTTGGGCACGGTGCCGAGCAACGGGAAGCCCAAGCTCCGCTGGACCTCACCCGCGTCGTCGATCGATTCGTGCGTCTGCTCGAGGTAAAAGGCGAGCATCGCCCCCAGCGCCGAGCCTGCGAGCAGCGCCAGCACCATGTTGAGCACCAGGCGCGGGCTCGACGGACGAGCGGGCACGTCGGCACCGTCGACCACCGCCACGTTGTTCACGCCCACCCCGCCGGCGATGCCGACCTCGCGGTACCGTTGCAGCAGCGCGTTATAGAGCAGGCGGTTCGTGTCCACCTCGCGTTGCAGGATGTTGTACTGGATGCTGCGGCGGCGCAAGTCGAGCACGTCGTCGGTCAAGCCCTCGACCTGCGTGCGAAGCGCCTGCTCGCGCTGGACCGCGCCGCGATAGACTCCCTCCAGCGTACCGCCGATGCGCCGCTCCTCGCCGGCGATGCTTCGATCGATGCCCGCGAGCTCCGTCGCGAGCGCGCGCGCCGACGGGTATTCCGGACGAAACTGGAGCAGCAGCTTCTGGTAGTTCGCCGCGAGCTCGGCACGCCGGCTGCGGAGCGAGTTCAACGTTCCGTTCGTCAACGCCTCGGTCGTCTCTCCGCTACGGCCACGCGTTTCCTCGGTACGCGCCTGCGCCTGGATGCGCTCGCCCGTCGCTTTCAGCAGCTCGAGATTGAGCGTTTCGAGGTTGGTCGCGAGGATGGTGTTGGAATTGGACTCCGTGCCCAGGCTCAGGATGCGCTGCTGGGACGCGTAGTTCACGAGCTGGCGCTCCGACACTTCCAGCCGGTTGCGGAGTTGGCCGATGCGGCTCTCGAGAAACTTCCTGGCGTACGACGTCGCGTCGTAGCGACGCTCCAGGGTCGCTTGGATGAAGTTCACGGACCAGGCGTTGGCGACCTTGGCCGACAACGCCGGATCGGGGCTGGTGAAGGACAGGTCGATCAACCGCGACGAGCGAAGCGGCGAGACGTCGAGATTGTCGAGCAGGAGGGCGCCGGCGATGCGTTGGCGCACCGCGCGGTTGGCGGGGACGGCGCGACCCTCGGGCGTGAACAACACGTTGCTCGGGTCCGCGTCGAACATCTGGAAGAAGGCGCGGTCGTCCGTCAGGCGAAGCTGTGCCGCGACGCGTTCCGCCAGCGAGCGAGCCTTCAACAGACCATACTGCGTCTGATAGAATTCCTGGTCGGAGTCCCCGGATTCGCGCTGCACGCCCTGGATGTTGACGATGGCGTCTCCCTCGCGTGCGATCTCGATCGTGGTCTGCGCAGTATATTGCCGCGTCATCAGCATCGTCACGATCACGCCCACCAGCAGCGCGAGCGCGACCGCGCCGATGATGACCTTGCGCCAGCGCCAGATGATGCGCGTGTACTGGCGGACGAGCGAGGGCTGCTCCTCCTGCACGCCGCCGAACGCGTCGGCCGGTAGCAATGCGACGCTTCCGCCGGCGAACTGCCGAGGATTTTGTGCCTGGTTCATGGGTCTGTTCAGCCTATCACTACTGCAGCGCGATGATCAGCGGCGCGGTGAGGAGCGGCGCTATGGCGATGAAATCGCGGAACAAGCGGCGCTCCTTCGAGTCGCCGACGATCACCAGGTCGTTCGCATAGATCGCCGGATCCTGGTACGCCCCGCGACGGATCGCATCCAGATTATATAGCCCTGCGACCCTGCGGCTGTTGACGGTGCGCAGGATGACCACGTCGTTGCTCTCGCCGAATTCGGCCAGCCCCTTGGCCGAAGCGATGGCGCGAACGAGGGTCGTCTGGTTGGTGACCGGATAGAGACCCGGCTCGTTGACCGATCCGTCCACCGTCACGACCTGACTGACCGAGATGCGGACGTTTACCGTCACTTGAGGCTGGCGGACATAGCGCCCCAACGCCGTCTCGATCTCGCGCGCCACCTCGTTGGCCGTCTTGGCGCGGACGTCCATCTCACCGACTAGCGGCATGGAGATACGACCGCTGGAATCGACGCGCAGCTCGCGGGAGAGTTCGGCCACGTTGAAGACGTCGACCGCGATCGTATCGAGCGGACCGATGTAGCTGCCGCGATCGGCGGCGACGAGGTCGGGCCGGGTCGGGATCGGCAGCGCCTCCATGCGGACCACGTCCAGGTCGGGGGTGCTCACCACTCGCGGACCGGACGAACAGGCCGACAAGGCACCCATGAGAAGAATGACGCCCGTAAGGACGCGGTTGCTGAAACGCATAACAAGAGAACACCCACCGGGATTAACCAATCGGCCGGAACCATAACGGGACCGGCTAATTCGGTAAAGTTCGCGTAAGGCAGCGATCTTGCGCATGCAAGCGAGGGTCACCTGCGCAGACGCGGATCGTAGAGCGTCAGCCAGGACGCGAAGATCGCCAGCAGCACCATGAACAAGGGCGTTCGGACGGGATAGTCGACCAGGCTTGCGATCGTCACGAGCAGGAGCAGGCCGGACGCGATCCGCCCCAAACGCACATACGGCACCGAGGCGGACACTCGCCACAACACGACCGTGCGCCATCCCCACCACGCGACCGCGGCGATGAGCAGTCCGGCTCCCGGCGCGCCGGCCTCGATCACGATCTGAAGCAGGTCGTTATGCGCCTGGTTGAGATAGGTGAAACCCAGAAGCTCGAACGGCTGGAATCGACGATAGGTGTACTCGAACGATCCGAAGCCCACGCCAGCGGGAAAGAACTGCTCGGCCATCATCCGCAACGTCGGAAGGGTACGCCCGCGCGGGTCGTCCGCGATGTCCCGTAGGACAAACCGCTGCACCGAAACCGCCTGGTCGAAGGTGAGCGCGACGACAAGCAAGGAGACTATGGCCGCGGCGCCGCCCGTCAGAGCGAGCATCCTCGTCCGTCGCGACAGCTTCGCGAGCGCCTGGACGACGGTGCGGGCGCTCAGCGCGATCACCATGAGCAGCGCCAGACCGCCTACGAGCAGGCCTGTTCGGGACCCGGTCGACGGGATCGCGAGGACGAGCAGCGCGCCGGCTCCAAAGCCGACCGCGCCGCGCTGGCCGCCGCCCTGGTCGGAGCGTCGACCTTTCAGCGCCCAATAGGCGAGCAGCGGCAGCCCGAGCGCCAGCAGAAGCGCGCCGTGATTGCGGTTCGCGAACAGCCCGGCCGCGGCCATCGGGGCGTTCGTCGCGTAACGCTGGAACACCGCCGGCGCGCCGCCCGACAGCTGCGCCACGCCGAGGATCGCGCTCGCGCCGACCACCAACAGGACGGGAACGATCAATCTTTCCCGCTCCTCACGCGACAGGCAACATAGCCCGAGGACCGCGGATAGCGGCGGGATGAGCGCGAGGAGCGCGTTCCATCCCCGGTCGGGAGCCAAATTCAACGGCCGCCACGGCGGAGTCGCGTCGATCGACGCATACAGCCCCCGCCCGGGCAACCCGGTCCAAGTCGCCGGCGGCAACGGCACGAGATGCGCCCCGATCAGCAATGCCATCACCGCAAGCAGGAGCAGGGCTGGTCGCGAGCCCCGGGCTGAAAAGCCGGGCCGCAGGAGGATCAGGGCCGCGACGAACGAGATCGATCCGAGCCTCACTATGATCTGTGAGAACGAGTCGGCACGCGAAGAGCCGCCCGCCAGCGCGATCAGCGCCAGAAACGCGCAGAATGCGATGAATGGCCAGGACACCGTACGCCTGCGTGGGGGCGGACGCTTGTCGCGACCGTACGTATATGCGTTCGTCACGGTTCAAGCGTCTCCGCCGGTTCGATCTCGGCGGCGGCAGGATCGCGCCTTTCCTCCGGCGCCCGGCTTCGCCGCCCGAACCGCCGGCGTGAAAACGAAAAAAGCGCCCCTATCTCTAGGGGCGCTTCCAACACTCCGATAAAACCGGCGGCTGCTTACGGGCTGTCGGGATCGTCGTCGGAGTCGGCGACGATGACGATGCCGGCAATTACGGCGGCTGCGGCGAGGATCGCGATCAGCACGCCGCCACCCACGGCTTCGTTAGCCTCGGTCGAAGTGGACGCCGCGCGGGTCGCCGGTGCGACCGACAGCTTGTCGGCCTCGGTGGCCGACGCCACGACGGACGTCCCGGCCATCGACAGCGCGATGGCGGCAGTCGCGATCTTCCTAAACATCTTCATAACTCACACTCCCTTTTCATGAGCTCTGGCACCCAGAAAACCTCTCGGCATCACCGAGGAGAAATGGCGCTATTGCACGGTGAAAGATGGTTGCCAACCCTCAAGCCGCCTCGTTTGCGCCGAGTGCGACGGGCCGTAAGCGAGTGCGACATTCTTGCAACGCGAGGGGCGCTAACGTCATGTCTACAGATTATAGCCGCACGCCAGCAACGGCCCTGGCAGATAGGCAGGGATGGTGGGGTTAGCGGCAACTTGGAACGAACGCATACTATCCCTCCTGCTTGGACACGCCCTTAAAAGGATGCGGCTCGCCCGTACGCCGAGTGCGGCGTTAACCATTTGTTAGGGGCGTTACCCCGATGGGGCTTTGACGATGCGTACTTGCCTCTCAAGCACTTGCCTTGCCTTTCGGGGTCGGTTACGCGTCGGTCGCCAATTCGAGAGGGAGGAGCTTGACCAACGCGGCGAAGCCGCGGGTTCGAACCGGAACAGTCGGTGGATCGGGGGCTAAATGCCACCGCCGGCTTCTTGCAACGGCAGCAAGCGTTCGCCCTTCCGGGCAACGCGTAATCTCTTGAATTCTAAAGGGAGCATTTAATGGCTACTATCGAAGGTACCGGCGCCAGCGAGGCGCTGCAGGGCGGAAACGAAGCGGACTTCATCCGCGGCTTCGGCGGCAACGACACGATCAACGGCGGCAACGGCAACGACACGATGCAGGGCGACGATGGCGACGACACGTACGTCGTCGGCCAGATCGGCGACGTGGTCAACGAGAGCGCGGATCAGGGCAGCGACACCGTGTTTGTCGATGTGCCCAGCTTCAACGGCTCGTTCGGCGGCACCGCCACGGTCGCTGGTGGCACTTACGCCAATGTCGAGGCGATCGCGGCGCGCGACGGCTCGGGCACCGACGCCTTCAACCTGACCGGCGGCACGCAGACGCGCACATTGGCCGGCAATAACGGCGTCAATACGTTCACCAGCGGTGCTGGAACACAGGCTCAGACCCTCGTCGGCCTGGGCGGCAATGACGTCTACAACATCAACCGTGCGAACCAGACCGTCCAGGAGGCGGCTGACGGCGGCACTGATCGCGTGAACGTCACGTTCGCGGCCGGCTTCGAGGCGTTCTCTCTTGCGGCGGGTTCTTCGATCGAAACCGTTGGTCTGCTCGGCACCCCGGGTAGCTTCACGGGCAACGCCCTCGCGCAGACCGTCATCGGGTCAACCGGCGCGGACACGATTGACGGTGCCGGCGGTGCCGACCAGATCAACGCGGGCGATGGCGACGATGTCGTCGCGGTGCAGTCGGGTGCGCGCGTGGCAGGCGGCGCTGGTAACGACCGCGTCATCTCGTCGACGTCTTATGCGTTGACCTCGGGCACGGCCACGGGCGGCGTTGCGGACCTCGCCAACGTCGAGAGCCTCGAGCTTGCCGGTCGTACCACGACGCCGGGCGTCTCGATCCTGACCGCTAGCACGGCGACGACAAACAACAGCTTTCTCGTCGGCGATGCCGGCGGCCAGCTGATCATCGGCGATAACGGGGCCAACACGATCCTCGGTGCGGCATCCACGACGGCGGGCATCGACACGCTGGTCGGATTGGGCGGCACCGATACGTACCGCGTGTACAACACGACCGACACGGTGGTCGAAGGTTCGTCGGTAGCCGGCAGCGCGGGCGATACGGGCGGTTTCGACACGATCTTCACGTCGGTGTCCTACGACCTGGCCGCGAACGATACCCGCGTCGCTGCCGCGTTCGCCGCAGGTGTGGCGGACGATCCGGCTACTCCGGCGAACGAGGCGGTCGCCGCCGGTTCGCTGAACGGCGTTTTCACCGACGTCGCGACCGTCCAGCAGATCGAAGTCTTGTCGACGGCCGAAAACGCCGGGGTCGAGGCGATCAATCTGACGGGCAACTCGTTCGCTCAGAACATCGTCGGCAACAACGGCGTTAATATCCTGAACGGCGGTGGCGGTTCGGACAACCTGATCGGTCTCGGCGGTAACGACACCTATCTGATCAGCAACGCCAACATCACGGTCCAGGAAGCGCAGAATGGCGGCACCGACGATGTTCAGGTGACCTTCCAGGCTCCGGGCGCGGGCGCATTCACGCGCTTCGTCCTGAGCGCCGGAGCGGGCGTCGAGTCGATCTCGGTGGTCGGCGCGAATGTCGGCACCCTTGTCGGCAACGAGCTGAACCAGGTGATCGTCGGCGCTGCCGGCAATGACAGCCTGATCGGCGGCGGTGGTGCCGACACCCTGCGCGGCGCTACCGGGAACGACACCTACACGGTCGACAGCCTGACCGACATCACCAACGACCTGGTGGGTGAAGGCACCGACACGGTTCTGTTTACGGGTACCACGGGCGGATATGCATTGAGCTCCGGCACCACGACCGGCACCAACTCGAACATCGCCGAAATCGAAGTGCTCCGTGCGGGTCCGTATGCGGCTCAAAACGCGAACGGCGACTTCGTGGCTCTGTCTGCCCGGGCCACTCAGACCGACGCCATCTACTTGGTCGGCAACCAGTTCGCCCAGCTCATCACGGGCAACAACGGCGCGAACACGATCCTGGGTTCGGCTGCGGCGAACGGTGATGTCGTAGGCGGCGTCGCAGTCGCCGATACGCTCGCAGGCCTGAGCGGTGATGACACGTATCGCGTGTTCAGCACCTCCGACATTGTTCTTGAAGGCACCGATGGCGGTAACGACATCGTCTTCACGAACAACAGCTTCAGCCTGCTGCAGAATGCCAACGCGGCGTTCAACTTTGCGGCTACTCTCCCGGGCGGTCGTCCGACCGATACCGGTACTGCCACTAACGGCAACATCGAAGTACTCTCGGCTGCCGACCAGGGCAGCACGGTGGCGGTCACGCTGCTCGGCGATAACGGCAACAACACCGTCATCGGCAGCAATGGCGTGAACGTGATCGGCGGCGGAGCCGGCAACGACACCCTGATCGGCTTCGGTCGCGGCGATCGTTTCTACTTCGACAATGCTGGCAACGCCAACGCCGACGTTATCCGTGACTTCAGCTCGGCTACCGGCGACTCGCTGCTGCTGCTCAGCTCGCAGTTTCAAGGTGGCGTCCTCGACGCCAACAACGACGGCTTCCTGGACGGCAACCGGTTCGTCAACCTGAGCCAGTCGGTTCCGGCGGGCAACTCGGCCATTATCGCATATGATCCGGCAACTGGTCAGGTGACGTTTTACGCCGATGGTTTGAATACCCCAGGTACTGCCCTAGCGATCGCGAATATTGGTGCGGGCAACGACCTCGCCAGCTCCGACATCCTGATCGCGGCTGGTACGCCGCAGTTCTAATCGATCATGGTCGACGGTAAGTCGGCTTGAACTGGGGACCTCCGCCGCAAGGCGGGGGTCCTTTTCTTTTGTGCCGCGATGGTGGTCGGCGCTGGGTCGACTTCCAACCCACCACGGGCCGGGTACGATCGCGCACGTTGGATGACCGGTCGCCAGCGTTGATCTCGCCAGCTCAGGCGATGTTGTCGAGCGCATGACGTCATGCCTCGCGCATCATCTTCGACGACATCGTGAGGTCAGAAGAGGGTTCGTTCTCGCCGGAACGCCGATGGCGTTCGCTAGGCCCCTATCCGGCAAGCGTAGCGGACGGATCGCACACGGTACGACGACCGCTCGCGAGCCTTCCTCGCGATGTGCTCAGCCTTAACGATGCTATCGGCAGAACGGCCGGGATCCGCGCTAACCTGCACGATGGCTCGACGACAGGTCGTTCCCTTGCAGGACCCGGTACGCCCGCGAACCTCATCGATGCTTAAGCGAGCCCCCGCTCGCTTAAGCATCGAGCATACCACCGGGTACGATCATGGACGGTAGCCGAGCTACAACGCTCTATAATCGTGACTGGGAAAGAATAGGCGCTGGCTGATGCTCCGCCGCACAATGCTCGCCCGTTCGCGTCGTGACGAGCCGGATCGAAAAGGATTACAGCGCGGACGCGGTGCTCTCTCGTCCTGTCGCGTCGTTTCCTCCGCAAAACGGAGAACCGTGACGCTGATCCCGACAGAGCAGACGGGTCAGCGCGGCGGTGGGCCGCCTGGGATCGCGCTGCCCGGAATCGCGCCGCCGGGACCGGCCGGGCCCATATTCTGCTGCATCTGGCGCAGCACGGTC
>NZ_CAXSBH010000007.1:0-86364 GCF_964235535.1 uncultured Sphingomonas sp.
CGGCGCGGTCCTCGTCCGCGCCGATCACCGCGATCTTGAACTTGCGGGGCAGGTAGCTGAATTCGGGGTGGAAGGTGCTCCATTGCCGGATGAGCTCGGCCCAAGGGCGGGGATCGGCGACCTCGTCGGCGGCGGCACCGGCATATTGGTCGGCGGAGATGTTGCGGATGCAATTCCCGCTCGTCTGGATCGCGTGCATCTCGGTGGTGGCGAGGTCGGCGAGGATGTCGGGCGCTTCGGCGAGCTTGATCCAGTTGTACTGGACGTTCTGACGCGTGGTGAAATGCGCGTAGCCGCGGTCGTAAGTCCGCGCGATGTGGGCGAGCATGCGCATCTGGCGCGAGTCGAGCGTGCCGTAGGGGATGGCGACGCGGAGCATGTAGGCGTGAAGCTGGAGATAGAGGCCGTTCATGAGCCGGAGCGGCTTGAACTGATCCTCGGTCATGCGGCCTTCGAGACGGCGGGTGACCTGGTCGCGGAACTCGTCGACGCGGGAATCGACGATCGACTGGTCGTACTGGTCGTACTTGTACATGGTTCAGATCACCCAGGAGCCGGCGGTCGGGTCGGCGGGTTTGAGGGTCAGGTCGGGGCGTACGGTCGGGCCGAGCGCGCGAACGCGGTCTTTGATGTGGGCGGGGCGGGGCCCCTGGGGCGTCATCGAGGCGTCGATGACGTAGGGGCCGTTGACGCGGCGCGCGCCCTCCTCGGCGGAGGCGACGATCTCGCCGTCCGCGCCGATGTCGACCGCGTCCTCGACATGGCGGGACCAGAGCGAGCCGGTCCACCATACGACGTCGCCGGTGGGGAGGTCGTTGCCGGTCAGGAGCTTCAACGCACCCTCCCGTTCAGGCTGAGCTTGTCGAAGCCTTGTTCTTCTTGCGCTGGTGAAAAGAAGGATGACCCTTCGACAAGCTCAGGGCGAACGGAATGGGCCGAGTCCGCAATGTGCGCCCAGCGGGCAAGTTTATCCTGGGCGTCTGACAGCGTGACGACCTCGCCGACGACGATGACGGCGGGGCTCAGCACGTCCTCGCGCGCGACCATCGCGCCAAGATCGGCGAGGAGCGTGCGGATGGCGCGGCTGCCGGCGAGCGTTCCGCGCTCCAGGACGGCGACGGGCATGTCGGGGGCGACGCCGTCGGCCATCAGCTTGTCGGCGATGTCGGCCGCGGTCGCCACGCCCATATAGATGACGAGCGTGCGGCCTTGCCCGGCGAGGCCCGACCAGTCCTGCTCGGCCAGCCCCTTGCACTGGCCCGCGACGAACGACACCGCCGAGCTGTGATCGCGGTGGGTGAGCGGCAGCATCGCCTCCGCCGCGCAGCCCAGCGCGGCCGAAACGCCGGGGATGACTTCGACGGGGAGGCCGGCGGCGCGGACGGCCTCGACCTCCTCGCCGCCACGGCCGAAGATGAACGGGTCGCCACCCTTGAGGCGAACGACGATCGCGCCGGTGCGGACGTGCGCGACGATGAGTGCGTTGATCGCCTCCTGGGGCAGGGTGTGACGCGCGCGCTGCTTCGCGACGGAGATGCGCTGCGTGGCGGCGGGCGCGAGATTCAGGACGCGGGGGTCGATCAGGCCGTCATGGACGACGATGTCGGCCTTCGCGAGAGCCTCGACGGCGCGAACGGTGAGCAGGCCGGGATCGCCCGGGCCCGCGCCCACCAGGATCACGCGCCCACGCGCTTCGGGGTCGAGGAGTGTCGCCATGAACGCGTAAGTGGGCGGCGGGGCGGCGATGGACAATGCAGCGATGCTATCGGCGCGGTTAGGAGAGGTTTGGGCGCGGTGGATGCTTGGCCGAGTGGAAGCGGCTGACGACGAAGGCGATCGCCGCACCGATGGCGAGGCCCAGCACGCCGTTGAGCGCGGCCGACACCGCCCACTCCGCCGCCGCCGCGCCGACCGGGAGCGCATGGCCGACGCGTGCCGCCGTGTCGTGGATGAAGTGGGCGGGCGGGGTCCAGCCGAGGACCTCCGCGCCGTGGGTGAGGATCTGGCCGCCGACCCAGAGCATCGCGGCGGTGCCGATTACCGACAGCGCGACCATCAGCTTGGGCACGCCCAGCACCAGGCCGCGCCCGAGCGCGCGGACCGGGCCGGGGCCGTGCTCGGCGAGGTGGAGGCCGAAATCGTCGGTCTTCACGATCAGCGCGACGACGCCGTACACGCCGATCGTGATGCCGATCGCGACGACGATCAGCGCCACCGCCTGATTGACGAGCGTGGAGGTCGCGACCTCGTTCAGCGCGATCGCCATGATTTCGGCGGACAGGATGAAGTCGGTGCGGACCGCGCCCGCGACTTTCTGGTTCTCCAGCTCGGTCGGATCGGACGCGGTGTCGGCTGCCTCGTCGTGGTGAGCGCCGAACGCCTCAAGCACCTTCTCCGCGCCCTCGAAGCACAGATACGCGCCGCCGAGCATGAGTAGCGGCTGGACCGCCCAGGGCGCGAAGGCGGACAGGAGCAGCGCGACGGGGAGCAGGATCAGGAGCTTGTTGCGGAGCGACCCCTTGGCGATGCGCCAGATGATCGGCAGCTCGCGCTGCGGCGAGAGGCCAACCACGTAACGCGGGGTGACGGCGGTGTCGTCGACGACCACCCCGATCGCCTTGGTGCCCGCCTTGCCCGCGGCCGCGCCGATATCGTCCAGCGAAGCGGCGGCGAGCTTGGTCAGGCCGGCGATGTCGTCGAGCAGGGCTACGAGGCCGGAGGGCATGCGTTTCCTTCAGATCGTTCGGGCGTGGCCTAGCCGGGATCGGGTCCGATCCTCAAGGGCGGGGCTTATGCGAGCCCGGCTCGCGGGCTATGCCTGGGGACTATCCTCTCGTCGGAAAGCCTTCGATCTTGCGCCACCTGGCCGCCCTGTTCCTCGCCGCCGCTTTGCCCGCCATCGCGGTCGCGCAGACCCTGTCCGTTCCGCAGGCGCAGGACGAGGGCGGCAAGCTTCGGCGATTGTTCGCGGAAAGCGACGAGGCGCAGCTCAAGCGCAATCCGATCCAGGCGCTGCTGCGCGGCGATCTGCGCTATGTGGACCGGATCGGCGAGTATCTGACCGATGCGTTCGACGAGGAGGAGCGACGCGCGGTCGAACGGAACCTGGATGGGTTGCGCGGGATCGACCGGAGCAAGCTGTCGGTGGTGGACCGGATCGCGTACGACGTGTTCCGGACCGACAACGAGATCGAGCTGCGCGGTTACGCGCCCGCCGTGCGGCGGATCGCCGAAATGCTGCCGGTCAACCATTTCCGGGGGTTTCAGACCTTCTATCCCGAGATCGCGTCGGGCGAGGGCGCCGCGCCGTTCAAGACGGTGGCGGATTACGAGAACAACCTGCTGCGTAACGCGCAATATGCTCGTGTGCTGGATCGCATGATCGTCCGGGCGCGGACCGGCGCGGCGCGGGGGATCACGCCGCCCAAGCTGGTCGTGCGGAACGTGATCGGCCAGATCGACAATCTGATCGCGGGCGGCGTCGAGGGGTCGCTGTTCTATGCGCCCGTGAAGACATTTCCGGACGCGGTGCCGACAGCGGATCGGGCGCGGTTGATGACGGCCTATGCGCGTCAGGTGCAGGATGTGCTGAATCCAGCGCATCAGCGGCTGCGTGCGTTCCTTCAGACGGAATACCTACCACGCGCGCGGGACACGGTGGGGCTGTCCGCGCTGCCGGGCGGGGCGGCGCTGTACGACCATCTGATCGAGAGCAACACGACGCTGCCGATGAAGGCGGACGCGGTGCACCGGCTGGGCCTGTCGGAAGTAGCGCGCATTCTACGCGAGATGGAGGCGCAAAAGGGTAAGGTCGGGTTCACGGGTACGCTCCCCGAGTTCTTCCGGCACCTGCGGACCGACCCGAAGTTCCAGCCCAAGAGCGTGGACGAGCTGAAGTTGGCCTATGAGGCGGCGGGTAGGCGCGTGGACGCCCGGATCGCTACGCAATTCTCGCTGCTGCCCAAGACGACGCTGGAGATCAGGCCGGTGCCGGCGTTCCGCGAGAAGACGGCGGCGGCGGGGTCGTACCAGCGCGGCACCCCCGACGGATCGCGGCCGGGCGTGTTCTTCTACAATAGCTACGACCTCCCCAACCGGTATCTGTGGGGCGTGGAGACGCTGTATCTGCATGAGGCGGTGCCCGGGCATCATTTCCAGGTCAGCCTGGCGCAGGAGAATACGGCGCTACCCGCCTTCATGCGGTTCGGCGGGAACACGGCGTTCGTGGAAGGCTGGGCGCTGTACGCCGAGACGCTGTATCCGGAACTGGGCGTCGAGGCGGATCCGTATCAGCGGATAGGCGGGCTGAACGACGAGATGCTGCGCGCGATGCGGCTGGTGGTCGATACGGGGCTTCACGCAAAGGGGTGGAGCCGTCAACGGGCGATCAAATACATGCTCGACAACTCGCCTATGCCCGAGAGCGACGCGACGGCGGAGGTGGAGCGGTATATCGCGATCCCCGGCCAGGCGCTGGCCTACAAAGTGGGGCAGCTAACGATCCTGCGGCTGAAAGCGAAGGCGCAGGCGACAATGGGCGAGCGGTTCGATGCGCGGGCATTTCATGCGCAGGTGCTGGGTACGGGCGCGCTGCCGATGCCGGTGTTGGAGGGGAAGATCGAGGGGTGGATCGCGGGGGGCTGACTTAACCCTCTCCCGCTTTCGCGGGAGAGGGACAGGCGCGAAGCGCCAGGGTGAGGGCCGGACCTCTCCCAAGAAGTACCCTCACCCGACCTCGCTACGCTCAGCCACCCTCTCCCGCGAAAGCGGGAGAGGGCTTAGGAGTTCAGCGGCGGCGGTCCTGGCGATCGTTCTTTTCCATGCGGACGCGGCGGCTGAGCGCGTCGAAGCGGCGATTCAGGTCGCCCCGCTCGGTGCGCGAGAGGCCGTTCGAGTTGCGATAGCGCCGCTCAAGCACGGTCAGGTCGCGAAACTCGGCGCGCAGACGCCTCGCTTCCGGACGGGTGAGCGCGCCGGTGCGGACGCCCTGCTCGATACGCCGGAACTGGTTGTCCTGGCGCTGGTTGATCGACTGATAGGCCTGCGCGTTCGCGGCACCGGGAACGGCCAGGGCGGCGGCGGCGCTCAGGGCCAGGACGAGATACTTCTTCATGGGATATTCCTCGCTGTGTTGCGAGGACATTTAAAGCCTTTCGACCGTGAACGATCCATGTAACTCACGTTGCCGTCAGTTCAGGCGTCTCTCAAACCGATGCCGATGTTCGCTCTCGCCGCTTCGGCTTCGTTGCTGACCACGGGGTAGGCGCAATAATCCGCCGCGTAATAGGCGCTCGGGCGGTGGTTGCCCGATAGGCCCACGCCGCCGAACGGCGCGCCCGACGAGGCGCCGTTGGTCGGTCGGTTCCAGTTGACGATTCCGGCGCGCGCGTTCGCCCAGAAACGGTCGTAGAGCTTGGGCGTCTGGCAGACGAGCGAGGCGGACAGGCCGTAGCGGGTATCGTTGGCTTCCGCGATCGCCGCATCGAAATCGTCGGCGCGGATCACCTGGAGGACGGGGCCGAACAGCTCGGTGTCGGGGCGATCGCGCACGGCGGTCACGTCGATCAGACCGGGTAGGAGGAAGGGGCGACCCTCGACCGGGCGCTCCAGATGGCGGATCGCGCGGCCGCCCTTCAGCAGCAGGCCCAGGAACGCCTCGGTAAGCGTATCGGCGGCCTCCTCGTCGATGACGGGGCCCATGAAGGGTTGCGGGACGGCGTGCGGATCGCCGACGATGAGGCGGCCGATCAGCTTGCTCAGCGTATCGATCAACGGGTCGTAGAGCCGGTCCTCGACGATCAGGCGGCGCGCGGCGGTGCAGCGCTGCCCCGCGCTGGTGAAGGCGGACTGCGCGACGATCGTCGCGGCGGTGTGGAGGTCGGGCGTGTCCCAGACGACGATCGGGTTGTTGCCGCCCATTTCGAGCGCGAGGATCTTTTCCGGATGATCGGCGAAGGCGCGGTTGAGCGCGAGGCCGGTACGCGCGGAGCCGGTGAACAGCAGGCCGTCGATGCCGGGATGCGCCGACAGTGCGCGACCCTCGGCGGGGCCGCCGATCAGGAGCCGGACGCATTCGGGCGGGATGCCCGCGGCGTGGAGGCAGTCGACCAGGTACGCCCCGACGGCCGGGGTCTTCTCCGACGGCTTGAACACCACCGCGTTGCCCGCGAGGAGGGCGGGGACGATGTGGCCGTTGGGCAGGTGCGCGGGGAAGTTGTAGGGGCCGAGCACCGCGAGCACGCCGTGCGGCTTGTGCCGGAGCGCGACCCGGCTGCCCATCGGCGCGTCGAGGCGGCGCTGCGCGGTGCGCTCGCCGTAGGCCGCGATCGAGATGTCGACCTTGGCGATGACGCTGTCGACTTCGGTGCGCGCCTCCCAGAGCGGCTTGCCCGTCTCGCGCGCGATCAGGTCGGCGAAGGGTTCGTGGCGGGAGCGCACGACGTTGGTGAAGCGGCGGAGCGCCTCGGCGCGGACGGTGAAGGGCCGCGCGGCCCAGGCGGCCCAGCCGGAACGGGCGGCGGCGACCTCCTCGCCCGCGTCGCCGACCGTGCCCGTCCAAAGGTGCGCGCCGGTGGCGGGTTCATGGGAGTGAAGCTCGGTCGCCATGCGGGTGTGTTGGTTGGCGAGGATCGGGAAGGAGGTCAAGCGAGCGCGTCGCCGAGCCTTCGCACCTCCGCGATCTTGGCGTGGAGGCGGGACCAGTCGTCGCTCTCGGCGATCGGTGACCAGATCGCCTCGACCTCGTCGATGAGCATGCCGCAGGGCTTATCGTCCCAATATCGGCCACGTTCCTTTCGGGGAGCGTAGGAGGCGGCGAGGGTGCGGAAGTCGGACCAGTCCTCGCCGTAGCTCTTGGGAAGCGCTCGCGCGAAGGCGTCGTGGAAGAAGCGGTGGAGCTCGACCCCGGTAGCGCGGAGCGTGCGTTCGAGGGATTGGATCAGTGCGCGGTCGGTGTCCCCGCCCTGCGGCGTCAGGCCGAGCCGCCAGAGCATGGCGGCGGCGATGTAGTGCTGAAGGCGCGGGCCGAAGGTGTCGAGCAGGGCGACGAGCGGCTCGCTCTCGGCGATCAGGCGGAGCGAGCCGGCGAGCTGCATGACGTCCCAGTGGATCGCCTCGGGCTGGCGGCCGAAGGCGTACAAGCCCGCATGATCGAAATAGGCGGCGGTGAAGCCCGCGTCCCAGGTCGGGGCGAAGCGCCACGGGCCGTAATCGAAGCTCTCGCCGGTGACGTTGATGTTGTCCGAATTGAGCACGCCGTGAACGAACCCCGCCGCCATGTAGGAGGCGGCGAGCCGCGCGGCGCGCTCGAGGACAAGGTCGAACAGGCGCAGCGCGGGCTCCTGTCCGGGCTCCTCGCTGTAGAGTTCGTGGAGGACGTAGTCGACAAGTCGGCGCATGTTCGCCTCGTCGCGAAGGTAGGCTAGGCGCTGGAAGGAGCCTATGCGGATGTGGCTATGGCTGAGGCGGACCATCACCGCGCCGCGCGTGGGGGAGGGCTCGTCGCCCCGCTCGAGCGCCTCGCCGGTCTCGATGAGCGACAGGGTGCGCGAGGTAGGGACGCCGAGCGCCTCAAGCATCTCGGTCGCGAGAATCTCGCGCATGCCGCCCTTGAGCGTCAGGCGGCCGTCGCCGGATCGGCTCCATGGGGTCCGGCCGGAGCCCTTGGTACCGAGGTCGAGGAGGCGATCGCGGTCGTCGCGTAGTTGGGCAAAGGTGAAGCCGCGGCCATCGCCGATCTCGGGATTGTAGCTGCGGAACTGGTGGCCGTGATAGCGGAGCGCGAGCGGCCCGGGCAGCGTGCCGGGGAGCGGATCGAAGCGGCCGAAATGGCGGAGCCACTCGTCGTCCGTCAGGGCGTCCAGCCCGACCTGCGCGGCGGCGCGGTCATTGCGGTAGCGTAGGCGCGTTTCGGGGAAGTCGGCGGCCGCGACCGGGTCCCAGAAATCGGAGCCTAGCCTTTGGAGCGCGGCGGCGGGGCGGTATGCTTGCGGGCGGATCGGCATGCGGCGATATGGGGCCCGCGCGGAACGGGGTGCAAGCATTGGGCGGATACGAGGATCGTTACTGGTGGTCGCCCGACGGGCTGCGGCTCCATTACCGCGACTATCCGGGCGGTGACGCGGGGCGGCCACCGATCCTGTGCCTGCCCGGTCTGACCCGCAATGCGCGCGACTTCGCGGAGATCGCGGCGCGGCTGTCGCCGACATGGCGCGTGTTGGCGCTCGATTTTCGGGGGCGGGGCGAGAGCGGATATGCGAAGGACCCGATGAGCTACGCACCGCTTACCTACGTGCAGGATGTCGATGCGCTGCTTGAGGAGCAGCGGATCGGCCGATTCGCGGCGATCGGTACGTCGCTGGGCGGGATCGTGACGATGCTGCTGGCGGGGGCGGAGCGGGGGCGGCTGGTCGGCGCGCTGCTGAACGATGTCGGGCCGGATATCGACCCGCGCGGGCTGGAGCGGATCAGGGGTTATGTGGGCCGCGCGTCGAGCTGGCCGACCTGGATGCATGCGGCGCGCGGGGTGCAGGAGGCGAACGGAACGATCCATCCGGACTGGGGAATCGAGGACTGGCTGGCGATGGCCAAGCGCACACACCGGTTGAACAGCGCGGGGCGGATCGTGCTGGATTACGACCTGCGCATCGCCGATCCGTTCCGGATGCCGGGCAACGAGGCCGGGCCGGATATGTGGCGTGCGCTCGATGCGCTGGCCGGCACGCCGACTTTGGTGGTGCGGGGCGAGCGGTCGGACGTGCTGGCGGCTGCGACGGCCGAGCGGATGACGGCGACGCTCCCGCACGGCGAGCTGGCGACGGTCGCGGGCGTGGGCCACGCGCCGACGCTGACCGAGCCCGAGCTGGAGCAGCCGATCGCGCGGTGGCTCGGCCGGGTGCTGGAACCGGCGACGGCATGAGCGTCTTTCCCTTCGATCGGATCGTTTTCGCACCGGGGGACGTCGACCTGTCGCGCTCGCCGCTGGCGGGGGAGTTGGATGCCGAAACCTACGTGCTGGGCGCGTTCAATCCGGGGATGACGCGGCTGGCAAACGGGAACCTGCTGCTGATGGTACGGGTAGCGGAGGCGCTGCGCGAGCCGGAGCGGGACGGGCAAGTTCATGCTGTGCGGTGGGAGGCGGGTGCGTACGTGCTCGACGCCTGGCCGACCGGGGCGGTGGACATGTCCGACCCGCGCAAGTTCACCGTGGCCGGCGGCGAGTGGCGGGTGATGGCGCTCACCTCGCTATCGTGGCTGCTGCCGGTCGAGCTCGACGCGGAGGGGCGGCGGGTCGAGGCGGTGCATTACGACCGCGCGATCGCGCCGACCGAGAGCTACCAATGTTATGGCATCGAGGACGCGCGGATCAGCCGGGTGGGCGGGCGGTATCTGATGACGACCTGTTCGGTCAGTCCGGAGCGGCATTGCACGACGCTGTACTCCAGCGGCGATGCGCTCGACTGGACGCTCGAGGGGATCGTGCTCGACCACCAGAACAAGGACATGCTGGTGTTCGAGGGGCTGATCGGCGGCGAATATTGGGCGCAGACACGGCCGCTGGGCGATCTGTATTTCGCTTATCCGCCGGGGTCGGAGTGGTTGGCGGGGCCGTCGATCAACCTGGCGCGCTCGCCCGACGGGCTGCATTGGCGGCCGCACGACCAGCCGGGCATCCGCCCGCGGATCGACACCGACGCGACCGCGCGGATGGGGGGAGGCGCGCCGCCGATCCCGACCGATGCGGGCTGGCTGAGCCTGTGGCACGGGGTCGAGCCGTCGGGGATCGTCGGCAAGTACCGCACCTACTGGTCGCTGCTCGACCGCGACGACCCGTCGGTGACGTTGCGGAGCGGCGAACGGCCGTTGCTGGAAGCAAACCCGGCGCTGACCGAGCCGCTGCGTGACCTGATGTACGTCGACGATGTGGTGTTCACGACGGGGATCGCCGATGGGGGCGATCATTGGATCGTGGCGAGCGGGGAGGCGGACCTGGCCTGTCGCGTGACGCATATCGGTAAAGAGATGTTCGTATGATCGATCTGAACGCGGCGACCGCCGCCGAGCTGGACGCAATCCCCGAGCTGAAGGGGCACGGGTTCGAGATCGTGCGCTACCGCGAGGAGCGCGGGCGGTTCACCGACCTGCGCCAGCTCGATGAGGTACCCGGGCTGACGGGCAAGAGCGACAGGGCGAAGGACCGGCTGACGGTCGGTTGAGCGAAGGGGGATACGGTGCCGTTTACGCTGATCAAGGGTCGCTTTCACGTCCGGGGTTACTCGCCCGACGGCGACTCGATCCGGTTCGAACCGCTCGATCCCGCGCTGTTGCGGAGGCTCGGGGGTCCGCGACCGCGGATCAATGCGCGCGGGCACCTGCAGCTGCGGATCGAGGCGATCGACACGCTCGAGACGCATTATTCTCCGCCGAGCGGGGGTGGGGTGTATGAACAGCCGCGTCGCTGGGCGGACGCCGCATCGGACCGGCTCCTCGCATTCGCGGGCGTCACCGACGTGCGCTGGGACGGCGGCCGCCGGACGGTGCTCGCCGCGGCGGACGCGACGCCCGGTTACATCCTGTCGCGCTCCGTCGAGAAAAATGGCCGGCCGGTCGCGTTCGTCTTTGCGGGCGACCCGCCGGAGGAGGACGGGGCGAGCGTGACGCTGCAGCCCGACCGGCTTCACGACAGCTTTAATCACTTGGCGCTCCGCGAAGGGCTCGCCTACCCGACCTTCTATACCGGGCTGTTCGGGGCGCTGCGCGACGCGTTGACCGAGGCCGTGATCGAGGCGCGGCAGGCTGGCCGGGGACTGTGGCCCGACGACCGGGGCACCGCGGGCTTCGACCCAACCGACCTTGCGGTCATTACGGAGGAGGCGGTGATCCTGCCCAAGCTGTTCCGCCGTCTGTGCGATTACATGGTCGCCACGGGAAGCGCACGGGACTTCAAGCGCAAGCTGGACCAGGGACGCGAGCCGGTGCTCGACCTGCGGCTTCGCAACTTCACGCATTTCGACAGCTTCGTCGAGCAGGCTGAGGGTAGGACCGCTATCCGGCTCACGCGGGAGGCGGAGGAACTCGTTTTCGATGAGATGCCGCAGCGATCGCCGGCTTATTTTTCCGTTATGTTGGCGAGCGACGACCCGACCTTCCGGGCGTCGCCGCCGATCAGGCCCGCCCCGTGACGGCGACAAGCGGGTCGCTGCGGCGGCCGTCGGCGAGGATGGTCGCCTCCACGCCGATGAATCCCGCGCGGTCCAGGTAAAGCTGAACTAGCCGCGCCTGGCCGGCGGTGTCGAGCGACCGCCAGATCGCGACCGCTTTGGTCGGGAAGCAGCGGTTGGAGAAGCTGACGATCAAGGGCGAGCCCGGCCGGAGCGCGCGGCGGACTTCGGCGAAGACGGCGACGGGTTGCTGGAGATACTGGACGCCGACGCAGCATAGCGCGGCGTCGAGGGTATCGTCCGGCAGCGGCAGCACGGGATCGGCGTTGAGGTTCTGTATGAACCATCGATCCAGGCGCGGGTTGGCGGCGAGCTCGTCGGCGTTCATGCCGTGGCCGACCACCTCGCCGTAGCGGACGTCGCCCGGCAGGTGGCTGACCCAGCTGGACATCAGGTCGAGCACGTGGCCGTCCGGCGGGAGCAGGCGGCGGTAACAGTCGGTCAGCGCCGCCACCGCACCCTCGTCGATATGCGTGACGAGGCGCGGCGGCTCGTAAAAGGCGAGGTCATCGCCCGCATCCTGTTTGGCAAAGGCGGCGGCGGGGAGTTCGGGGAGATTGGTCATGCGCGCGATTTGGGGTCGGTATGCGCGCGCCGCCACTTTTCATGGCACCTACGGCGCGGTCGCTCGTTCCGCATCCCACGTCCGCTCCCTCGAGCGCGCCGTCATCATGGAGTAAAGCTTATGACCACGACCACCGCCGACCACACGACCAAGACCACCGGCAGCACCGGCGCGAAGACGCAGTTCACTCAGGCAACCGACAAGGCGCGCGCGTTCGCCAAGGCGCGGCCGGGCGCGACGGCGGCGCTCGCGGGCGTCGTCGGGCTCGCGCTGCTGAATACGCTTCGCGGCCGCTGATACCGGAAGGTTAAACGGAAAAGGGGCGGTCCGCTATTCGCGGGCCGCCCCTCTTCTATGTCCGGGGAACGCCACGCCGTCAGACGTGGACGGCTTCGCCGCCCCCGCTGCCCGCCGTGGCGAGTCTTGGGATTGCTTGCGCAATCCCAAGCCGCCCGATTAGCGCTTCGAGAACTGGAAGCTGCGACGTGCCTTGGCGCGGCCGTACTTCTTGCGCTCAACGATGCGGCTGTCGCGGGTGAGGAAGCCCGCCGCCTTGACCGGGGCGCGGAGGACCGGCTCGTAGCGGGTGAGCGCCTGGCTGATGCCGTGCTTGACCGCGCCGGCCTGGCCCGACAGGCCGCCACCCTTGACGGTGCAGATCACGTCGTACGCGCCGTCGCGCTCGGCCACGCCGAAGGGCTGGTTGATGACGAGGCGGAGCGACGGACGCGCGAAATACGTTACCTGATCGCGGCCGTTGATCGTGATCTTGCCCGAACCCGGCTTGATCCAGACACGGGCGACGGCGTCCTTGCGACGGCCGGTGGCATAGGCACGGCCCAGCGCGTCGATCTCCTGCTCGCGGAGCGGCATGGTGGAGACGGCGGGAAGCTCGAACGCGTCGTTCGGCATCGCGGCGTTGGCGTCCGAGTCGATCGGGCGGCCGCCGACGGGGCCGGCACCGGGTGCCCCCGTGAGCGAGCCGAGATCGGCCAGGGACTGTCTGCCGTCGGATTGGCGGTTATCGGTCATCGTGCGCCGACCTTGTTCTTGGGGTTCATGCCCGCGATGTCGAGGACCTGCGGGTCCTGGGCGGTGTGGGGGTGCTCGGCCCCCTTGAAGATGCGCAGGTTGCGCATCTGTTCGCGGCCGAGCGGCCCGCGCGGGATCATGCGCTCGACGGCCTTTTCAAGGACGCGCTCAGGGAAGCGGCCCTCGAGCACCTTGGCGGCGGTGATCGCCTTGATGCCGCCGGCATAGCCGGTATGCTTGTAATACACCTTCTTCTGCGCCTTGTTGGACGTGAAGCGGATCTTGTCGGCGTTGATGACCACGACGTTGTCGCCGCAATCGACGTGCGGAGTGAACGACGTCTTGTGCTTGCCGCGCAGGACGTTGGCGATGACCACCGCGGCGCGACCGACGACGAGGTTCTCCGCGTCGACGATGTGCCACTTCTTCTCCACCTCGTACGGCTTGGCCGACTTGGTGGTCTTCATGAGCGCCTTCATGGAGCCTGGACCTTCTTCGTGAAACAACGAACGCCGCCCGGGAGGGGCGGCGTGTCGGGTGGTGCAATGATGGAACCGCGCCGAAAGGTCAAGCTTTTGCGGGCGTTTGGTGGCGGGTACGGGAATACCCGCAAATTCAGCGTACGGGTTTGAGCACCGCTCCGCGCTCGCCGACGACGTGCGCGGCCCAGACCGTCGCGATCAGCAACAGCGCGGCGTTCGCCTGGTGTGCGATCGCGATCGGTAGCGCTACGCCGGTCATCAGCGTAGCGACGCCAAGCGAGATCTGGAGTCCGACGAGCAGGATTACCGCGACGCCGGCGCGCGGCGAGCCAGCCTTGACCGCGCGGGCAGCGAGCCAGACGAGGCCGGCGGCGGTGACGAAGGCGAGCCAGCGATGGACGAATTGAACCATGATCGGGTTGTCGACCGCGTTCTGCACGACGGTCGGGAGCATGGGTGCCGCGGCGGGATACCATTCGTCGCCCATCATCGGCCAGCTCGAGAAAGCGTAGCCCGCATCGAGCCCGGCAGTGAATGCGCCGTAAAGCAGCTGGAGGTAGAGCCCGACTAACGCGACGATCGCGACCGGTCCGAGCCGCGCGGGCACGGCGAGCGGGTTGCGGTGGAGCGCGCGCAAGTCGAGCGCGGTCCAGACTAGGCCGGCCAGGATGGTGAGCGCGGTCAGGAGGTGGACCGCCAGGCGCACATGGCTGACGTCCGTGCGCTCCGATAGTCCCGAGGACACCATCCACCAGCCGATCACGCCCTGGGTCGCGCCAAGCGCGAACAGCGCGGTCAGGCGCCAGCCATAGCCGCGCGGGATCCAACGACGCGCGGCATAGTAGAGGAGCGGCAGCGCAAAGGCCAAGCCGATGATCCGGCCGAGCAGGCGATGGGCGTACTCCCAAAAGAAAATCGCCTTGAACCCGGCCATCGTCATGCCAGCGTTCAGCTGCGTGTATTCGGGTATCTGCTTGTAGGCGTCAAACTCGGCCCGCCACTGGGCGTCGTTGAGCGGCGGGATCGTGCCGCTGATCGGCTTCCAGGAGGTGATCGACAGCCCCGACTCGGTCAGCCGCGTGATCCCGCCGACGATGACCATCAGCACGATCAGCCCGGCTACGGCGAACAGCCACCGTGACACCGTCAGCGGCCGGGCGAGGGTCATGAACGCGGTGGTCGGCTTTAGCATGATCAGAGAGGTAGGAAGTGCGGGTTCGAGCGCCAAGCGATTGTAGGGGGTCCTAATAACTAGATCAGCGCGGAAGCGCGAACGTTCGCCAATGTGATGTTGTAACGAGCGATCGGACGGGCTAAACGATTCGCGATGACGGCCGCTGTTACCCGACCAATATGGCTCGACGCCACCGATCGACTCGCGATCGGGCTGTCGGGGTTGTGCCTGGTCCATTGCCTCACGACCGCCGTGCTCGTCGCGTTGGCGTCGACCGTAGGGGGCCTGCTCCTGCATCCGGCGTTCCACGAGATCGGGCTGGTCGTGGCGATCCTGTTCGGCGCGCTCGCGCTCGGGCGCGGTGCATGGGAACACGGGATGCTGATGCCCCCGGCGATGGGTTCGCTCGGCCTGGGCGTCATGATGGGCGCGATGACGCTTGGGCACGGGCCCAACCACGATGAGGCGTTGTGGACGATCGTCGGCGTCGCCTTGCTGGCGTTCGGGCACCGGCTGAACCGGGTCGCGTTCGACTGATCGGTCAATAAGCGAATCCGCTCGACACCAGAGCGCGCCAGCGACGCTGGCGGTGGGTGTAGAACAATCGCGCGAACGACCAGACGAATGGGGTGAGGAGGCCGGCCTCGATCTCGACGATGTCAGTGTAGCGGCAGCGGGCGGGCTCGAGCGTCTCGATCGTGATCAGGTGATCCCACCGCGAGGCCAAACCGCCTCTGCCGTTATCGCGGAATAGGTATCGGCCGGGTCCGGCCGGCGGTTCCGAGGTCACGATCCACTGCTCGCCGATCGGCACCAGGCCGAAAAGTCGCATACGGATACGGTAGCTGCCCTCGCGCTATTCGGCGGGCAGCGTCGGCGGGTCAAGCGGCTCGACCGTCAAGACGGGTTTCGCGACATGCTCGAACAGGCGCGAGGTCCGCGCCTCGTCCCGGGCGCGTTCCGCCGATGTGTCGAGCGTCGTCGAGATCGCCATCCGCATGCCGCCTTCCCCCTTGGCCCGAACGTGGCAGAGTGAAAGGCGACCGGGAAGTGGTCCGCTTGCTCCGCTCATCCGCAACTCCTACCTGCATGTTATGGCCGCGCATCACCATCATGCCTCGAACGGCGACGATCTGACCCGGGCGGCGCAGGCGGCGCTCGTGGCGGCGGGGGAGCAGTGGACGGCCATGCGCGCGAGCGTGTTCGATGCGCTTGCCGGGTTCGCCAAGCCCGCGTCGGCGTACGACATCGCCGAGGCCGTCTCAATCACGCAAGGCCGGCGCGTTGCAGCAAACAGCGTGTACCGGATCCTCGATCTGTTCGTCGGCGCGAATCTGGCGATGCGGGTGGAGAGCGCGAACGCTTACCTGGCCAACAGCCATCCGGGGTGCCTGCACGACTGCATCTTCCTGGTGTGCGACGGGTGCGGCGGGACTACGCATATCGACGACGACAAGTTGACGGGCGCGATCCGGGGGGCAGCGTCCGACACCGGCTTCTCGCCCGTGCGGCCGGTGGTCGAGGTGCGGGGCAAGTGCGCGGCCTGCGCCTGACCGGTCGCAATCGACACTAAGGTCGCGAAGCGTTAAGCGGTCGCGATGGCTGATCTACCCGCAACGCCGCTGCTCGACACCGTCCATGTGCCAGCCGACCTCCGACAGCTGAAACCCGATCAGCTCCGCCAGCTCGCCGACGAACTGCGCCAAGAGGTCATTTCGGCCGTCGGGACTACGGGCGGGCATCTGGGATCGGGACTGGGCGTCGTCGAGCTGACGACCGCGATCCATTATGTGTTCGACACGCCGGGCGACCGCCTGATCTGGGATGTCGGGCATCAATGCTACCCGCACAAGATCCTGACGGGGCGGCGCGACCGCATCCGCACCCTGCGCCAGGGCGGTGGGCTGTCGGGCTTCACCAAGCGGTCCGAGTCGGAATACGACCCGTTCGGCGCGGCGCATTCGTCCACCTCGATCTCGGCGGCGCTCGGCTTCGCGATCGCCAACAAGCTGAACGGGCGACCCGGCAAGGCGATCGCGGTGATCGGCGACGGGGCGATGTCGGCGGGCATGGCGTACGAGGCGATGAACAACGCCGAAGCAGCGGGCAACCGGCTGGTCGTGATCCTGAACGACAACGATATGTCGATCGCGCCGCCGGTAGGCGGGCTGTCGGCGTACCTGTCGCGCATAGTGACGAGCCGCGAGTTCCTGGGGTTGCGCGAGCTCCTGAAGAAGTTCGCGCGCAAGCTGCCCCGGCCGTTCCACGAAGCGGCGCGCAAGACCGACGAGTTCGCGCGCGGCATGACGATGGGGGGCACGCTCTTCGAGGAGCTGGGCTTCTATTATGTCGGCCCGATCGACGGGCATAATCTCGACCATCTGATCCCGGTGCTCGAGAACGTACGCGACGCGGAGGAGGGACCGATTCTCGTCCACGTCGTGACCAAGAAGGGCTTCGGCTACGCCCCCGCCGAGGCGTCGGCGGACAAGTATCACGGTGTCCAGAAGTTCGACGTGATCACCGGCGCGCAGTCCAAGGCGCCGCCGGGACCGCCGCAATACCAGAACGTGTTCGGCGAGGCGCTGGCGCGCGAGGCCGAGAGCGACGAGCGCATCTGCGCGATCACCGCCGCGATGCCTTCGGGAACGGGCCTCGACAAGTTCGCGGCCGCGCATCCCGAGCGCTTTTTCGATGTCGGCATCGCCGAGCAGCACGGTGTGACGTTCGCGGCCGGGCTCGCGGCGCAGGGTATGCGGCCCTTCTGCGCTATCTATTCGACCTTCCTCCAGCGCGCCTACGACCAGGTCGTCCATGACGTGGCGATCCAGAACCTGCCCGTGCGCTTCGCGATTGACCGGGCGGGGCTGGTCGGCGCGGACGGGGCGACCCACGCCGGGTCGTTCGACGTGACCTATCTGGCGACGCTCCCCAACTTCGTCGTGATGGCGGCGGCGGACGAGGCGGAGCTGGTGCATATGGTCCATACCTGCGTGCTTCACGACACCGGCCCAATCGCGGTACGATACCCGCGCGGGAACGGCGTCGGCGTGGCGCTCCCGGCGGTGGCCGAGCGGCTGGAGATCGGGCGCGGGCGAATGGTACGCGACGGTAAGACGGTCGCGATCCTGTCGCTCGGCACCCGCCTGGCCGAGGCACTGCGCGCGGCGGACGCGCTCGAGGCCAGGGGCTTGTCGACGAGCGTCGCGGACCTGCGCTTCGCCAAGCCGCTCGACGAGGCGCTGATCCGGCGGTTGCTTACGACGCACGAGGTCGCGGTGACGATCGAGGAAGGATCGGTCGGCGGCCTCGGCGCGCACGTCCTGACGCTGGCCAGCGACGAGGGGTTGATCGACGGCGGGCTCAAGCTGCGTACGCTCCGGTTGCCGGACGTGTTCCAGGACCAGGACAAGCCCGAGACGCAGTATGCCGACGCCGGGCTGGATGCGGACGCGATTGTCGAGACGGTGCTGAAGGCGCTCCGGCATAACTCGAGCGGGGTGGCCGAGGCGCGGGCTTGAAGCAAGTCAAAGCACAGGTTATGTACATGTGCGTCAGGAGATGATGATGGCCACTCAGGCAGTCGAGACGCGCAGCAGCAGGATGGTGGTGCTCGTATCCCCCACGGAGCGGCGGCGGATTACCGACAACGCCCGCGAGGCGGATATGTCGATCAGCGACTTCATGCGCACTGCGGCTCAACATTACGCCGAGCCGACCGACGCCGAAGCCCTTCTGTTGAAAGACCTTGTCGAAGAACTGGAACGCGCGAACGAGCGTACGCGAGAGGCGTTCGAAGGCGTGCAGGAAGCGCTTGAGAGATCGCGGACCTATGACGAAGCGGCGTACAAGGCTCAGATGCGCGCCGAGCTGGAAGCTCGCACGGATATCGATTGGGATAAAATGAGAGAATTCCTTGGATTCAGTACGGAGAAGGCTGCTTGAGCGTTTGGGGAAACGCGATGCGTGCGTTCCAGCAGGCGGCCTTGCTCCAGTATAAAGTGGAACAGGCGCTGACCTTAGCCAAGGATGCCTCGCGCCACTCGCAAGAGACCCGCGATAGGCTGATCCAGTTGGAAACCGCGTTTGAGATCATCGTCGGCCGGTCGGGTGCGCGCCAGCCACGCTTGCCCGGGAACTAAGTGGCCGTCAGTTCATGAATATCCTTGCCTAAGCAGCGCGTCGATCAGTTGCTAGTCGAGCGCGGGCTGGTCGAGAGCCGGACACGTGCGCACGCTTTAATCATGGCGGGGCTGGTGTTCGTCGGTGACCGCAAAGTCGATAAGCCCGGGCAGGCGGTGGCGGACGATGCGGCGCTGACGGTCAAGGGACGCGACCACCCCTATGTGTCGCGGGGCGGGATCAAGCTGGCGCATGGGCTGGACCGGTTCGGGTGGGATGTGGCCGGCGTGGTCGCGATCGATGTCGGGTCGTCGACGGGCGGGTTCACCGACGTATTGCTCCAGCGCGGCGCGGCGCGGGTGTATGCCGTCGACAGCGGGACCAACCAGCTGGCCTGGTCACTGCGTCAGGACCCGCGCGTGGTCGTCCACGAACGGACGAGCGCGCGGGTGCTGACGGCGGAGCATGTGCCCGAGCCGGTCGACCTGATCGTGTGCGACGCGAGCTTCATCGGTTTGGCCAAGGTACTGGAGGTCCCGCTCGGCTTCGCCGCGCCGCGTGCGCGGCTCCTAGCGTTGATCAAGCCGCAATTCGAGGCGGGGCGAGGCGAGGTGGGCAAGGGCGGGGTCGTGCGCGATCCGGCGGTCCATATGCGCGTCTGCAACGAGGCGGCGGCGTGGGTGACGGGGCGCGGCTGGGCGGTGGCGGGCGTGGTGGAGAGCCCGATCACCGGGCCGGAAGGCAACCGGGAGTTCCTGCTGGCCGCCGTCCGGGATGCTGCACCTGCATTGTCCATGATCGCGGCCGCTCTGGACGACGCGGCATCCGCTCGTCAGACGAGACGCGGGATGGTCGAGGAGTGAATGGATTGGGCGGGCTTGCCTCCAAGGGACAGCTGCGCATGTCGTTCCTGCGCTGGGCGGTGGTGACCGTGCCGGCGGTGCTGTTGCTGGGCTTCGCGTCGGGATCGATCGCGCCCGCCGGTTCGGCGAACGCGTGGTACGCCGCGCTGGTCAAGCCCGCCGCGACCCCGCCCGGTTGGGCGTTCCCCGTCGCCTGGACGACGCTCTATGCGCTCATGGGATTGGCGCTCGCGATCGTTCTGCATGCGCGCGGCGCGCGGGGACGGGGGACGGCGATCGCGCTGTTCGCGGTGGCGCTGGGCCTCAACCTGGTCTGGCCGCCGCTGTTCTTCGGGGCGCACCGGGTCACGCTGGCATGGATGCTGATCGCGGCGATGCTCGTCAGCGGGATCCTGGCGACGGTCGCGTTCGGGCGCATTCGCACGACCGCGGCGTGGGCGCTGGTGCCGTACCTGGTATGGATCGGTTATGCCGGCGTGCTCAACTGGCGGATCGACCGGCTGAACCCCGGCGCCGAGAACCTTGCGCCGGGTGGGCATACGACCCAGATCATCGGCTAGGTGACCTCAAGGAACACACATGCAATCCGAAAACCGGATGTTCGACGATTTGATGAAGGTGGTGAGCGGGGCTGCGGGTACGCTGGCGGGCGTCGGCCGCGAGGCGCAAGGGTCCGCCCGGGAGCGCGCGCGCGAGTGGATCGGCGGATTGGACTTCGTGTCGCGCGACGAGTTCGAGGCGGTCAAGGCGATGGCCGCGGCGGCGCGCGACGAGGCGGACACCTTGCGCGCGCGCATCGACGCCATCGAGGCGGCGACGCGCTCGGGCTTGTCCACAACTTCGCCGCTCGGGGTGGACGACACGCTTGCATAAGGCGGAAAGCCCCGCCACCGATGCGCGCATGATCCGGGCGCGAGAGGGGCGTTGATGCTCGAACAGGCCGATTTCGAGGTGGAGGACTCCGCTCCCATCGACATGCTCGAGGCGTACTACACCGCGCATGGCTGGAGCCATCAGCGCCATGACGACGAGATCGTCGTGTCGGTCAAGGGCAGCTGGACCGAGTACGAGCTGCGCGCGATGTGGCGCGATGACGATCAAGTGCTTCAGTTCCTGGCCTTTCCCGACATAAAGGTGACCGACGACCGGCGCGCGGCGATTTACGAGACGATCGGACTGGTAAACGAGCAGCTGTGGATCGGCCATTTCGAGCTGTGGTCGGCGACGGGCGTGCTGCTCTACCGTCACGCGGCAATCGTCGACGGGACGGAGGAAGGGACCATGTCGCTCGCCGCCGCCGAGCTGCTCGTCGAGAGCGCGATCGACGAGTGCGAGCGGTTTTATCCGGTGTTCCAGTTCGTGCTGTGGGGCGGCAAGAGCTCCAAGGACGCGCTCGCGGCCGCGCTGATCGACACGCAGGGCGAAGCTTGAGGCTTCCATCCGGAAGCGGGGCGTGACCGCCACGCTCGCGGATGCTGGCCGGATGCTGATGGTCGGTTGCGGGAACATGGGCGGAGCGATGCTGCGGCGGTGGCTCGCGGCGGGGCTCGATCCCGCGCGGATAACGGTGGTCTCGCCGAGCGGACGGGCGATGCCGGACGGCGTCGCGGTCGTTCGCGTCGTTCCGGAGCCCGGCTTCGACACCATCATTCTCGCGATCAAGCCGCAAAAGCTCGGCGAATTGAGGGAGACGTCGCTCAGGACGCATGCGCCGCGGCTGCTCGTGTCGATCCTGGCGGGGGTCGATGAGGCGGCGATCGCCGCGACCTGTCGGGCCGGGACGGTCGTGCGCGCGATGCCCAACCTGCCGGTCGCGATCGGCCGCGGCGTCACGGCGCTGTTCGGATCGACGACTGACGGGCGTGCGCGGCGGGTAGCCGAGGCGTTGTGCGCTCCCCTGGGACACCACGAGTGGATCGCGGAGGAGCGGCTGTTCGACGCCGTGACCGCCCTGGCCGGGTCGGGACCCGCCTTCCTGTTCCGCTTCGTCGACGCGCTCGCCAAGGCGGGGACTGCGCTCGGGTTGCCCTTGGATCAGGCGCGGCGGTTGGCGATGGCGACGGTGGAGGGATCGGCGATGATGGCCGCCGCTGCCGACGAGGGTCCGGCCATGCTCGCGGACCGCGTCGCGAGCCCGGGCGGATCGACGCGCGAGGGGTTGAACGTCCTGGACGCCGGCGACGCGCTCGTCCGGTTGCTGACGGATACGCTCGCCGCGTCCGAGCGGCGCAACGGCGAACTGGCCGGGTTCGCCCGCTAGTCGCGCGCGCGCAAAGCGTCGAGGCGGCCGCGCTCGCCTTCGGGGATCAACCCCTCCAGCACCGCCCAGAAACCGCCGACCGCCTGCTGGCCCGCGCGCGCGTAAGCGACGGAGAGCTTCTCGCGCAGAATGTCGAACAGTTCGAACTCGAGCGCCGCGCCTTGGGCCGTCAAGCGCAGCAGGCGTTGGCGACGGTCGCGCTCGCCCGAACGCGTCTCGACCAACGCGCGCTCGGACAGGTCGCCCAGCACGCGGCCGAGCGATTGTTTGGTGATGGCGAGCAGCGCCAGGAGCTCGCTGACCGTCATGTCGGGCTTGCGCGCGATGAAATAGAGCGCCCGGTGATGCGCGCGGCCGAGCCCGTGGCGCGCAAGGCCGTGGTCGATTGCCCGATTGATGTGGCTGTTGCCGAAATACAGGAGCTCGAGGCCGCGGCGAAGCTCCGGCTCGCGCAGGAACAGGGCGGAAGCGGAGGGGGCGGACGCCATGTTGACCCGCTTAGACGCGCACCTTACGCCTCGGCAACCTCCTCCTCCGTGAGTGCTCCGCCTTGCCGCCCTTCTTCGATGTCCGTCCGTCCGCCCAGCCGATCGCCGTCGCCGAGCGGTTGGCGCGCATGGCCGATCCGGGGTTCGGACGGGTGTTCACCGACCATATGGCGGTGATTCGCTGGTCGGAGGCGGACGGCTGGCATGACGCGCACATCGCCGCGCGCGCGCCGCTGGTGATGGATCCCGCCTCGTCGGTGTTTCATTACGCGCAGGAGATCTTCGAAGGGATGAAGGCGTACCGGCTGGCGGACGGCGGCACGGCGCTATTTCGGCCGACTGCGAACGCGCGCCGTTTCCGCGACTCCGCCAGTCGCATGGCGATGCCCGAGCTGCCCGAGGCGCTTTTCGTTGAGGCGATCGAGCGGTTGGTGGCGATCGACCGCGACTGGGTGCCCGCTTCGGGCGTGGAGGGGTCGCTATATCTGCGGCCGTTCCAGATCGCGAGCGAAGTGTTTTTGGGGGTGAAGCCCTCGACCGAATATCTGTTCATGGTCATCGCCTCGACGGTGGGCGCGTACTGGAAGGGCGGGGAGCGCGCGATATCGTGCTGGGTCAGCCCCGACCACACCCGCGCCGCGCCGGGCGGCACGGGCGCGGCCAAATGCGGCGGCAACTACGCGGCCAGCCTGCTCGCGCAGAAGGAGGCAATCGCGCAGGGCTGCGATCAGGTGGTGTTCCTCGACGCGGTTGAGCGCCGCTGGGTTGAGGAATTAGGCGGCATGAATCTGTTCTTCGTGTTCGACGACGGATCGGTCGCGACGCCGCCGCTGACGGGCACCATCCTGCCGGGCATCACGCGCGACTCGCTGCTGACGATTGCGCGCGATCTGGGAGTCGCAGTGCGCGAGGAGCGGTACGCCGTCGATCAATGGCGCGCCGACGCGACGAGCGGCCGGCTGGCCGAGGCGTTCGCCTGCGGAACCGCGGCCGTAGTGACGACGATCGGCGAGGTGCAGGACGCCCAGGGCCGCTTTACGATCGGCGGCGGCCGGGCGGGGCCGGTCACGACCGCGCTCCGCGATGCGTTGCTTGCGATCCAGCGCGGCGTCGCGGCCGACCCGCATGGGTGGCTTCACCGGCTTTAGGTGAGGGGCTTCCCCCCGGCCGACGGGCGGCTATAAGCGCGGCCCGGCCGATGGGGCGTCGCCAAGCGGTAAGGCACCGGTTTTTGGTACCGGCATCCGCAGGTTCGAATCCTGCCGCCCCAGCCGGTCGAAATAGCTCGACTTACATCGTCCCGGCTTTTATTGTGCAGCGCAGCAACGATGCGCTCGTTACTTCGTTGATCCTACTACCGTGCAATCATCCACGTCGCGGTTGGAGACACGGCATGGTCGATCTACCCGGGTTCAAAACGTTTGGTGCGGCGAGCATGAGTGACTCGCATTTGGCCGAGGTAACGGGCGTGTCTTCCAACCCCGGACAGCTGCGCGGTCGGCTATACCTCCCGCCCTCGCTTCAGCGGGGCGCGCCGCTGGTGGTGGCGCTGCATGGTTGCACGCAGACGGCGGCGGGCTATGATCGTGGGACCGGCTGGTCGACGCTGGCGGAGCGCGAGGGTTTCGCGCTCCTGTTGCCCGAGCAGGCGCGCGGGAATAATCCGAACGGTTGCTTTAACTGGTTCACGCCCGGCGACATTGCGCGATGCGGGGGAGAGGCGGAGTCGATCGCCGCCATGGTGGAGGCGGTGGTCGCCGAGCATTCGCTCGATCGGGCGCGCGTGTTCGTGACCGGCTTGTCCGCCGGCGGCGCGATGACGGCGGTGATGCTGGCGACCTATCCCGAGCTGTTCGCGGGCGGGGCGATCATCGGCGGGCTGCCCTATGGTCGCGCATCCGGGGTTCCGGAGGCGCTCGCGGCGATGCGCGCGCCGAGCGGGAATGCGACGGAATTGGCGCAGGCCGTGCGATCCGCGTCGGCCGGCTACCGCGGTTCGTGGCCGAGCGTGTCGGTGTGGCACGGTGCGGCGGACCACACGGTGGCCGTCGCCAATATGGACGCGACGACCGCGCAATGGCTCGGCGTTCACGGGCTCGATCCGGCTGCCTGCTCGACCGAGCACGGCGCAGGATGGACGCACCGGACCTGGCGCGGGGCGGACGGCCGCATCGCGGTCGAGGAGCGGCGCATCGCCGGCATGGGACACGGCGTACCAATCGATCCGAGCGGTTCAGACCGATTGGGCGTCGCCGGGCCGTTCATGCTGGATGTCGCGCTGTCGAGCACAGCCGAGATCGCGCGGTCCTGGGGACTGGTCGCGGCCGCCGAAGTGCGGCGCGAGCCTGCGGAAGCTCCGGTCCGTAGGCGGCTTGTGCCCGAGGTCATGCCGGCGAACGACACGGCCGCACCGCCGGCGTCCGCCGCCACGAGCGGTGTCGGCCAAGTGATCGAGGACGCGTTGCGGGCCGCCGGGCTGATGCGGTAATTCTGCTCAACGCGTTGCGACGTCCGTTCCGCCGAACACGAGCTTGCGGATGAACGGGCTCGCCAAGCTGAACGGCGCGATCATCGGCGGGGCGCTCGCCGTGTCGAGCCGGTCGCGTTGGTCCGGGGACAGAGCGACGTCGAGCGCGGCGATGTTGCCCGCCACCTGATCGGGACGGCTAGCGCCGATCAGCGTCGAGTCGACGCCCGGCCGCCCCGCGACCCAGGCGAGCGCGACCTGCGCGGGCGGCGCGCCGATCTCGTCCGCGACCGCGTGCAGGACGTCCAGGATATCCCAGTTGCGGTCGGTGAACTTGGTGTCGCCGAACGGGTTCGCCCCGTTCAATCGACCGCCTTCCGTCGGCGGCGTGTCCCCGGTCGCTGCCGAGGGCAGGCCGGGCGCGTTCGCCTCGCCGTCGCGCGCATCCTCGCGCCGGTACTTGCCCGACAGGAAGCCGCCCGCCAGCGGGCTCCAGGGAACCAGGCCCATGCCGAACTCGCGCGCGACGGCGGCGTGCTCATACTCGATCCCACGCTCGGCAAGCGAATATTCGAACTGGAGCGCGATCGGCCCCGGCCGGCCGTGGGCGGCGGCGAGCGTCGCCATCTTGGTCGCGTACCAGGCGGGAACGTTCGACAGCCCGAAATAACGGATGTGGCCAGCACGGACGAGATTTACCATCGTATCCAGCAGTTCCTCCGCCGGAGTGACCTGATCCCAGACATGGACCCAGTAGAGATCGATATGGTCGGTGCCGAGCCGCCGAAGCGAGCCCTCGACCGCGGCGCGGACGTGCTTGGCCCCGTTGCCGCCGACATGCGGATGGCCGCGCTCGAAGGGGAAGCCCGACTTGGTCGCGAGCACGATACGGTCGCGCGCCTTGGCGTCGGCGATGAAGCCGCCGACCATCTCCTCGCCGCCGCCGCTGGCATATACGTCGGCGGTGTCTATGAAGTTGCCGCCCGCACCGACGTATGCGTCGTAGATGGCGCGCGAGGCGGCCTCGTCCGAGCCCCAGCCGCCCGTACCGAACGTCATGGTGCCGAGCGCCAGCGGGCTGACGATGAGGCCCGAGCGGCCAAGCGGGCGGTAACGGTCAAGCGTCATGGGCATCTTCCTGTTCATGTCGGACGGAAGATGGCGTGTTTGCGCCATTGGCACTAGCACGCGGCGGCATGAGCCTATGAGCCTCAGTCAGCAATGGACCGTGATACTTGGACCGACCCGGTCGTTCTCGCGGTGATCGCGTCAGTGCGCTTGGGCGGGCCGGTCCGCACGGTCGTGGTCGTCTGGCCGGCGTATATCGCGGGGACGGACGGCCCGGAATTGCCGGAGGATCTGCTCGACCACCGGTCCCTCGTCTACCGCTACATGTCGTCCGGGCAGATCCACTGCTGGCCGTTTGAGCGGGACGGGCGAGAGGTCGCGCTCGCGACGCCGCGCTCGGCAGCATAGGGCTGGCGTGCCTATCGGAGCCGCAGGCGGCGGCGTGGTTGGCGGACGGAACGTTGGTCGAAGTGCTCGTCGACTGGTCGGTCCGAGTCGCGCCCAATTACCTGTATTATCCGAGCCGGCGGCAGATGAGCGCGGCGCTCCGCGCGTTCATCGACGCGATGCGGGACTAGAGATGCCGCTCCAGCATGGCGCGTACCGGCACGCGCGCCTTGAGGCGGCTGGCGAGCAGGAACATGCCGCCCGCCTTGCGCTGCAGGAACAGCGTGTCGATCGGGGGCAGGCCGTACAGCTTGCGCTCGGCCGCGAGCGCCAGGCCGCGGTCGCGGAGCGCCAACGTGAGCCCGTTGTCGCCGAAGTCGAATACGGCGTCCTTCCGAAGCGCGGCGGCGATCAGCTCGAACATGTCGAGCACCGCTTCCCGGTAGGGGGGCGGGGCGGCCGGATCGAACAGCCGGGCCGTCAGCAGCGCCCGGCGGGCCTCGTCGCGGTCGCCGGACAGCGCCGCGCGCGCCACCGCCCGGTGCGCGTCGGCGACGTCCGCCGCCATCGCCCGGGTCGCGCCAAAATCGAGGAGCACAATTTTTCGGGCCCGCAGATCGTAGCGGAAGTTCGCGAAGTTCGGGTCGGTCTGGATCAGGTTCCATTCGAACAGTTCGCGCAAGGTGAGCTCGACGAGCGAGGTCACGACGCGGTCGCGCTCGGTTTGGGACGCGGCGGTCAGGGTCTCGATCGGCGAGCCGTCGATGAACGACATGGCCAGCACGGCGGGGGTGGTCAGGTCGGGCTGGACCACCGGCACGACGAAGGCGGGGTCGCCCGCCAGCAGCGCGCCGAAGCGGGTAAGGTGCTCCGCCTCGAGCAGATAGTCGGCCTCGTCGCGCAGCTGGCGCTTGGCCTCGGCCAGCAGCGGCGCGACGTCGAACGTGTCGGGAACGACGCGCGACAGGCGAAGCAGGGAGGCGAGGTTGTCGATGTCGCCGTCGATGCTGTCGCGGACGCCGGGATACTGGACCTTGACCGCCAGATCGCGGCCGTCGCGGGTGCGCGCGCGGTGGACCTGGCCGATCGAGGCGGCGGCGATCGGACGATCGGACCAGGTCGCGAACCGGTCGCGCCAGCCCACGCCCCACTCCGCGTCCAGCACGCCGTGGAGCTGGCGCGCGGGCATGGGATCGGCGTCGGCGCGCAGGCGGGCCATGATGTCGGCGAGCTCGGGCGGAAACAGCTCGCCCGCGTCCATCGACAGGAGCTGCCCCATCTTCATCGCCGCGCCGCGCATGCTCGCAAGTCGGTCCGCCACCCGCCTGGCGTTGGCGGGGGTGAGCAGCAGGTCGCCGATCGCGGGCCGCTCGCCGCGCACGACCCGCTTCGCCCCGTCGACCAGCATCGACCCGGCGACGCCGCCCGCCATGCCGCCCAGGCGGGCAAGGCGCGACAGGCGGCCGGTGGGCACGGGCGCGCCGGCGCGCGGAGGTGTGGTCGTCATGTGCGCCTATATGGTGAGCGCGGGCTCGTCGGCCATGAGGTAGGGATGCGCGAGCATGCGCAGCCGCCCGGCGGCGAGGTCCGCGTCGTCGGCGATCAGTCGCTCGCCCGCCGCCGTGCGGTAGTGGGCGACGAGCGCGTCCATCCGGCCGAAGCGTGCGCCCGTCGCGGCGACGTCGACGAAGAAGCGCCAGTCCTCGCAGGTGCGAAAGCTCGGATCCCAACCGCCGGCCGCGTGGACCGTCCGGCGGCGCACGATCGACCAGCTCGTGCCCAGCACGTTCCGCTCCCGAAGCGCGGCGCGGATGTCGCCGCCGTCCCAGCCGCGCTCGCGCGGGCCGACCGCGCCGTTCCGTTCGACACGCGCGAAGTCGCCGACCACGACGTCGAGATCATCGCGCTCGCCCGCGCCGAGCAGGGCGGCAGCTGCGTCCGGCAGCCAGAGATCGTCGCTATCGAGGAACGCGGTCCACTCCGCCCCGCACGCCGCGATCCCGGCATTGCGCGCGGCGGACGCGCCGCCGTTGCGGGGCAGGGCGAGCGGGACGACCGACGGATGCGCGCGCGCGAGAGATCGGATCACGTCCACGCCGTCGTCGTCCGAGGCGTCGTCGACCACCACGATCCGGGACGCCGGACGGCTCTGGGCAAGGACGCTCGCGACCGCGTCACCGACCACGTGGGCACGATTGTGCGATGGGATCACGACGTCGTAGGTCGGGAAAGACGCCCGTAGCATGAACATCGGCCCTCAACGATCGAAGGACCGCGCCGGGCCCTGCACCCGCATACTATGCCTCGGCGGTCGAGCGACCTACGTCGGAGCGAGAAAGGCCGACCGCACATGACGACCGTCACCGACCAAGCCTTTCGAGCGCTTCCTTGAGCGCCGAGCCCGCCGTCGCCGTCGCCGTGCCGGTCAAGAACGAGGAAGACGAGATCGGCGGGTGCCTGGCGGCCCTTGACCGCGCGGCGGCGTTCCATCCCGGTCGGGTAACGATCGTGGCGCTCGCCAATGATTGCACGGACGGCACGGCCGCCTTGCTCGCGCGCACCCGGCTGCGTCATGCGCGCCTGCGCTGGTCGGCGGTGGCGCTGCCCGCCGGCAGGCGACATGCGGGATGGGCGCGGCGGCTGGCGTTCGACGCGGCCGCGGCCGAGTTGCGGGACGAGGGCGACCTGCTGTTGTCGACCGACGCCGACACCGCCGTCGCGCCCGACTGGATCGCGCGCAACGCCCGGCACCTGGCGGCGGGCATCGACGCGGTGGCGGGGCGCGCTTTCACGGCGCGTGCGGGACGCGCGGCGCTGGGCGCGGCGGCGATCGCGCGGCTGAACGCGCTCGGGCGTTACTACACCGCGCTCGACTGGCTGCGCGCGCGGGCCGAACCCGAACGCCACGATCCATGGCCGCGCCACTATTACGAGGGCGGGGCAAGTATCGCGTTGACGATGGGCGTCTATCGCCGGATCGGCGGTGCACCGTTCCCGCCCGTGGCCGAAGACCGCGCGCTGTTCGACCGCGTGCGCGCGCATGGCGGGTTTGTCAGGCACCCGATCGACGTGCGCGTATTCACCTCCTGCCGTCCCGCCGGCCGCGCGCCGGGCGGCATGGCGGATACCGTCGCCGGGTGGATCCTTCAGAGCGAGGACGCGCCGCTGCACGAGACGTACCGGGTGGACGCCGCACTCGCCCCCTCGCGTGCGGACGCGGGGGACCGGCTCACTTTCCGCACGCTGCCCGCCGCCATCGCCGAGGCGCGCGACCGCATTCGCGCGCTCCGGTCGGCGTCAGCGGCGGCTCCACAGATCGAGCCGGTATTCCGGTCGTCGGTCGCTTTGGACCACAAGGACCGCGTCGCCGAGGTGCCCCAGCAGCTCGCGCACCGCATCGTCGCCGGAGCGGGGATAGTCGGTCTCGCCGGTCCAGTGGACGAGGAGGAGGTGGCCGCCCGGCCGCGCCGAGCCGGTTAGCCACGCCGCCAGCCGCGCGATGTCGTCGCCGTCGAGGTAATAAACGACCTCCGACAGCAGGATCAGGTCGAACGTACCCGCGGGCGCCTCGCCGGGCATCGGTCGCAGCTCGAAGGCGACATGCGGCAGATCGGCGCAGCGCGTTCGCGCGGCGGCGAGCGCGGTGGGGGATACGTCGACCGCCAGCAGCCGGTCGCAGCGCGGGGCCAGCCGCGCGGTCAGCACGCCGTTGGCGCATCCCACCTCCAGCGCGTCGGCGTAGCTGGAGCGGGGCAGGGCGGCGAGCGTGCGGTCGTATTTGGCGGCCTCGTAGGGGCTGGTCTCGAAACCCCAGGGATCGCCCTTCTCGCGGTAGAGCCGTTCGAAATAGTCGGGCGCGATCGACCGCTCGCGCCGTCCGCTCACCACCAGGGCTCCTCGCCCGGCTCGTCGCCCCAGCGGTCCGCGTCGAGCCAGGCGGCGGCGGCCCGGTCGCGCGCCTGGTCGGGAGCGGGTTGGCGCAGATAGAGGCCGAGATCGCGGGTGATGCGGTCGATCCGGCTGTCTTCGAAGAAGGATGCGGTACCCACGCCGCGCGCGGCCGCGTCCATGACGAGCAGCCCCGCCTCCTCGACGACGCCGCGCGTCATGAGCACGAAGGGAACGGCGCGCGGATCCGCCGCCTCCGCCATACGCGCGGCGCGGCGGACCCACATACCCGCGCTCCGCGCCGCGACCACGCAGTCGGCGAAGCGGCGGCGCTGGACCGGATCGTCGCCTTTGCCGGTCCGGACGAGATGGTCGCGCAAGTGACGAACCAGCGCCTCGACCGCGCCGAGTTGGACCGCGGTGAAGCGCCACGCGCCCGCGCTGAAACGGGGTTCGCGTTCGTAATCCCCGGGCGCGCCGATCAGCGCGTCCGGGCCGACGATCAACCCGTCGAAATCGTACAGGCCGCTGCCGGTCGCGCGCATCCCGCGCACGCGCCACGCGCCGTTGTCGGACCGGTCGGCGTGGTCGGCGATGTCGACCAACACCAACTGCTTGCCGCCATCCGGGAGCCCGGCGGTGATCAACGCCGCGTCGATGTGGCCGCCGCCGGTGGCGAAGCTCTTGGCTCCGCCCAGCCGCCACCGGCCGTCGCCGGCCGGCGCGATCGTCATGCCCGGCGCGGGTTCGGTGTTCCAGACTCCCGCCACGCGGCCCCCGGCCAGGAAGGCGCGCTGCCCGTCATCGCCGTAGGCGTCCACGAGCTGCGCGGCGTTGACGTGCCCTTCATAAATGCGGCCGAGGCTTAGATCGGCCCCGCCGACCAGCCGCAGCACCCGGTCCAGCGTATCGACGGCCTCGACCGACGGCACCGTCGTAAAGCCGGTCAACGCGCCCGCCGCGTTCAGCGCGTCCAGCCGGTCGGCGGGGAAAGTCTCCGGGCCGTTGGCCTGGTTCCATCCGCGCGCGAGGGCGCGAACCGCTTCGACGATCCCGGGGTAAGGCGGCCGAGCCGGAGCTGAGATGATCGGATAGGGGTCGGTCCGCCGCGCCGCCGTCGTCTGAATCATGATCAACCAACGCATCCGATCGTGGGGTGTTGCACGGAAAAGGGGAACGCGAGCCGCGCACCGTCGTTGGACGGGCTACGACATTCTTTTCAAAGGCATCTCCATGGCGTCGGCGGCGGTCACGAAATTCAATGACGTAGTGAATCCAGTCGACGGCGACCGCGATCATCCGATCCGCGGCGTGCCGAGCACGGCGGCGATCGGCGGACATCCGATCCACCCGATAATCGTGCCCTACCCGATCGCGTTTCTGACAGGCGCGGTGGCGAGCGACGTGGTCGCGCGGCGGACGGCCGATCCGTTCTGGTCGCGCGCATCCCGGTGGCTGCTCGGCGCGGGCGTCGTCACCGGTTTGACGGCTGGAGCGGTCGGCGCGGTCGATTATTTCACGATCAAGCGCGCGCGCGAGAAGAAGACAGGCAGGCTCCACGCCTATGGCAACCCGTTGGCGATCGGCCTTGCGAGCGCGAGCCTGCTGGCGCGACGGAACGACGGCGACCAATCGCCGGGCAATGCCGCGTTCGCGCTCAGCCTGCTGACGGCGGGGCTGGTCGGCGTCACGGCCTGGGCGGGAACGGAGCTGTCCTATCGCCACATGGTCGGCGTAATCGGCGCCAACGATCAACACGACCATGCGGAAAAGCAAACGGTGGCCTGAACGGCCCGGCGCCGTTCGACAAGGCTAACCCGATCTTCACCGACTTCGGTCTAGATCGGGGTAATGGTCGCCGTGCAGCTGAGGATCGGGCGAACCGCGATCGTGACGGGCGCGGCGTATTTGGCCGTCGCGACCGCCACGATCGGATTGACGCGTTTCGGCGGCGGCGTCGCGGTGTTGTGGTTGGCGAGTTCGGTACTGATCGCCGGGCTGATCGTCTCCCCGCGTCGCCACTGGTTCGGCATACTCCTGCTGTGCGCCTGCGCCAGCATGACCGCCACTGCCACCGTCGGCGCCGGCCCGGCGGCGGCACCGATGCTGGCGGCGCTGAACATGCTCGAAGGCCTGATCGCGGCCCTGCTGATCGAGCGGTTCCGGCTTCCGCGCGACCCGCTGAACTCGCTCGGCAGCCTGGCCCGGCTCGTACTGGCGGTCGGGGTCGTGGCTCCGGGCGCGAGCGCGCCGTTGGCGGCGGCGGTCGTCGCGAGCGCGACCGGAACGCCGTTCGGATCGAACATGCTGCTCTGGTTCACGGGGCATGGCCTGGGCAACGTGACCGCGGCACCGATCTTCGCTCTGTTCGCATCGGGCGCCGTCGGGCGTTGGACGCGGGCGGCGTCGCGTGAGCGGCGACTGGAGGCGGCGGGACTGCTCGGGCTCGTGGCGGGCGTCGCAGTGGCCGTATTCGCGCAGGATACGCTGCCGCTGCTATTCCTGCCGGTGCTGCCGGCGATCGTGGCCACTTTCCGCATCGGCCGGATCGGCGCTGCATCGGCCGTGCTCATTATTGCCGCGGTCGGCGGAACGCTGACCGCTTACGGCTCGGGTCCGGTGATGCTGATCCACGAGGACTCGGCGTTCCGCGCCCAGTTCCTCCTGTTCTACCTCGCCGTGACGTTGCTGACCGTCCTGCCGGTCGCGGCCGAGTTGCGGCATCGCCGCGCGGTGTTCGACCGATTGCGCGAGAGCGAGGCGCGGTACCGTCTACTGGCCGACCACAGTTCGGACATCGTCCTCAACGTCGATCTCGACGGCGTCGTCGGTTACGCCTCGCCGTCCATCGCGCAACTGAGCGGGTATACGCCGGCGGCGGTGGTCGGGCGGCGGGCGGTGGAGCTGGTGACGCCCGAACACCAGAACATCGTCACGCGCGCGCACCGGGCCGCGCTGGCGGACCCGGACGGCACGGAAATCGCCGAATGCCGCGCGATCACCGCATCGGGCGAGGTGCGCTGGTTCGAGATCCACACCCGCGGCATTCGCGACGAGACGGGCAGGGTGGTGGGCGCGGTCAGCGCCATCCGCGACATCGAAGGGCGAAAGAACGTGGAAGGCGAGTTGGCGCGCGCCGCGGCGACCGATCCGTTGACGGGGCTCGCCAACCGACGCGCGTTCGACACCGCGCTCGACCGCATGCTGGGCGAAAGCGCGGGCGGAAGCGGCGATGGCGGTGAGGCCGGCTGCGTGGCGATCATCGATCTCGATCATTTCAAGCTGGTCAACGACCGGCACGGGCACGACGCCGGCGACCGCGTACTGGTCGCGGTCGGCCAGTGCGCGCGCGGGTCCCTGCGCGACGGCGACCTCATCGCGCGGCTCGGGGGCGAGGAGTTCGGCGTGCTGCTGCCCGGTGCCGACCTCCAAAACGCCGCAGCGGTCTGCGAGCGGTTGCGCCGGACGGTCGAAACCCTGTCGGTGCCGGTGCCGGGTGGGATGCTGGGCGTGACCACCAGCGTCGGGCTCGCCCCCGTCGCCGCGGGCGTCACGCGCGCGACGGTCCTGCGCATGGCCGACGAGGCGCTGTACCGCGCCAAGGCCGAGGGACGGAACCGGCTCCGCGTGACCACCTGAAGCGGAGAAGGCCGGTGCGCTCGGCGAGACGTTCGCGGCGACGCGTCCGGCCGTCGTGAAACCAACCGCCGCGCCGCCGGTTGAAGCGAACGAAACCAAGCCGGCACATAGATCAAGAAGGCCGGCTAACCGCTGAGGAGAACGACGATGGCCGAGACGAACGAGAAGCAGGGCGGGGAGATTGGCGCGAACGCCGGAGCCGCCGCGGGCGCCGCCGCCGATCGCATGCGCGACGGCGCGCAAAAGGCGCAAGGAGCCTTCAGCGAACAGGTGGTCGAGCCGGCCAAGCGCGCGGGCGAGGCGATGCGCGCCGGCGGTCAGAAGGTCGCGGAGAACACCTCGCAGATCGGCGTCAAGATGATCGACCAGGCCCAGAACAACACGCAGGAGGCGTTCGACGCCATGCGCCGCGCCGCGCAGGCCAAGGACCTGTCGGACGTCATGCGCATCCAGGGCGACTACCTGCGCGAGCAGAGCACCAGGTCGATGACGCAGGCGCGCGAGATCGGCGAGCTGATCATGCAGTTCGGCCGCGACGCCGTCAGCGGCATGCGCGGCGGCCAGTCCTAACGATCCCGGCGCCCCCTCTCGCTTACGCTTGGGAGGGGGCGTTGCGTCCTTCCCAGCGGCTCGCAGGCCGCCGCCTTACGCCTTGATGGCAACCCGCCCGGTATAGTCGATGCGGTTCAGCAAGATCGGGCTGTCCGCGAAATACTCGTCGACGGCTTTGCGCGCGCCGTCCCAGTGGCCGTAATCGTCGATGATCAGAACGCCGCCGGGCTGCAGGCGGGGATAAAGCTGAGCGAGTTCGTGCTTGGTGGATTCGTACCAGTCGGTGTCGAGGCGGAGCACGGCGATCAGGGGTGGTGCCACGCCCGGGATCGTGTCCTCGACCTTCCCCGCGACGTAATGGATCAGATCGGCGGGATACCCGGTCGACGCAACGTTGCGCCGTACCTCGTCCAACCCCGCCCTGGCCCAGACGAGATCGTCGCCATCCGCCGTGGAAAGCATATCGGCGGCCGAGGCGCCGGAACCTCTTTCGCGGTCCGCGCCGGTCGGCTCGGACATGCCGTCGAACGTGTCGTACAGGTAGAACTCGCGGCCGGGCGCGCCGCTGGCGAGCATCGCCGCCATGCTGCTCCCGCCGCGCCACACACCGCATTCCACGACGGCGCCCGGGATGCCCCGCGCGTCGACGTACCGCACCGCTTCGATCAGCGCCTCCAGCCGTTCGACCGACGTCATGGTGAACGGTCGGCACGCGTCGATGATCTTCCGGGTATCGTCGCTCAGCTGGCTGACGAAGTCGGGAGCGGCACCTTCGATCCGCCGCGCGACCGCACGCATGACCTGTGCCACTCGAGCGCGAACCATTCCGTTTCCCCTTGACCATCACGGTCTTGGGCCGGGCTGATCCTGCACGAGAGCAACCGTGTCAATCTTTGCTTCGGCCGATCGACCCGGGTGTGTCGTCCGGACGTCGAACGCACCGCCTCGCCGATCAGGCGTGCCCGACCTGCGGATATACGATCCGGCCGAACCCGCGCCGCTCGAAGGGTGTCCAGGCGTCCTCGGGCTGGGCGAGCCGGTCGGCGACCGCGAACAGCACCGACGGGTTGACGCCGAGCCCGCAATGGCTGCCATGCACCTCGATATTCTCGGTCGTGGGCGTAACGGGCTCGCGGCAGTTCTGCCATGCGACCACGCCGTCCTCGCGGCTGTAGATCGCGGTCGACGGCACGGGCGGCGGCGCCGCGCTTTCGGCGAGTTGGCCGCGCGTATGCGGATCATCGATCTTCTGGCCGGTCATCGCCTCGTACAATCGCCAGACGTTGGTGGCGCGAGGCGACCCTGCGAAGGGTGATCCGAGCGTGATCACCTGGCGCACCGTGTCGGGCGCGCGTCGCGCAACGAGCCGCGCCATGACGCCGCCGAGGCTCCAACCGACGAGGCTGACCGTCCGGCCGGTCTCTTGGTGAACTTCGCGCAACTTGGCGACAAGGTGCTCGCCCTCGCGCCCGATCGCGCGGGGGCCGAGGTTGCGGCCCAGGTCCCACGCCCGTGCGTCGTAGCCCAGCCGGGTCAGGAAGCGGCGGAGCACCCCCGTCGATGCGTCGCCGGTCATGAAGCCGGGAAGTACGAGCACCGGGTGTCCGTCACCAAGCGGCGCGGCGGCCATGAGCGGACCGACGGCGGCGGCCAGCGATCCCAGCTCCGCGAGCGCGCGCGGCAGCTCGGTCAGCGCGAGGAAGGCGGACGGGGGACGAACTTGATCGGCCGCGCGGGGCTCGTGAATGGCGGTCGCCATGGTAGGGCTTGCTGTCATATGATTGTAATGCATTGCAGCATGAAATAGTTCAATCCACACCGAAGGCTTCGTTGCGTGCCGCGACCCGCCCCGCATCGTAGGACAGGATGGCAAGGTCGAACAACTCGCCGGCCGGGCTGCATACGTGATCGCGGAGCAGGGCTTCGCCCCGAAACCCTAAACTTTCGAACAACGTGACGGCGCCCGTCTGGTCCGGGGTCATCCGCGCGGTCAGCTTGGTCAGCCCGCGCTCGCCGGCGATGGCGAACACGCCCTCCAGAAGATCGCGGCCTAGCCCCGCGCCGCGCCGGTCGGCGGCGACGAGCAGCCGTACCTCGCCCACATGCGGGCTCCAGCCCAGCGGATCGCGGACGAGCGCGGCCGTGCCGATCAGCGCGCCCGTTTCATCATCCTGGGCGACGAGGCTGTCGATCCAGCCCTCTGCGATCGCGGCGAGCCATGCTTCGACGACGCGCGGGTGGCGCAGGTCGCGGCCGAGAAAAAGCAGGTCGTGTTCGGGCAGCGCGGCGGCGAAGGCGGCCATACCCATGCGGTCGGCGGGCTCGAAGCGGCGGACGCGGTGGCTCATGTCGATCGAACCCCCAGCCACTGGTCGAGCTTCGGCCATAGCCGCTTCACCGCGTTGCCGCCCGCGACCAGGCTGACATGCCCGCCCTTGAGCACGACTTCTTCCTTGTCGGTCGCGCCGACCATGCCGAGGAGGGGCGCGGACGCCTCGGTGGGGACGATATGATCGTGCTGCGCGGCGACATGGAGAAAAGGCGCGGTGATGGCGCGGAGGTCGATCCGACGCCCGCCCAACTCGAGCGTACCGTGAATCAGCCGGTTCTCCCGCAACAGCAGCTTGACCGTTTGACGGAAATACTCGCCCGCGAGCGGGAGGATGTCGGTGGCCCAGCGGTCGAACATGCGGAAGGAGCGGACATATTCGTCGTCATGCAGCCCTTCGTACACGCGCGCGATCGTGGTCGCGCGGGTGCCGGGGCGGAGCATGTCGAAGGCGGTATAGAGGTAATCGCCCGGACAATTGCCGAACGTGTCGACCAGACGGTCGACATCGAAAAACCGCCGGTCGGCCCAGGCCTGGAACATGGCCAAGCGCGAGAAATCGACGGGGGTGGTGAAGGTGACGAGATTGGCGAGCTTGCCTCCTCCCTCCAGGGCCGCCCATAAAAGCGAGAGTACGCCGCCAAAACAATATCCTATGACGCTTACGTCGGGCTGGCCGGTCTCGGCGGCGATGCGGGCGACCGCCTGCGGCAGGAAGTCGAGGACGTAGCTTTCGAGCGTCAGCGCTTTCTCGTCGGCGCGGGGCGGGGCCCAGTCGAGCATGAACACGTCGAAGCCGGCGTCGAGCAGGTACTCGATCAGGCTTTGGCCGGGCACCATGTCGAAGATGTAGCCGCGATTGGTGGTCGCCGTGACGAGGAGGATCGGCACGCGATAGACGTCGTCGACGCGCGGGCGGTAGCGGTAGAGCCGCATGGTGCCGCGCTCGATCAGCACCTCCTTGGCGCTGACGCCGAGCACCGGGGCGGGCGAGGTGAAATAGCCGAGCCCCTTGATGTTGCGCGCCATGGCCCGTTCGAACTCGCGCCTGGCGATATCGAGGAGGTCGGGTCCGGGAGCGGTGGCCATCCCTTACTCCGTCATGCCGGACTTGTTCCGGCATCCATCGTTGTACCGACCCGCAGCCGTCCGAGTACGCCCAGCGATGGACCCCGGAACAAGTCCGGGGTGACGGTGGTGGGCAAACGACATTACCTTCACCCCTCGGCCGGCACCGGCGGCTTGCGGCCGCGGGTCGGACCGGTCGAGACCGGCTTGTCCGGTGCACTCCGGCCAAGCGCGTCGATCTTGGCTTCCATGCGGAACAGCGCGCCTTCGATGCGGGCGAGGCGGGCGGACAGGTCCTCCACTTCGCCGCGGCTGGGCATGTTGGCGGCGGCGAGCGCTCGCTCCATCAGGCCATGGAACGCGGCCTGCGCCTGCGCCGACGCGTTGCTCGCACCGCCGATCAGGTGCGCCATCTCGTCGGTCCGGAAACTCTGCCCGCCGACCGAGTTGGTCAGCTTCTCCCATTCGCCGATCATGGTGCGGAACAGCGCGGCGGGATCGGGCGGGGTGGTCGACATGGCCGCATCCTCGACCCGCGACCCACGTCCGTCAAGGGCGGCGGCGTGGTGCTTCAGGCGTGGGCGAAGGCACGGGAAGCGGCTCGTCGGTGCGGCGCGCGCCCGATGCGCTGACGGGCACCGGTCCGGTCGCGGTCGTCTCCAGGGTCGCGTCGCCGCCGAGCGCACGGTAGAGCGCGACGCGGTTGGTGGCCGCCGCGAGCTGCGTCGCCACGAAGGTGCGTTGCGCGGTGTAGGCGGAACGCTGCGCGTCGAGCAGCGTCAGGAACGTGTCGATCCCGCCCCGGTAGCGCGCATCGTTGAGGCGGAGCGTTTCGTCCGTCGCGTTCACCAGCAGCTGGCTGGCGCGAAGCTGTTCGGCGATCGTGCCCTGCCGCGCGAGCGCGTCGGCGACCTCGCGAAAGGCGATCTGGATCGCGCGCTCGTAGCCCGCCAGCGCGGCGTCGCGCTGAGCGCGGGAGAACTCGACATTGGCGCGCGCCGCGCCCGCGCGGAAGATCGAATAGCTCGCGGTCGGCGATACCGAATAACTGAACGCGTCGCCGGTAAACAGGCGGCCGAGCGCATTGCTCGCGAAGCCCAGGATGCCCGTCAGCGAGATGCGCGGGAACAGCGCCGCACGCGCCGCGCCGATCTCGGCGTTGGTGGCGCGGAGATCATACTCGGCCTGGACCACGTCGGGACGGCGCAGCAGCACGCGGCTGTCGAGCCCGGCGGGGAGGACCGCCAGCGTCGGCGCGGCTTCCTCGATCGAGGCGGGAAGGAGGGTGGGATCGACGCTCGCTCCGACGAGGAGGGTCACCGCATTGACGTCCTGCGCGACGAAGGTGCGCTGTTCGGCCAGGTCGGCTTGCGCCGTAGCGAGGACCTGCTGCGCCTGCGTCAGGTCGGACCGGGGCACGATCCCGCCTTCCAGCCGCGCGCGCGTCAGGCGAACGCTCGACTCCGCGCTCTGAGCCGTACGCTCGGCCACGCGGAGCAGCGACAGGTCGGCGGCGTAGGTCAGCCAGCCTTGGGCGATGTCGCCGACCAGGATCAGCCGCGTGGCGCGCGCGGCGGCCTCCTGCGCGAAATAGCGCTGCTGGGCGGCGCGGGTCAGCGAAGCGACGCGGCCGAACAGGTCGATTTCGAACGCGGTCACGCCGATGTTGGCCTGGAACAGGCTGCCCCCGCCGCCGCCGGTGACCGTGCCGGTGTTCCCGCCAGCGCCGCCGGGGTTGGTGCTGCCCCCCGTGCCGGTTCCGGTACCGCCTGTCCCTGTCCCAGTCCCGCCGGTGCTGGTCCCGCCGTTGTTGCCGGTGACGGTGCCACCACCACCGCCGCCGTCCGAATATTGGTAGCGGCCCGTAACATCGACGCGTGGGAAGCGGTCGGCGCGCTGGATACGGTAAAGCGCGCGCGCCGAGCGGATGTTGGCGACCGCGATGCGCAGGTCGCGGTTGTTGACGATCGCCTGTTCGATGATCGCCTGCAGCCGCCGGTCGCGGAACATTTCGCGGTAGGTGATCGCGGGCAGCGTCGCCTCCGATTGCCGGAGATAGGCGTCGCCCACGGGCCAGGAGGGCGGCACCGGCGGCTCGGGCCTGGCGAGCCGGGGATCCATCGAGCAGCCGGCCAGGGCGAGACCGAGGAGCAGCGTAAGGTACCTCGATCCCTTCTTCGTCACCCCGGACTTGTTCCGGGGTCCATCGGTGTGCGTACGCCGCTCTTGCCAGGATCGTGCAACGATGGATGCCGGAACAAGTCCGGCATGACGGATCGAGGGGTCGAGCGAAACGACACTCATACCGGCTTCGCCTCCGGCTCGGCGCGCTTGCCCTGGAAGCCGGTCGGCTTGCCCCTCATCTTGGCGAGGCCGTCGCGCACGCCGCGGCGGACGAGGATGAAGAAGAACGGGATGTAGAAGATCGCCAGGATCGTCGCGGTCAGCATCCCCCCGATCACCGCCGTGCCGATCGCGATGCGGCTGTTCGCGCCCGCGCCCGTCGAGATGGCGAGCGGCAGCACGCCGAAGATGAAGGCGAGCGAGGTCATCAGGATCGGCCGCAGCCGCAGGCGCGCCGCTTCCAGCGCGGCGTCGATGACGCTGGCACCCTTCTTCTCGGCCTGTTCGGCGAACTCGATCACCAGGATCGCGTTCTTGGCCGCCAAGCCCATCGTCGTCAGCAACCCGATCTGGAGATACACGTCGTTGATCAGCCCACGCAACGTTACCGCGACGACCGCGCCGACGAGCCCGAGCGGGATGATGAGCAGCACGGCGACCGGGATCGACCAGCTTTCATAAAGCGCGGCGAGGCACAGGAACACGACGAGCAGCGACAACCCGTACAGGATCGGGGCCTGGCCCGAAGACAGCGCCTCCTGAAAACTCAGGCCCGACAGCGCGATCGAGGTGCCGGGGATAGCGGCCTGCAGCTCGCGTATCCGCGCAAGCGCCTCGCCCGAACTCCGTCCCGGGGCCGACGAGCCCTGCAATTCGTAGGAGGGAATGCCGTTGAACCGCGCCAAGGTGGTCGGTGCCTGGCTCCAGCTCGACCGCGCGAAGGCGGAGAAGGGCGCCATCTGGTTCGATCCGCCCCGGACGAACCATTGGTCGATGTCGTCCGGGCTGTCCCGGTAGGGCGCGTCGCCCTGGACGTAGACGCGCTTGACGCGTCCGCGATCGACGAAATCGTTGACGTACTGACCGCCCCAGGCGATCGCCAGCGTGCTGTTGACGTCGGCCTGGTTCAGCCCGAGCGCGGCGATCTTCTGCGCGTCGCTGTTCACGTTCAGCGTGCCCACGTCGGGAAGCTCGGTCTGGCGCACCGCGGCCAGTGCCGGGTCGGCGCGGGCCGCGGCGAGCAGCTTGGCGGCGGCCGCCTTGAATTCGGCGGCGGACAGGCCGCCGGTATTCTGGAGCTGGACGGTGAAGCCGTTGGATTGGCCGAGCCCCCGGATCGCGGGCGGCGCGAGCGCGAACACCTGCGCGTCCCTGATCCCCCGCAGCGCCGCCGAGGCGCGCGCGACGATCGCCTCCGCGCCGTTCTCCTCGCCCTCGCGCAGCGACCAGTCGCGAAAATTGATGAACCCCTGGCCGGTATTCTGTCCCGCCGCCCCGCCGCCGCCGCCGCCCGACACGGTGAACATGACGGAGGTGTTGGCCTTTTCGTGCGTGAAGAAATAATCCTCGACCTGGCGTTGGACCGGATAGGTGCGGCCCTGGGTCGCGCCCGGGGGCAGCTGGAACTGGACGATCGCGTTGCCCTGGTCCTCCGTGGGCAGGAACCCCGTCGGCAGCCGCAGGAACAACACCGCGAGCAACGCCACGGTGCCGGCATAGATCAGCAGGAACAGCCACTTGCGGGCGACCAGCACCCTGACGCCGGCGACATACTTGTCGACGCCCCGGTCGAACGTCCGGTTGAACCAGTCGCGCGCGCGCGCGGTCGCCCCGGCGACCCGAGGCAACTTGCGCGCCGTCCAGCCTTCGCGAACCGGATCGCCCGCCTCGTCGCGTTCTTTTCGCTTGAGCAGGCTGGCGGTCAGCGCGGGGGTCAGGATCACGGCGACCGCGACCGACAACAGCATCGCCGACACGATCGTGACGGAGAACTGGCGGTAGATGACGCCCGTCGATCCGCCGAAGAACGCCATCGGCAGGAACACCGCCGACAGCACCAGCCCGATCGCGACCAGCGCGACGGTGATCTCCTCCATCGACTTGATCGTCGCGTCGCGTGGGCTCAGCTCGGGGTCCTCGTCCATCAAGCGCTCGACATTCTCGACCACCACGATCGCGTCGTCGACGAGCAGCCCGATCGCGAGCACCAGCCCGAATAGCGTCAACGTGTTGATCGAAAAGCCGAACAGATAGAAGACCGCGAGCGTACCCAGCAGCACGACGGGCACCGCGATCGTCGGGATCAACGTCGCCCGCCAGCTCTGGAGGAAGACGAACATGACGACCACGACGAGGATTACCGCCTCGACCAGCGTCTTGGCGACCTCCTCGATCGACAGTTTGATGAAGGCGGTCGAGTCGTTGGCGTAGCCGAAGGTCAGCCCGGCCGGAAAAGACTTGGCCGCGGCTTCGACCTGAGCCTTGACCAGGTCGGCGGTCTCGAGCGCGTCCGCGCCCGGTGCGAGGTTGATCGCGATCCCCGCGCCGGGATGGCGGTTGATGCGGGTCAGCGGCAGGAAGTTCTCCGCGCCCAGCTCGACCCACCCCACGTCCGACACCCTGACGGTCGCCCCGGACGGCGATGTCTTCAGGATGATGTCGCGGAATTGCTGCGGGGTCTGGAACCGCGACTGGGCGGTGACCTGGACGTTCAGGAGATTGGTCAGCGGCTGCGGCTGACCGCCGAGCTCGCCCGCCGCGACCTCGGTGTTCTGCGACCGGATCGCGGCGACCACGTCGCTCGGCATCAGCTGGACGCCCGCGAGCTTGGCCGGATCCAGCCAGACGCGCATCGCGTATTGCGACCCGAACACGGTGGTGTCGCCCACGCCCGGCGTCCGCCCGAGCGGCTCCTGGAGCGTCGAGACGAGGAAGTCGGACACATCGCGGCCCGTCAGCCGGTCGGTCTCGTCATAGACGCCGACGATCATCAGGAAGTCCGGGTTCGACTTGCGGACGACCAAACCTTGCTGCTGCACCTGTTGCGGCAACCGCGCGATCGACGCCTGGACCTGGTTCTGCACCTGCACCTGCGCGATGTCGGGGTCGACGCCCTTGTCGAAGGTGGCGGTGATCGCGACCTGCCCGCGTGAGCTCGATTGCGACTGGAAATAGATCAGGCCGTCGATGCCGGTCAGCGACTGCTCGACGATCTGCGTGACCGAGTTCTGGATCGTATCGGCCGACGCGCCGGGATAGCTGGCGCGGATCGTGACCTGCGGCGGCGCGACGTCGGGATATTGCGCGATAGGCAGCGCGAGCATCGCGCCGATGCCCGCCAGCATGACGATGATCGCCAAGACCCAGGCGAAGATCGGCCGGTCGATGAAGATGCGCGAAAACATCGGTCAGGTCAGCCGTTCTTGCCGCCCTTGGCCTTCATCTGTTCGGGCGAAGGCGGGCGGACGCGTTGCGGCGTGTCGGCGGGGACGGGGCGCACGGACGAACCCGGCCGCATGGAGGGCAGCAGGCCTTGCGTGATCACCCGGTCGCCGGGGTTCAATCCCTTGGTGACGACCCACGACTGCCCCTGGGTGCGCTCGGCGACGACTTGTCGCTGAAGTGCGCGGTCGCCCGGTCCGACGATGAACAGGGTGGCCCCGCCCTTGGCGTCGCGCGTCACGGCGGGCTGGGGCACCAGGAAGGCGCGGGTGTTGATCGCCTGCGCGAACTGCGCCTGGACGAACATGCCCGGCAGCAGCAACCCTTGCGCGTTCGGGAAGCGCGCACGGAGCGTCACAGTGCCCGTCGTCTGCTCGACCAAGACTTCCGAGAACTCGACGGTGCCCGCATAACCGTAATCGCTTCCATCCTCGAGCTTGAGGCGGACCTGCGCGCGGGCGGGGATGATCCCGGTGCCGCCGCTCAGCGAGCGCCGAAGCGAGAGCAGCGCGGAGGCGGATTGCTGGATGTCGACGAAGATCGGATCGAGTTGTTGGATCGTCGCCAGCGGATCGATCTGGCTCGTCGTGACGAGTGCGCCGACGGTGAACAGCGACCGCCCGATCCGCCCGGTGATGGGCGCGGGAACGGTGGCGAAGCGTAAATTTACCCGCGCGGTCTCCAACGCCGCGCTGTTCTGCGCCACCGCCGCCCGGCTCTGGCGCGCGGTGGCGGCGGCGTCCGTATAATCCTGCTTCGATACCGCCTCGATCTCCGCGAGTGGGCGGAATCGCGAGGCGCGTACGCCTGCCGCCTCGGCGGTCGCCTGCGCGGCGGCGACGTTGGCCTGGGCCTGGTTCACTGCGGCGCGGTATAGCGAGGGGTCGATCTGGTAGAGTGGCTGCCCGCGCCGGACGATCTGGCCTTCGTCGAAGAAGCGGCGCTGGACGACGCCCGACACCTGCGGCCGCACCTCCGAGCTTTGAAATGCGACGGTGCGCCCGGGCAGCGTCGCCTCGAGCGCGACGTCGGTGGGCTGGACGACGACGAACCCGACCTCGGCCGGAGGGCCACCGGGGCCGCCCGGGCCCTTGCCTTTGCCCTTACCCTTCTCCTGGGCGCCCGCACCGCATGCGGCCAGGGAAAGGGCGAGCACCGATACGGTGAGCGCGCGCAGGCGACCGCCCGCTTCAACGACTGACCGCTCCACCCGCATCTCCCGCAATCCGGCGTCGGCCGGGGCATTCCGCAATGCAACACGGACCACACCCGTGCAATCGCATTCGGGATCGGCTCCGATCGACCCGTCGGCGGCTGCCTCGCCATCGCCCCATGTACGCTTGCTGAACATCGGTTCAGGCCAGCAATTCGCGCACCGCTCCGCGCAGAACCTCGGCGACCGTCGGATGGTAGAGCGGCAGATCGAGGAACTCTCGCGCGGTCAGCCCGCGCCCGACCGCGAACGCCAACAAATGCGCGACGTGCTCCGCCTCCGGCCCGACGATCGCGCCGCCGATCAGACGGCCGTCCGCGTCGGCATAGACGCGCGCCACACCGCTCGCATCCGGCCCCTCGTCGATCCGGACCCGGCCATTGTCCGCAAAATCCGCCCGGCCGATCCGGTGCCCGTCCGGCAGGTCGTCGAAATCGCACCCGACGAGCGCGATGCCCGGATCAGTGAAGGTCATCGACAGGAAAGGCGGGCGCGAATCCGCGCAGCCGCCCGACACCGTCCGGCCCGCGGCCTCGCCCTCCAGCCGCGCTTCGTGGAGCACCGGCCGGTCGGGGCTGGCGTCGCCCGCGATGAACACCGCCGACGTCCCGCACCGACGTGTCAGCGCGTCGAACGAGGGCGTGCCGTGATCGTCGAGCTCCAGCCCCGCCGCCTGGAGTTCTAACGGCTCGAGCTCGGGTCGCACGCCGCTCGCGGCGAGGACCAGATCGAACTCGCCGCCGCCGCCCGTCCAGCGGAGCACGATCGCTCCGTCCGCCAAGTCCGCCGATTCCAGCTCCGCCCCGAGATGCAGGTCGAACGATTCGGCCAACGCGGTGCGCGCGACTTCGGCCGCTTCCGGATCGGCGAGCTTGGATACGACATCGCCCGCGTCCACGACCGTCACCGCGACGCCGAGCCAGCTGAACGCCTGCGCCAGCTCCAGTCCGAGCGCGCCCGCGCCGAGCACCAGCAGCCGCCCGGGCAGGTCCGCGATCTCGAAGATCGTCTCGTAGGTGTGGACCCGGTCGCCCAGCCCGTCCAGCACCGGCGGCACCACCGGTCGGCTGCCCACCGCGATAACCACCGCGCCTGCCTCCACGACGGGTCCGTCCTCGATCCGGAGCGTCGTCGGCCCCGCGAAGCGCGCCGAACCCTCGATCCGCAGATCGTCCGGCGTCTCCGACCAGCCGCCCCGCGCGCCTGCCGCGAACCGGTCGCGCTCGGCGCGCAGACGGCGCATGACCGCAGCTCCGTCCACCGCAACCGCATCCGTGTGAACCCCGAACAGCCCGGCGCGCCGGGCCCGGTCCGCCGCGCGTCCCGCCGCGAGCAGCAGCTTGGACGGCATGCACCCGACGCTGGCGCAAGTGGTCCCGCCCGGCCCGCGTTCGATCATCACGGCGCGCTTGCCCGCCGCCTCGGCGACGCGCCGCGCCTCCAGCCCGGCCGTCCCGGCCCCGATGATCGCCACGTCGCACGTCACTGTCTCGTTCATGCGCGTCCAAGCATCGGCGCGGCCCGCAAGTTCCCGGGAACAAAGCGCCGTCGTCGGCCGGTTGGTCGGGTATGGCCACCGCCGCACCCTCGTCCCCGCATCTCTTTCAGGACCCCGTGGTGGGCAAGCCGGTGCTGGACCCGATACCCGTAATCGCGGGCGATCTCGATCCGCGTCCCGGTCCGGCACGCCAGTGGCGGCCCAAGCACGTGCTGGTGACCAAATCCGCGCTGGAATGGGATCACGGCCGCGCGATCGCCGAGCGCGTCGCGGGGCTGGGCCTCGACCTGGTCGAATTGCCGAGCGACCGCGTCAAGCTCGACTTCTCCGACGATCCCCGGCGGCAATATGCCGAGTCGAAGGCGACGATGGCGGTGGTCGTCGCGCCGCCGAGCAAGCGCAAGCTCCAGCCGATCGCCCCGTCCGCCGATTGGCGCGTCGACCTGGCGGAGGGTTGCCCCGCGCATTGCTCCTATTGCTACCTCGCCGGGTCGCTCAAGGGCGCGCCGATCACCCGCGTCTATGCCAACCTGCCCGAGATCCTGGACGAGATGCCGCGCCATCTGGGGCAGGGCACGATCACCTCGCGCTCAAAGACGCGTCGGCACGAGGGCACCACATACGAGGCGTCGTGCTACACCGATCCGCTCGCGATCGAGCATCTGACCGGGTCGCTGTCGGCGCTGGTCGAGTATTTCGGTGGCTGGGAAGAGGACGCGCAGCTCCGCTTCACCAGCAAATTCTCGAGCGTCGATCCGCTGCTGCGCTTGGTGCATAACGGGCGCACCCGGATGCGCGTGTCGCTCAATCCCAAACCCTATGCGAAGTTCGAAGGCGGTACGAGCCCGGTCGCGCAGCGCATCGCGGGCATGCGGCGGATGGCGGAGGCGGGGTACCTGGTCGGCCTAACCATCGCGCCGATTATCGCCGCGCCGGGGTGGGAGGCGGCGTATGGCGGGCTGATCGACGACATCGCCCGTGCTCTGGACGGGTTGGACCCCGACCTGACCGTCGAATTGATCACCCACCGCTTCACCGAAGGGTCGAAGGCGGTGCTCGACAGCTGGTACCCCGGCTCCGCGCTCGACATGGGACCGGACGGGCGATCGCAGAAGCGTACCAAGTTCGGGGCGATCAAGCATGTGTACGAAAAGGAGGTGATGCTCACGCTACGCCGCTTCTTCGAGGCGGAGATCGCCGCCAAGCTCCCCTCCGCGCGCATCCTGTATTGGACCTGAGACCATGCGCATCACCGCTGTCCTGTTCGACATCGACGGCACGCTGGTCGACTCGAACGACTTCCATGCCGAGGCGTGGGTTCAGGCGTTCGCCGCGCACGGGCACGACATCGATCGCGCCGCGATCCGCGCCCAGATCGGCAAGGGCGCCGACATGCTCGTGCCCGCGCTGACTCCCGGCGCGTCGGAGGAGGAGACGGAGACGCTGGGCGAGGCGCATGGCGAGGCGTTCAAGGGCAAGTATCTGGAGCAAGTCCGCCCTTTCCCGAGCGCACATGATCTGATCGTCCGCGTCCACGAGGCCGGGCTAAAGGTCGCGCTCGCGTCCTCGGCGTCGAAGGGCGAGCTCGACCATTATGTCGAGCTGCTCGGCATCGCGGACTTCGTGGACGCGACCACGACGATCGATGACGTGAAAAACTCCAAGCCCGCCGGCGACATCGTCGCGAGCGCGCTGGGCAAGCTCGGCGTGGAGGCGGGCGCGGCGCTGTTCGTCGGGGATACGCCCTACGATATCGAGGCGGGTGCAAAAGCAGGCGTCGCCACGATCGCGGTGCTGTCCGGCGGTTTCGCGCGCGAAACCCTGACGGATGCCACGGTGGTGTACGACGATGCGGCCGCTCTGCTGGCGGCATTTCCGAAGTGGGTGGAGGCGCGCTGACACGGAACACGTCCCGACCGAGCAGGTTCTCACCGCGATGCCCGCAACCGACCTGCGTCCCGCCGCGCCCCCGCTCGACCTTTTCGCCTCCGCCTACCTCGTCCTCGATTTCGACGGTACGCTGGTCAACCTCGTCGATCGGCCCGACGCGGTTAACGTCGACCCCGAACTCCGCGCGCTCCTCGCCCGGCTCGCGGGCGCGTTGCCCGGCCGCGTGGCGATCGTCAGCGGGCGGTCGGTCGCGCAGCTCCGCGCGATGCTGGGCGATGCCGCGGACGGGATCGCGCTCGCCGGCAGCCACGGCGCCGAGATCGCGGACGCGGGCCGGGGGGAGGACGGGTGCGGTACGGTTACGCCACCGCCCACTCTGAATATCGTGGCCGCCCGGATGCACGCCTTCGCCGCGAGCCGTCCCGGCGTCGTGGTCGAGCCCAAGACGCTCGGCGTGGCGCTCCATTACCGCCTCGCGCCGTGGCACGAGGCCGACGCGGTCGCTGCGGCGCGCGCGCTCGCCGCCGAGCACGGGCTCATCCTCCAGCACGGCAAGATGATGGCGGAGGTGCGCGCGGACGGCGACAAGGGCAGGGCGGTCACGCGGCTCGCGGCGACTGCGGGCTTCGCGCCGCTCATGTTCGGCGACGACGTGACCGACGAGGACGGATTCGCCGCCGCCGCCGCGCTCGACGGGGCGGGGGTGCTGGTGGGCGAGCCCCGGGAGACGCAGGCGGCCCACTCGCTTGCCGACGTCGCGGCCGTACGACGCTGGCTGACGCATGCGCTGGACCGCGCCCGGTGAGCCGCCTCGTCGTCATCTCCAACCGCGTCCAAAGCTTGCGGGGGCCGACCGCGCGCAATCAGGGCGGGCTCGCGGTCGCGTTACACGGGGCGCTGCGCAAGGAGGGCGGCGTCTGGTTCGGCTGGTCGGGCGAGACGGTGGAGACCTTTACCGGTGCGATCGACCTGGAGCAGGCGGACGACGTCGCGATCGCGACCGTCGATCTCGAACCGCAGGACGTGGACGAATATTATAACGGCTACGCCAACCGCAGCCTGTGGCCGCTGTTCCACGACCGTATCGACCTGACCCGGTTCGAGCGCGATTTCGAAGGTGGGTATCTCCGCGTCAACCAGCGTTTCGCGACGACCGTGCGCCCGCTGATCGGCGCCGGCGATCCGCTCTGGGTGCACGACTACCACCTGATCCCGCTCGGCCGCGAGCTGCGCCGGTTGGGGGTGACGAATCGCCTCGGCTTCTTTCTCCATATCCCATGGCCGCCGTCGCAGATCCTGATGTCGCTTCCCAGCCACGAGCCGTTGGTGCGCAGCCTGTTCGAGTACGACGTGGTCGGCTTCCAGACGCGGGACTGGCTCGACGCGTTCCTCCATTACGCCGATCGTCATCTCGGCGCGGCGGTGGGGAAGGACGGCGCGGTGACGTTGGGCGAGCGCACCATCCGCGCAATCGTCGCGCCGATCGGCATCGACGCGAACGAGTTCGAGACCGCCGCGCGCAGCGAGTGCGCCTGCTTCGCGCGGGATCGCCTGCATATGAGCGCGACGGGGCGCTCCATCATCGTCGGGGTCGACCGGCTCGACTATTCGAAGGGCCTGCCCGAGCGATTCGCGAGCTACGAACGCTTTCTCCTCCGCTACCCCGACCTGCAGGGGTTGGTGCTCATGCTCCAGATCGCGCCGCCCAGCCGCGAGAAGGTCGATACCTACCGCGCGATCCGCGCCGAGCTCGACGGACTGTCGGGCCGCATCAACGGCGAGCACGCCGACATCGATTGGGTGCCGATCCGCTACGTCAACAAGGGATATCCGCGCGAGGAGCTGGCGGGCATCTACCGCGCCGCGCGCGTCGCGCTCGTCACGCCGCTGCGCGACGGCATGAACCTAGTCGCCAAGGAGTATGTCGCGGCGCAGGATCCGGACGACCCCGGCGTGCTGATCCTGTCGATCTTCGCGGGCGCGGCGGCGCAGCTGACCGACGCGCTGCTCGTCAACCCGTACAGCGCCGACGAGGTCGCCGACGCGATCGCGCACGCGCTGTCGATGCCGCGCGAAGAACGCACCCGCCGCTGGCGCGGGCTCATCGAGAATATCCGCCGCGAAGACGTGTTCTGGTGGCGGGACCGCTTTCTCGGTGCACTCGCGCGCGCTCCCGCACCGCGCCATGCCTGAATACGCGCGCTCGGCATGCGAAACCGTGCGGCCGAGAAACGATGAGGGTGCCCGCCCCCATGTCTCATTGTGGGATCAACAGCCTCCACGTAAGCTTCGACGCGCTATCCGTGGCGGTTCAACGGTCCCCGCGCGAGCCGACACGACATCTCGAACCGCAGCTTCGCACCGCTCAACCGCATTAATTGGCGGATTGAAGGCGTCACATTCTTCAATCCTTGCCCTCCGAAGCGTTTCGATCTGATCCACGCATTCAATCGGATGCCGATCGGCACGACACCATACGTGATCGGCTTCGAGTCGCATCTGCCACGCGCCTTCTGTCTTGAATCGACCAGCTATTATGCGGCGCTACGACGCTCTCTCGCCAGCAGACGCTGTCGCGGGATCGTCGCCATCTCGCACTACGCCGAAAAGGTGTTCCGCGCAGCGCATGCCGGATCGGCCGAGTACGACGCGATAGCGTCCAAGCTTCAGACACGTTATCCGAACGTCGATCTCGGAGAGTTTACCGACCATTGCGATGATCTCGCGGACGCACCAACCATACGTGTGACCTTCGTCGGAGCGCACTTTGCGCGCAAAGGCGGTTGCGTGGCGGTCAGGCTTGCGGAACTGGCCGCCGCGGCCGGGGTACCGCTCGAGATAACGATCGTCTCGAAGCTCGAAATGGGCGGCGGGATCTGGACCGATCCACTCCGCGACGGCTTCTTCGATACTTGGCGCGATCGGTTGAAGCATCCGTCGATCCGCTGGATCGAATAACTCTCCAACAAGGAGACGCTGTCGCTGTTCGAACGCTCGCATTTCGCGCTGCTCACCACTTTCGGCGATACGTTCGGCTACAGCGCCATCGAGGCGATGCAGGCCTACTGCCCGGTGATCGCCACCGACCAGGGCGCGCTCGGCGAGTTTATCGACGACGGCCGCAACGGTCATCTGCTCTCCCTAGATACGAACGCGCTAGGCGAATGGGTCGGGTCGGACGGGTCCGATCGCGGTGCGCCCGCATTCGAACGGTTGTTCACCGACGAAGTGGAGCGACTCGCCCGGGACACCCTGGCGCGTATCGTCGCTGCGATGGACGATCCCGCCGCTTACCGCCAGATGAGGGTGGCGGCGCGTACGACGGTGGCGGAACGGTTCGGAAGCGTCTCGGCCAACGCATATTGGGACGGGCTGTACGATGCGGCCGTCAACTCGCAAGCGTCGATCGGATCGTCCTGTAGGCCGTCCGTCTTTGACGGTGAGGGAACCATCGGCGTCTCCCAATCATAGTCGGGATGGCTGCAGGCGAGCGTAGGCATCGCTGATCGCCGCCTTCGTGTTCTGCCATTGGAAACACCTTGCCCGCACCGATTGCCCCTGCGCCTCTGTCCGCCTTTCTCGCCACCGAACTCGCCAGCCGCGACCTGCTCTTCATCGCCGCCGACGAGGGCCGCGCCGCTGCCGTCGCCGCGATCCTCGCCGCCTTTGCGCCGCATGCCCGCGTCCTGCATCTGCCTTCGTCGGACGCTTTACCCGGCGAGGATGCGCCTGCCTCGCCCGCCAACATCGGCGCCCGCGTCGCGGCGCTGCGCGGCGCGCGGTTGGCGGAGGACGATGGCGCGCGCGTCGCGCTGATCACCACCGCCGAAGCCAGCGTCCTGCGCTACGCCGCGCCGGAGGCGTTCAAGGCCACTCCGCCCTCCTTTGCGGTCGGCGATAACCTGCAGCTGGACGGATTTGCCGAGCTTGCCGTCGGCATCGGCTACCACGAAGACGACCGCGTCGATGAACCCGGCGAGGTCGCGGTGCGCGGCCAAGTGGTCGACATCTTTCCCGTCGACAGCGCGCTTCCCGTGCGCATCGAGGTCGAGGACGGCCAGGTCTCCGCGATCAAGCGCTACGATCCCGTCACTCAGCTCGGCGGCGAAATCCTTGACCACGTGGAAATCGGCCGCGCCAGTGAGCCACAGGCGGCAGGCGGAGTATCGCTCCTTGCCCATCTGCCGGGCGCCGCCGTCGTGCTCGATCCCGAGGCCGATCGCCGCCGCGACCGCTTTCTCGCGCTTGCGACCGACGCGCTCCGCCATGGCGGTCGCGCGGAGACCCTGCTGGTCAAGGCCGATGACTGGCGGGCGGAGATCGACACACGCGAACGCATCAACCTGGACACCCCGGAAGGCGACGCGCCCCCGCGCTTCATCGAGGGGAATAACCCCGCCCGCGCCTTCGCCCGCTTCGCGCGCGAGGCGGTGGCGGAGGGCCGCCTGCTCCTCGCCGGCAGCTCGCGCGACCTCCGCTTCCTCATCCAGCGCACCAAGCTCGACCTGCGACCGGTCGAAAGCTGGGCGGAGGCCGTCGCCGCCCCGGTCGGCGCGGCGCTTTCCCTCCACGCCCCCATCGACCGCGGCTTCAACCTTGCCGGCGTTTCCGTCATCGCCGGCGGCGACCTGCTCGGCGGCCGGGCGCGGGCCGACGATCACGCGACGGCCGGCATCGACCCGCTCGCCGCCGACACTGGCGAGCTCCGCGTGGGCGACGTGATCGTCCATGAGGAATTCGGCATCGGCGCGGTCGAAGGCGTCGCCACCCTCCCCGGCGAGAACGGCGTGGAGGGCGGCGATGCGATCGTGCTGCGCTACGCCAAGGACGCCCGCCGCCTCGTCGCGGTGGGCGAGGCCGACCGCATCTGGCGTTACGGCGCGGATGCCGACCAGGTGACGCTCGACACGCTCGACGGCGGCAGCTGGCAGAAGCGGCGCGGCGCGATCGACCGGGCCATCGCCGAGTCCGCGCGCGGGCTGGCCGCGCTCGCCGCCGAGCGCGACGCGCGCACCACCGATCCGATCGCTCCCGACGCCGCCGCATATGAGCGGTTCGCGGCGGGCTTTCCCTTTACCGAAACGGCGGACCAGGCCCGCGCCATCTCGGCGGTCCGCACGGACCTGGCGAGCGGCAAGCCGATGGATCGCTTGGTGGTCGGCGATGTCGGCTACGGTAAGACGGAAGTCGCGCTCCGCGCCGCAGCGCTTGTCGCGCTCACGGGCCGGCAGGTTGCGGTCACCGCGCCCACGACCGTCCTCGTCCGCCAGCATATCGAGACCTTCACGCGCCGTTTCGAGGGTACGGGGATCGAGGTCGCCGGGCTTTCTCGCCTGAGCACTCCCGCCGACAAAAAGCGCGTCGTCGCCGGGCTGGCGGACGGCAGCATAAAGGTCGTGGTCGGCACCGGCGCGGTCGCGGGCAAAGGCGTGGAATACCAGGATCTCGCGCTTGTCGTGATCGACGAGGAGCAGCGCTTCGGCGCGGCCGACAAGGCCAAGCTCGCCGCGTTGGGGGCGGGGCACGTCCTGTCGCTCAGCGCCACGCCGATCCCCCGCACGCTCCAGGCGGCCATGGTCGGACTGCAATCGGTGTCGGTCATCGCTACCCCGCCCGCGCGCCGCCAGCCGATCCGCACCGCCGTCGAGACCTGGAACGACGCCCTCGTTCGCGCCACGCTGCTCCGCGAGAAGGGAAGGAGCGGGCAGAGCTTCGTGGTGGTCCCCCGCATCGAGGACATGGCCGGCGTCGCCGCGAGCCTGACGAAGCTTGTCCCCGAACTGAAGGTCGTGACCGCGCACGGCAAGCTCCCCGCCGCCGAGATCGACGAGGCGATGGTCGGCTTCGCGGCGGGCATCGGCGGTCATGGCGGCGACGTGCTGCTCGCGACCAACATCATCGAGGCGGGGCTGGACGTGCCGCGCGCCAACACCATGATCGTGACGCACGCCGATCGTTTCGGCCTGTCGCAGCTTCATCAGCTGCGCGGGCGCGTCGGACGCGGCGGACGGCGCGGGCAGATCCTGCTTCTGACGGAGGAAGGCCAGACGATCGCCGACGCCACCCTGAAGCGCCTGCGCACGCTGGAGGCGTTCGACCGCCTGGGCGCGGGCTTCGCGATCGCCGCGCGCGACCTCGACCTGCGCGGCGCGGGCGATCTGCTGGGCGAGGAGCAGGCGGGTCACATGAAGCTGATCGGCATCGACCTGTACCAGCATCTGCTCGGGCACGCGTTGCGCGCAGCGCGTGGTCAGGCTGTGGACCAGTGGACCCCGCAGCTCAATCTCGGGCTGGCCGGGCGCCTGCCCGACGATTGGATCCCGGAGATCGACGTTCGGCTGTCGCTCTATGGCCGCCTTGCGCGTATCGCCGACACGCCCACGCTCGACGCGTTCGAGGCCGAGCTGGAGGACCGGTTCGGCGCGGCGCCCGACCCCGCCCGCGCCCTCCTTCAGTTAACCCGCCTCCGCCTCTTGGCCCGGGCCGCGGAGGTGGAAAGAATCGACGCAGGCCCTGCGGCCATCGCTTTGACCCCCAAAGGCAAGCAGGCGTTGCCGGAGGTAGGCGGCCTCGCCGAGAAGAACGGCCGCTGGTTGCTGGCCGAGCGCATCGACGACGAGCGCGCCCGCGTCGCCCGGGTCGAAGAGGTGTTGGGGGAATTGGTGGACTGAGCGCGACCCGCTTCAGAGGCCCTTAACCCTTTTCTCCTACCCCCGCCGCATGACCAAACGGGGAAATAGGGGCCTCCATATGCGCGCGATCCATGCTTTTCTGACGTTGCCGTTCCTGTCGCTCGCGGCCTGCGGCGGCGGTTCGGGCGGTTCGGGCTCCGGCTCCGTCCTGTCGGCGGGCACGGCCGCGCCGCCCGCCGGCGCGACACCGACACCGACGCCGGGCAACACGCCGACCCCGACACCGACTCCGGGCACCTCGACGCCGACACCCACCCCGACCCCCACGCTTGGCCCGACCGGCCAATCGAATTTGTTCGATGTGTCCGCCACCGCCGTGTTCGACGCGGTCGGCGCGGCACAGTCGCTCAATGTCGACGAGGAAGGCAGGACGCTTTACCAGGGCAACGCCAGCACCGTCGCGGTGCCTACCGGCACGATCACCTACAACCCCCGCGACGGGATCTTCACCGTCGCGCTCGCGGACACCGCCGCGAACGTCACCCGAAATGTGAGCTTTCAGGATCCCGCGCACCGGTCGGAGGTCGATCAGGCGCGTCGCGGCGAGTATCAGGTCCCGCTGCTCGCCGGCTTCAACTATCTCCAGGCGCTCGACGGCGACGCCCAGTTCACCTTCTTCTATGAGCGGCCTACCGCCACCGGCGACTTCGTGTCGCTTGCCGGCTTCGAGCGCAGCTTTCTGAATCCGGATAGCGGCGAGTTCACCTCGGAGCAGGGCGTGATGGTGTTCGGCGCCAAGACGCCGACGCTGCAGGTTCCGACCAGGGGTGTGGGCCGCTTCGAGGGCGAGTTCCTGGCCACCATGGTCGGTCGTCAGGACGGCAGCGCCTCCATACTGCAATGGATCAACGGGACGAGCGGGGTGGATGTCGACTTCGCCAAGCGCACGGTCGGACTGTCGCTCACGGGTCTCGTCAGTCCGGTTTTCTCCAAGAACATGGCCGTCAACAGCAACGCGCTCGCCATCCCCGCGGGCTCGGTCTTCACCGCGGTGGGATCGGCCGGCTGGGCCAGGGCGGGCTCGGTCTTCACCGGCACCTTCGCATCGGCCGAGTTCAAGACGGGCTCGCAGGTCGTGCCGATCGACTTCACCCGCGTGAACGGCGCTAACAGCGTCGCGGGCGCGAGCTCGATCGACGGCACCTTCTACGGCCCGGATGCCAAGAACATCGGCGGCAATTTCCGCATCGTGGGCGGGGTCTCCGACCGCCGTTTCGACATTCTGGGCGCGTTCGCCGGAGCCAAGAAGTAAGGCCTGGAATTACGGATCGGGGCGGCGGGGTAGGATGATGATTCGGTTGGCGGCGTTCGCTGCGGCGACGACGCTCGCCGCCCCTGCCGTGGCGGTCCAGACCACGGCGGAACAGCCGCCCCCGGCACCTGCCACCCGTTGCGTCGGCACCGATTGCCGGATTACGCTTACGCCGACGCAATTGCTCGCCGCCGCCGACCGGCTCGTCGCGCGGGGACAGTACGCTCAGGCAAAGCCGTTGCTCCAGGCGCTCGAACTCGCGCCCGGTTTCAAGCTGCAGACCCGTTTCCTGCTCGGCTATATCGCGTCCAAGACGGGCGACCTCGAAGGCGCGGCGGAACGGTACCGCGCGATCCTGGCGGAGGATCCCCGCCAGACGCGCGTGCGGCTCGAGCTTGGCCGCGTCCTCCTTCAGCAGGGCAGGACGGCGAGCGCCGACCGCCAGTTCAGCCTCGCCGCGCAGGACACCGAACTGCCGCAGGAGATCGCGCGCACGATCCGTACGGTGCGCGATACGATCCGCAGTTCGCGTACATGGCGGCTCGACGTCAATCTCGGGATCGCGCCCGACACCAACATAAACAATGCGACGTCGGCCCAGTCGGTGACGATCCTGCTCGGCGATGCCGAAATCCCGGTCGATCTGAATGAGGAAGCGAAGGCACGGTCGGGCGTCGGCGTGGTCGGCCAGCTGTCGGCGGGGCTCCGCCTCCCCGTGAGCAAGCGCGTTTCCGCGCTAGCCGAGTTCGACGCGATCGGCACCGAGTACCGGCGCTCGCAGTTCGACGATCACATCGTCCAGGGCGCGGCCGGCGCGGAATACCGCTTCTCGCCCGCGACCAGCATATCGCTCCAGGGCGTGGCGGCGCACCGGTGGTTCGGCGGCGACGCGGTCAGCCGCCAGTTCGGCGCGCGCTTCGGCGGCCAGACTGTCGCGAACGCCAAGGACCGTTTCGGTTTCCAGCTCGATGTCCGCCACAGCCGCGCGCTGTTCGACCGGAGCTATGACGGTTGGCAGGGCGGCTTGTACGGCACCTACGAGCGCGCGGTCACGCCCACGATCGTCGCGTCGGTCGGGCCGTTCGTCCGACGCGACGCGCTGCGCGAGGAGCCGTTCTCGAACACGGAGGCCGGCGGGAATGTCGGGGTCGGCGGCGAGCTGCGCTACGGCGTCAATTTCGGCGCAAGCCTGGGCGTGTCGCGCGCGGTGTACGACGCGCCGCTAGAGATCTTCGATCTGGATGCCCGCCGGGACTGGCGCGTCGTCGCGCGCGCCACGCTCGGCTACCGCAAGATCCGGGTGCTCGGCTTCTCGCCGCAGCTGGTGTTCAACTATACGCGCATCAACTCGTCGCTCCGCTTCTACGACACCACCCGCAGCCGCTTCGAGTTCACGCTGGCGCGGTTTTTCTAAATAGCCTTCTCCCGCTTTCGCGGGAGAGGGACAGGCGCGCGTAGCGCGGCGAGGGTGAGGGACGGGCTTCTCCTGGCGAGGTCCGGCCCTCACCCTGGCGCTTCGCGCCTGTCCCTCTCCCGCGAAAGCGGGAGAGGGTTTGACGTTTTATTACTCCGCCGCCAGTGCCATTCCCTCGTCGACGTCCGGCTCGTCCTCGGCGGCGACGCCCTGTTCCAGCCGGGCCTCGTCCGCCGCCAACCGCCCCGCATCCTCGTCGGTGATCCCGAACCGCGCCGCCACGTCGGGGGCGAAGCGGAGCAGGTCGGGGCGCAAGCGGAGCAGCGACAGGTCCTTGGACTTGCCCTCCATCATCACGTCGAACGTGAGGCCGTCGGCCATCCGCATGAAGGTCGCGAACTCGAACGGGTTGGTGAAGTCGGAATGGCCCGTCCAGATCGGCGGTCGCAGCACCGTCTTGATCCGCGCGGTCGCCTTGACGGGCGCCTTCAACAGCTCGCCCTTCTTCGGTTTGGGCTTGCCCGCCTTTGCGGCTTCGCGCTGCTTGGGCGTGATCTTCTGCTTCAGCTCGCGCATCTCGGTGCGTGGGCTGGAGAAGTGGATCTTGGGCCGGCATCCGTCGGGCCAGCTCGCCACGAACCGCTCCAGCGCCTGGCGCATGTCGAGCCGTTCGGGGTTCAGGCACCAATGGTGCTGATAGTCGAAGATCAGCCGAACGCCCGTGCGCTCCTGGATCCAGAGCACGTCGCTGGCCGAAAAGCGGATATCGTCATTCTCAAGCACCAGCCGGCGGCGCACGTGATCGGGGCACGCTTCGTAGCCCGCGATCCACCGCGCGCGCGACGCCTCGCGGTCGTCATACACTCCGCCGACATGCGTCACCATCACCGCCTCGTCGTTGAGACCCATCCGGTCGAGCATCTCCGCCTGGCTCGACAGGTCCCAGATCGACTTGCGCGTCAGCTCGGGATCGGGCGAGTTGAGCAGCACGTATTGCGACGGGTGGAAGGACAGCCGGATGTCATATTCGCGCGCCTTGGCCCCGAACGCGCGCAGCTCCGCGTCGCTCTCGGCCACCATGCCGTGGAACTGCGGCATGTCCGGATGCGTCGCGTAGGGCGCGATGTCCGACGACATCCGGTACATGTCGAGGTCGTTCTTGCGCAGATAGTCGAGCACCGGATGCAGCAATTCCAGCGAGCATTTCAGGTGCGGGTCCTTCTGCCACCGCCGCGTGTCCTGCGTCTTCAGGTCGGGTCGCCCCATCACCTTGACGGGGAAACCGAGGCGTAGGGGACGCGTCTTGTCGGTCATGCGGGTACCTGTTGTTCGGGGAAGCCGAGACCGGACACGAACGCGTTCCAGTCGTCATGGCGCAGCGCGCCGCCGGTCGCCTGTTTGTGGCCGGAGCCGTAGCGCGAGTCCGCGCCCGCGGGCCGGTGTTCGGCGAGGAACGCGACCAGGTCGCGCCCCGTCGCCGAGCGGGCGGCGAAATGAACCCAACCCTCACGGTAGCCGGTATTGGCGGCGAGCACGATCTTGTCCGCCAACCGTCCGCGCCATTGTTGCGCGATCAGCGGATGGATCTGCTGGCCCGCGTGGAAGCGGATCAGCGCCACGTCGCCCACCACGCGCGGGGGCACGCGCTTGGCGGCGTCCATCGCCGCCGCGACCTCCGCCTTGGCCGCGAGCAGCAACTCGCGCTCGGCGCTCGGCTCCTTGCTCACCACCTTGGGGCCGTTGCCCCGCATCAGCAGCGCCAGCGCAGGCGAGGCGTCAGCCGCCGCCGTCCGCCGGGGCGCGTTGACGAGCGAGGTCGCCATCTTCAGCGCGGTCTTGCCGTAGCGCGCCTGCGCTGCGGCGAGCTCCGGAAACGCGTCCTCCGGGGCCATGTCGCCGATCAGCCCGAGCGCGGCGAGCCAGCCGAGGCCGTCCGGGGAGCCCAGCGCCCAGTAGGCGAGCAGCGCCGACGTCGGCTCGGGCGTGAGCCCATTGCCGCTGATCACCGTCGCCCCCTCGGGGACGCCGGTCGGCACGTGATGGTCGATCACCACCGTCGGGCAGCCCGGCAGCACCGGCTCCGCGCGCGTGCCCAGATCGGCGACGATCAGCCCGCCGGGGTCGCGCGCGGCCAACTCGGCCCGGAAGTCGTCATCCCAGGGGCTCTCCCCCTTGCCCGTGATCCGGATGTCGACCGTGTGTCCACGGTCGCGCAGCCCCCGCGCGAGGATAGTCGCCGCAGACAGCCCATCGGCGTCGAAATGGCTGACCACCAGCACGGGCCGGTCGGGCGCGAAGCCTTCGACCGCTTGGTTGAATGCATCGCGTGTGGCGATTTTCGGGTCGGAGATGTTCGAAAGGACGCCAATCATTAGAGGAGAACAGCGAGCGGACGCCGGTGTTCCGCTATCCTTAACCCTCTCCCGCTTTGGCGGGAGAGGGACAGGCGCGTAAGCGCCAGGGTGAGGGGCGGACCTCGCCCGGGAAGGTCCGGCCCTCACCCTCGCCGTGCTACGCACGTCTTTCCCTCTCCCGCGAAAGCGGGAGAGGGCTAAGAAGAGTCACGCCCGTCGGAGTGGAAACATGCTTAAGTACCTGCTCTACCTCCTGTTACTCCTCACAACACCGGCCCAGGCTCAGCCCCGCGGTGCAACCGTACTCGCCGCCGCCAGCCTCCAGGAAGTCCTGACCGATGCCGCCGCCGCTTGGGCCGGACGTGGCCATCCGCGGCCCGTGCTCTCTTTCGCCGCCTCCTCCGCGCTCGCCCGCCAGGTCCGCGCGGGGGCGCCCGCCGACCTCTTCATTTCAGCCGACGAGGAGTGGATGGACGACCTCGCCAGCGTTGGGCTCCTCGCGCCGGGCACCCGCGCCGTGCTGGCGGGGAACCGGCTGATCGTCGTCGCGCCGCGCGCGAACCCCGTCCGGCTGACGATCCCCACGCTCGCCCGCGCGCTGGCGGCCGGGCCGCTCGCCATGGCCGACCCCACCGCCGTGCCTGCCGGCCGCTACGGCCGCGCGGCGCTCGAACGGCTCGGCGCGTGGGACGCGGTGCGGGGCAGGGTGGTGCGCGCTGAGAATGTCCGCGCCGCGTTGGCGCTCGTCGAGCGCGGCGTCGCGCCATACGGCATCGTCTACGCGACCGACGCGCGCGCCTCGCAAGCCGTCCGCGTCGCGGGCGTATTTCCTGCGGCGAGTCACCCGCCCATCCGCTACCCCGTCGCGCGCCTCCGCGCATCGCGAAACGCCGACGCCGAGGGCTTCCGCCGATTCCTGCTGTCGCCCGGCGGTCAGGCGATCTTCGCGCGCCACGGCTTCACGCGCCCGTGATCTCGCTCGAAGAGTGGGAGATCGTGCGGCTGACCCTGCTGGTCGGCGGCGTCGCGGTGGCTGTCACGCTCCCGCTCGCCTTTGCGCTCGCGCTCGTCCTCGCCCGGTTGCGCCTGCCGGGCAAGTTGCTGCTCGACGCCGTCATCCACCTGCCGCTCGTCGTGCCGCCCGTCGTCACCGGCTGGGTGCTCCTACTGACATTTGCCCCCACCGGCCCGCTCGGCCGACTGTTGCAGGACTGGCTGGGGACAAGCGTCCTGTTCCGCTGGACCGGCGCGGCGATCGCGGCCGGTGTCATGGCGCTGCCCCTGATGGTGCGCGCGATCCGCCTGTCGATCGAGGCGGTCGATCGTCGGCTTGAGCAGGCCGCCCGCACGCTCGGCGCGGGCCGGGCGCGTACGTTCGCCACGATCACGCTGCCGCTCAGCCTGCCGGGCGTCCTCGCGGCGGCCGTGCTCGGCTTCGCACGCGCGATCGGCGAGTTCGGCGCGACGATCACCTTCGTCTCGTCGGTACCCGGCGAGACCGAGACGCTGCCGCTCGCCATCTACGCCGCGCTCCAGCGGCCCGGCGGCGACGCCGTCGTCTGGCGGCTGGCGGCGATCTCGGTCGCGCTCGCCCTCATTGCGCTGATCGCTTCGGAGGTGTTGGCACGGCGGGCGGGCAGGGGCGTGCATGTCCTTTGACGTCGGGCGGCTGGGCCCGTCCGTGGGCTTCGACGTCGCGGTCCAGCTGACGCGCGGCGATCGCCGCATCGGCGTGGCGTTCGCGACCGGACCCGGCGTCACCGTATTGTTCGGCCGATCGGGCGTCGGAAAGACCAGCGTCCTCCAAATGATCGCCGGGTTGCTGCGCCCCGACAAGGGTCATGCGCGCGTGTCCGGCGAGCTGCTTTACGACCGCAACGCCGGCGTGGACCTGTCCCCCGAGCGCCGCCGCGCGGGTTATGTGTTCCAGGAGGCGCGACTATTTCCGCACAAACGCGTCCGCGCCAACCTCCTGTACGGTGCGGCGGATGCGGCCAAGCTCGCCGACACCGCCCGCATGCTCGACATCGCTCACCTGCTCGACCGCTGGCCGCGTACGCTGTCGGGCGGCGAGGCGCGCCGGGTAGCGATCGGCCGGGCGCTGCTCAGCGATCCCGCCTTCCTGCTCCTTGACGAGCCCCTCGGCTCGCTCGACGCCGCGCGCGCCGAGGAGGTGACGCGCGCGCTGGAGCGTCTACGCGACGAGACCGCGCTGCCGATGCTCCTCGTCACGCATGACGAGGTGGAGGCGGAGCGGCTGGGAAACCACCGCGTCGCGATGTACTGACCGCCGCGCCATGCCTGTGCCGCATATCCTCCACCTCCATTCCGCCTTTAATCTCGGCGGCAAGGAGGCGCGCGCCGTCCGGCTTATGAACGTGTGGGGCGACCGCGCGCGGCACACGATCGTGTCGGGCGTCCCCGCCGCGCTCGGCGCGCGCGCGGCCATCGCCAAGGGCGTGCAGTACGAGATCGCGCAGGATCCGCCGCCGCTGACGGGCAAGCCGTCGGTCGCGCGCTACGAGGCCATCGCCGATTACATGCGGCGCTTCGACCTGGTGCTGACTTATAATTGGGGCGCGATCGACGGGGTCATGGCGCGGCGGGTGTTCCGCAAGGGCATGCCCCCCGTCATCCATCACGAGGACGGCTTCAACGAGGACGAAACGACCGGCCTGAAGGTCGAACGGAACATGTATCGTCGCCTCGCGCTCCCCGCCTCCCACGCGCTCGTCGTGCCCAGCCGCGCGCTCGACCGGATCGCCACCGAAACCTGGAAGCAGCCCCGCGCGCGCGTCCATCATATCGTCAACGGCGTCCCCACCGCCCTCTATGCCGGGCGGCCCGACCCCAGGGCGATCCCCGGCTTCGTCCGGAACGAGCGCGAAGTGGTGATCGGCGCGCTCGCCGGCCTGCGTGCGGTCAAGGACCTGCCGCTCCTCGTGCGCGCCTGCGGAGGCCTGTCGGGCCGGTTCCGCCTCGTCATCGTCGGCGATGGTCCCGAGCGCGACGCCATCGCCCAAGCCGCCGAGGCGATGGGCATCGCCGACCGGCTCGTGATGCCCGGCTTCCTCGACCGCCCGTACCGCTTCATCGGCCTGTTCGACCTGCTCGCTTTGTCGTCGCGTTCCGAGCAATTCCCCATCTCGGTCGTCGAGGCGATGGCGGCCGGACTTCCCGTCGCCAGCGTGCCCGTCGGCGACGTGCCGGCGATGCTGTCGCCCGAGAACACGGCGCTCGTCGCGTCGCACGTCCACGAAGTGCCGCTCCGCGATGCGCTCCAGAGACTGCTGGACGATCCGGATCTGCGCGCCCGCGTCGGCGCGGCGAACCAGGCCCGCGCGCACGCGGAATATGACGAGTCGCTGATGATCCGCCGCTACACCGATCTCTATGAGGGCGCGATGTGCAGGCCCGGCGTGCTAGGTTAACGTGTGTCATGGACGGGACTACCGCGTCCGCAACCTTCCGGTATATGGCGCGTAGCTCCGTCCGAAAGGTTCAGATCCGTCCGTGTTCAAAGGCCTGACCCCAATCACCTACAACGGCCGCGAGGTCTGGCCGTTGATCGAGGGCGGCAAAGGCGTGGCGGCGACCAATCACGCCTCCGCGGGCGCCTGGGCGGCGGCGGGCGGCGTGGGTACGGTATCGGCGGTCAATGCCGACAGCTACGATCCCGACGGCAAGATCGTTCCCCAGATCTACCGTGCGCTGACCCGGCGTGAGCGGCATGAGGAGCTGGTCGAATATGCGATCGACGGCGCGGTCGAGCAGGTGCGGCGCGCCTGGGACATCGCCGGCGGTCGCGGCGCCATCAACATCAACGTGCTGTGGGAGATGGGCGGGGCGCAACGCGTGCTCCACGGCGTGCTGGAGCGCACGCGCGGCCTGGTGGCGGGCGTCACCTGCGGCGCGGGGATGCCGTACAAGCTGTCGGAGATCGCCGCCTCTTACCAAGTCCATTATCTCCCCATCGTGAGCTCGGGCCGGGCGTTCCGCGCGCTGTGGAAGCGGGCTTATTCGAAGGCGGCGGAGTGGCTCGCCGGGGTGGTCTATGAGGATCCCTGGCTGGCCGGCGGTCATAACGGACTGTCCAACGCCGAGGATCCGCTCAAGCCCGAGGACCCGTACCCCCGCGTCAAAGCATTGCGCGACACCATGCGTGAGGGCGGCATCCCCGACACCACCCCCATCATCATGGCGGGCGGCGTCTGGTACCTGCGCGACTGGGATCATTGGATCGACAATCCCGAACTGGGCGCCATCGCGTTCCAATACGGCACCCGCCCGCTACTGACGCGGGAGAGCCCGATCCCGGACGGTTGGAAGGACAAGCTGCTCGGCATCGACCACGGCGACATCTCGCTCCACCGTTTTTCGCCGACCGGCTTCTATTCGTCGGCGGTCCGCAATCCTTTCCTCCGTTTCCTGGAAGCGCGGTCGGAACGCCAGATCGCCTTTTCGACGCAGGAAGCGGGCGACCACGTCTTCCAGCTCGATGTCGGGGTGAAGGGCAAGAATTTCTGGGTCACGCGCGGCGACCTGCTTCGCGCGCGCGAATGGTTCGGCCAAGGCTTTACCGACGCGCTCAAGACGCCCGACAACACGCTCGTCTATGTCACGCCGACCGAAAAGACGGACATCCGCAAGGATCAGGCCGACTGCATGGGCTGCCTGTCGCAATGCTCCTTTTCCAGCTGGGCCGATACGGAGACCAACTCGACCGGCCGCCTTGCCGACCCGCGTTCCTTCTGCATCCAGAAGACGTTGCAAGACATCGCGCATGGCGGCGATACCGACCGCAACCTGATGTTCGCCGGGCACTCCGCCTCGAACTTCAGGCGCGACCCGTTCTACTCGAACGGTTTCGTGCCGACGGTCAAGCAGCTGGTGGACCGCATCCTGACGGGGGACTAAACCTTCAGGCCCACCCGTCCAGAACCTGGTCGGGCGGGCGGTGGCCGTCGGCCCACATGCGGATGTTGGCGATGACCTTTTCACCCGTCGCGAGCCGCCCCTCATAGGTCGCCGAGCCCATGTGCGGCGTCATGACGACATTGGGAAGCGCGAGCAGGCGGGGGTCGATCTCCGGCTCGTGCCGCCATACGTCGAGGCCCGCGCCCGCGAGCCGCCCGGCCTCCAGCGCGTCGACCAGCGCCTCCTCATCGACGATGCCGCCGCGCGAGGTGTTGATCAGGTGAACGTGCGGACGCAACAAGCCGATCCGTCGGTGGTCGATCAGGTTCTCGCTATCGGCGTTGCGCGGGGTGTGGATCGTCAGCACGTCGACCGCCGCCAGCATCGCGTCGAGATCCGTATGCCAGGTCGCGTCCAGCTCCGCCTCAACCACGCCGGGCAGGCGGTGACGATTGTGATAGTGGATGCTCAGGCCGAAAGCGCGCGCGCGCCGCGCCACCGCCTGGCCTATCCGGCCCATGCCGACGATGCCCAGCGCCTTGCCGCCGATACGGTGGCCGAGCATCCCGCCCGGGCTCCATCCCGTCCAGGCACCGGAACGCACAAGCTTCTCGCCCTCCGCGATCCGCCTGGGCACCGACAGGATCAACGCCATCGTCAGGTCGGCGGTGTCGTCCGTCAGCACGCCGGGCGTGTTGGTGATGATGATGCCGCGCGCCCGCGCCGCGCGCAGGTCGATGTGGTTCACGCCCGCGCCGAAATTGGCGATGAGTTTCAGCCGCGGGCTCGCCGCTTCGATCAGCTCGGCGTCGATCGCGTCGGTGACGGTCGGAACCAGCACGTCGCACTCCGCGACCGCCGCAACCAGTTCCGCGCGCGTCATGGCGCGGTCGTCCCGGTTGTTGGTCGTCTCGAACAGCGCCTCAAGCCGGTCCATTACGGTATCCGGCAGCTCGCGGGTCGCGATCACGCGAGGTTCGGGAGGGCGGCGCTCGGCGGACATGGGCGTCGGCTTGGGACGCGCGCCCGTCCGCCGTCAAGCCGGTTGATACGGCGGCGCCGCGGTTGATAAGGGACGGCAACAGGAAGGCTTCGTTCGATGCGTCTGCTTCTCGCGCTCGCCGCGCTCTCGCTCGCTGCTTCGGGCTCGGCGCAGGAACGTCCCAAGCCGCCCTATTGGGCGTCTATCTCAGCGGGAAAAGCGCGGATGCGGACCGGACCCGCGCGCACCTACCCTGCGTCGTGGCTTTATCAGCGCGCCGATCTACCCGTGCGCGTGGTCGCCGTGTTCAAGGAATGGCGGCGCGTCCGGGATCCCGGCGGCACGGAAGGGTGGATGCTCGGCGGCCTGATCTCGTCCGACCGGACCGCGATCGTCAGTGCGGCCGATCCCGTGCCGATGCGCGACCGTCCGAGCGACGCGGCCAAGCTTTTATGGCGCGCGTCGCCCGGCGTCGTCGGTCGTTTGAGCGAATGCGACGGCGGCTGGTGCCGACTGGACGTCGACGGCCGGGCGGGCTTCGTCCGGACCACCGGACTGTGGGGGGTCGAGCCGGGCGAACGGCTACCCTAACCACCGTTTCTCATAAGCGGAGAGCGGGAGGTTACAGCATCTCCACCGCGATCGCGGTCGCCTCGCCGCCGCCAATGCATAAGGACGCGATCCCGCGCTTGCCGCCCGTGCGCTCGAGTGCGGCGAGCAGCGTGGTGATGATGCGCGCCCCTGACGCGCCGATCGGATGGCCGAGCGCGGTCGCGCCGCCGTGGATGTTCACCTTGTCGTGCGGTACGCCCAGGTCGCGCATCCAGGCCATCGGCACGCAGGCGAACGCTTCGTTGATCTCGTACAGGTCGACCTCCGACGCGCTCCAGCCGGTTTTGGCCAACAGCTTGCGCACCGCCTCGACCGGCGCGGTGGTGAAGTGGGCGGGCTCCTGCGCATGCGCCGCGTGCGCGACAATTCGCGCGACGGCTTTCAGGCCCTTGGCGTCGGCGACGGATTTGCGTGTCACCACCAGCGCCGCCGCGCCGTCGGAAATCGACGACGACGATGCCGCGGTGATCGTGCCGTCCTTGGCGAACGCCGGCTTGAGCGTGCGAAGCTTGACGGGGTCGCCACGCGCAGGGGCCTCGTCCTCGGTCACGATCGTGTCGCCCTTGCGGCCTTTCACGGTCATGCCGACGATCTCGCGCTCGAACGCGCCGTCTTTTTGCGCCGCCAGCGCGCGGGAGAGCGACTCGACCGCGTAATCGTCCTGCGCCTCGCGAGTGAACTGATAGTCGCGCGACGTGTCCTCGGCGAAGGTGCCCATCGCGCGTCCGGGCTCATACGCATCTTCCAGCCCGTCGAGCATCATGTGGTCGTAGGCGGTATCGTGCCCGATCCGCGCGCCTGCGCGCAGCTTCTTGAGCAGGTACGGCGCGTTCGACATGCTCTCCATGCCGCCCGCCACGACCAGGTCCGCCGATCCCGCCGAGATCATGTCGTGCGCGAAGATCGCGGCCTGCATGCCCGATCCGCACACCTTGTTGACCGTGGTCGCCTCCACCGATGTCGGCAGCCCCGCGCCGATCGCGGCCTGGCGCGCGGGCGCCTGGCCGAGGCCGGCGGGCAACACGCAGCCCATGAAGATCTTCTCGATCTCGCTCGGCGACACGCCCGCGCGCTCCACCGCGCCGCGTACCGCGGTCGCGCCAAGCTCCGTCGCGGTCGCGCCGGACAACGCGCCCTGGAATGCACCCATCGGCGTGCGCGCGTAGGAGAGGATGACGACGGGATCGTTGGCCATGATCGTGAACTCCGCAGAGAGATATGCGGCGTTCCTAATGCTGCGGTCGCGAAAAGGGAAATAAGCTAGGGCGGGTGGGTGTTCACATCGTCCATCACGGTATCGCTGCTCCTCGCGTCGCTCGGCGCGATCCTGGGCAGCTTCCTTGCCACCCTCGTAGTCCGCTGGCCCGAGGATCGCTCGGTTCTGACCGGTCGCTCCGCTTGCGACAGCTGCGGTCGCACGCTCGTATCGCGCGAGCTGATCCCGCTGGTCAGCGCGCTCGCCTCGCGCGGGCGTTGCCGCAGTTGCGGCGCGCGCATCGACTCGGTCCATTGGCGGATCGAACTCGCCTGCGCGCTGGTCGGCCTGAGCGCCGGACTGATCGCCCCCGACTGGCGGCAGGCGCTTGCGGGCGGGGTTTTCGGCTGGCTGCTGGTCACGCTGGCCGCGCTCGATTGGCGGGCCTTTTGGTTACCTGACCGAATCACCGCCGCGCTCGCGCTGGCCGGGGTCGCCTCGGGCGCGGCTGGGCTCGCGCCGGAACCGCTCGACCGCCTGATCGGCGGCGCGGGCGGCTTCGCGGGTCTCTGGCTGATCGCGCGCGGCTACCGGCTGCTGCGCGGGCGCGACGGCATGGGCGGTGGCGATCCCAAGCTGTTCGGCGCGATCGGGCTGTGGCTCGGCTGGCGGATGCTGCCGAGCGTGCTCCTGATCGCCGGGCTCGCCGGGCTCGGCGGCGTCCTGTTCCGTCGCCTGACCGGCCGGCCGGTCGCGCGCGACGACGCATTACCGCTCGGCGCGCTTCTCGCCGCGGCGGCTTACCCGGCTTGGCTCGTCATGGTAGGCCTCGCACTATGATCCTTCTTTCGCTCGCCCTGCTCGCGGCGGACCCGTCCAGCCTCGGCCCGATCGGCCGTCAGATGCTCCCGGCCAAGGGCTGCGCCGCGTATCTTTGGGATGTCGCGCCCAAGCGCACGCTCGTCGCGATGGCGACAGCCGATCCGGCGCAGCTGCGTCTACAACTCGACGGTCGACCGATCGTCGTCGTACGCGGCGGGCAACAGGGGAGCGCAGGGTTTGGTTTCGCGGGCGTGACCGAGTACCGTGGCGGCGATATCACCGCCGTGCTCGACATGGCGGTTCAAACCCGGCCCGACCTGACCGGCGGCGCGGTGGTCCCCGCCGCCACGCTGCGCATCGATCAGCCGGGCCGCGACACGCTGGTGACGCCGGTCGCCGGGATCATCGGCTGCGGGTGAGGCGGGAAGCATGGACATGAAGGCGATGCTGGCGACGCAGCGCGCGGCCTTCACGGCGGCGCTGCCCGAGCCGCTGTCGGTCCGGCGCGACCGGCTGAAGCGCACCGCCGCGATGGTCCGCGACAACGCCCGCCGCTTCTGCGACGCGGTGTCCGAGGACTTCGGGCACGGCAGCCGCGAGCAGTCGATGCTGACCGACATCGCCGCGTCGATCTCGCTGCGGAACTTCCCGGTCGACCTCGTCGTGAGCCCGCTCGCCGGCGGGGTCGGGCCGTCGGGTATGGGATCGTACCATGGGCATGACGGCTTCAAGACGTTCAGTCATGCACGCGCGGTGTTCAGGCACTCGCGGCTCGACGTTGCCAAGCTCGCCGGGTTGAAGCCGTCCTAACTGCGGCAGATCGGCCACTAGAGCGGTATTTTCGGTTTTCCACGCCGCGGCAACATGTTGCGGCACCGTGTCGCCGCCGATAACGACGACGGTATTGGGTTAGGGGCGTTGCGCGCGTGCGGTTGTCGGATCGGCGTCATCACTGGGTCGCCGTCGCGCTCGTCGCCGCCGCACCGGCGGCGGCGCAGCTGAACCGCCCCGGTACCGCGCCCGCGCAGGGGCCGGATGCGCCGCGCGCCGAGGTGAACCGCGCTGCCCCCCAAGCCGCCGAGGAACCGATCGTTCCCGAGGCCGAGTTCGACGCAGCGCTTCCGCCGCTGTCGGACGACCTGAACGCCCCGCTCGAGCCGATGCGCGACACCGCGCCCGCGCCGCTACCTCAAGCGGATACGACCCGAACCGGCCCGGCGGTCGGCGAGGCGATCGCACCGGTGGGGCCGGAAGATGCGCAGCTCGCCCAGCCGCTCGAGCCGCTCGGCACGTTCAACAGTACGCCGCTCCAGAGCGCGGTCGACGTCGCCGACGCGGACACGCCCGAGCTTCGCTACGACACTGTCGTCACCGGTCTCGATACGCTTCAGCTGACCGATGAATGGCGCGCGCTGTCGGCGCTTCGTGAAGGCGACGGGAAGGCGGGCAACGCCATCCAGGTCGCGGAGCGTGCGCGCGAGGACGAGCGGCTGGCAGTCAGGCTCATGAAGTCGCTCGGCTATTACGACGCGACCGCTTCCTCGACGGTCGAGCAGGACGCCGCGCGCAAGCGATTGCGCGCGACCGTCGCGGCCACTCCCGGTCGCCTATATACCCTGTCCTCCGTCGCGGTCCGCGCGGACGCCACCACGCCGCCCGATCTCGTCCGCCGCGAGTTGCCGCTCAGGGTCGGCGACGCGATCGAGGCCGCGCTCATCCAGGGAGCGGAGGCGAACGTGCTCCTGACGCTGCCGCAGCAGGGCTACCCCTTCGTCGAGGTCGGCGAGCGCGACATCCTGCTGGAGGACGCCGCCCCGACCGGCGCCTACACGCTCCCCATTGCGACTGGCCCGCGCTCCTCCTTCGGGCGGATCACGACGGCGGGCGATCCGGTGTTCGACCTGGCGCATCTGAACGTCTTTCCCCGGTTCAAGGCGGGCGAGCTGTACGACGCGCGGCGCGTCGACGATCTGCGCGACGCGCTGGTCGCGACCAGCCTGTTCGGCACGGTCGCGGTCGAGCCGCAGCGCACCGGTCGCGCGGGCCCCGACGGCACCGAGCAGGTCGACCTGCTCGTGCGTCAATCCAAGGGCCCGGCGCGCACGCTGGCGGGGGAGGGCGGCTTTTCGACGGGCCAGGGAGTCCGCGTCGAGGCGAGCTACACGCACCGCAACCTGTTCCCGCCCGAGGGCGCGCTGATCGCCAGCGCGGTCGCGGGCACGCAGGAGCAGGGGTTGGCCGCGACCTTCCGCCGGTCGAACGCCGGGCGGCGCGATCGCACCGTCTCGTTCACCGCGTCGGTCGCTCATTCGACCTACGACGCATTCGAGGCATATACGGGCACCTTGTCGGGCCGGATCAGCTACGACTCGACGCCGATCTGGCAGAAGCCGCTGACCTACGCCTACGGCTTCGAGCTGGTGGGCACGAACGAGCAGACATACGATTTCGACTTCGAGTATTTCCTCGGTCGCGGCGCGCGGCGGCGGCAGACCTACTTCATCGCCGCGCTGCCCGGCATGGCGCAGTTCGACCGGTCGGACGATCTGCTCAACCCGACACGCGGCTACCGTCTGAAGCTGAATGTCAGCCCGGAGACGTCGGTGCAGGGCGGCGTCAGCCCGTATGTCCGCACGATGGCGGAGGGGACCTATTACCAGCCGGTGAGCGACCGCCTTGTCATCGCCGGTCGTGTACGTACCGGGTCGATCCTTGGGGTCGACCGCAACGACCTTGCCCCGTCGCGCCGCTATTACGGCGGCGGCGGCGGATCGGTGCGTGGGTACGGATTCCAGCGGCTCGGACCGTTCGATCCGAATGGCGAGCCCGTGGGCGGCCGCTCGCTTACCGAGTTCGCGCTGGAGGCGCGGTATCGCTTCGGCGATTACGGGATCGTGCCGTTCATCGATGCGGGCAACAGCTACGAATCGATCCTGCCGCGCGTGTCGAATATGCGCTTCGGCGCGGGGATCGGCGGGCGGTTCTACACCAATTTCGGGCCGCTCCGGGTCGATGTCGCCACTCCGCTCAACCCGCGCCCGGGCGACGGCAAGATTGCGCTGTATATTTCGATCGGGCAGGCGTTCTGATGGAGGGCGAGGCGACGATCGACGCGCCCGACCGCGATGAGGTCGTGCCCGCCGAAACCCCGTTATGGCGGCGCATCCTCAAATGGCTCGTCGTCACCCTCCTCGTCCTGCTCGGGCTGATCGGGCTGGTGCTGCTCGGCATCAACACCGATCCGGGCCGCCGCTTCGTCGCCGACCAGATCGGCGAGTACGAGACGGAAACTGGGGTGAGGATCGCCGTCGGCCGCATCGACGGATCGATCTACGGCCGCATGATCCTGTCGGACGTCCGCGTAGCTGATCCCCGAGGGGTCTTCCTGACCTCGCCGCGGCTGGAGGTCGACTGGCGGCCCTTTGCGTTCGCCCGCAACCATATCGACGTGCGCGAGCTGAGCACCCCGCTCGTCACGCTCATGCGTCGTCCGCTGCTGCGTCCGGCCCTCGACCCGAACGCGCCGCTGCTGCCCGACCTCGATATCGACATCGACACCTTGCGTATCGGGCGCTTCGCGATCGACCGGTCGCTCACCGGTCGCCCGCATGCGCTGGCGCTGAACGGCGCGGTCCATATAGCCGACCGCCGCGCTCAGGTGACCGCGGACGCGCTTGCGATCCGCGGGCCGGGGATCGCGGGCGGCGACCGGCTGCGGCTACGGCTCGATGCGGTGCCAGACCGCGACCGGTTCGATCTCGATATCAAACTCCAGGCGCCCGTCGGCGGCGTGGTCGCGTCCATGGCGTCGCTCCGCGCGCCGCTCGCGGTCAGCGTCGACGGGCGCGGAACTTGGGCGACATGGCGGGGGCGGGCGGTCGCGACGCTTGGGCGAGGCGAGCTTGCGAACCTGAACGTTCGCGCGGACGCCGGACGTTTCCGCGTGGTCGGCCGGACGCGTCCCGGCCTCTATCTCGCCGGTCCGGTCGAACGACTGACCTCGCCATTTCTGAACATCGAAGCGGACGCAACCGTCGCCGAGCGTCGCGCCGACACGCGGATCAAGCTGCGCTCGGACGCGCTGGTCGTCGATGCGGGCGGGGTGATCGATCTGGCCGCGAGCCGGTTCGGGAACTTCGCGGTCGATGCGCGGCTGCTCACCCCCGGCGCGATCCTGCCCAATCTGGCGGGCCGCGACGTGAACGCGCGCGTCGTGCTCGACGGCGCGTTCAGGACGCCGACCGTCGATTACAAGCTGCGCGCGGCCGCGATCTCGTTTGGCGGCACCGGTGTCGAGCGGCTCTATGCCGAGGGGCTGGCGCGGGTGAACGCCGACCGCATTCTTGTTCCTGTTCGCGCGCGCGCCGCTCGGGTGACCGGGTTGAACGCGGCGGCGGGCGAGCTGCTGACGGGCGTTTCGGTGAACGGCGACCTCGCCATATCGGGCGCGAATATCCTGTCCGACAATTTGCGGATCCGCTCCGACCGGGTCGACGCGACCGCGATTGTCGTCGCGAATCTGACGACCGGCCGCTACACCGGCGCGCTGAAGGGCCGCGTCAACGACTACCGGATCGAGAGCATCGGTATCCTCGACGTGACCACCGACGCCCGGCTGGTGACCGCGCCAGGCGGGGGGTTCGGGATCACCGGCCGCGTCGTCGCGCGTACCTCGCGTGTCTTCAACGAGGGAGCGCGGACTTTTCTGGGTGGGCAGGCGGTCGTCCGCGCCGATGTGGATTATGGGCCGACGGGACTGATCCGTTTTTCGGGCGTGCGGCTGAATGCGCCGCAGTTCCGCATCACGCGCGGATCGGGATCGTACGCCCTATCGGGCGCGATCGTGTTCGAGGCGGACGGCGTGTCCAATCAATACGGTCCCGTCGCCGCGCGCGTCACCGGTAGCGCGCTCAACCCCGCAATCGTTATTCGCGCCGCGCGGCCCGGGCTCGGCGTCGGGCTCGCGGGCGTGCAGGCGCGGATCGTCGGCCGGGGCGGAGCCTACGCCGTCACCGCGAGCGGCGGCACGACCTATGGCCCTTTCACCGCCGATCTGCTGGTGCGGCCGGGTGCGCAGCTCGCGATCGATGTCCACCGCGTCGTGTTCGCCGGGATCGGCTTCACCGGTCGTGTCGTCCAGACCGCCGCCGGGCCGTTGGCGGGCGCGCTGCGCTTTGCCGGGTCGGGGCTGACCGGCGAACTCCAGCTTGCGAACCAGGGCGGCTATCAGCGTGCGGCGTTCAACGCGCGCGGGTCCAATGCGCAGATACCGGGCCAGGTGGATTTCACGATCGGTCGCCTGATCGCGAACGGGACCGTCATTCTGTATCCGGCCGCGCCAGAGGTGATCGCCGACGTCCAGCTCGCAGATGTGCGTTACAATAGCTTCGTGCTCCAGGCCGGCCGGGCGCGCGTGAACTATCGCGGCGGGCGCGGGACCGCGCAGGCGCTGTTTACCGGATCGACCGGCGTGCCGTTCCGCGTTGCCGCCAACGCTCGGTTGTCGCCGAACGACTACCTCGTCGCGCTGCAGGGGCAGGCAAACAACATCCCGTTCCGCACCGTGAACCCGGCGCGGATCACCGCCGCGGATGGGCGGTACCGGCTCGCCCAGACGCGGTTGACCTTCGGCCAGGGCTCGGCGCGGGTCGCGGGCAGCTACGGCGCGGGGCTGTCGGTACAGACGCGACTCGACCGGCTCGACCTTGCCACGTTCAACGCGTTCGGAAATCTGGGACTGGGCGGACAGGCCACGGGCAGCCTCGACTTCGCGCAAGCCGGCGGTGCGACGTTCCCGACCGCCGACGCGCGGATCACGGTGCGGAACTTCACGCGATCGAGCATCGCGGTCGTGTCGAGCCCGGTCGATATCGTCTTCGCCGGCCGGCTGGTGCCGACGGGCGGGCAGGCGCGCGCGCTGGTGCGGCGCGGGAACACCGTCATCGGCCGCATGCTCGCCGACCTGACCCCGTTGCCGCCGGGTGCCGGATCGTGGACGACGCGCCTGCTCGCGGCACCTTTGTCCGGCGGCATTCGCTATAATGGTCCGTCGGCGGTGCTGTTCAGCCTTGCGGGACTGCGGGGCCAGCAGCTGTCCGGACCCGTCGCGGTCGCGGCCGACTTTTCGGGTCAGGTGCGCACGCCGCGGCTGAACGGCCTCGTCCGCGCGGACAATTTGACCTATCTGAACGAGACCTACGGCACTCAGCTGACGCAGATGCGGATCGCCGGGCGCTTCAACAACGACCGGCTCGATCTGACGCAGGTGAACGCGCGTGCCGGTCGCGGCACCGTGCAGGCGCAGGGATCGATCGGGCTCGCGGCGGCGGAGGGCTTTCCGCTCGACATCCGCGCGGTGCTCGACCGGGCGCAACTGGCGCGCAGCGATGCGCTGAGCGCGACGACGACGGGCACTTTGCGGATCACCAGCGGCCTGCAGGGCGGACTGATACAGGGCGAGCTGCGCGTGCCCGAGGCGCGGTATCAGATCATCCGCCAGGGCCAAGCCGAAGTGCCCGAACTGACGGGCGTACGCCGCCGCAGCGACATTCGCGTCGCGCGGTCGACCGACCGGCCCACGCCGCCGCCGATGGGGCTGTTCCGGCTGGACCTTCGCTTGCGGGCCAACAACGAGCTGTTCGTGTCGGGCATGGGCCTCGAATCCGAATGGGCGATGGACCTGCGCGTCGCCGGAACGAACCTGGCACCGGTCGTCACGGGCGGGCTGAACCTGATCAAGGGCGAGTACAGCTTCGCCGGCAAGCGGTTCGAGGTCACGCGCGGCGCGATTGATTTTCGCGGAGGGGCGCTGATCGATCCGGTGATCGATATCACCGCGAGCACGACGACGAACGGCATCACCGCGAACATCGTCATCACCGGGACGGGGCAGCGGCCGCAGATCGCCTTCACCTCGACTCCCGTCCTGCCGCAGGACGAGGTGCTCAGCCGGCTGCTGTTCGGGTCGAGCCCCGCCAACCTGTCGGCGACCGAGGCGATCCAGCTCGCCGCCGCGCTCAACTTGTTGCGCGGGTCGGGCGCGGGCGGGCTGAATCCGCTGGGCAAGCTACGGTCGGCGACTGGGTTCGACCGGCTGCGCATCCTCGGGTCGGATCAGGCGACGGGCCGGGGCACCGCGCTGGCGGCGGGCAAGTACATCACCGACGACATCTATATCGAGGTGGTGACCGACGCGCGCGGCTTCACTGCCACCCAACTGGAGGTCGCGCTGACGCGGGCGCTCAGCGTCCTGTCCTCGACCGGGTCGTTCGGCGGGTCGAACGTATCGCTTCGTTATTCCAAAGACTATTGAGGCGTTCGGGGGTAGGTTCCGGATCGAAACCGACCGTCGTGTCGGGGGAGAGCGGCATGACCGAGCATTTCGACATGGTGATCGTGGGCGCGGGGATCTCCGGCGTCGGCATGGCGTACCATTTGCGCAAACGCTGCCCGGAGCGGAGCTATGTCGTGCTGGAGGGGCGGGAGCGGGCCGGCGGTACGTGGGACCTATTCCGCTATCCGGGCATCCGGTCCGATTCGGACATGCACACGCTCGGCTTCTCGTTCCAACCCTGGGGGGAGGCCAAGGCGATCGCGGACGGGCCCAGCATCCGTGCCTACGTCGAGGAGACCGCGCGCGAGCATGGCATCGTCGACCATATCCGCTTCCGCACCCGCGTGACGCGCGCTTCCTGGTCCACCGTCGACGCGCGCTGGGCGGTGAAGGCGACGGGGCCGGACGGCAAGGCGGTCGTTTACACCTGCAACTTCCTGTCGATGTGCTCGGGCTATTACAATTACGCCCGGGGCTACACGCCTGACTTCCCCGGCGTCGGCGAGTTCGAGGGGCAGGTCGTCCATCCGCAGGCCTGGCCGGAGGACCTCGATTTTGCGGGCAAGCGCGTGGTCGTGATCGGCAGCGGCGCGACGGCGGTGACGCTCGTCCCCGAACTCGCCAAGCAGGCGGCGCACGTCGTCATGCTCCAGCGGTCGCCGACCTACGTGGTGTCGCGGCCCGCCGAGGATAAGGTCGCCAACTGGCTCCGCCGGAATTTGCCGCACAAGGTCGCTTATGACGCGACGCGGTGGAAGAACGTGTTGTTCGGGATGTATTTCTTCCGGATGGCGCGGCACAAGCCGGCGAAGATCAAGGACTATCTGCTCGGCATGGTGCGCGAGCATCTGGGGCCGGACTACGACGTCGCGACGCATTTTACACCACGTTACAATCCCTGGGACCAACGCCTCTGCCTTGTGCCCGACGCCGACCTGTTCGGCGCGATTAAGGACGGGCGCGCATCGGTCGCGACCGATACGATCGAGCGTTTCACGACGGGCGGCATCCGACTCGATTCGGGGAAGGAGCTTGAGGCCGACATCGTCGTCACGGCGACGGGGCTGGAACTGCAGCTGCTGAGCGGGGTCGAGTTCCGCATCAACGGCGAGGTCAAGAACCTGGCGGATACGCTCAATTACAAGGGCATGATGTTTTCCGACGTGCCCAATCTGGCGTATTTCTTCGGCTACACCAATGCGTCCTGGACGCTGAAGGCGGATTTGACCGCGATTTATGTGTGCCGGTTGCTGAACACCATGCGAAAGCGCGGGCTGCGGCAGGCGACGCCGCGCAACGACGATCCGAGCGTGACGGAGCACCCCTTCCTCGACTTCACCTCGGGCTACGTCCAGCGCGCGCTGGAACATCTGCCCAAACAGGGAAGCCGGAAGCCCTGGCGCGTGAACCAGAATTACGCGCTCGACATCATGGCGTTGAAGTTCGGGTCGGTGGACGAGGCGATGGAGTTCTCCCGTCCCACGACTCGGGTCCGGGAGCGTGAGGCGGCCTGATGGTCGATGCGGCTGACGCCACCGCGATCCTGGCGGAGCTGGTCGCGTTCGACACGACCTCACGCGAGTCGAATCTCGAATTCATCGAATATGTCGAGGAGCGGCTGGCGCGGGTCGGGGCGTCGTCGACGCGAGTCGCTAGCGCGGACGGGCGCAAGGCGAACCTGTTTGCGACATTGGGGCCGATGGTCGCGGGCGGTGTGGTATTGTCCGGGCATACGGACGTGGTGCCGGTCGACGGGCAGCCCTGGACAACCGATCCCTGGACGCTGACTCGGCGCGGCGACCGGCTGTACGCACGCGGCGCGTGCGACATGAAGGGTTTCCTGGCGCTGGCGCTTGCGGCCGTGCCGGAGGCGATGTCGGGGCGACTCGCGCGGCCGGTCCACCTCGCCTTCTCCTATGACGAGGAGGTGGGATGCCTCGGCGCGCCCGCGATGATCGCCGAGCTCGCGCGGCATCTCCCGCCGCCGTCCGCCGTCATCGTGGGAGAGCCGACAGGCATGGAGGTGGTTGGCGGGCATAAGGGGATCACCAGCTACGAAATCGTCGTGCGCGGGCACGAGGCGCATTCGTCGCTGCCCCATTTGGGCGTATCGGCGAATATGGAAGCCGTCGGGCTGATGCGCGAGCTGACCGATCTCGCGATGCGGCTCGAGGAAGAGGGCGATCCCGAGTCGCCGTTCCATCCACCGCATGCGACCCTGACGATCGGGCAGATCGCGGGCGGGACGGCGGTCAACATCCTGGCGCGCGAATGCCGATTCGTTTTCGATCTGCGTTGCCCGCCGGGTCAGGATCCGAACGCGATCATCGCGCCATTCCTGGCGCGATGCGCGGCGGTGGACCGATCCTTGCGCGCGCGGTTTTCGGAGGCGGGTGTGATTGCGACGCGACGGTCTTCGACGCCGTCCTTCGCGGCGGAGGCGGACGGGCCGGCCGAGCGGCTCGCGCGGCGATTGGCAGGGGATAACGGGCCGCGGCGAGCGGTCGCCTATGCTGCGGAGGCGGGACAATTCCAGCAAGCGGGGTTCGCGGCGGTGATCTGCGGCCCGGGCTCGATCGAGCAAGCGCATCAGCCTGACGAGTATATCGACACCGCGCAGATGGAGCGAGGCGCGGCGTTCATGCGCCGCATGCTGGACGCGCTGACCGGCTAAGAGGGAAGTCTGCTATTTTCGGCCCGAAGCCTGCTTCGGTGATGGTCTACAACATAACACCGAGCAACGTTCGGGCCGAAGGTAACCGATTACCAGGGACGAATCTGCTCGCCCCAAATCAGCGCCAAAATCAACGCCAGCATGTTTCTTCTCCCTCGTCTGCACCTACGTTGAGTGCGTAATCTGCTTAACAAAGTCCTAACGATGTTACAACTACAGTCGTATGACGTTAACTACAACATGATGCCGGTCAGTTAAGGGTATTTTCGCATTCCCAACTTAGATCAGCGGGAATGAGCAGTCCCGCGTTTCCCCAGGTCCGGCGAGATGTCGATCGAGCCGTTCAACCGACCGGATACATCGGCCTTCCACGGTGGCGAACGCTTGTGCAGGTGCGTATCGCTAACTTCTCGCTGCTTCGCCGCCATATCGGACGGGCGCGGGCGGATCAGCTTACGGAGGATTTGGCACCGACCATCCGCGCGCTGGTACCGGATGCCCGCGTCGCCACGACCGCGCGCGACCTCCTGGAGATCGCGTTCGAGACAGATGCGCACGGCCTGATCGACGAGACGTTGGCGCTGCTGGTTGCACGTTTCGCCTCGCCGATCGAAATCGACGGCGAACCATACGACCTGGATATGCTGTTCGGCGCAGCGGTTGCGGATGGCTCGCCCGTGGACGACGTTCGCATGGCCGAGCAGGCGGAGCAGGCGCTGGGCCAAGCGGACGGTACACGGCGCGTGGTCGTTCGCCAGGTCGACGACGCTGCCAACGCGGTCGACCGGATCGCGCTGGCGCGCGATCTCGACCGTGCAATCCTGCATGACGAGCTATTCCTGCAATATCAGCCGAAGATGCATGTGCGACGACAGGAAATCGTCAGCATCGAGGCATTGGTGCGCTGGCGGCACCCGATGCGGGGCCTTGTCATGCCCGGCGAGTTCATCCCGATCGCCGAAGAAACGCAGGCGATAACCGCGCTGACGCTTTGGACGATCCGGCAGGCGTTGGCCGATCAGGCAGTGCTGGCGCGCGAGGGACATGATCTACGCGTCTTTATTAACATCTCGGGCTTCGTGCTGAGCGACGCGCGCTTCGTCGCGGACGCCTGCGCCTTGCTGACGGATAAAGCTGGCCGGATCGGCTTCGAAGTGACCGAAACGTCGGTAATTCGCGATCCAGAAATCGCGATTGCCAATCTTGGAAGCTTTGCGGCGATCGGCGTGAAGATTTCGATCGACGATTACGGCGCGGGCCTGTCTTCGCTAGCCTACCTCAAACGGCTACCCGCTCGCGAGTTGAAGATCGACAAGTTATTCGTAACACATCTCAGCAATTCCAATCGCGATCCGTTGATCGTCCGTTCAACTATCGATCTTGCTCACGCACTGGAAATGGAGGTTGTTGCCGAGGGCGTCGAGACGCAGGCCGCCCTTGCGCTCTTGTCCGTTATGGGATGCGATATGATCCAGGGTTATCTTATCTGTCATCCGGCTAGTTTGAACGCGTTGATTGCGTTCCTAAACGACGGACGACATAAGCAGGCTATTGAGGACAGCCGTGCTAGCTTCAACCGATTGGTAGCGAAGTGGAAGCACGGTTGATATCTGAAATGCTACGTGGAGTCTCCTTGTATGGTGGACTGTTGTTTGTGAGCGTCTCACCCGCGTTTGCTCAATTATCGGAAAAGTCGCCAACTAAGCAGTATCAAGTAGCGGTGGCTGAGGCTGGGGAAGCGCTTATGGGCGCACCTAGAGTTGCATTGACAAAGGCGACAAACGCTGAAAGATCAGCGCGGCTTATAGTTTCTGTTGAGCAAAGGCGGGAAGCTGTTGCAAACTCGCTATTACTCCAGAGTGAGTCACTTTTACGGTTAGGTCAGGCGCAAAAAGCGCGGATTGTTGTTAATCGTGCCTATGAACAGGTAGCTCTATTCCAAAATAAGTCAAAAGTCGTAGCTGATATTCTTCTTTCTCGAGGAGGTATCAATTCGGAGCTTTTTAGGATCAACAATGCCCTTGATGATTATCAAAAATCGATCACAATATACCAGAAATTGAACGAAAGAAGAAGTGAGGCTATCGGCTTAGTGTGTATCGCGATATTATATGCAAACGCGAGAGATCATGAAACAGCTTTACGGTATCTTGATCAAGCGGCAGAAGCGGCTGATATAGACTTAAAGTTATCAATGTCAGTGTACAACAACCGTGGAACGAATTTAGCTGCTCTCGGCAGAAACAGAGAAGCGACGAGGCAATTTATTAAAGCGCTTGATTTAGCGAAATTAATTAAAACTCCGAGCCTCGAGTCTCAAATTCTTCGTAACATCGTCAGGGCGCGTCTGGCTGACAACGATCTTAACGGCTCCGCGCGAACTGCGCGCGAAGCCATGGCCGCCGCCGTGCGCGCCGGTGGGCAGGAGGAGCCTGCTATGCTCAGCGCCGCCGCTCAGCTCGCCTTTCAGCGTGGTCGATTGAACGAAGCGCGCGTGCTGATCGAGCGCAGCTTCGCGGGTGTCGACCTCACCAAATCTTCCATGACGATGCGCGAGGGGCATTTGACCGCTTACCGCGTTCATCGCGCGGTCGGGAACATCGACGCCGCGCTCGGCCATCTCGAGGCGTTGAAGCGGCTCGATGACGAGTCGACGAAGCTCGCGACGCAGACCAGCACCGCGCTGATGGGCGCACGGTTCGATTTCGCCAATCAGGAACTGCGCATCGCGCGCCTGAAGGCGGAGGAGCTTCGGCGCAGCGTCCTGTTCGAGCAGGATAAGGCGCGGACAGAACGGATGATTTTCGCCGGCGCGGGCGTCGCGGCGTTGATCGTGCTCGGGCTGCTGTTGGTCGGGCTGATCACCATACGCCGCAGCCGCGATGCGGTGTGGGCCGCTAACGACGATCTGGGCGTGACCAACGAGGCCCTCGGCAAGGCGCTGGCGGCCAAAACCGAGTTCCTGGCGACAACGAGTCATGAGATCAGGACGCCATTGAACGGGATCCTGGGCATGACGGAGGTTATGTTGACCGACCGCGCCTTGCCCGAGGCCGCGCGTGACCGGCTGCAACTGGTCCACCGGGCGGGCGAGACGATGCGCGCATTGGTCGACGACATACTCGACGTCGCCAAGATCGGCACCGGCCGGATGGTGATCGAGTCGGACCCGTTCGACTTCGCCGCGGTCCTTCGCGACGCGGCCTCGCTGTGGGAGGATCAGGTGCGCGCTAAGGGCGTGGCGTTCGAGGTCCTGATCGACCTGCCGCCGCAGCGGGTGATGGGCGACGCCGCCAGGGTGCGGCAAGTGGTCTTCAACCTCCTATCCAACGCCGTGAAGTTCACCGACACCGGCGCGATCTCGCTTCGTGCCGTGCGCGACGGCGATGTGGTCGTGGTTGCGGTCAGCGACACGGGCGTCGGTGTGGCGTCGGAAAAGTTGGAGGTCATCTTCGGGTCGTTCGCGCAGGCGGACGCCAGCACCACCCGGCGGTTCGGCGGAACGGGATTGGGGTTGTCGATCAGCCGGGACCTGGCGCGCGCGATGGGCGGCGACCTGATGGTGACGAGCGACGTGGGCCGGGGATCGACCTTCACCCTTCACTTGCCTGTCGTGGACCATGTCGAGCAACGCATCGCGTCCGAAGCGCAAGACGGGAGCGACGTGCTGGTCATCGTCGACCGCAACCCGATCAAGCAGGCGATGCTGCGCAGCCTCCTCGAGCCGCATGTCGCGCGGATCGTGCTCGCCGGCTCGCTGGAAGAGGCCGTCGCAGCGATCGATGCTCACGCGCCGCGCGCCGTGCTGATCGACGACGGCGCGCTGATGGGCGAGATCGACCGGCTCGAGGCGGCCGCTCGCAAGTGCGGAGCGGCGGTGATGGTGCTGCGGACGTCAGATGCCGCATGCCGAATACCCTCGTCCTTCCAGGCGATCGAGAAGCCAGTGGCTGCAACCAAGCTGATCGCCGCGCTCTTGCCCGCGTTCGATGCCGAAGATCATGGACGCTCGCTTGTATCTCAAGCGGCTTGAGCCGATAATGCGTTTGATGATCAGGTTGGCACAATTTGATAACCTAAGTCGCGGAGGCGATCGGTGAAGGTCCTCTTTATAGAGGATGATCGCATGAATCGGCGCGTCGTCAAGGACATGCTCGGCGTTGCCGGCGCCGAGATGATCGAAGCGGAAAGCGCGGAAGAAGGGCTCCTGCTACTCGACGATCAGCAGTTCGATATCTTGCTCGTCGACCTGCGGATGCCGGGAATGGACGGCATGACCGCCATCGGCCACATCCGGGGACGCAGCGATGCGAACGCGCACGCGCCCATCCTCGTGGTGACCGCCGATACGGCGTCGGACCTCCGCGCACGCTGCCTGGAGGCGGGCGCGGACGAGGTCTTGTTCAAGCCGGTGGCCATGGAGCCGTTGTTCAATGCGATGGGGCGCGTCCTGGCCGCCCGTGCGGGCGAGGCCGGGTTGATCGGCTAGGCGGCACCGGGAAAGCGCCCGAGCGCGTCGGCGAGCGAGATGCGTCCGCTGCCCCGTGCGGCGGGTTTGGGCTGATCGGGCGAAGGCGACCAGGCGGTCACGAAGATAAGGTCGAACCGTTCGGTCGTGCGGCCATCGGGGTCGGCGGCCGCGCTGAACGCGTCCGCCGCGCGCGCCAGTTCGCCGCGCGTCAGCGGGGTTCGGCCGGTCAGCAGGTTGGATGCACCCATGCCGCGCATGTCGGCGAGTAGACCGTCGATCGAGGCGTAACGGACGCTCAGCGTTTCGACATCCGCGACCGGGAGCGTAAGTCCGGCGCGCCCCAGTAGATCGCCCGCGGAAACTAGATCGATCGCCGGATGAAGCCGGGCCGTCGGACGGTCAATCTGCGCCGAGCGGAGGGCGGCGCGTAGCTTGGGCAGGCTGGTCCCGCCAACGAATGCTCCAAGAAACAGGCCGTCGGGACGCAGCACGCGCTGGATCAGCGTGAGCGCGCCCGGCAGATCGTTGACTTGGTCGAGAACACCCGCGCTGACGACGAGGTCGAACGCGCCGTCGGCGAAGGGCAGGCGGTCCTCGTCCGCCTGGACCCCGCCGGCCGCGCGAGCGAAGAGCGACCCGGCGTCGCAGCGGGCGATCCTGGCACCGGTCGGCGAGGCGAAGGTCGCGTCGAAACAGCCGAGATCGAGGATGTCGGTGAAGCGCCGCGACACGCTGTCCAGCCGTTCGGCCAGTCCCTCGACCATCGCCTCGCGCAGGAACGCATGTTCCGCGTAGCGCGGGACGATGCGATCACGGCGGCGTCGGCGTGCGGCGCGGTCGAAGATCTCGGGAGAGGTCACCGCGCCCGCTTGTGCCCTTGGCGTACTCGGTCGACAAGGGGCGTATGGCGGTGCTGATCCGATCGCTGAACGCCTTGGGCCGGCTCGCGCTGCCGCCGCGCTGCGCGGGATGCGGGACTATCGTGGGCGAGGATCACCGTTTCTGCGGGGCGTGCTGGAGCGGGATGCGGTTCCTGGGCCCGCCCTGGTGCGCGGGCTGCCGCGTCCCGTTCGAATACGATCGGGGCGAGGACGCGCGGTGCGCCGCGTGCCTTGCCGATCCGCCGCGGCATGCGGGCGTGTTCGCGGCGGTCGCCTATGATGAGCTCTCGCGTCGGCTGGCGCTGAACCTGAAATACGGGCGACGGGTCGGGCTCGGCGAGACGATGGCGCGGTACATGGCCCGGATCATACCGGGGGGAGTAGATCTGCTCGTACCGGTGCCGCTCCACCGGTGGCGGTTGTGGTCGCGCGGTTTCAACCAAGCGGTCGTGATCGGGGCGGCGGTGTCGCGGGCGACGGAGGTGCCGCTCGACCGGGAGGCGCTGGTGCGCACGCGCGCGACGCCGTCGCTAAAGGGGCAGGGGCGAACGGCCCGGGCCAGGGCGGTGCGCGGGGCGTTCGCGGTTCCCGACCGCGAGCGGATCGCCGGACGGCGGATCGCGCTGATCGACGACATCTACACGACCGGCGCGACGGCGCAGGCCGCGACCGCGGCGTTGCTGCGGGCGGGAGCCGCATCGGCCGCGGTCCTTTGCTGGGCGCGCGTGCTTGGCGACGACGACTGAGGAGGCGCGATTGACAAGCGTAGAAGAAGCTCCACAAATCAACCGCATGGCTCAAGTCGAAATCTATACCAAGGCGTTCTGCCCCTATTGCACGCGCGCGATGCGGCTGCTCGCGTCCAAGGGAGTCGAGCCCGAGGAACACGACATCACCATGGGCGGTCCGCGCCGCGCCGAGATGATCGAACGGGCGGGCGGGGGTACGACGGTGCCGCAGATCTTCATCGACGGGCGCCATGTCGGCGGATCGGACGATCTTGCGGCGCTCGAGCGCAAGGGCGGGCTCGACCCCCTGCTCGCCTGATGCGGCTGGCGCTGCTGCAGATGACGAGCGGGATCGATCCCGCCGCCAACGCGCGCGTGCTGGCCGAGGCGGTCGCGGAGGCGAGGTCGTCGGGCGCGGTCATGATCTTCACGCCCGAGATGTCGGGGCTGATCGACCGCGAGCGTGCGGCGCGCGCGATCGCTTCGGAGGCGGACGACACCGTGTTGGCGGCTGTGCGCAAGGCCGCCGCCGCGCACGGCGTTTGGGTGCATTTGGGCTCGCAGCCGATCAGGCGGGAGGACGGGCGGCTCGCTAATCGCGGGTTCGTGATCGACGATGGAGGTCGGGTTTGCGCACGGTACGACAAGCTCCATCTGTTCGACATCGACCTGGCGACCGGCGAGCGTTGGCGCGAGTCGGCGGCCTATGCGGCGGGTGAGGAGGCGGTCGCGGTCTGGACGCCGGCGGGCATGCTGGGATTGTCGATCTGTTACGATCTGCGGTTCCCTGCATTGTACCAGGCGTTGAGCGGCGCGGGAGCGACGCTGCTCGCGGTGCCGTCCGCCTTCACCCGGCCGACGGGCGCGGCGCATTGGCACCTCTTACTCCGAGCGCGGGCGGTCGAGTGCGCCGCCTTCGTGATCGCCGCCGCGCAGACGGGCCTGCATGAGGATGGGCGCGAGACGTTTGGACACTCGCTGGTGGTGGATCCCTGGGGCGAGGTGCTGCTCGACATGGGGGAGGCGCCGGGAGTGGCGATGTTCGACACCGACCTGGACCGGATCGCGCAGGTCCGCGGTCGGTTGCCGGTGATCGAGCATCGGCGCGCCATTCCTACGGTTCGGACCGCGTCGTGATCGTGTTCGACCTGCGGTGCGCGGGTGGCCATGTGTTCGAGGCGTGGTTCGCGTCCGGCGACTCCTTTGCTGTTCAGGCGCGGGAGGGACAGGTTCGTTGCCCGCTGTGCGACAGTGCCGAGGTGACCAAGGCGGCGATGGCACCGAACGTCGGCGCGAAGGGTAATCGCGCCAACGGTTCGACCGGGACCGGCCCCAAGGAGATGCTGCGGGCGCTTGCTGTCGCGCAGGCCAAGATGCTCGAAAAGTCGGAGTGGGTCGGGCGGTCCTTCGCGAACCGAGCCCGTGCCATGCATGCGGGGGAGGAGAGCCACGCGACGATCCATGGGCAAGCGACGGTCGCCGAAGCGAAGGCCCTGGCCGATGACGGAGTGCCCGTCGCACCCTTGCCGCTGCCGCTGCCACCACCCGAGACGCTCAACTGATTGACCAGTGGGCTCGAGATATTTACAGCTCGCCGAGAGCCCCCGTAGCTCAGCCGGATAGAGCGACGGTTTCCTAAACCGCAGGTCGGAGGTTCGAGTCCTCTCGGGGGCACCACCTCCGGTCAAAACTGGGCACCGCCGGCGTGCCTGGCCTGTTTCTGTGGATGAGAGCCGCTTCCAGTGCGGCGCAGTGACCAGAGATCGCGATTTCAGCATGAGAGACCGTGACGTCGGACACGAACAGCCGCACATAGCTCTTGCGCAGCGCGGCGTCGCCACTGGTGATCTCCCGCTTCAGCATGTGCCCGAACCGTTCCACGCTGGCTTCATCAATGCGGCGCTTGCCGGCCGCGAGCTGGCCCGACAGGCTCCGCTCGCTCTCTTCCAGTCGGGCGATGACGCTGCGGCGCTCGGCCACCTGCTTGGCGAAAATCGGGTCGCGGGCGCTGGCCAGCCCTTCCTCGACCAACTCGAACAGCCGCCGTAGCCGCGTCTCGGCAGCATCTCGCTCGTGTCGCACGCGATCAAGGTCGACCTGACGGCGCGTGTTAGCCTCGTCCGAGCGCTCGAGGACCTCGGCCAGCAGTAGCTTCAGCCGCTCGGGCTCGATCACGCGGTCAAGGAGCGCGCCGAGCACGACATGGTCGAGCTCCTCCTGGCGGATCGGCTTGCCGTCGCACCGAGCGGCACCGGCAGTCGCCTGTGA
>NZ_CAXSBH010000008.1:0-81833 GCF_964235535.1 uncultured Sphingomonas sp.
ATGCCGCACAAGCGCAACCCGGTGCTGACCGAAAACCTGACCGGCCTCGCGCGCATGGTCCGCGGCTACGTCACGCCCGCGCTGGAGAATGTGGCGCTCTGGCACGAGCGCGACATCAGCCATTCGTCGGTCGAGCGCTACATCGCCCCCGACGCGACGATCACGCTCGATTTCGCGCTCGCTCGACTGACGGGCGTGGTGGACAAGCTGCTCGTCTATCCCGACCGGATGCGGCGCAACATGGACCGGATGGGCGGTCTCATCCACTCGCAGCGCGTGCTGCTCGCGCTCACGCAAGCGGGCGCGCCGCGCGAGGACGCCTACCGTCTCGTCCAGCGTAGCGCGATGAAGGTGTGGGAGTCGGACGGCGCGCTGTCGTTGCGCGAGCTGCTGTTGGCCGACCCGGACGTCACGGCCCTACTCTCGGCCGAGGAGATCGACGACAAATTCGATCTCGACTACCACCTCAAGCACGTCGACACGATCTTCACGCGTGTGTTCGGGCCAACCGAGTAAAAGCCGTCAACCACGAGTGCGTTTGTTGCACTTGCGATAGCCCGCAACAAAATTGCGCCGAGCTGAAATAAAACCCACATGCGTCCGTGCCGGACCGTTCCGGCATGGAGACCGAACCATGCGTACCTTCGAGACCGTAGTCAGCAGCCTGCTGGCGCTCGCGGCACAGGCGCTGGTGGTCGGGGTGGTTGTCACTACCCTTTAATCCACCTGCCCGACCGCCCCTTCCCGCGAGGGGGCGGGATGGGTTCCGGCAATTACGTGACATGGCGGCACGGCTTAAGACGTGCGGTATGGATCGGCCCATAACTTCGACCCAAGCGAGCGATCATTTTGGTGACGTCCTCCGCGACGTTGAAAATGGCGATACATTCGTGGTGACATCGGCGGGTGAACCCGTCGCCAAGATTATCCCGGTCTTCAAGAGTCGCAAGCAGCAGCAGCACGGCATGCTAGAGCTTCTGGACTATTTAGAAGCACTGCCGACCCGCGACTCGGGCGAGTGACAGCGGGATGATCTGTACGCGCGGTGAGGATCGCGTTCGACACCAATATTCTAGCTTACCTCGCAGGCGTGAAACGCGCCTCGGCCGATCCCGAAAAAATCCACAGGGCGCGGCATGTCGTTCGTCATCTTAACAATGAACATCATTTCGTTGTCGCTACCCAGGTGCTTGGAGAACTACTCAACGTTCTTCTAAGAAGCGGTATCGAGCACCAAGATGCTCGAATGATAGTTCGACGCTATTCCGATCAGTACGAGATTGTAGCATCTGACCAAGCCTGTTTCGAACAAGCGTTCGAATTGGTGGTTGATCATCGCATGCAGGTCTGGGACGCATTGATCGTCACTACTTCGGCTAGAGCAGGCTGCGAGCTGCTTTTAAGTGAGCACATGCAATATGGCTTTGCCGTCTTGGGTATTACCGTCCTCAACGCAGTTGCAACACATCCGCACTCCCAGCTTGTCGCACTTCTGGACGGCTGACACCTACCCCGCGATCGCCGCCTTCAGCTTGGCGAAGAAACCCTGGCTGGCCGGGCACTCGTCGCCTGTTTCCGTTTCGCGGAACATCTCCAACAGTTCACGTTGGCGGACCGACAGCTTGGTCGGCGTTTCGACCTCGATCTGTACGACCAGATCGCCCGCGCCCCGGCCTTGGAGGACCGGCATGCCCGCGCCGCGTTGGCGGAGCTGCTTGCCCGACTGGATGCCGACCGGGATGCGGATCTCGTGATGCTCGCCGTCGAGCCCGGGGATCTGGAGCGTGCCGCCCAGCGCGGCCGTGGTGAAGCTGATCGGCGCGCGCGCGAACAGGGTCGTGCCCTCGCGCTCGAAGATCGCGTGCCGCTTGATGTGCAGGAAGATGTAAAGGTCGCCCGCCGGCGTGCCGCGCGCGCCCGCCTCGCCCTCGCCCGACAAGCGGATGCGCGTGCCCTCGTCGACGCCCGGCGGCACGTTGACTTCAAGCGTCTTGGTCCGATCGACGCGGCCGTCGCCGCGGCACTCGGCGCACGGATCGGCGATCACCTGACCGGCACCCTGGCAGGTCGGGCAGGCGCGCTCGACCACGAAGAAGCCCTGCTGCGCGCGCACCTTGCCGTGCCCCGCGCAGGTCCCGCACGTCTTCGCCTTGGTTCCCGCCTTCGCGCCCGATCCGTGGCAGGTGTCGCACTGCGCCGACACGTCGACCGTGATCTCGGTCGCCTTGCCGTGATAGGCCTCCTCCAGCCCGATCTCCATATCGTAGCGCAGGTCGGCGCCGCGGCGCCCCGAGCTACGCCCGCCGCCGCCGCGCTGGCCCCCCATGAATTCGCCGAACACCGATTCGAAGATGTCGGAAAAGCCGGAGAAGTCCTGCGCGCCGCTCCCGCCGCCGCCCTGGCGGAAGGCGGCGTGGCCGAACCGGTCATAGGCCGCGCGCTTCTGCGGATCCTTGAGGATGTCGTAAGCCTCGCTGACCGCCTTGAACTTGGCTTCGGAGTCCTTGCACCCGGCGTTCTTGTCCGGGTGGAACTTCATCGCGAGCTTGCGGTACGACGCCTTGATCGTCCCCGCATCGGCGGTCCGCTCGCATTCGAGCTGTTCGTAGAAATCGATATCGGCCGTCACTTGCTTCTACTCCCTCTCCAGCCCTCTCCCCCGAAGGGGAGAGGGAGAAGAGATTACGCTTTCTGGTTGTCGTCGACTTCCGAGAACTCGGCGTCGACCACGTCGTCGTCCTTGGGCGCGTCGCCGTCCGACTTGGGTGAAGCCTCGTCCTGCGCCTGCTTCTCGTAGATCGCCTGGCCCATCTTCATCGCCGCAGTCGCCAACGCCTGAGCTTTCTCCGACATGCGGTCGGCGTCGCCGCTCTCCACCGCGGCCTTGGCCTCGGCGATCGCCGCCTCGATCTCGCCCTTAAGCGACGCGTCGATCTTGTCGCCATTGTCGGCCAGCTGGCGCTCGGTCGTGTGGATCAGCGACTCGGCATTGTTCTTCGCCTCGGCACCCGCGCGGCGTTTCTTGTCGTCCTCGGCGAAGCGCTCAGCGTCGCGGACCATCTGGTCGATGTCGGAGTCCGACAATCCGCCCGACGCCTGGATGCGGATTTGCTGCTCCTTGCCCGTGCCCTTGTCCTTGGCGGACACGTTGACGATGCCGTTCGCGTCGATGTCGAACGTGACCTCGACCTGCGGCACCCCGCGCGGCGCGGGCGGGATGCCGACCAGATCAAACTGACCGAGCATCTTGTTGTCCGCCGCCATCTCGCGCTCGCCCTGGAAGACGCGGATCGTCACCGCGCCCTGATTGTCCTCGGCGGTCGAGTAGGTCTGGCTCTTCTTGGTCGGAATCGTCGTATTGCGGTCGATCATGCGCGTGAACACGCCGCCCAGCGTCTCGATGCCGAGCGACAGCGGCGTCACGTCGAGCAGTAGCACGTCCTTGACGTCGCCCTGCAGCACGCCCGCCTGAATCGCGGCACCCATGGCGACGACCTCGTCCGGGTTGACCCCCGTATGCGGTTCCTTGCCGAAAAAGGATTTCACCGCCTCGCGGACCTTGGGCATGCGCGTCATGCCGCCGACCATCACCACTTCGCTGATGTCGTCCGTCTTGATCCCAGCGTCGGCCAAAGCCTTCTTCATCGGCTCGATCGTGCGCTTGATCAGGTCGTCGACCAGCCGCTCCAGGTCGGCGCGGTTGATCGCCTTAACCAGATGCTTGGGGCCGTTCTGGTCGGCGGTGATGAAGGGCAGGTTGACCTCGGTGGTCGCGGCCGAGCTCAGCTCGATCTTGGCCTTCTCGGCAGCTTCCTTCAGCCGCTGAAGGGCGAGCTTGTCCTTGGCGAGGTCGATGCCCTCGTCCTTCTTGAAGCCCTCCGCCAGGAACTCGACGATCTTGTTGTCGAAATCCTCACCGCCCAGGAAGGTGTCGCCGTTGGTCGCCTTCACCTCGAACACGCCGTCGCCGATCTCCAGGATCGACACGTCGAACGTGCCTCCGCCCAGGTCGTAGACCGCGATCGTCTTGCCGTCCTGCTTCTCCAGGCCATACGCGAGCGCCGCCGCGGTCGGCTCGTTGATGATGCGCAGCACTTCGAGGCCCGCGATCTGGCCGGCGTCCTTGGTCGCCTGGCGCTGCGCGTCGTTGAAATAGGCCGGCACCGTGATCACCGCCTGCGTGACCGTCTCGCCGAGATAGGATTCGGCGGTCTCCTTCATCTTCTGGAGCGTAAAGGCGCTAATCTGCGAAGGCGAATAGTCCTTGCCGCCCGCCGAGACCCACGCGTCGCCGTTCGACCCGCGCGTGATCTTGTAGGGGACCAGCTCGGTATCCTTCTTGGTGATCGGATCGTCGAACCGCCGCCCGATCAGCCGCTTGACCGCGAAGATCGTGTTGTCGCCGTTGGTGACGGCCTGGCGCTTGGCGGGCTGACCGACCAGTCGCTCGCCGTCCTTGGCAAAGGCGACGATCGATGGCGTGGTGCGCGCGCCTTCCGCATTCTCGATCACCTTGGGCTTGCCACCCTCCATCACAGCGACACAGCTGTTGGTGGTGCCCAGATCGATGCCGATGACTTTAGCCATGTTTACTGAATGCCCCTCGAGATTAAATGCATGATCGCACCCCGTTACGGCGGCGCAACCTTCTTGGATGACGGCGGCGATATAGGTTGGGTTCGGCTTGCGACAAGATTTGCCCGCCGCTAGTCGGTGCGGCCGAGAAACGCCGGTCGCCGAGGGAGTGCGCGCGTGTCCAGATTGATGAGGTCCGGAGCCGCTGCGCTGCTGCTGTTCGGCTGCTCGGGACCGGGTGAGGTAACGGTGGACGATGCGTGGGTCCGCCTTCCCGCCGCGCCGGGTCGTCCGGGTGCGGGCTATTTAACCGTCCATGGCGGTGCGACCGACCGCACGCTCGTGCGCGTCACCGCCGACTATGCGCTCCGGTCGGAGATGCACGAGTCGATGGGGACCGGCAGCCGCATGTCGATGCGCCCGCTCGCGCGCGTTGCCGTCCCCGCCGATGGCGAGGTGGTCTTTGCGCCGGGCGGTCGCCACCTCATGCTTTATGATCTCGATGCGCGCGCCAAGCCGGGCACGAGCACGCTCTTGACGCTGACCTTCGAGAACGGCGAACGCCTGTACCGCAAGGCTTACATCATCGGGCCGGGCGATCCGGCTCCCGAGTGAGCCGCTCTCCGCCATGAACGCCCGTCGCCCGCTTACTCCCGGCGAAACCGACCTCGCCCGCTCGGTCTTCGGCGACACGGTCGATTATTCGCGGGTGACGCTGTCCCGCACGAAATGGGCGTTCTTCCAACCCCGGCGCGTCGTCATGGCCCCGCTCGGCTGCATCCACTTCCACCCCAAGGGCGATCTATGGCGTGAGGATTTTGCGGCGGCCCCGCTCGGCGACCAGGGGCTGTTCATCCATGAAATGACGCATGTCTGGCAGCATCAGTGCGGGGCCTGCCTGCCGCTCGCGCGCCATCCCTTCTGCCGTTACGGATATGTCTTGAAGCCCGGGCGGCCGTTCTCGCGCTACGGGCTCGAGCAGCAGGCGGAAATCGTCCGCCACGTGTTCCTGCTCCGTAACGGCGCGACCGTTGCGGCCGCTCCGGCGCTCGCGCAATACGAGACATTGATGCCGTTTCGGCCTCGATAAGCGGCCGGCCCGGCCGGCGGCGCATCAATGAAAAAGCCGCCGAGCGGGTGTCAATCCACCCGGTCGACGGCTTTCGATCAAGCCCGCCCGACGGGCCAGGGATCAGTTTTTGTCGGCGCCGTCCTTGTCACTCTTGCCCTCGGTCACCTTGAGCTTGGGCACCTCGATGACTTCCTTTTCGGTCGTCAGGTCCACGCTCTTGGAATCGACATCCACGTCGGGCAGCGCGCCGCCCTTGACGCTGACATCGACGTTGGGGATCGCGCCGCCGTTCACGTCCGCGCGGAAGAAGCCGGTCGCGAACAGCACGGCCGCGATGATCGCGGCGATCGCGGCCAGGATCAGCAGCGTACGGCCTATGCCGCCGCTCTTGCGCTCGACGACATGATCGGTCCGATTGCCCGATACGTCTACCCGGCGCGGGCCGTTGTCCGTGCCCGTTCCGTTGCCCCGATAATCACTCATGACGATCCTCCTGTTGATCTAGGTAGCCGAACGACGCGGGACGGGCGATTGTTCCTGTTGCGCAACGGAAATGCGTCGAACGGCGTCCGTACGACCTCCTTCGCCGCAAAGTTATTCCATGGTTCCCAGCGGTTGCGCCAAGTGGTACGGGCCGCGACGTGAATCCCAGCCTCCCGCATAACTACCGGATCGGCATCGATCCCGCCGACATCGATTTCATGGGTCACGTGAATAACGCCAGCTATCTCAAATGGGTGCAGGAAGCGGTGATTAGCCATTGGCAGCGCATCGCCCCCGCCGACGCGGTCGCGGCGCACCTGTGGGTCGCGCTCAAACATGAGATCACCTACCGCAAGCCGACGTTTCTGGATGACGACGTGATCGCCACCGTCCTGCTCGAAAAGGTGCAGGGCGCGCGGGCGTTCTACCAGACGGTGATCCGCCGCGGCGAGGAGGTGCTCGCCGAGGTGAAATCGAGCTGGTGCTGCCTGGATGCCCAGACGCTGCGCCCTGCACGCCTCGCCACAAGCGTGTTGGAACGCTTTTTTCCGAAGGACTGAACCCTCTCCCGCTTTCGCGGGAGAGGGAAAGACGCGCGTAGCGCGGCGAGGGTAAGAACCGGGCCTTTCCGGGAGAGGTCTGGCCCTCACTCTGGCGCTCCCGCGCCTGTCCCTCTCCCGCGAAGGCGGGAGAGGGTTATCCGAACATCTCGAAGTCGATCGCCTGATGTCGGTCCAGCCATTGCGGCGCATCCGGCAGCGGGTACTTCAGCCCCGTCGCGCAATTGAACAGCACCACCCGCTCCTCCGCTTCGATCAGCCCGTCGCGCACCGCCTGCCCGTACGCCGCCAGCGTCGCGCCGCCCTCCGGGCACATCAACAGCCCGTCCTTCGTCGCGCACTCGTCGACCGCGCGCAGGATCGCCGGGTCGCCGACGCCCAGCGCCCGCCCGCTGCTTTCACGCACCGCGCGCAGGATTAGGAAATCGCCCACGGCGCGCGGCACCCGGATGCCCGCCGCGACCGTCGCGGCGTCCTCCCAGCGTTCGGCGTGCTCCGCGCCGGCTTCGAACGCTCGGACGATCGGTGCGCAGCCCGACGCCTGCACCGCGTACATGCGCGGGCGCTCCGGGCCGATCCAGCCGAGCCGTTCCAGCTCGTCGAACGCCTTCCACATCCCGATCAGGCCCGTGCCGCCACCGGTGGGATAGAAGATCGCGTCGGGCAGCTTCCAGCCGAACTGGGCCGCGAGCTCCAGCCCCATCGTCTTCTTGCCCTCGATCCGGTACGGCTCCTTCAGCGTCGAGAAATCGAACCACCGCCCCTCGGCTGCGCCTTTGCCGACGATCGCGCCGCAATCGTCGATCTGGCCGTTGACCCGCCACACGCGCGCGCCCTGAGCGGCGATCTCGCGGACGTTGATCTCGGGCGTCTCCTCCGGGCAGAAAACGATCGTCTCGATCCCGCAGCGCGTGGCGTAGGCGGCCAGCGCCGCGCCCGCATTGCCGTTGGTCGGCATGGCGATCCGCGTCACGCCCAGCTCGCGCGCCATCGCGACAGCCATCACCAGCCCGCGCGCCTTGAACGAGCCGGTCGGCAGGCGACCCTCGTCCTTGACGAGCACGTTCGGTCCGCCCGACTTGGGGATCGGCACCAGCGGTGTCTCGATCTCCCCGAGCGATACGATCGACGCCGTCCGCCGTACCGGCAACAGCTCGCGCCACCGCCATAGATCGGTGTCGCGAGCCGCCACCACGTTACGCGACAACGCCGCCCCGACTGCCGGGAGATCGTACCGCACCAGCAGTGGCCGCCCGACGCGCGACAGGCCGTGCGGACGGTCCGCCTCATACCGCTCGCCGGTCATCGAGCATTCCAGGTGCGACACGAAGGTCGCGCGGTCGGCGGTGATGTTCGAATTCATACCGCTACTAATCCAGTGATCGCGCGACCCCGACCATCGCCGGCCTGAGCAACCGGTCGCGAATCATATAGCCCGTCTGCATCTCCTGAACGATCGTGCCCGGTGCCGCGTCGCTCGGGACCTCAAGCATCGCCTGATGCCGATTTGGGTCGAGACCCTCGCCAAGCGCGCTGATCTTGGTGATGCCGTGCCGCTGAAACACGCTCTCTACCTCGCGTCCGGTCGCGTCGAGGCCGATGACCAGCCCCTTGAACTTATCGTCGCCGCGCAGCTCTTCGGGGATCGCCTGGAGCGCGCGCGTCAGATTGTCGGCGACCGACAGGATGTCGCGCGCGAACGCGGTCGCGGCATAGGTGCGCGCGTCCGCCGCCTCCTTCTCCGCCCGGCGACGCACGTTCTGCACCTCGGCCTGTGCGTAGAGCACGGCCTGGCGCGCCTCGGCGAGCTCGCCCTCCAGCCGGGCCGCGCGGTCGTGTTCGGCGAGTTCGGGGGAGGCGTGCGCGGTTTCGTCTCGCAGGGCCTTGGCGTCGGTGGTGCTGATGTCTTCCATGGCTGCCCCAATTAGGTCGGCTTCAATGGCCCATCAAGCGCGCAAGCGTCGCGGCGGTGAAATCCACCATCGGCACCACCCGCGCATAGTTCAACCGCGTCGGCCCGATCACGCCGACCACGCCCACCACCCGCCCATCCAGCCCGCGGAACGGCCGGGCGATGACCGACGAGCCCGACAGCGCGAACAGCTTGTTCTCCGCGCCGATGAAGATGCGTGTGGCGTCGCCCGCCCGCGCCGCCTCCAACAGTCCCGCCACCTCCTGCTTCCCCTCCAGATCGTCGAGCAGTTCGCGCACCCGGTCGAGGTCGGCCGCCGCGCCCTCATCGATTAGTCGCGACTGGCCGCGCACGATCAACACCGGCCGCCGGTCGCCGTCCTCGCTCCACACCGCGATCCCGCGCTCGACCAGGTCGCGCGCGGCACCCTGGATGGCGGTCAGCCCCTCCGCCAGCTCGCGCTCGATCCGCGTACGCGCCTCCGCCAGCGTCAGGCCCGACAGGGTCGCCGACATGTAGTTGCCCGCCTCGACCAGCGCCGACGACGTCATGCCGCCCGACAGCGCGATCACGCGGTTCTCGACGGCACCGTCCTCGCTGACCAGCACCGCGAGCGCCTGCGCATCCCCGAGCGGCACGAACCCGATCGACCGCAGCCGCGCCTCGCGCTTGGCGACCATCACCAGCCCCGCGCACGCCGACAGGCCCGACAGGGCGGCCGTGGTGGCCGCGAGCGCCTGCTCCACCGGGCCGCTACCCGGCCCGATCCCGACTTCCAAAGCCGCGCGCTCTTCCGCCGACGGCTCCGACGCCTGCATCATGCCGTCGACGAACAGCCTGAGCCCACGGTCGGTCGGCATCCGTCCCGCGCTGACATGCGGCGAACTGAGTAGCCCGCGCTCTTCCAGCTCCTGCATGACGTTACGGATCGAGGCGGGCGACAGGTTCAACCCCGACGCCGACGCGATCGTCTTCGACCCGACCGGCGCGCCGGTGGCCACATACCCATCCACCACCGCCCGGAAGATATCCCGCGCGCGGTCGCTCAGTTCGGAAACGGGAGGCGGAGTCACAGGGAGGGTGTAGACGGTCACGGACCAAGCGTCTCCCCTCCCTATCCAGGGAGGCGAGTAGAAAGGTGGACGCTCCTCCTCACCCCCGCTACGGCCCGGCCCGAACAACAGGAGCCACCCCATGCGCCCCAGCGGTCGCGCCCCCGACCAGATGCGCCCGATCACCATCGAGGCCGGCTATACGCGTCACGCGGAAGGGTCGGTCCTGATCGGTTTCGGCGACACCCGCGTGCTCGTAACCGCGTCGGTCGAGGAGCGCGTGCCGCCCTTCCTGCGCGGCAAGGGCGAGGGTTGGGTCACGGCGGAATACGGCATGCTTCCCCGCGCCACGCACACCCGCTCCAACCGCGAGGCCGCCAAGGGCAAGCAGTCGGGCCGGACTCAAGAGATACAACGACTTATCGGCCGATCCTTACGCGCCGTCACCGACTTGCGCGGGCTTGGCGAACGTCAGATCACGCTCGATTGCGACGTGCTCCAGGCCGACGGCGGCACCCGCACTGCCTCGATCTCCGGCGCGTGGGTCGCGCTGCGCCTCGCGGTCGACGGCCTGCTCAAGAGTGGCAAGCTCACCGCCGACCCGATCCGCCAAAAGGTCGCGGCCGTTTCCTGCGGCATCTTCGAGGGCACCCCCGTTCTCGACCTCGACTATCCGGAGGATTCCTCCGCCGACGCCGACGCGAACTTCGTCCTGCTCGAGAACGGCCACATCGCCGAGGCGCAGGCGACCGCCGAGGGCGCGACCTACGACGAGGAGGCGCTGCTACGCCTGCTTCGCCTGGCGCGCATCGGCTGCACCAACATCTTCGCCGCCCAAGCCCGCGCGCTCGCATGAGCCTTGAGGTTCTTGGGGCCCAAGCCGTGCGCAAGCTCCGGCCGGGCAAGCTCGTCATTGCCAGCCACAATATCGGCAAGGTTCGCGAAATCAGGGCGTTGCTCGGACCGTATGGGGTCGAGCCCGTCTCGGCCGCAGAGCTCGACCTGCCCGAGCCCGAGGAGACCGGCACCACCTTCGTCGCCAACGCCGAGCTGAAGGCGCGGGCCGCCGCCGACCTGTCCGGCCTGCCTGCGCTCGCCGACGACAGCGGCTTGTGCGTCGAGGCGCTCGGCGGCGATCCGGGCATCTTATCGGCGCGCTGGGGCGGGCCGGAGAAGGATTTCGACGAGGCCATGCGCCTTGTCGAGCGGGCGATCGCCGCGACCGGGCCCGACGCGTCGCGCGACGCACACTTCGTCTGCGCGCTCGCGCTCGCCTGGCCGGACGGGCATGTCGAATGGTTCGAGGGTCGCGTCGACGGCACGCTCGTCAATCCGCCCCGTGGACAGCGTGGCTTCGGTTACGACCCCATGTTCGTCCTGAACGGCATGACCGAGACCTTCGGCGAGATCGACCCCGATCACAAACATGCGGTCAGCCACCGCGCCCTGGCATTCGAGCAACTCGTCGCTGCGGCGTTCTAGGCGGCCGCGCGCACCTCGGTAGCGTTCAACCCGAACTCCTCGACGCTGTAGCGATGTCGCTCGAGACCTCGGCCCGCGCGAGCTAGGTAGGCGGCCATGCGCGCCTCCAGTCCCGTATCGAGTTCAAGCCTCAACATCACGTAAACACGCCGCATCTCGGCTCGCCAGTCGCGGTTTATTGCGTCAAACGCGACCGTTACTTGCGGCAGATCGAGCCGTTCCGCCAGCGCCGCCTCGAGCCGTCCGCGCCGAAGCGCGACCTTGCGCAGCCACTCCCGCCCGATCCAGCCGTCGTCGACCGCGCCCGATTGCACGCGCATCTGGTGACGCACCAGCGACGCCGCCGATGCGACCACCGCCACCGGCTCGCGCTCGACCCGCACGACGCGCGCATCCGGGAACAGCTGGAGCACGGTGCCCAGATCCTGCGTCAGCTGCGGCACCTTGAGCACCCAGGGCCGCGCCGTCCGGTCACGCCGCAGCCACGCCAGCGTCTGAAGCATCAACCGGAACTCACGGTAAACGCCCGACGAGTCCGCATTCTCGCAGTGGCGCGCGAAGCTCGGCACCCGCCACTGCGCCTCGAATACCGATCCGTGGAACGACAGCGCGTGAAGCCCGATCTCCTCGTCCGGGCCGTCGAGGCTACTCGAATGAATCGCGTCAAAGCCCGGGTTCAGCATGCGCATCCCCGCCAGCATCGCGCCCGCCCGCATCCGCCGATCGTCCACCGGCCAGCCCGTCGCGGGCACCGGACACCAGCTCTCGTAGAACCGCGTCCAGTTCAAGCGAGGATCACACGCCAGCAGCCGCTGCATCCGCGTAGTCCCCGACCGCATCTGCCCCAGCACGATGACGGGCGCGGGGAGCGACACGTCCGCGATCTCCGGATGCCGCGCCCACAATGCGTGCGCGCGCAGGCGGTCGCGCAGGGCCGCCGTCAGCTGGCCGTACGCCATCGTCCGCCCCAGCGGCGACAGATCCGCCTCCTCCGCCAACGCGCGGCACAGCAGGGCCAGCCGCTCGCGCCACACACCCGCATCGCCCAGATCGCGCAGGCCGGTCGATGCGCGCGCACCCGCGATCAGCACTTCCGGCTCAAGCAACGGCTCGCTCGACCAGCCCCGTTCCCACGCTCGCGACAGTGCCCTGTTGGCCAGCGCCACGCGCCGCGATCCGGCTCTCGCCTCGATCGCCGCAGCCGGCGCGAACCTAAGTGCGCTTGCCCCCGTCACCGTCGCGGCCATGCCTCGCCTGCCCTGCGAACGCCAATCAATATTCGCCTGCGATGTCGCGGATCTCGGCCGTCCGGTCGGCATAGGCCTGGGCTACGCATGCTTCGCTCCCGCACCGGTCGCGGAACCGCAGGAACCGGTCGCGACTCCCGCGCAACTCGGCGCGCGTGGGCCCGTCGGCATCCGCCAGCGCCGAGTAGAATGTCGCGCTCATCGCCCGGTCCGCGCGCGCCAGCCCGTCGCTCCCGCACACCATACGCTCCACCCGGCTGCGCCCGCGCCGGCAGTCGAAACTCGGCCGCGCCGCCGCGGGCCTTGCGAGTTCACGCCGCGGTGTCTCCTGCCGTTCGCGCGGGATGATGGGAGCCGGCCGTACTACTTGCTCCGAGCGCGGCGGCGGGATCGGCGCGCGCGGTACCGGTCGTGGCTGAAACTCGGTCGATTCGGCGTCCATCGGAGCCGGCACGGGCTGCGCGACCGCTGCCGTCTCCATCTCCGCCGCCGGCGCGGTGCCGCGTGCCAGTCCCACCGCCGCGAGCCGGAACACGATCGGCTCGGCACCGTCCATCTGGTATACCAGCCCGCTGCCGTCGACCGCCTCCTGCGCGGCATATTCGACGTCCGCCTCCAGCCGCCGGTCGCCGTCGAACGCGTCCTCGGCTCCCGGCGGCAGCTCGAGCACCAGTCGGCCCCTGCACACCGTGACGTTGAGCGCCTCGTCGCGGCTCTTCACCACCGGGCGTTCCATCCGCACGACGCTGCCCGCTGCCAGCCGGTCGAGGGAAGGCGAGCCGGCCTTGCGCACCCGCGCCGCGTCCTCGAACGCCACCGCCTTCAGCCGGTCGTACGTCTCCGCCGACCCGCAGGCGCGCTTGAGTCGCCGCGCGTCCGCCTGCTGCGCCTTCGTCGCGCGCTCGGCCGCGCCCGGCACTTTAGGCTCCACCGATCCGCATCCCGCGACCAGCACCGCCGCCAGCACCCACCCCGTCTTCATACGCACACCTTTACTCGTCATGCCCCGCCCAACGCCCGACCGCGCGGTTCAGCCCACCGAGTCGTCCGGAATGGCCTCCGTAGCCCATATATGCTCGACGGACATGACGGAGCGCCCCGGTCGCCCTTGCGAGTCGCGCCACGGCCGATAGCGAAAGCGCTCCCCCACCAAACGCACCGTCGTCCTGTCCAGCGCCGCGTTACCGCTCGATTTCTCGATCCGGCAGTTGGAGAGACGCTCATCGATTTCGACGACGCAGCGGACCGAGACCAGACCGCTCGCCGCCGCTCCCTCCGCTTCCTCCGGATAGTCCGAGTCGCGTATCCGCCCACGTCGCCAGCGCGGCGGCGTCTCGTCGCGCCAGCCGCCCCCGTCGCCGTCGCCGTCGCCGTCGCCGTTCCCGCCGCTTCCCGTCCCGTTCCCCTGCCCGCCCGCGCCCGTCCCGGGTCCGACCGCGGCCGCCGCGCCTTGGCTCGGGTCGCTCCCCGGCCCCGCGACCGGCGCTGCGATTACCGGCGAGGGCAGCCGCACGACCACGATCGGCACCGGCGCGACGATGGGCGTCGCGGTCGACCGCAGGTTCGGCGGCGCGGCCTCACCCTCCGGCCGTCGGTTCCGCGTCGGCGCGGGCGTGATCCGCACCGGCGGTGGGGGAAGCGGCGGCGCGACCTCGAATACGTCCAGCGCCCGCTCGCTCACCCCGGGCACCCGCACCCCAAGCCCGACCACGAGCAGCCAGCCGAGCAGCGCCACAAGCGTGGCGGACAGCAGAGCTGAGATGGCGCGGTCGCGCGGAGCCGGACGGAAAGCATGCACGGCCTAGGACTGGCGCTTGAGCCGCATCGCCGCAACAGGCCATTTACATTGTCGCCCGGCCGCGTCCCATCTCGGCTCCGGACGCGCAGCTCGACCGCGCGCGGACGTCAAGCCGCCTCCCTCGGCATCACCGTACTGAAGCCCCCGATCTTCGTCAGTCCCTGGTGGCCGTCGATGCCTGTATAGCGCAACGAGGCGTCCTCGTACCGGCGGAAGACGAACACGGCCTCGTTCATCCACTCGGTGTCGAACACCTTCAGGTCCACCAGCAGGTGGAACTCCGCGACGAGGCTCCAGAAAGCGCGAGTCGATCCGTTCGGTCTCGCCCTTGACCAGGTCCAGCATCTTCTCGACCAGGCAGGACGGCGTGAACACCTCGGCATGGTCGGCGACGCGCTTTTTCGACCGGATCAGGTCGGACGACCGGCCCGCCGCGCGGCGAAGGACGGTTGGTCAGCGGGCACGCGCGAAGCTCACGCGTCGTCACCCATCCTGAGCGCGGCGATGAAGGCTTCCTGCGGGATCTGCACCGATCCGTACTCCCGCATCCGCTTCTTGCCTTCCTTCTGCTTGTCGAGCAGCTTCTTCTTGCGTGAGATGTCCCCGCCGTAACACTTTGCGGTAACGTCCTTTCGCATCGCCGCGATCGTCTCGCGCGCGATCACCTTGCCGCCGATCGCCGCCTGGATGGGGATCTTGAACAGATGGCGCGGAATCAGGTCCTTCAACCGCTCGCACATGCCCCGCCCCCGCGCCTCGGCGGTCGCCCGGTGGACGATCATGCTCAGCGCATCGACCGGTTCCGCGTTGACCAGGATGCCCATCTTGACCAGGTCGCCCTCGCGGTAGCCGATCTGGTGATAATCGAACGACGCATAGCCCCGGCTGATCGATTTCAGCCGATCGTAAAAATCGAAGACGACCTCGTTCAGCGGCAGCTCGTAGGTCGCCTGCGCGCGTCCCGCCACGTAGGTTAGGTTCTTCTGAATCCCGCGCCGGTCCTGGCACAGCTTCAGGATCGATCCGAGATACTCGTCGGGGACGTAGATCGTGGCCTCGATCCACGGCTCGGCGATGGTCGCGATCTTGTTGGGATCGGGCATATCGGCCGGGTTGTGGAGCTCGAGATGCCCATCCCCATGCGTCAGCTCGATCTCGTACACCACGCTCGGCGCGGTCGTGATCAAGTCCAGGTCATATTCGCGCGTCAGCCGTTCCTGGATGATCTCTAGATGCAGCAGCCCCAGGAACCCGCACCGGTAGCCAAACCCCAATGCCGCCGACGTCTCGGTCTCGAACGAGAAGGAGGCGTCGTTCAGCCGGAGCTTCGAGATGCTTTCGCGAAGCTTCTCGAAGTCGTTGGCGTCGACGGGAAACATCCCGCAGAACACCACCGGTTGCACTTCCTTGAACCCCGGCAATGCCTGCGCCGCGGGCTTCTTCGCGTCGGTCAGCGTATCGCCCACCCGCGCCTGCGCCACGTCCTTAATCTGCGCGGTGATGAAGCCGATCTCGCCCGGACCCAGGTCCGCCAGCTGCTCGATCTTGGGCCGGAAGCAGCCGACCCGGTCGACCAGGTGCTTGGTGCCCGCCTGCATGAACTGGATTTCCTGGCCCTTCTTGAGCGACCCGTCGATCACGCGCACCAGGATGACGACGCCCAGATACGGGTCGTACCAGCTGTCGACCAGCATCGCCTTGAGCGGCGCGGCCACATCGCCCTTGGGCGGCGGGATACGCCGGACGATCGCATCCAGGATCTCGGTAATGCCGATGCCCGCCTTGGCCGATGCCAGCACCGCGTCGGACGCGTCGAGCCCGATCACCTCCTCGATCTCTTTGCGCACCTTCTCGGGCTCGGCGGCGGGCAGGTCGATCTTGTTGATGACGGGCACGATCTCGTGGTCGTGCTCGATCGACTGGTACACGTTGGCCAGCGTCTGCGCTTCGACCCCTTGCGCCGCGTCGACCACCAGCAGCGCGCCCTCGCACGCCGCCAGGCTTCGCGACACCTCGTAGGCGAAGTCGACGTGCCCCGGCGTGTCCATCAGATTGAGGACATAGCCCTTGTAATCGAGCCGGACCGTCTGCGCCTTGATCGTGATCCCGCGCTCACGCTCGATATCCATATTGTCGAGGACCTGCGCCGACATCTCGCGCGCGGTCAGCCCGCCCGTTTCCTGGATCAGCCGGTCGGCGAGCGTCGATTTGCCGTGATCGATATGGGCGATGATCGAAAAGTTGCGGATGCGGTCGAGCGATGTGGCCATGATCGCCCGCGCTTAGCGCGGCCCAGATAGCCGTACTAGTCGCCGATCGCCCGCGTGTAATCCATCATGGTGGGGGCGAGGTGGCCTTTCGCGTCCGCGCCACCATATACTCGCCGTCGTCGGCCGGAGTTCGTCAGCCGCGACGATCAGGAGACAGCCGCCTTGACCACCGATCCCGATACGACCGAAGTGGACGGCGCGACCCCGGCGGCGAAGAAGCCCGAGTTCAAGCGATTTCGGAGCAAGTTCAACGCGGTCAAGCTGTCCCCCGACCAGGCCAGCCGTCAGGGGCAGGTGGCGCGCGTCGCCTGGGCCGCGCTGGGCGACCGCGAGGCCGTCATGGCGTTCCTGAATACTCATGACGACGCGCTCGGCGCGCGTCCGCTCGATCTGGCCGTCGCGAGCGCGGAAGGGCTGGTCGCGGTCGAACAGGCGATCGCGGCGCGCGCCGCGCCCAGGGCTTGAGCGGTCGACGGCGACCGTCGACCGGAACACCCGCCGCCCACGCCGCCCTGCGACGCGGGATCGCCTTCGTCTCGGCGAGGATCGGCTGCGGCGGCTTGGTCGGCCGGCATGGATCGGCATGTTCGGTCCGGGTAGTCGGCAACATGCTTGCGGAGATCGACCGCCTGCTCGTCGTGCTCATATCCGAAGTCGCCCGCGACCGCGACCTACCCTTCACCGGACGATCTCGCGATCCCGGCGTGATACTTTCGGCCCTGCGCGGTCCACGTCACTCCGCATCGCCGGACGGGACGCGGCTGAGGGCGCTGTACCGGTCGACCTCCTGCTTGCGGCGCGATGACGGCGTGGTCACGCGCGTCGATCGACGCGGCGGCCGATCGATGACGGTGGGGTGGCCGAGGGTAGAGACGGACATCGCTCGAACCCATACCGCAGCGTTAGGCTCATCGATCCTGCCCTCGGCGGTCCAGCTGATCGACGTCTGCGCATTCTACGATCGTCTTGGCCGCGAGATCGTCGCGACCGACATAGCGGTCCGGCCGGCCCGTCCTTTCCATGGACACGCGCCCCACCCCGTCTAAGATCGGAGCCGACGGGAGAACCAGGGCTATGCGGCACATCGTCATCGTCGGGTCGGGGCCCGCCGGATACTACACCGCCGAGGCCGCGCTCAAGCTGTGGGGCGACGGCGTCCGGGTCGACATCATCGACCGCCTGCCCGTTCCGTACGGCCTTATACGCAGCGGCGTCGCGCCGGATCACCAGTCGATCAAGGGCGTGACGCGTCGTTACGAGGCGACCGCGTCGTCCGACAACGTCTGCTTCGTGGGCGGCGTGACTCTCGGGCGGGACGCGACCGTCGCGGAACTGCAGCATCTGTACGACGCCGTCGTGCTCGCGACCGGCGCGCCGTCGGATCGGCCGACCGGCGTGCCCGGCGGCGATCTGCCCGGCGTGATCGGATCGGCGGCGTTCGTCGGCTGGTACAACGGTCATCCCGATCACGCGGCGCTCGCGCCGCCCCTCATCGGCGCCGGCGCGGTGATCGTCGGCGCCGGCAACGTCGCCCTCGACGTCGCGCGCATCCTGGCCAAAACCGGTGAGGAATTCGACGGCTCGGACATTGCCGCGCATGCGCTGGGCCAGCTCGGTCGCGGCGGGTTCGAGACGATCACGATCCTGGCGCGGCGCGGACCGCACCAGATAGCGATGACGCCTAAGGAGATGGGGGAGCTCGGCCATCTCGCGCGCGCCGCCCCGGTCGTCGATCCCGCGGACCTGCCGCCGGTCGAGGACGACGCCGCGCTCGATCCCGGACAACGCAAGTCGGTCGCACTCTTGCGCGAGTTCGCGGCCCAGGACGAAGCCAAGCCGGTCCGCATCCTGTTCGACTTCTACGCCGTGCCGCTCCGGATCGAGGGCGAAGACCGGGTCGATCGTGTGATCGTCGAGCGCACGCGCCTTGACGACGTGGGCCAGGTCGTGCCTACCGGTGAGACCTACGAGGTGCCCGCGAGCTTAGTCGTCAGCTGCATCGGATACAGGACGCCGCCGATCGACGGCATTCCTTACGACGCCAAGCTGGGCCGGTTCGCCAACGACGACGGACGGATCGGACCGGGGCTGTACACCGTCGGTTGGGCCAGGCGAGGCCCGACCGGAACGATCGGTACCAATCGTCCCGACGGCTTCGCGATCATCGACCACATCGCCGCGGATCTCCCCGCGGAAGGCGGCAAGCCGGGTCGCGCCGGACTGGACGCGCTGTTGGCTGAACGCGGCGTCGAGGCCGTGACGTTTCGCGATTGGCGGCGCATCGACCAGGCCGAGATCGCGGCCGCGCGCGCTGGGTCGCCGCGCGAGAAGCTCGTCAGCATCGAGGCGCTGCTCGCCGCCCGCGCATGACGCTTGCACGGGACGGGGGCGCTGGGTATGAACGCGCGTCCAAGCAAACCGGTCGATCCGCGCGACCGGGCTCCGTCGGGGAGTAGCTCAGCCTGGTAGAGCACTGCCTTCGGGAGGCAGGGGCCGGAGGTTCGAATCCTCTCTTCCCGACCATTATCCAGCCGCTCGGCGCGACCATCCTCATGAATAGCTGGGTACCGCGCCGGACGCGGGACGTTATGACCTTGTCGTCCACGGCCGCGATAATCCCGAATTCCAGCTCCTTTGCCAGGAAGCCGCGCCAGAGCGCGAGGAGATCGGCGGCGGCGAGCAGCGGGTCGTCGATCTCGATTTCCCCTCCCGGTCGGCCTCGGCGAGCATCGCGCCGATGCGCGCGCGGCAGTGGCCGGGGCCGGCGTCGAAGAACCGGCGCGCCAGGCCGGGGGATTGATCGAGGTCCTGCGCAAGCATTCGGTCGAGCGGCAGATGAGCGGGACTGAAGAGGAAGCGCAGCAGGACCATTCCGAACGCGTCGAGACGGTCGGCGAGCGTACAGTCACCGTGCAGGGCGTCATCGAAGGCGCGCTCCATACGCTCCATCTCGGCGCGCACCGTGGCCTCGAACAGCGCCTCCTTATCGTCGAAACGCTTGTAGATCGTCACCTTGGAGACGCCGGCGCGGGCGGCTATGTCCTCGATCGTCGAAGCGGTGAAGCTGCAGCCGATCCGCACCCCCGCCTCCGCCCCCGCCGGTGCCGGCGCGGTCGTGGCCGAAGCGGGCGTGGTCGAGCCGTCGAGCGAGCTGATCGAGATCGGCGCGCAGATCGGCGGCGTGATCGACCGGATGTATGTCGAGGTCGGCCAGCGGGTCGCCGCGGGCGCGCCGCTATTCTCGGTCGACAGCCGCGAGGCACGTGCGTCGGTCGTGGAGGCCGAGGCCCGGCTCCGGCGCATCCGGCAGGGCGTAGCGGCGGCGCACACGAGCTTGGGCGTCTCGCGGCGGCAGGACGCGCTGTACCGATCGGCAGGCGATCCGCGCGCGGTGAGCCGGCAGGAGGTGATCGCCAGCGGCGGTACCGTCGAGGAAGCGGCCGCGCGCGTCGCGGTGGCGCAGGCCGAGGCGAACGAGGCCGCTGCGCAGCTGGCGGCGGCGCGGGTGCGGCTGGCCCGGCACACCGTCCGGGCTCCCCGCGCCGCGACCGTGCTGCAGGTCAGCACGCGCGCGGGCGAGTACGCTAACGCCGGCAATCAGGGCGGCGACTCGGCCGGCCCGCTGATCACGATGGGCGTCACCGACCCGCTGCATGTCCGCATCGACACCGACGAGAATGAGATCGATCGCGTCGCGCTGACCCGCCCGGCGATGGTCACGCCGCGCGGCGCGGCGAACAAGCGGATCAGCGTGACGTTCGTACGTGCCGAGCCGCTGGTGGTGCCAAGCGGTAGCTGACCAACACGTCAACCGAGCGGGTCGATGTACGGGTGCTGCAGGTGACCTTCGCCTTGCCCGGCGACGGCGCGGGCTTTTTCGTGGGGCAGCAGGTCGACGGCTTCGTTCCGGCCAAGGCGACTCGGTGAAGTACCCGGCCCTACTCGCGCTGCTGCTCGCCGGGTGCGCCGTCGTCGAGCGCGCGCCGCCCGCGTCGAGCGCGGAGGCTCCCCTGCCCGCCGCGTTCGCGCTGCTCGACCGCGAGCGGGTGGCGACGGGGACGATCGCGCAACTGCTGCCGCGCGGCGACGGGGGGCTATGTCGAGCTGGAGCGGCAAGCGTTAGGCGGTGTGCCTACACTCGCCGCCCCCGTCGCGCGGATCGACGCGGCGCGGGCTGGATTACGCGGCGTGCCGGCCGAGCAACTGCCGAGCGTGAACGCGTCTGGATCGGTCGTGCGGCAACGGTTCAACCCGGGCGCGCAATTCGGCGGCGGGCTGCCCGACGGCATCGCGATCAGTCCCAACCGCACCAACTTCAACACCGGCATCGATGCGAGCTTCGACGTCGACCTGTTCGGGCGGCTGCGTGCAAGCCGGCGCGCCGCGGCGGCGCGGCTCGACGCGGCCGGGGCGGACGCGGCGGGCGTGCGGCTGTCGCTCAGCGCCGACACCGCGCGCGCGGTGGTGGACGTGCGGACGCTCGACCTGCGTGAGGCGGTTGTGCGGCGCGACATCGCCAGCGCGGCCGACCTCGTCGCGGTCACGCGGGTCCGTGCGCGCGCGGGTGTTGCGCCTGAGTTCGATCTGGTGCGCGCGCAATCGCTGGAAGCGGAGGCGCAGGGACGAATCGAGCCGATTCGGAGCGAGCGCGCCGGGGCAACCGGGCGGCTGGTGACGTTGACGGGCGTGCCCGCGCAAGAGGTGCTGGCATTGCTCGCCGCGCCCGCCGGCCCGCCCTTGTCGGTGCTGCCGCCGCTCGGGCTGCCGTCGGTGCTGCTGCGCGCGCGGCCCGACGTCGCCGCGGCCGAGCGTCGGCTGGCGGCCGCCGACCAGCAGATCGCGGCCGCGGTGGCAGGTAGGTACCCGCGGCTGTCGATCACCGCCGCACTGGGGCTGTTCTCGCTCGGGCTGGGAAGTCTGTTCGATGATGATGCGATCATCGGTTCGGTCGGGCCTGGGCTGGCCGGGCCGCTCCTCGATTTCGGGCGGGTGGGCGCGCGGATCGATGCACGGCAGGCGGACGTGCGTGAGGCGTTCGCGAACTACCGCGACGCGCTGTTCACCGCGCTGGGCGACACGGAGGCGGCGCTGGGTCAGGTCGCGGCGGCCGACGCACGCGCGGTCGTGCTGGAGCGGCAGGCGTTCCTCGACCGCGACGCCGCCGGGCTGGCGCGCGAGCGGTATCGGCGCGGGCTCGACACGTTCCTGACGGTGATCGACGCCGAGCGAAGCGCGAACAATTCGAACACAAATGCGATCGACGCCCGGGGCGAGGTGTCGCGTGCGCGCATCGCGCTGTACCGGGCGGTCGGCGGCGAGGGTGAGGCGGGTCGCTGACATGCGGAACCAACCGGTCGCGTCGAGGCTTCCGGGTTCATGACACAGAACAGCAACGACGCCGCCGCCCCGACCTTGCTTAAGCGCATCGGCATGACCGCGCTCGGCGTCGGCGCGGCCGGGGCCGGGCTCGCCGCGATATCGGCGCTGCTGGGACGCGACGCCGAGCGCAAGGTGCCCGCGGACGGCGGGTTCGTCGAGATCGACGGTGCACGGCTGCATTATATCGACCGTGGAACGGGGCCGGCGATTGTCATGGTGCATGGGCTCGGCGGACAGCTGCGCAACTTTACCTACGCGCTGTCCGAGCTGATCGAGGGCGAGCACCGGCTGATCGTCGTCGACCGGCCGGGATCGGGTTATTCAAAACCCAAACCAGGAACGAACCCCGACATCCGCGCGCAAGGGCGGCTCGTGGCGCGGCTGGTCGACAAGCTCGGGCTGGAAAGACCGCTGATCGTCGGCCATTCACTGGGCGGCGCTGTGGCGCTGGCGGCGGCGCTCGCCGCGCCGGGCAAGATCGGCGGGCTGCTGCTGCTCGCCCCGCTAACCCAGCCGATGGACCAAGTGCCCGAAGTGTTCCGGAGGCTGCAGCGCGACTCGGCGTTGTCGCGCAAATTGATCGCACGAACGGTCGGCGTGCCGATGGGCATGCTGACGAGCAAACCGAATTTGACCATAATCTTCGCGCCCGATCCCGTGCCGAGTGATTTCGGGACGCGCGGCGGTGGTCTGCTGGCGCTCCGGCCCGGCAATATCGAGGCGGCGATGCACGACATCTTCGCAGCGCGCGACGATATGGACGCGATCACCCGGCGCTACGGCGAGCTCGCGTTGCCGGTGTCGATCCTATTCGGGCGCGGCGACCGGCTGCTCGACCCCGAGCTGCATGGGCGGACGACGGCGGCGGCGATCGCGGGAGCGGTGTTCGAGGTGATCGAGGGCGGGCACATGCTGCCCATCACCCATCCGGACGAGTGCGCGCGAGTGCTACGCGCGGTGCTGGCGCGGATCGACCGCTGACGCGGCGCGATCGAGAGGATGCCGCTAACGCGGCGCGATCGAAAAGATGCCGCTAACGCGGCGGGCGCAGACGTCGGCGGAACAGCCCGCGTTTGGCGAGCGACTCGAACATTTCATCCGGGCCTTCCGGGTCCAGCACCTCGTTGTCGGCGAGCCACCGCGTGACCGCGCCGACGTCGGGCACCTCGTAGGGGTCGAGCGTCTTGCCCGAGCCGCGTAGGCGCTCGATCGTCTGGATCAACGATCTGGTCTCGGCAAAGACCCGGTCGACCTCGGCGGGCGCGACGTCCAGATGTTCGGCGATCAAGCGAGTGCGGATGCGTCCGATCGTCGCGCGAGCCGCGTCATCGGGCGCCTCGAGCGCGAGGTCGCATTCGGTGTCGAGGCGGAGCGAGCGGTTATTCATGTTGGATGAGCCGAGCCGGAACACGTCGTCGTCGGCGATCAGGATCTTGGCGTGAACATAGATGTCGAGCCCGCCCGTCGTAACGGGGTGGTACAGCCGCAGCCGCATGTGCGGATCGCGCGCCCACAGTGCCGTCATCAGCCGTGCGCGCGCGGTGTCCATCGCGATCGGCTCAAGCCAGCCCTGCGCATGGCGCGGGTTGACGATGACGAACTCCGGGCCGTCGGGCTCGACCAAGCGCTTCGCGATCGCCTCGGCGATGCGACGCGAGGCGAAATACTGCGACTCGACGTACAGGTGCCGTTTTACCGCCGCGATCTGGGTCAGGAACAACGCTTCCGATTCGTGGATCGGCTCGCAGTCCGGCATGGCGGGCGCGGTACGGGCAATGCCGACCTCGACGTTCTCAAAATCGACGGCCAGTTCCGGCGGCCAGCAGTCGGGGACTAGCGGCACGGGAACGAGCCGCTCGCCGCCCGCGAGCGACCAGCGGTCGCGTGCGAGCTCGCCGAGCGCGGCAGCGAGCGGCCCCTGGACCGCGCTGGTGGCGTCGTGCCACGGCTTGTACGGACGCCCGAGTGTCGTGCGGCGACCAGGCTCGTCGTCGAGATGCGCCGACGTGTCCCACCGCTCGCTGGTCACGTCGATGCCGCCGCAAAAGGCGAGGCAGTCGTCGATGACCACGATCTTCTGGTGGTGCGACGCGCCCATGGGATGATGCCCGTCCAGAAGCGTGGTAATTCGCGGGTGCGTCATCCAGCGCAGGAGCGAGAAGATCGTGGTGCCGCGGAACAGCGATTTGACCGCGCCCAGATCCCAGCGGAGCAGGTTGACCTCCAGCCCGGGCGTGCGATCGACCAGCCAGCGGACGAAACCGCCCACGGTACGCGGCTCGCCCGGCAGCCGCTCATCCCGATCGAGCGCGATGCGCGCGTCGAAATCCCAACCAACCAACATGATGCGGTGCCGGGCCAGCATCATCGAGCGGCGCAGAACCCTGAAATAATCGTCGGCGTCGATGATCACGGACATGCGGTCGGCCTGCGCCGTCCGCCAGATATCGACCCCCTGCTTCACGGCGTCCTTGTGACGGCCATATGTTACGGTGCCAATTAGATTCGTGTAGGTTTCTTGTTCCTGCTACGTTCTTTTAGTGATGGTGCGCAAGATCATCCATATCGACATGGACGCGTTCTTCGCGTCGGTGGAGCAGCGCGACGATCCCGCGCTCCGGGGTAAGCCGGTCGCGGTCGGCGGACGCGGCGCGCGCGGCGTGGTGGCGGCCGCGAGCTACGAGGCGCGGGTGTTCGGCGTGCGATCGGCGATGCCGTCGGCGAGCGCGGTCAGGCGGTGCCCGGAACTGCTGTTCGTGCGACCACGCTTCGACGTGTATGCGGGCGTGTCGCGGCAGATCAGGGCGATCTTCCACGACTATACCGACCTAGTCGAGCCGCTGTCGCTGGACGAGGCGTATCTGGACGTCAGTGAGGACCGGGCGGGGCTGGGATCGGCGCGCGCGACCGCCGAGGCGATCCGCGCGCGCATCCGCGAGACGACGGGGCTGACGGCGTCGGCGGGGGTGAGCTATAACAAGTTCATCGCCAAGTTAGCGTCCGACCAGAACAAGCCGGACGGGCTGTGCGTGATCCCGCCCGGCAAGGGGGCAGCGTTCGTCCAGTCGCTGCCGGTGTCGCGCTTTCACGGGGTGGGGCCGGTGACGGCCGCCAAGATGGAACGGCTGGGCATCCATACCGGCGCGGACCTGCGCGACCGCGACCTGCCGTTCCTCCAGGCGCAGTTCGGCTCCTATGCCGAGTATCTCCACCGGGCCGCGCGGGGTGAGGACACGCGGCCGGTGCGCGCGCACCGGGTTAGCAAGTCAATCGGGGCGGAGCGGACCTTTCACGAGAACATCGCGGACGGAGCCGAGCTGACCGAGCGGCTGGCGGGGATCGCCGACGCGGCCTGGGTGCGGGTAGACCGGCACCGGGCGCAGGGGCGGACGGTGACGCTAAAGCTCCGGCATCCCGACTTCACCACGATCACGCGGGCCAAGTCCTTCGCCGATCCGGTGGGCGACCGCGACACTTTCCTGGCGGCGGGACGGGCGTTGCTCAAGGCGCAACTGCCCGCGCCGAACGGGGTCAGGCTGTTGGGACTGACCCTGTCGGGGCTGGTCGCGGCCGGGACGGAGGCGCAGCCGGCGCTGCCGTTATGATCCGGGGATGCCCAACGCGAGCCGCCCCAACATGACGGCTCCGAGCGGACCCGCGCGTCCCCCCAGCGCGGCCGGGACGAGGAAGGTCTCGCCGTCGACGATCTCCGGAAACGGCAGGTAGCCGCCCAGGCTGGCCTTGAGCAGCGCGCGCACGCGTGGGAGCAGGTGACCATCGCCCATGACCCCGCCGCCCCAGACGATGCGGCGCGGGACCCCGGTCAGCACCAGCGCATGGGCGAGCTGGGCGAGCGCGTGCGCCACCCCCTCCCATATCGGATCGTCATGCGCGACCTCGTCGCCCGGCCGCCCCGCGCGCGCTGCGATCGCCGGGCCGGCGGCGAGCCCCTCGACGCACGCGCCGTGAAACGGACAGGTGCCGATCCAGTCGTCGCCGGGCAGGCGGACGGGGCGCAGATGGCCGTATTCGCCGTGCGTCAGGCCGTCCACGGGCCGCCCGCCGGCGATCAGCCCCGCGCCGACGCCCGTGCCGACGGTGACGTAGGCCATGTCGGCGAGCCCCTTGGCCGCGCCCCAACACGCTTCGGCCAGCGCCGCGCCGACCACGTCGGTGTGGAAGCCGACGGGCAGGCCATACCGCTTGACCAGACGGCCGGCGATGTCCGCGCCGGACCAGCCCGGCTTGGTGGTGACGGCGACATGGCCCCAATCCGGCGCGCGGCGGTCGATCGACACTGGGCCGAAGCTGGCGATGCCGACCGCCTCGAAGCCGCTCCATCCGTCCAGCACCGCCTCGATCGCGGCGAGCGTCTCGTCGGGCTTGGTCGTGGCGATCCGCACCTCGTCCTCGACCGTATCGGGACCGCTCGCCAGGATGCACACACATTTGGTGCCGCCCAGCTCCACGCCAGCGATCAGGGGGGCGATCAGGGGTGCATCGTCGGTCATGGTAATCTCTCCACTGGACGGGGCACCACCCTAGCGGCATCGTCGGTCGTTACGCATCAGGAGTTCATTCATGCGGCGCTTCGTACTTCTCTGCTCGACCTTCGCCCTCCTCACCGCTCAGACCTCGCCGACCCCCAAGGACGGTCGGACGGCCACTGAAGGCGGGGACGTGCCGGCCAAGTTCGCACCGCCGATCGGCGCGCGCGATTACGTGCGGCGCGAGGTGATGATCCCCATGCGCGACGGGACCAAGCTGTTCACCGTCATCGTAAGCCCCAAAGGTGCGCGGGACGCGCCGATCCTGCTCACGCGCACTCCCTACGATGCCGCCGGTCGGACCAGCCGGACCGACAGCCCCAACATGATCTCCGTCCTGCCGCAGGGCGACGAGGTATTCGTCCGCCACGGCTATATCCGCGTGTTCCAGGATATCCGCGGGAAATACGGATCTGAGGGCGATTACGTCGTCACCCGACCGGTGATCGGGCCACTCAACCGGACAGCGACCGACCACGTCACCGACGCGCACGACACGATCGAGTGGCTGGTGAACAAGGCCAACCTGCCCGAGTCGAACGGGCGCGTCGGTATGCTCGGATCTTCGTATGAGGGGTTCACCGTCGTCATGGCGCTGTTGAAGCCGCACCCCGCGCTCAAGGTTGCCGCGCCCGAGAGCCCGATGATCGACGGGTGGATAGGCGACGACTGGTTCCATTACGGCGCGTTCCGGCTGGCCAACATCGGCTGGCTCGGCTCGCAGACGGGGTACAAGGGCAAGGGGACGGAGCCGCCGTCGGGGATCTACGACGATTACGAGCAGTTCCGGCGCGTGGGATCGGCAGGCGATTGGGCCAGGAAGTCGGGTTACGACCAGCTACCCTATTGGCGGCGGATGAGTGAGCATCCGTCGTACGACGCGTTCTGGCAGGGTCAGGCGCTCGACAAGCTGCTTGCCGCCAATCCGTCGAACGTGCCGACCATGTGGGAACAGGGCCTGTGGGACCAAGAGGACATGTACGGCGCGATCGTCGCCTGGGAGGCGCTCAAGGCGAAAGGGAAACAGAGCAACAACTTCCTGGTCATGGGCCCATGGCGCCATAGCCAGGCGAACTACGACGGCTCGTCGCTCGGCGAGTTCAAATGGCGCGGCGATACGGCGACGCAGTGGCGGGAAGAATATCTGTTCCCCTTCTTCGATCAGTATCTGCGGCCCGGCCGGCCCGCCTTCACACCGCCCCAGGCGCTGGTCTACAACACGGGCGACAACCGCTGGGACGAGCTGGCCGACTGGCCGCTCGCCTGCGAGACGGGGTGTCGCGCGCCGCTGAAGGCCATCTACCTCCAGGCGGATGGCGGGCTGGGCTTCGCCAAAGGAGCGGTTGGGGGCGACGCCTATGTCTCGGATCCGGCCAAGCCGGTGCCCCACCTGCCGCGACCCGTGAACTTCAACGACGGGCGCTGGGGCGCGTGGCTGGTGAGCGACCAGCGGCATGCCGACGGGCGGCCGGACGTGATGACGTATCAGACGCCCGTGTTGACGGAGGCGATGCGCGTGTCCGGCGCGCCGTTCGCCGATATCTACGCCCGCACCACGGGAACCGACGGTGATTTCGTGGTCAAGCTGATCGACGTCCACCCGGACGAGGACGCGACCGAGCCGAAGAAGGGCGGATATCAGCTCGCGGTCAGCCTGGACATCTTTCGCGGGCGTTACCGGAACAGCTTCGAGAAACCCGCGGCGATCCCCGCCGGCAAGACCCAGCGCTACCGGTTCCGGCTGCCGACGGTGAACCACGTATTCAAGCCGGGACACCGGATTATGGTGCAGGTACAGTCGACGCTGTTCCCGCTTTATGACCGCAACCCGCAGACGTTCGTGCCGAACATCTTTTTCGCCAAGCCGGGAGATTACCGCAAGGCGACGGTGACGCTGGAGCGCGGCGGCGCGAACGCCAGCGCGGTGCATCTACCAGTGGTGCCGGTGAGGTAACCCTCTCCCGCTTTTGCGGGAGAGGGACAGGCGCGAAGCGCCAGGGTGAGGGTCGGGCCTCTCGCGGACAGGCCCGCCCCTCACCCTCGCCGCGCTGCGCGCGTCTTTCCCTCTCCCGCGAAAGCGGGAGAGGGTTTGCTTCACTCCACCGTTACCGACTTCGCGAGGTTGCGGGGCTGGTCCACGTCCGTGCCCTTCACGACCGCGACATGGTAGGCCAACAGCTGCACGGGGACCGCATAGACCAACGGCGCGATCAGCGGGTGGACCTGGGGCATCTCGATCGTCGCGATCGTATCCGCGCCGGCTTGCGCAATGCCCGCCGCGTCGGAGATCAGCACCACCTGCGCACCGCGCGCCTGCGCCTCGTGCATGTTCGATACCGTCTTGTCGAACAACGGCCCCGACGGTGCCAGCACGATGAGCGGGACCTGGTCGTCGATCAGCGCGATCGGCCCGTGCTTCATCTCGCCCGAGGCGTAGCCCTCGGCGTGGATGTAGCTGATCTCCTTGAGCTTGAGCGCACCCTCGAGCGCCAGCGGATAGTCGGGGCCGCGGCCGAGATACAGCACGTCGCGCGCGCCCGCGATCTTACCCGCCATCGCGGCGATCTCGTCGTCATGGGCGAGCGCGCGGCTCATCGCCTCGGGCGCTTCGGACAGATGCCGGACGATCTCGCGCTCCTCCTCGGCCGACAGCTTGCCGCGGACGCGCGCGAGATTGGTCGCCAGCGCGGCCATGACGGCGAGCTGGCAGGTGAACGCCTTGGTTGACGCGACGCCGATCTCCGGCCCGGCATGCGTCGACAGCAACAGGTCGACCTCGCGCGCCATCGACGAAGTGGGGACGTTGACGATGCCGGCCGTGGTGACATCGTTCGCCTTCATGTGCCGGAGCGCCGCCAGCGTGTCGGCGGTCTCGCCCGATTGCGACACGACGACGCCGAGCATGTTCGGCGTCAGGACGGGGTCGCGATAACGGAACTCGCTGGCGACATCGACCTCGACGGGGATCCTCGCGAACTGTTCGATCCAGTATTTACCTATCATCCCGACATAGGACGAGGTGCCGCAGGCCACGATGGCGACGCGCTCCACCGACGACAGGTCGAACGTCATGTCGGGGAGCGCGACCTGCTCCTCGAGCGGGCGGAGATAAGAGCGGAGCGTCTGCGCGACGACGATCGGCTGCTCGTAGATTTCCTTGAGCATGAAATGGCGGTGGTTGCCCTTGCTGATCAGCTGGCCCGATGCGCCCGACTGGACGGTTGGACGGTCCACCGGGCGGTCGTCGGCGTCGGTCACGTCGATCCGGTCGCGCGTGATCGCGACGCGGTCGCCCTCCTCCAGATAGATCACGGATTGCGTGAACGGCGCCAGTGCCAGCGCGTCGGAGCCGAGGAAGTTCTCGCCCTCCCCCACCCCGACCGCGAGCGGCGAGCCGACGCGTGCGCCCAGCAGCAGGTCGGGATGCGTGCGGACCATGATCGCGAGCGCGAACGCGCCGTGCAAACGCGGCAACACCACCGACATGGCTGCGCGGGGTTCGGCCCCACGCTCGATCTCGCGGGCGAGCAGGTGGGCGACGACCTCCGTGTCGGTCTGGCTCAGGAGCTCGCGGCCGTCGGCGGTCAGCTCGTCGCGGAGCGCCTTGAAGTTCTCGATGATGCCGTTGTGGACGACCATCACGTCGCCCGCGATATGCGGGTGCGCGTTGTTCACGGTCGGCGCGCCGTGCGTCGCCCAGCGCGTGTGCGCCACCCCACCCTCGCCCGGCAACGGCTCCTCGCGCAGGCGTTCGGCCAGGTTCGCGAGCTTGCCCGGGGCGCGGCGGCGGTCGAAGTCGCCGTGGTGGACGGTGCAGATGCCCGCCGAATCGTAGCCGCGATATTCCAGGCGCTTGAGCCCGTCGAGCAGACGATCGGCGACCGGACCGGCCCCGAGTATCCCGATGATGCCGCACATGGACGCCTACTTTCCCGAACCGTTCTTGGCGGCTTCCTTACGCGCGCGCATCGCGTCGCGAAAGCGCGCGGCCCAGCCGGGGCGCGCTTCCTGCCGGCCGCGCGCGACCGCGAGCGCGTCGGGAGCGACGTCTCCGGTGATCACCGACCCCGCCGCGACGATCGCGCCCGCGCCGATCGCCACCGGGGCGACCAGCGCCGAGTTCGAGCCGACGAACGCGCCCTCCCCGATCATCGTGCGGTACTTCAGGAAGCCGTCGTAATTGCAGGTGATCGTGCCCGCGCCGATGTTCGCGCCCGCGCCGATCTCCGCATCGCCGAGGTAGGTCAGGTGATTGGCCTTCGCCCCGCGGCCAAGCGTCGCCTTCTTCATCTCGACGAAATTCCCGACGCGCGATCCCTCTGCCAGCACCGCGCCGGGGCGCAGGCGGGCATAGGGGCCGACGCTCGCACCCGTGGCGACCGTCGCGCCCTCCAGATGCGAGAAGGCGTGGATCACGGCTCCGTCGGCGACGGACACACCCGGGCCGAACACGACATTCTGCTCGACGATCACGTCGCGGCCGATCGTAGTGTCGTAACTGAACCACACCGTCTCGGGCGCGAGCAGCGTCGCGCCCTCCGCCATGGCGCGGGCGCGGCGGCGTCGCTGCCAGTCGGCCTCGACCGCCGCCAACTCGGCGCGGCTGTTGACGCCGGCGACCTCGCCCGGCTCCGTCTCGATCACGGCGGAGCGGCGGCCGTCAGCGGCGGCGAGCATGACGATGTCGGGGAGGTAGTATTCGCCCGCTGCATTGTCGTTGCCGACGCGGGCGAGCAGCGCGAACAGGTCGGCGGCGCGGACCGCCATCAGCCCGGAATTGCACAAGGTCTCCGCGCGTTGAGCGGCGTCGGCGTCCTTATACTCGATCATCCGCTCGATGCGCCCGTCGGCATCGGCGATCACGCGGCCGTACGCGCCGGGATCGGCGGGGCGGAAGCCGAGCACGACGGTCGCCGGTTCGTCAGGGGCGTGAAGCCGCTCGACCATGCGCCGCATCGTCTGCGCGCCGACTAGCGGCACGTCGCCATAGAGGATCAGCACGTCGCCCTCGAAGCCGGCGAGCGCTGCCTCGGCCTGCGCGACCGCATGGCCGGTGCCGAGCTGCTTCGCCTGAACCGCTACGCCCACGCCCAGCGGCGCGACCGCCGCCTCGACCTGCTCACGCCGTGCGCCCGCGACGACGACGGTGCGGGTCGGGCAGAGCTCGCCCACGCTCGCGAGCAAATGGAGAAGCATCGGCCGCCCCGCGACGGGGTGGAGCACCTTGTGCAGGTCGGACTTCATGCGCGTGCCCTGACCGGCGGCCAGGACGATCGCGGCCAGGGGCGCGGGCGTGATCATGGCAAAGGCGAGTGCCACAGGGTCCTTGCCAATTCCATAGCGGGGCTGGCAGGCGCTCGGCTCATGGCGGACTTCCCTTTCGATATCATCGGTTTCGACCTCGACGGCACGTTGCTCGACACCAGCGGCGATCTGGCGGCGGCGGTCAACCATGCGCTGGCGAGCGCCGGTCGCCTCCCGCTGCCTGTCGAGCGGGTGCGCCCGATGATCGGCGGCGGATCGCGGCACATGCTGGCGCAGGGCATGGCCGCGACCGGCGGATGCGACGAGGCGGAGCTGGACGTGCTGCAACGGCGGCTGCTCGATTTCTACGAGGCTAACATCGCGGTGCTGACTCGGCCGTTCGCCGGTACGCTCGACGCGCTCGACGAGCTGAAGCGGCGCGGCGTCGCGCTCGGGATCGTGACCAACAAGAACAAGCGGCTGGCGCGACTGGTGCTGGGCGAGCTCGGGCTGACCGCGCGCTTCGCGAGCATCGTCGGCGGCGACACGCTCGGCCCCGGTAGGTCCAAGCCCGCGCCCGACCTGCTGCACCTCATGGTCGAGCGATGCGGCGGCGGGCGCGCGGCGTTCGTCGGCGACTCGATCTACGATGTCGAAGCGGGCCGGGCCGCGGGGCTGCCGACGGTGGCGGTCAGCTTCGGCTTCCTTTCCGGCCCCGTCGAAGAGCTCGGCGCGGATGCGGTCATCGACGGGTATGTCGAGCTGATCCCGACGCTCGAGCGGCTGAGCGCCTAGCCGCGCCGCCACTTGGTCCATAGGTGGCGGGCGAGGAGGAGCGGCGGCATCCGCATCCAGTGCGAGCGCAGGTAGAAAGCGAAGCGGGTGGCGGGCCGCGTGCCCCTGCCCCAGCCGTCGCGGGCCAGGAGCCGGCGGCGGAACGGCGCGTCGCTGCGGTCGCGCCCGCGCCAATCCTCGGGGATCGTCGTTCCGAACAGATCGTCCGACAATCGTGCGGCGCGGTGGACCTCTCTCCATAGGCCATGGCGCTCGGCGCGCCCTCGCAGGCCGTCGGTCCCGAACTCCTCGATCAGGCAGTGTAGATCCCACAGGTTGCGCAAGCCGCCGCTCAGGTCGCCGTCGGCGAACAGGTGCGCGGCACCGTGGCAGATCATGTCGGCGGGCGCGAGGACATGGAGGCCGTTGCCGAGCGGCGGCGCATCGGCGAGGAGCGCCGCCGCGTCGGGCGCGATGCGAGCGGTCGGCGGCAGGATCGTATGATGGACGTCGACCATCCGGTCGCGCTCGCGGTGGATGAGCGGGGGCAGCTCGTGCATCCAGCGGCGGTAATAGTCGTCGTCATACGGGTCGGGCTTGACCCATTCCCACCCGGCCACGAGCAGCGCCGCCTCGACCGCGTCCAGCGCCGCGCGGGGCACGAGTATGTCGGTATCACCGATCGACCGCCCCCGCCCCGCCTCCAGCCCCGCCGCGACGAAGGCCGTGCCCTTCAGCAGCACGACCGGAACGCCGAGCGGGGCGAGCGCGCGGCGGACGGCCTCCGCCTCCCAAAGCGCGGCGGTGCGCCCGTGCTCGGCCGTGCGGGTCGCGTCGGTGAGGATCGCCCGAACGGTCGGCGGGAGCGTCAGTCCGTCCACGCGCGAGGCGAGCGTGCCCAGCAGCAGTTCGGCGCGCGCGACGGCGATCACCGCCTGCCAACCCGGCGTGGTCAGATCGAGCGTGGACGCCGGGTCGCGGAGCGAGCGGACGAGGAGTTCGGCCGGACTCAGAGCGCGGCCCACAACGCCTCCACCGCCTGGACGCCGGCCTGACCGTCCGGATAGTCCACCGCGAGCGCCGGGACATCGCGCACTAGGCGGATCAGCGTCTCGAACCCGACCCGGCCAAGCGCGGTGTAGTTGGTTGACGCCTGGGTGAGCCGCACGAACGTCTCGCTGAGCGGGACCGGACGGACTTCGGGCGCGAAGCCGTAGCGCGGGAAGAGCAGCAGTGCGGGCTTGGCGGGCCGGTTCATGACCGCGATCGCCGCCGACCCGGGCGCGAAGTGCTGGACATCCCCCTTCGGCGTGGCCGTCAGCAGCGGGCCCGTCACCGCGTCCGGCCAGGCGGCGCGACCTACCGCGATGCTGTCGTTCTTCAGGCTGACCGGGCGCGGAACGGCGAGGACTTCGCCCGTATCAAAATCGATCAGCGCGAACTCGTCGCCCATGAAGCGCCAGCCGCGCGCGGCGAGCGCCACCGACAATGTCGATTTGCCCGCCCCCGATTCGCCCGTCATCAGCAGCGCGCGCCCATCGCGCTCGACGCTCGACGCGTGCAGCAGCAGGTGCCGACGCCCGCCGAGCGCGAGCTGCAGGTTCATGCCCATCTCGGCGGCGAGCAGCGCGTGGGCGAGCGGAAGCGGCGCGGCCTCCGGCAGCGTCCAGTCGCCCGCGATCGCGACCGACGGCCGCACGAAGCGTCGCCAGGGCCGCACAGCCTCGAGCCGCACGGTGAAATCGGCGACGCCGTCCGGTTTGGGATAGCCGGCATACAAACGCTCGAGCGCGGCGATCGGCGCGCGCCAGTCCGATCCGACGCGAAAGCCGTACGGCCCGACCCGGACCGTGTGGACGTGCTTCATGACCGCTCGACGAGGCCCGCCGCGACCAACTCGTCCAGGCGGGCGTCGAGCGCGGCGGCATCGCGATCGGCGAGGTCGAACCGTTCGCTCAGGCGCGAGAGCAGTTCGTCGCGTGGCGCGGGCTCCTGCAACGCTTGGATGATCTCGGGCGCGGGGGAGGCGAGCATGTGCGTGATGCCGGACGCGCGGTGGAAGACGGCGGTCAGATCGTCGAGCGGCTCGATCAGGAGCGAGTGGAGCGGCGCGGCGCGGTACATCGGGGGCCGGAGTAGCCGACCGTTCCCCTCCCCGACATCCCAAACACAAGCCCTATCTGGGAGATTGCAGGGACGCGAAGCAGGTGAACCCGCTCGTCCCGTGTTGCAGCCGCCGGATGTAGTTCATGTACGCCCGGCTGCGCTCGTAATCCGTTCCCGGCAGCGTGCCGCCGTTCATCGCGCGGCGGACCTCTTCTCCCTTGAACGGGCGCGAGGCGGGCGGGAAAGCCCCGGCCGTGCCCGACTGCACGACCTTGCCGTCGCCGGCGATATGGCCGCCCGCGCGGCTGGGATCGGGGACGGGGATGTCGCAGTTCAGGACCGATCCGGCCGTTTGCGCGAGCGCGGGTCGGATCGAAACCACCGCCGACGCGCCGACCGCGCCCAGGACCAGCACGCGCCGCCGCGTGGGGACCGCGCCTGCGTCGTCCTGCCCCTCGTCGGATCGGTCGGTCATCCTGCTCCCCTACTCCCAAGCCCTTTCACAAGCGTGAAACAGCCGCAAGCGGGCCCGCGGTACCGATTCGGCACGGCCGCCGGTCGCCCCGCGCGCCCTTCTGCGATAGGGCCTGCCGCGATGCCGTCGCGCCCCGATTCCCGTCTGCTGTGGGCGCTCGTCCTCGCCCTGGTCACCGCGATCGTCACAGGCGTCGTGGGCGATAGCCTGCAGGCCGCGCTGATCGCGGGCGTGGGTGGGGTGGCGGCGGTGCTACTCGGCGGGCTCGAGCACGCGGAGTCGCCGTCCGCGGCCGAGCCCGAGCCGGAGCGACTTCCCGAGCTGCTCGGCCAACTGCTCGACGCGGTGGTGCAGCCGGTGCTCCTCGTCGAGCAAGGCCGCGTGCTGTTCGCCAACCGCGCCGCGGTCGCCGAGCTCGGGCGGCACATCGTCGGCGAGGACGTGCGCGTCGCCATCCGGCATCCCGCGGCCGCCGCGCGACTCGGTACGGTGGGCGCCGTGCCGGTGGAGCGCCCGATCGAGCTGGTCGGGCTCGGCTCGATCGACCGGCGGTGGGAGATGCGCGTGGGCGAAGCGGGATCGTTCCGCATCGTCCAGCTGATCGACCGCACCGGCGCCTACGCGGCCGAGCGGATGCGGATCGACTTCGTCGCCAACGCCTCCCACGAACTGCGCACTCCGCTCGCGTCGATCCTGGGCTTCATCGAGACGCTGGGCGACGAGGCGGGCGCGGACCCGGATGTCCGCGCGCGCTTCCTGAAGGTTATGTTCGACGAGGCGCGGCGGATGCAGCGTCTGGTCGAGGACCTGATCTCGCTGTCCCGGATCGAGGCGGAAAAGCACGAACTGCCGAGCAGCGCGGTCGACATCGCGACGCTGGTGGCGGAGGTGCGCGCCGAAATCTTCGACATGGGCGACGACCGCGGCCATGCGGTCGCGCTCGATCTCGATCCGGACGTTCCATATGTTTGCGGCGACCGCGCGCGACTGTCGCAGATGCTGCACAATCTGATCGGCAACGCGGTGAAGTATGGGCGGCCCGGGACGCCGGTGAAGATCGCGCTCCGGCGGGACGGCGGGATGGTGCGGCTGGCGGTCGCCGATGAAGGCGAAGGCATCGCCGCCGAGCATATCCCACGCCTGACCGAGCGCTTCTATCGCATCGACGCCGGGCGGAGCCGGACCCTGGGCGGCACCGGCCTGGGCCTCGCGATCGTCAAGCACATCGTCGAGCGGCATCGCGGTCGTCTGGACATCGCGAGCAAGGCCGGGGTTGGCACCACCGTGACGGTACTGTTGCCGACAATGGACGACGTCGTCACAAATCTGTAGGAAGATCGTCACATAAGCGTGAAGCTACGCTGCTAGTTCGGCTGGACTGCGGACGCCGTACGGACGCTCGCTACCCGGAAAACCGAAGTTTGCGCGTCTTCGTCACCCTCCTCCTCGCATGCCTGCCGCTCGCCGCGTGCCATGATCAGGCGCGTGGCGGAGGCGCGGGCGAGCGTCACGAGATCAGGGCGGTGGGATCGTCCACCGTCTATCCGTTCACGACGCTGATCGCCGAACAGTTCGTCGCGAGCGATCCGGCCGCCGCCGCCCCGGTGATCGAGGCGACCGGCACCGGCGCGGGTGTACGGCTGTTCTGCGCGGGCCTGGGCGCAGGGCATCCCGACATCGTCAATGCGTCGCGCCGGCTGACCGCGGGCGAGTACCGCCGCTGCGCCGCGCGCGGGGTCGGCCCGGTAATCGAAATCCAGGTCGGCATCGACGGCGTCGCCTTCGCCGAGGCGCTGAACGGTCCGCGCCTCGCGCTCACCCCCGCCCAAATCTATCGCGCGCTCGCCGCGACGCCCGGCGGTCGGCCCAATGCCGCGCAGCGGTGGAGCGACATCGATGCGGGCCTGCCCGCCGTCCCCATCAGCATCTACGGCCCGCCCGCGACGAGCGGAACGCGCGACGCGCTGGTCGACCTGATCATGATCCCCGGCTGCGAGGCCGCCGACCCGGACGCGCGAGCGCTGGCCCGCAGCGACCCGGACGCATATCGCGCCCGCTGCGCCCGGGTCCGCGAGGACGGGGCCTATGTCGACGCCGGCGAGAACGACAATCTGATCGTACAAAAGCTGGCCGCCAACCCGACCGCGATCGGGGTGTTCGGATATAGCTATCTCGAGGAGAACGCGGCGTCGGTGAAGGGCGTGCCCGTCGGCGGGGTGCTTCCCACCTACGCCGCGATCGCCGACGGCAGCTATCCGGGATCGCGGCCCCTGTACCTGTACGTCAAGCGCAACCACCTGGCCGCGGTACCGGGGCTGCGTCGTTTTCTGCGGTTGTACGCGGCGGGCTGGGCGCCCGGCGGTCCGCTCGCGCGGCGCGGGCTGATCGCGGCACCCGCGCCCGTCCGCGCCGACGCGGCCGCGGCGATCGCGACCGAGCGCCCGCTCGACCCGGCGACGCTTCGATGAGGAGCGGCCAGCGGTGACGACGGGCGCGCTGTTTCTACTTCTGGCCGGGCTGGCGCTGGTCGGCTGGCTGTCGGCGCACGCACGGGCAGCGGCGTTCCGGCGCGGCGATCGACGGTTCGGCTCGCTGCCCGGCCACCATGCCGCGCATGTCGCGCTTTGGTGCCTGCTGCCGCCGCTGCTGTTCCTGGGCGTCTGGTCCGCCGTGTCGCCCGGGCTCGTCACCGACGCGGTGCTGGCTACGCCCGGAGCCGCGCAGCTGCCCCCGCCCGGCTTCGACCGCGCGTCCATCCTGTCCGAAGCGCGTGGGCTCGCCGTGGGCGACGCATACGGCGCGTTCCAGCCGCTCGCCCGCGCGCTCGCGCCCGCCTACGCCGCCGCGCAAAGCCGCTACGATTGGATCGCGACCGCGCTGGCGCTGCTGCTGGCGTTCGGCGGCGGCGGCTACGCCTTCACCCGCGTACGGCCGGACTTTCCCGCGCGTACCCGGACGGAACGGGTCGTGATGGCCGCGCTGCTCGCGGCGTCGCTGGTCGCGATCCTGACGACGATGGGCATCGTCATCTCGCTTGTCTGGGAGGCGGGGCGCTTCTTCGCGCTGGTGCCGGTCACCGACTTCCTGTTCGGCACGCATTGGAGCCCGCAGGTCATCAACCCACGCGATCCGGGCGCGTCGCTGGGCGCGGTGCCGCTATTCTGGGGCACGTTCTTCATCGGCGCGGTGATCGCGATGGCCGTGGCGCTTCCCTTCGGCCTGCTCAGCGCGGTCTATCTGACGCAATACGCCACCCCGCGCGTGCGGAGCTGGGTCAAGCCGCTGCTCGAGATGCTCGCGGGCGTGCCCACGGTAGTCTACGGCTATTTCGCCGCGCTGACCGTCGCGCCCGCCGTACGCGACTTCGCGGTCGGGATCGGCGTCGAGAACGCATCGTCGGAGTCGGCGCTGGTCGCTGGATCGGTCATGGGGATCATGATCATCCCGTTTATCTCGTCGCTCGCCGACGACGCGCTCGCCGCCGTCCCGTATGCGATGCGCGACGGCAGCCTGGCGATGGGCGCCACCCCGTCCGAAACGATCCGCCGCGTGCTGCTGCCCGCCGCTTTGCCCGGCGTGATCGGCGGCGTGCTGCTGGGCGTCAGCCGCGCGATCGGCGAGACGATGATCGTCGTCATGGCCGCGAGCGGGGTCGCCACGCTGACGCTCAACCCGTTCGAAAGCACCACCACCGTCACGCGCCAGATCGTCGACCTGCTGACCGGCGAGGCGGAGTTCGACAGCCCCAAGACGCTCGCCGCCTTCGCGCTCGGGCTGACGCTGTTCGCGATCACCTTCCTTCTCAACATGATCGCGCTGTCGGTCGTGCGCCGGTACCGGGAAGCGTATGAATAGCGCGGTCGCCATCGACACCCGTCCGCTCGATCGGCGTCCGACCGACTGGTCGCACGCCGCCATGCGAGGGCGCGTCCGCCGTCGGTACCGCGCCGAGCGCCGGTTTCGGCTGCTCGGGCTCGGGGCGGTGCTGCTTTCGGCCGGGTTCCTGGTCTTCCTGCTCGGATCGATGCTCCTGCAGGGGGCGAGCGGGTTCCTGGAGACGCGGGTCGCCATGCCGATCGACTTCGCCGCTCGTCCGCTCGGGCTCACACCCGCGCGGCTGAAAGGCCGGGGTGCGGACCTGGCGCTCGCGGGCGCGGGGCTGGAGGGCTTGGTCGACGACGCCGCGATCGGCGCGTTCGGCCCCGATCTGGGCGCGCGCATCCTGTCCGACGGCGCTTGGGTGCGCGTGCGCGAGGCGGTCAAGGACGATCCGTCGATGCTGGCGCGCCGCGTCGTGCTCGACCTCCCCGTCGCGAGCGCGCTCGATATCGCCGCCAAGGGGACCGGCACGGTCGCGGCCGAAGCGGTCGTGGCCTCGCTCCGGTCGGACGATCTGCTGTCGACCGGGGTCGATCGCGATTTCCTGTTCGCGTCCGATTCGACCGACCCGACGCGCGCCGGGATCTGGGGCGCGCTCAAGGGATCGCTGCTGACCATCGCGGTCACGCTCGCGCTCGCTTTTCCGGTCGGGCTGCTCGCGGCGCTGTATCTGGAGGAGTATGCGCCGCGGAACCGGTTCACCGACCTGATCGAGGTGTCGATCAACAATCTCGCGGCCGTGCCGTCGATCATCTTCGGGCTGCTCGGGCTGGCGGTGTTCCTGGGCACGTTCGGCCTGCCGCGCTCCGCGCCGCTCGTGGGCGGGCTGACGCTCGCGCTCATGACGATGCCGGTGATCGTCATCGCCGCGCGCAACGCGATCAAGGCGGTGCCGCCGTCGATCCGCGACGCCGGGCTCAGCGTCGGCGCGTCGCCGGTGCAGGTCGTGTTCCACCATGTCCTGCCGCTCGCGATGCCCGGCGTGCTGACGGGCACGATCCTGGGGCTGGCGCGCGCGCTGGGCGAGACCGCGCCGCTGCTGCTGATCGGTATGCGCGCCTTCATCGCCGCGCCGCCCGGCGGCGTGACGGAGCCCGCGACGGTGCTGCCCGTACAGATCTTCCTGTGGTCGGACGAGGTCGGGCGCGGCTTCGTCGAGAAGACGTCGGCGGCGATCGGCGTGCTGCTCGTCGTGCTGCTCGCCATCAACGCGCTCGCCATCCACCTCCGCAACCGTTTCGAGACCCGCTGGTGAGCAACTATCCTCCGAAGATCACCGCGACCGGCGTCAACGTCTGGTACGGCGCGGTGAAGGCGATCGACGACGTGTCGATCGACATCGACCAGGACCGCGTCACCGCGCTGATCGGCCCGTCAGGCTGCGGCAAATCGACCTTCCTGCGCACGCTGAACCGCATGAACGACACGGTCGCCAGCGCGCGCGTCGAAGGCGACATCCGCCTGGATGGCGAGGACATCTACTCGCCGCGCATGGACGTGGTGCAGCTGCGCGCGCGCGTCGGCATGGTGTTCCAGAAGCCCAACCCGTTCCCCAAATCGATCTACGAGAACGTCGCCTACGGTCCGCGCATCCACGGCCTCGCCCCCTCGCGGACGGACCTGGACGGCATCGTCCAGACCTCGCTCAAGCGCGCCGGGCTGTGGGACGAGGTCAAGGACCGGCTGACCGAGAGCGGCACCGCGTTGTCGGGCGGCCAGCAGCAGCGGCTGTGCATCGCCCGCGCGATCGCCGTCGATCCGGAGGTGATCCTGATGGACGAGCCATGCAGCGCGCTCGACCCGATCGCCACCGCCAAGATCGAGGAGCTGATCCACGCGCTGAAGGGGCAATATGCGATCGCGATCGTCACCCACAATATGCAGCAGGCCGCGCGCGTCTCGCAGGCCTGCGCCTTCTTCCATCTCGGCCGACTCGTCGAATACGGCTCCACCACCGAGATCTTCACCAATCCGCGCGAGGACCGCACGCGCGACTACATCACCGGCCGGTACGGGTGAGCGCCCCCATGAACGAACATACCGTCAAGGCCTTCGACGCGGAGATCGGTGAGCTGCGCGGCCTGATCTCGCAGATGGGCGGGTTGGCCGAGGACGCGATCGCGCGCGCGATGCTGGCGCTCCAACGCGGCGACCTGGCGCTTGCGGCCCAGGTCAGGGCCGACGACAAGGCGATCGACGCGATCACGGCGGAGGTCGAGCGGCTCGCGGTCCGCATCATCGCGCTGCGCGCCCCGCTCGCCAACGACCTGCGTGAGGTGGTCGCCGCGCTCAAGATCGCCAGCGTCGTCGAGCGGATCGGCGATTACGCCAAGAATATCGCCAAACGCGTGCCGATGATCGAGGGCGAACATGGTGGAGTCGGCCGGATCGAGCCGATCTCGATCCTCCCCGCCATGGGCCGCATGGCCAGCGAGATGGTCCACGACGTGCTCGACGCGTTCGCCGCCCGCGACCCCCAGGCCGCGGTGCGGGTATGCGAGAGCGACAACGCGCTAGACGATTTCTACGACTCGATCTTCCGCACGCTCGTCACCTTCATGGTCGAGAACCCACGCACGATCAGCCAGGTCGCACACCTGCTGTTCGTCGCCAAGAACCTGGAACGCATCGGCGACCATGCCGGCAACGTCGCCGAGATGGTCTATTTCGCCGCCACCGGCACGCAGATCGCCGATCGCCTGAACCGGCCCCAAGATCCGCATCTATGACCGATATCCTCCCGAGCAACGGAAAGGCTTGAGAAATGCCCCGCGCCAAGATGCTCCTCGTCGAAGACGACGCCGCCCTGTCCGAGCTGCTCCATTTCCACTTCACCCGCGAGGATTTCGAGGTCCGCCGCACCCCCGACGGCGAAGAGGCGCTGCTGCTCGCACGCGAATCGACGCCCGACATCGTGCTGCTCGACTGGATGGTCGAGGGCCTGTCCGGGATCGAGGTATGCCGCCGCCTGCGCCGCACGCCCGAAACGCAGAACGTCCCCATCATTATGCTCACCGCGCGCGGCGAGGAGGAGGACCGGGTGCGCGGGCTGGAGACGGGTGCGGACGATTACGTGACCAAGCCCTTCTCCCCGCGCGAGCTGGTGGCGCGCGTCGGGGCGGTGCTGCGCCGCGTCCGTCCCGCGCTCGCGGGCGAGGCGCTGACCTACGCCGACATCGAGATGGACACGGTCGGCCACAAGGTCCGCCGCGCGGGCCAGGTCGTGCCGCTCGGCCCGACCGAGTTCCGGCTGCTCAAGCATTTCCTTGAACATCCCGGCTGGGTGTTCTCGCGCGAACGGCTGCTCGATGCGGTGTGGGGGCATGACAGCGATATCGAGTCGCGCACCGTCGACGTTCATATCCGGCGGCTGCGCAAGGCGATCAACATCGGCGAGTGCGCGGACGTGATCCGCACCGTCCGGTCGGCGGGTTATGCGCTGGATGCGGGGAACTGAGGCGCGCGCGACCGGTGCGGGGGCGAAACGAGGACACAACCGGTAACTAGTGCGTTCACCATCCTGCGCGAACGCGACGTTGCGCTCGAAATCAGGAGTATCCCGATGAAGCACCTTCTTCTCGCCGCGGCCGCGTTGATCGCCGCTCCCGCCCTCGCCCAGACGACCGGCGGCACGACGGACGGCGGCACCGGCACGATGTCCGGCACGCCGCAGACCTCGACCGAGTCGCCCACGACCGCGTCCGGCCAGACGATGGAGGGCCAGACCGGCTCGACCACCCCGGCCCCGACCGACGGCACGGCGACCCCGCCAGCCGCGGACCAGACGATGCAGACGGCCCCGACCGATCCCGCCGCGCAGGGCCAACCGATGCAGCCCGCTCCGACTGACCCCGCCGCGCAGGGTCAGCCGATGCAGGGAGCGATGCAGCCGCCGATGGGCGCCGCCGGGGGCTCGCCGATGATGGCGGCTCCGGGCACGGGCGGCATGATGGGCGGTGCGGGCATCGCCGCGCAGCCGGTCGCAGCGCCCGAGGCGGCCAACCCGAACCCGCCGGTCTGCCGCGCGGGCCAGTTCGACGATTGCATCCAGGCCGCCTCGTCGCGCGGCAGCCGCAGCCGCTCGCGCCGCCGTCGCTGAGGCGAGGCGTCGCGTAGCGCGACGGATCGCCCGGCCGGCGTCGGGTCCGCCGACGTCCGACGGAGCGAGCCGGTTGCGCTGAACGGACCGGGAACTAGAGAGGGCGCTTCTTTTCGAAGGAGCGCCCTTTTCCATGTCCATCCGCTTTGAAGGCCGCGTCGCCATCGTCACCGGCGCGGGCGGCGGCCTCGGCCGCGCCTATGCGCTCGAACTCGCCCGGCGCGGCGCGAAGGTCGTCGTCAACGATCTGGGCGGCACGCGCGACGGCACCGGCCAGTCCGACGCTGCGTTGCGGGTGGTCGAGGAGATCGAGGCAGCGAGCGGCGAAGCCATGGCAAACGGCGGCAACGTCGCCGAGTACGACCAGATGGTCGCCATGGTCACCGCCGCCCGGGAACGCTGGGGCGGCGTCCATATCCTCATCAACAATGCGGGTGTGCTTCGCGACAAGAGCTTCGCCAAGATGGAGCCCGCGGATTTCGAGTTCGTGGTCCGCGTCCATCTGCTCGGCTCCGCCTACGCCACCAAGGCGTGCTGGGACGTGATGCGCGACCAGAACTATGGCCGCGTGCTGATGACCGCGTCGTCGACCGGATTGTTCGGCAATTTCGGCCAGGCGAATTACGGCGCGGCCAAGATGGGGCTCGCCGGTCTCGCCAAGACGCTGGGCATCGAAGGCGCGAGAAACGACATCCGCGTCAACACGATCGCCCCGACCGCGGGCACCCGCATGACCGCCGACCTGTTCCCCGACGCCGCGTTCGAGGCGTTCGCACCCGAGAAGGTGGCCCCCGCCGCACTGTACCTGGTGTCGGAGGACGCGCCGTCCGGCGTGATCGTCGGTGCCGGCGCGGGCGTCTTCCAGGCGTCCCATGTCACGCTGACCCAGGGCGTCCTGCTGCAAGGCGACGAGTTGTCGCCCGAGGGCGTCGCGGCACGCTGGGCCGAGATCACCGATCGCACGGGCGAGATCGTGCCCAAATCCGGCGGAGAGCAGGCGATGTCGATCGGGCGGAAGCTCCAGGGGTGACGCCGCCGGCGATCAAGGTGTATTGATCAAGCGACACACCGGGAGTAGGCCGGCTTCGACGACAGGGGAGCAGGCATGTATAGCGAGTCCGACATAGACGGAGCGGTCGCCGCCGGGGCGCTGTCGCCCGAGGGCGCGCGCGGGTTGCGCGACCACATCGCCGCTTCCCGCGCCGCGCCCGCGGTCGACGAGGAAAGCTTCCGCCTCCTTTCCGGCTTCAACGACATCTTCGTGTCGATCGCCATCGTCCTGCTCCTGGCCGCGCTGCTCCAGATCGGCACCAGCATCGATGCCGCGCGGTGGCTGGGCGGGGCAGCCGTTGCCGGGGCGTCGTGGGCGCTTGCCGAGTATTTTACCGCGCGCCGCCGCATGGCGTTGCCGAGCATCCTGCTGCTGCTCGCCTTCGTCGGCGGCGTCGGCGCGGCGCTCGCCGGGTTGATCGAGGCGATCGAACCCGACCTGTCCGAGCGTCAGGGCGCGCTCGCGGTGGCGGGCGTGGCGCTGACCGCGGCGGGCGCGGCCTGGGCGCATTGGCGCCGGTTCGCCGTGCCGATCACCGTGGCCGCCGGCATGGTCGCGGCGGTCGGCGTGCTCGCCGGGCTGTTGGTGGCGGCGGTGCCGGACGCGGTCGATGCGGTCTGGCCGTTGCTGCTCGTCGCCGGGCTCGGCGTGTTCGCGGTGGCGATGCGCTGGGACCTGTCCGACCGCGAGCGCCGGACGCGACGCGCCGACGTGGCGTTCTGGCTCCACCTCGCCGCCGCGCCGATGATCGCGCATCCGATCTTCAAGTTGTTGGGCGTGTTCGACCGGGAGGTGACCGTCGCGACCGCGCTGGTGGTGGTCGCGCTGTACCTGTTCTTCGCGTTCGTGGCGTTGGCGGTCGATCGGCGGGCGCTGCTCGTTTCGGGCCTCGGCTACGTCCTATACGCGATGATCGCGCTGTTCCGCACGGCCGGCGCGGTGGAACTGAGCTGGGCGCTGACCGCCTTCGTCATCGGCTCCGCACTGCTGACGCTGTCCGCTTTCTGGCATCCGATGCGCGCGAAGGTCGTCGGCACGCTCGGCGATCTCGGACGCCGCCTGCCTCCGACCACGAGTCCCGCGACCGCTTAGTCGACGAGCTTCAACAGCCGCCGTTCCAGCGGTGCCAGTATGCTCGCCAGTTCGTGACCGCGCTTGAGCACCGCGCCCGCCTCGCCGACCAGCGCCCACATGCCCTGCTTGCCGCGCAGGTCGGGGCGTTTCTCGATCCGGTATTCCGGACGCTCGGCCGCACGACGGAAGGCGGCGAACACCGCGGCGTCGCGACCGAGTTCGATGGCATAGTCGCGCCACATGCCCGCCGCGACCATGCGGCCATACACGTCCAGGATGCGCGTCAGCTCGGCTCGGTCGAACCCGATCTGCGTGACAGGCCCGCGCGGCAGCGGAAACGGTGTGACGACGCCCACTAGGCCCGATCTCTCCCGACGCCCCGCTCGCCCTCGCCGCTGAGCGCGTCCAACTGCTTGCGCAGCTGCTCAAGCTCGCAGCGCAGCAGCTCGATCTTCTGCGTCTGCGGGTCGAACATCTCGGCGCACGGCGTGCCGTAGGGCACGAACTTGCGCGGCGACGCGGCCCCTCCGTCGACCATCGTGGGGCGCGCCGGAATGCCGACCATCACCGCGCCCTCGGGAACGTCGCGCGTGACCACCGCGTTCGCGCCGACCCGCGCGCGCGGACCGACGATGATGGGTCCGAGCACCTGCGCGCCCGACCCGACGATCACGCCGTCGGACAGGGTCGGATGACGCTTGCCGGCAACGCCGTTGTCCGGGCTGGTCCCGCCCAGCGTCACGCACTGATAGACCGTGACGTTGTCGCCGATCTCCGCCGTCTCGCCGATGACCACGAAGCCGTGGTCGATGAAGAAATGCCGTCCGATCTTCGCGCCGGGATGGATGTCGATCGCCGTGGTCGCGCGCGACCAGTGGTTGACGCACCGCGCCAGGAAGAACAGCCGCCGCCGGTACAGCCGGTGCGCGACGCGGTGCCAACCGAGTGCCCACACGCCGGGATAGGTCAGCACCTCCGCGCGACTATGCGGGGCCGGATCGCGCGCCCGGATCGAATCGAGATAGCTGGCAAGGCGTCTGAACATGAACGCTCCCTTATCCGCACAAATAGGCCAGGACTGACGCGATTTCCAGCATGCGCCCGGCTCGCCGCTTTACCCGCCTAAACTCCACCTCGCTTGTGGGAATGGCGCGCGGCGCTAGGGGCGGAGGCGAAAGGACGCGGATGCCCGACCTCGCCACCATCGACTGGTCCGCCATCGTGCCGTTCGTCGCGATCGGCTTCGCCGCGCAGATCATCGACGGCGCGCTCGGCATGGCGTTCGGGGTGGTGTGCAACGTGCTGCTCGTCGCGGTGCTGGGGATCGCGCCGGCTCGCTCCTCGGCGAACATCCATCTCGTCGAGGTTTTCACGACGGCCGCTTCCGGTATCAGCCATGCGCTGGCCGGGAACATCGATCGCGCGCTGTTCCTGCGCCTGCTGCTGCCCGGCATGGTCGGCGGCGTGACGGGCGCATACGTGCTTATCAATCTCGACGGCGACACGGTGAAGCCATACATTTTAGGCTATCTCGTTCTGATCGGCGTCTATCTGCTCGTGCGCGGCATCCTGTTCCCGCCCAAGCCCGCCAAGCCCAAGGTCGTCGAGCCGCTCGCGCTGGTCGGCGGGTTCCTGGACGCGGTCGGCGGGGGCGGCTGGGGACCGGTCGTCACCTCAAACCTCCTCGTCCAGGGCGTCGAGCCGCGCCGCGTGATCGGCACCGTCAGCGCGGTGGAGTTCTTCCTGACCATTACCGTGTCGGCGACCTTCATCTACCATTTGGGGTTCGAGGCGTTCGCGCTCGCCACGGTCGGGCTCATCGTCGGCGGGGTCGCCGCCGCCCCGCTCGGCGCGGTGATCGCCAGGCGCGTGTCGACGAAGGCGCTGTTGATCCTGGTGGGCGTCGTGCTGATCGCGACGAGCGGATACGGCTTCGTCCGCGCGGTGTTGTGACTGCCACCTACACGCCGACGCTCAAGCAGCTTCACTACCTCGTGGCGCTCCGCGATCACGGCCATTTCGGACGCGCGGCGGCGGCGAGCTTCGTCACGCAATCGACGCTGTCGGCGGGCTTGCGCGAGCTGGAGACGCTGCTGGGCGTGACCCTGGTCGAGCGCACGCGCCGCGTGGTCCGCTTCACCCCCCTGGGCGAGGCGATAGCGGACAAGGCCCGCCGCGTCCTGCGTGAAGCCGACGAGCTCGGCGACCTCGCGCGCGCATCGGGCGGGCCGTTAGCGGGCGATCTGCGCATGAGCGTGATTCCGACCATCGCGCCCTTCATCCTGCCCCGCATGCTCCCGCGCCTGCGCCGCGATTATCCCGAGCTACGTCTGTACCTGCGCGAGGAGCCGAGCGGTCCGGCCTGCGAGGCGCTCCAGGCGGGACGCGCCGACTGCGTGCTCCTCGCCCTCCCCTACGCCTGCGGCGACGTGACCGCGTTTCCCCTGTTCGAAGACCGGCTTTTCGTCGCTTATCCGGGTGACGACGACGACGCCCCGCCGATGCTGAAGCCGGGCGATATCGACGAGACGCGGCTGCTGATGCTGGAGGACGGGCATTGCCTGACCGAGCATACGCTGGCCGCGTGCGACCGGCCGGAAATGCGCGCGCAGGCACGGATGGTCGGCACGTCGCTCCACACGATGGTGCGGATGGTCGACGGCGGGCTCGGCGTGACCATGCTCCCCGAAATGGCGCTGACCGCGGGCATCCTCGACGGCACGACCGTGGCGACGCGCCCGCTCGACGTCCCGCACGCGGCGCGCACGGTCGCGCTCGCCTGGCGACGCGGATCGCCGCGCGAGCGCGACTTCCACCTGCTCGCCGAAATGTTCGCCGACGGAGTCTGAGTTAACCGCGCGCAACCATTTCGGGCCGGAGACGTATCTCGGGGCGTGCGGAGTTTATCGCACGGGGGCCGAACGCGTCCCGTCACTCAGGAGAGACTCATGTCCCATCCCCGCCTTCCCCTACTCGCGCTCGTCGGGTCGCTCGGCCTTGCCGCCTGCGCGCCGATGAACGCCGACACAGCCGGACCCGCGGCGACGAGCGATCCCGCGACGGCCTCCGGCAGCAGCGCAGCGGCGAGCGCGGGCGCCAACCCGACCGTCGGCGGCGCGCCCATGATCGCCAGCCGCACCATCGTCCAGAACGCCTCCGCGGCCCCCAACCTGTCCACGCTCGTCGCGGCGGTGAAGGCGGCAGGCCTGGTCGAAATGCTGTCGGGTCCCGGCCCGTTCACCGTCTTCGCGCCGACCAACGACGCCTTCAGCCGCCTTGCTCCCGGCACGGTAGACACGTTGCTCAAGCCCGAGAACAAGGCGTCGCTGACCAAGGTCCTGACGTACCACGTCGTGTCCGGCAACGTCTCGGCCGCGCAGCTGCAGCAGCAGATCAGCGCGGGCGGCGGCACCGCCACGCTTTCGACCGTGGCAGGCGCGCCGCTGACCGCGCGCGTCGAGAACGGCAACGTCACCCTGACCGACCAGGGCGGTAACAAGAGCTATGTCGAAACCGCCGACGTGCGCCAGTCGAACGGCGTCGTCCACGTCGTCAACGGCGTGCTCGTCCCGACGCTTCCCTAACCGGTCCAGCGCGCGGCGGCGGCTCCGTCGTCGTCGCTCGCTTCGACCCAGCGGTGCTCAGGCCCCCGCGTCTCGCGCTTCCAGAACGGCGCGTCGGTCTTGAGCCGGTCGATCAGGAACGCGCAAGCCTCCAGCGCCGCCGCCCGGTGCGCCGCCGCCGTTCCGACGAACACGATCCGCTCGCCCGGCCGCATCGGTCCCACCCGGTGGACGACGCTCACCGCCGCCAGCGACCACCGCCCCCGCGCTTGCTCCGCCAACCCGGCGAGCATCGTCTCGGTCACGCCGGGATAGTGCTCCAGCTCCAGCAACTCGACGCCGTCGTCGGCGCGCACCAGCCCAGAAAAGCTGGCGATCGCGCCGATCCCCGCCGGCTCGATGCGCCCGAACTCGGCGGCGACGTCGATCGGGTCGGGCGAGACCCGGATGTGGATCACCCGCCCGTCACCGGCGGAAACAGCGCGACTTCGTTCGCGTCCCCGAGCGGCGCGTCCAGCGGCACGAACGCCTGATCCACCGCGGCGCGCAACCGTGCTGGCTCCGCGAAAGCCCGCGCATGGCCCTCGCTGCGCCCGGCCAGCCACGTCACGAGCGCGGCCACCGTCGCGACCTCGGCGGGCGGCGACACGCGTTCCTCGTCCACCCCCACCAGCTCGCGGACCCAGGCGAAATACAGCACCCGCACCCCGTCGTCAGTCCATGTGCTTCAGGCCGACGCGCAGGTAATCCCACCCCGTCATCAGCGTCAGCACCGCGGCTCCCCACAGGCTCGCCAGGCCGACGGCAGCGATCCAGCCCTCGCCCGGCAAAGCGCCGGCCAAGATCATCGCACCCAGCGCGATCAGTTGCAGCGTCGTCTTCCACTTGGCGAGCTGCGACACGGGCACCGATACCTGCACCTGCGCCAGGAACTCGCGCAGGCCCGATACCGCGATCTCGCGCAGCAGGATCACGAGCGCCGCGATCACATGGATGCCCGCGATCACCTGCGTCGCCACCAGCATCAGGATGACGGCGGCGACCATGATCTTGTCCGCGATCGGATCCAGGAACACGCCCAACCGCGACACCGCCCCTTGCGCGCGCGCCAGGTACCCGTCGAAATAGTCGGTGATCCCCATAGCGCAGTAGAGCACGAACGCGATCCCGTACCCCAGCTCCCACCGCGGGTTCCACAACAGCGCGACCAGCAGCGGCAGCGCGACGATCCGCGACAGGGTCAGCAGGTTGGGCAGCGTCCACATCGCGCGCGACCGTAGCGCCGGGCCCGCCCGCGCGATAGCCCGCCAGGGGTTTCAAAGACGGCTTTGGCGTTGGCGCGGCGCGAGCGCTGGGCTATGTCGCCATCGTTCCCGACACACCAAGGCCGGCCGTCAACCCATGATCAACGCCCTTGGGCTATTCAAGCGACGCCGGTTCCTGCCCCTGTTCGCCACGCAGTTCATGGGGGCGTTCAACGATAATCTGTTCAAGACGTCGATGGTGCTGTTCGCGACCTACCGCATCTTCGCGGACGAGCGGCAGGAGGGGTTCTTCAACGCGCTGGCCGCCGGGCTGTTCGTGCTCCCGTTCTTCCTTCTGTCGGCGCTGGCGGGGCAGCTCGCCGACTCGAACGACAAGGCGCGCATCATCCGCGTCGTGAAGCTGGCCGAGATCGGCATCATGCTCGTCGGCTGCGCGGGGCTCGTGCTCGCGAGCACGGGCGCGGTTACGGCGCCGCTCGTGCTGATGCTCGTCGCGGTGACGGGCCTGGGCGTCCATTCGACCTTCTTCGGCCCGATCAAATACGCGATCCTGCCGCAACATCTGGACGATGACGACGTGCTTGGCGGCACGGGGCTGGTCGAGGCGGGGACGTACCTGTCGATCCTGCTCGGCACGATCGTCGCGGGCTTCGTCTATCAATCGGCCTTCATCGTCGCCGGACTGACGCTGGCGATCGCGGTCGGCGGTTACCTGATCGCGCGCGCGATACCGCCCGCCCCCCGGCTCGGCCCCAAGCTGGTGATCGACTGGAATCCGGTGCGCGCGTCCTGGCGGTTGATCGCGGCGACGGTGCACATCCGCCGGCTGTTCCTGGCGATCTGCGCGATCTCGTTCTTCTGGACGATCGGCTCCGTCCTCATTATCGCTTTTCCGCCGCTGGTGAAGAACGTCCTCACCGCCGACGCCGGGGTCGCCAGCCTGGTGCTCGCGGTCTTCTCGATCGGGGTCGCGATCGGGTCGGTGGTGATCAACCTGCTGCTCAAGGGCACGATTTCCGCGCGTCATTCGCCGGCTTCGGTGATCGCGATGGGCGGGGCGGTGCTCGCCTTCTGGGCGGCGGTGCGGCTGTGGACGCCTGCGGCGGGCGGGCGGCTATACGGCATCGGCGAGTTCGTCGCCCAGCCCCAGGCCGCGCCCGTGCTGCTGGCGCTGCTCGCGGTGGCGGTGTTCGGCGGCATGTTCGTGGTGCCGCTCTACGCGTTCCTGACGACGACCGTCCCCAAAGACCAGACCGCGCGCACGGTAGCGGCGAACAACGTCGTCAATTCGGGCGCGATGACCGTCGGGTCGCTCGCGGTCGCCGCCATGACCGCGGCGGGCGTCACGGCCGAGCAGTTGCTGCTGCTCGTAGCGGGCATGTGCCTGGTCGCCGCCTGGATCGCGGCTAAACTACACCGGGCGTGCGATCACGAGATGAATGTGTAGAAGCAGGTGAAGAAGGCCGAAAAGCTCAGCACGAACAACCTCCAATCATTGTCCTGGTCAGGCACGCGCTTGACCTCGGGCGGCGGCAGGTTGCGGCGGAAAGGGTGACCGGCACCCTCGCTGGTCAGGACTAATCTTCTGGTCATGGCGGACCCGTTAACAAACGGTTTACGAGGTCGACCAGCGTTAAAGAAGGTTAAAACTGTCCCGTCCTAATAAGGGACAGCGCCTAGATACCCGCGTACCAGGCGTAGTCGTTCGAATCCTCCCAGTAGCCGCCCTTGCCCGCGCCGATCCCGGCCAGGCTCGCCACCGCTTCGACGCGCACGACATACTTGGCGTGCTTGTAGCCGAGCTGGCGCTCGACCCTCAGCCGGATCGGCGCGCCGTTGGCGATCGGCAGCGTCCGCCCGTTCAGCCCCCAGGCCAGGATCGTCTGCGGGTGGAACGCGTCGACCAGGTCGATGCTCTCGTAATATTTGCCTGGCCCGTAATCGTCGGCGCAGTGAAACACGATGAACTTGGCCGCGGCTAACAGCCCCGCCTCGTTCAGCAGCCCGCGCAGCGGCGTCCCCATCCACCGCCCGATCGCGCTCCACCCCTCGACGCAGTCATGGCGCGTGATCTGGGTGCGCGCAGGCAACGACCGGAGCCGGTCCAGCGACACAGACAACGGCCTCCGAACGAGCCCGTCGACCCGCAACCGGTAATCGGCGAAATTCCCGGCCGCGAGCACGCGGTAGTCCGCCGCCGCCGGATCGCGCGTACCGTTGGCTCGGAACACCGGCGACAAATCGGCGGCCGTGAACTCCCTCGCGAGCGCTCCCCGATCCGACACCAACCGCGTGAAGTCGGACGTCAGACCCTCCGCGCCCTCGGTGAAGCCGCGAAAGGCGGGCGTCGCCGCGATCCGGTCGCATCCGGACAACAGCAGCCCGCCCGCGCCCAGCCCGATCGACCCGACGAGCCCGCGCCGCGTGATCATGCCGCATCCTCCTTGACCGCGCGGACATGGAACCAGCCCGTAATCATCGACCGCATCTCGTTCACCGGTCCCGCCAGCACCACCAGCACGAGATGGACGACGATGAACCCCGCCAGCCCGGCGGTGCACAGGAAGTGGATCGACCGAGCCGACTGCCGCCCCCCGAACAGATCGAGCATCCACGGCCAGGCGGCGTTCAGCCCCGGCGACATGCTCACCCCCGTCAGGATAACGACGGGCAGCAGCACGAACAGCACCAGCCCGTAGGTCAGCTTCTGGAGCACGTTGTAATGCGCGGTCCCGTCGGTCGGGTGGAAACGCAGCCGCAGATGGTCGGTCACATCCTTCCATAGATGTCGGGGCGTCAGCTCAGCGCGGTGCGGCAGCAGGTCGCGGCGGATGTGCCGGTTGAAAGCGCTCCACAGCAGATAGCCGAACGTCGCGACCACGAAGAGCCACGCCACCGACAGGTGCCACCGCCGCGCCGCCGCCAGATTGTACCCCGACGGGATCGTCGCCCACCACGGAAAGGCCTGCGTCCGCTCGACGCCCTGCCGGTCGGTCCACCGTCCCAGCACGCCCGTGGTGGGGATGCGCGTCGACCCGATCACCACCTGCCCGCCCGTCGCTGTCGGCCCGATCTGGAGCCACGCGGCATCGGTATTTGCCCCGTATTGCCCCCAATAGAGCCTCGGGTGCGCGTTGAAGATCATCAGCCCGCTCATCAGCATGACGACGAGCACGACCGCGTTGACCCAGTGCCAGACACGCGTCGACACGCGGTGACGATAGATGCGGTTCGGTCCGCCGGTCGTCGCCTCGTCGCTCAATCCCAACCTTCCGGTCCCGTCGCCGGAGCATATAGGCGCATTTGGACCCGATCGTGAGGGCCGGGCACGTGCCGGGCGACGACCGACACCGAACGGAGCAAGGCATGCCGAGAAGAAGCTTTCTGACCGGCACGGCCTGCGCGACCGCCGCACCTGGCCCTGATGATGTGGCGACCCTGTGGCCGCCCGGGCGCAAGCCCGTCCCCGTCGCGAGCTACATCGCCGATAGCCCGCTCGACCTCGCCCGGTCCGACGTCGTCCACGCCAGGCTGGGCGCTCCGATCGCCGAAGCGGTCGGCTGATGCGGAACCAAAGTCGTTCCACGCGCGTCACGTGAATATGCCTAATTTCGTCCAGCAAGCCGAACTGCTCGACGCCGATGCCGGTCCGCGATCCGCGCGCAAGGATGGTCTGGAACAGCGCGTGTTCCGCGCGACCGCCGTCGTGCTCGCCACGGTCGCCGCGGCCTACGTGCTCTGGCTGCTAGTGGACCTGCTTCTGCTGCTCTTCGCTTGCGCGCTCGCCTCGCTGATCCTGCTGACGATCACCAACGCGATCCGCAGGCGCACGCAGCTGCCGTTCGGCATCTCCCTCGGACTGACCGTCATAGGGCTGCTTGCCCTCATCATCGGCGCGGTGACGTTCTTCGGCGCGACCATGCAGGGCGAGTTCGCCGAGCTTGCGACGCGCCTACCCGCCGCCTGGGCCGGTCTGCAGGCACGGATGCAGGGCTCCGTGATAGGCGCGACGATCCTGGAGCGCGCGCAAGGCCTCGCTCCCAGCGGTCAGACGATCATGAACGCGGCCACGACCGCGCTGGCTGCGATCGGCGGCGCATTGTCGGGATTGGCGATCGTGCTGGTCGGCGGCCTCTATCTCGCGGCGCAGCCGACGCTCTACGCGGTCGGCCTGCTCCGGTTGTTCCCCAAGGGCGCGCAAGGACCCGCCGCCGAGACCTTCGACGCGATCGCCGTCTCCCTGCGCAATTGGTTAAAGGGTCAGGCGCTCGGCATGCTGTTCGTGGGTGTCGGCACCGGGCTGGGCCTGTGGCTGGTCGGCGTGCCCGCGGCTTGGGCGATCGGCCTGGTCGCCGGCCTAGCCGAGTTCGTGCCCTATGCCGGCATCATCCTGGCGGGCATCCCGGCCATCATCCTGGGGTTCGGTCAGGGCACCGACACCGGCCTGTGGACGATCGGCGTGCTGCTCCTCGTCCAGCAGCTTCAGGGGAATCTCGTTATGCCGCTGCTGCAGAACAAGATGGTCGACTTGCCGCCCGCGATCACGATCTTCGGCATCATCGCGGCGGGCATCCTGTTCGGCGTCGCGGGCGTGCTGCTGGCGACGCCGCTCACGATCGTCGTGCTGGTGCTGGTGCGCCGCCTGTATCTCGACGAGGAGAAGCACGAAGTGCTGGCGAGCAACGAACCGCTACCACCTCCGCCCGTGACCGACCCGCACACAGCCTAACCGACCAGAGACGAATTGCCATCGGTGAAAGCTTGTGAATCAGGCCGCACAGGGCCTGGATGGTGGAGCCGAGGGGGATCGAACCCCTGACCTCTGCAATGCCATTGCAGCGCTCTCCCAGCTGAGCTACGGCCCCATATCGTACCGGATCGGTTCTATTTAAGACACCCGGTCCGGGAGATGCGCCCCTAGCGAGGCTCCTCCGGCTTGGCAAGCGGCGGCGTGCGCACCGCCTCTCGCCCGCCCCGCTCAGCTCTCGTCGTCTTCCTTGTTCGTCTCGACGCCCAGATCATCGTCCCCGCCCAGATCGACCTCGTCGTCGGCCGACGGCTCGCCGTCATCCGCCGCCAGGGCCTCCGTATCCTCGTCGCCGCCCGCCAGAGCCGCGTCCTTGGCGGGATCGGCCTTGACGATCTCGTACGCCATCGGCTGCTTGGACTTCAGGATCGTCTCGGGCTGGAACGTGTTCGAGCACTCGATGCAAGTGACGGGATCGTTCTTGCCGAGGTCGTAGAAGCGCGTCGCGCATTTCGGGCACGTGCGCTTGGTGCCCCATTCCGGCTGGATCATGCCAGGGTGCCTTTCGGATCGGTTCGGGTGGATGGCGCGCGCCTTGCCATGGGGCGACCCGGCTGTCAAAGCGCCCCGCCTCACCCCATGCCGCATGTCCCCGTCCCCAGAACCCCCCTCCCCCGACGCATCGCCGCGAGCGGTCCGCTCAGGGGTGAGATCGCCGTTCCCGGCGACAAGTCGATCAGCCACCGCGCGCTGATCCTGTCCGCGCTGGCGGTGGGCCGCAGCCGCATCGCGGGCCTGCTGGAGGGTGAGGACGTCCTCGCCACCGCCGCCGCGCTCCGCGCGATGGGCGTGGGCATCGAGCGTACCGGCGAGGGCACCTGGACCGTCGACGGCGTCGGCGTCGGCGGCCTGCTCCAGCCCGCGGGCGCGCTCGACATGGGCAACAGCGGCACCTCCGCGCGCCTGCTCATGGGCCTGGTCGCGAGCCACCCGATCACCGCCACCTTCACCGGCGACGCCAGCCTGTCCCGCCGCCCCATGGCCCGCGTCGCGGATCCGCTGCGCACGATGGGCGCGGATGTCTTCGCCAGCCCGGGCGACACGCTGCCGCTGATGGTGCGCGGCCTGTGCCCCGCGGTGCCGATCGCCTACACGCTTCCCGTCGCCTCCGCGCAGGTCAAGTCCGCGATCCTCCTTGCGGGCCTGAACACGCCCGGCATTACCCGCGTGACCGAGCCCGTCCCCACCCGCGACCACAGCGAGCGCATGCTGACGGGCTTCGGCGCGCACGTAACCGTCGAGGATACCCCGGAGGGTCGCGTGATCTCGCTGACCGGTGAGGCCGAACTCCGACCGCAGGACATCGTCGTCCCCGGCGATCCCTCGGCGGCCGCCTTCTGGCTGGTCGCAGCCGGCATCGTGCCCGGCTCCGACCTGCTCGTGCGCGGCGTGGGGCTGAACCCGACCCGCACAGGCCTGCTGACCGCGCTTCGCCTGATGGGCGCGGACATCCAGGAAGCGAACCCGCGCACCGTCGGCGGCGAACCCGTCGCCGACCTCCGCGTCCGCCACGCGCCCCTTCGCGGGATCGAAGTGCCGCTCGAACTCGCGCCCTCGATGATCGACGAGTACCCCGCCCTCTTCGTCGCCGCAGCCTTTGCGCACGGCCGCACCGTCGCGCGCGGCGCGGCCGAGTTGCGCGTCAAGGAGTCGGACCGCATCGCCGCCATGGCCGCCGCGCTCGGCGCGAACGGCGTCCCGGTCGAGGAGCATGACGACGGCCTGACCGTCCAGGGTTCCTGCGGCGACCCGATCCCGGGCGGCGGCACCGTCGCCACTCGCCTCGACCACCGGATCGCCATGAGCATGGCCGTCGCCGCGCTCCATGCCCGCGCGGCCATTACGCTCGACGACGCGTCGCCCGCCCTGACCAGCTACCCCGCCTTCTTCGCCACCCTCGCCGACATCGCCACCCAGGAGTCCGCCGCTTGATCATCGCCGTCGACGGTCCCGCCGCGAGCGGCAAGGGCACGGTGGCGCGCGCGCTCGCGCGTCATTACAACTTGCCGCACCTCGATACGGGCCTGCTCTACCGCGCGGTCGGCTACACCGTCCGCCGGCTCGAGCTCGATCCCCGCAAGGAGGCCGACGCGGTCGCCGCCTGCGACCTGGACGAGCTCACGCTCGCCGACCCGGCGCTGCGCGACGATGATGTCGGCCAGCTCGCCTCGATCGTCTCGGCGCATCCGCTCGTCCGCGCCGCCCTGTTCCAGCGGCAGAAGCGCTTCGCGAACCAGGTGGGCGGCGCGGTGCTCGACGGGCGCGATATCGGCACAGTGATCGCGCCGGACGCCGACGCCAAGCTGTTCGTGAAGGCAAGCGCCGCTGTCCGCGCCCGTCGCCGCTTGGCCGAGCTGACCGCGCGGGGCCGGGAAGTAACCTACGAGCAGGTCCTGGCCGACATCCGCGCTCGCGACGCGCGCGACAGCGCCCGGTCGACCGCGCCGCTCACCCAGGCCGCCGACGCCGCCTCGCTCGACACCAGCGCGCTGTCCATCGACGCCGCCGTCGCGCGCGCGGTTGCGCTGGTGGAGGGCCGGGTGCGCGGGCGGTCCACCGCCGCCTGATCGCCCCGCGAAATGCTCCGCCTCACCGAACTGACGCTGCCGCTCCATCATCCCGACGAGGCGTTGCCCGCCGCGATCTGTCGGCGGCTGCGGATCAAACCGCGCGAGCTGGTGCGCCACGTCGTCGCGCGCCGCGCCCACGACGCGCGCAACAAGCACGACATCCAGCTCGTCTATTCGGTCGACGTGAACCTGCGTGACGAGGCGGCGGTGCTCGCCCGCTGCCGCCGCGACCGGGGCGTCGCGCGCACCCCCGACACCCGCTATCGCCCTTCCCCACCCGCCCCGGCGGACGGCCCCCGCCCCGTGGTGATCGGCGCGGGCCCGTGCGGTCTCTTCGCGGCGCTGATCCTGGCGCAAGGCGGTCACCGCCCCATCATCCTCGACCGCGGCAAGCCCGTGCGCGACCGGACCAAGGACACCTGGGGCCTGTGGCGGCGCGGCGTGCTCGACCCCGAGTCCAACGCCCAGTTCGGCGAGGGCGGCGCGGGCACCTTCTCCGACGGCAAGCTCTACAGCCGGATCAAGGACGCCCGCCATCTCGACCGCAAGGTCCTGACCGAATTCGTCGCGGCCGGCGCTCCCCCCGAGATCCTGACGGAGGCGCGTCCGCATATCGGCACCTTCCGCCTGGTGACGATGGTGGAGCGGATGCGCGCGTCGATCGAGGCGCTGGGCGGCGAGTACCGCTTCTCCACCCGCGTCGATGGGCTCGACATCGACATGCGCGGCGAGCGCCGGATGCGCGGGCTCCACCTGAGCAACGGCGGCTATCTGGAGGCGAGCCATGTGGTGCTCGCGGTCGGCCACAGCGCGCGCGACACCTTCGCGATGCTCCACGCCGCGGGCGTCCATGTCGAGGCCAAGCCGTTCTCGATCGGCGTGCGGATCGAGCATCCGCAATCCTGGATCGACCGGGCGCGTTTCGGCGCGAACGCCGGCCACGAGGTGCTGGGCGCGGCGGAGTACCATCTGTCGCACCATTGCCGGAACGGCCGCACCGTCTACAGCTTCTGCATGTGCCCCGGCGGCACCGTGGTCGCCGCCACGTCGGAAGAGGGCCGCGTCGCCACCAACGGCATGAGCCAATATTCGCGCAACGAACGCAACGCCAACTCCGGGCTGGTGGTCGCGGTCGATCCCGCGCGCGACTTCCCCGGCGATCCGCTCGCTGGCATCGCGCTCCAGCGCCACTGGGAGGGGATGGCCTACCTCGCGGGCGGATCGAGCTACCGCGCGCCCGCCCAGCGGCTAGGCGATTTCCTGGCGGGGCGGCCGTCGGAAACGCTCGGGTCGGTCGTCCCCTCCTACCGGCCGGGCGTCGAGCCGACCGACCTGGCGCGGTGCCTGCCCGGCTATGCGGTGGACGCGATGCGCGAGGCGTTGCCCGTCTTCGGCCGCCAGATCCCCGGCTACGATCACCCCGACGTCGTCATGACCGGCGTCGAAACGCGCACCTCCTCGCCGGTCCGCCTGGCGCGCGGCGCGGACGGGCAATGCCTGAACACCGCCGGGCTGTGCCCCGCGGGCGAGGGTGCCGGCTATGCGGGCGGCATCCTGTCGGCGGCGGTGGACGGGATCAAGGTCGCCGAGGCGCTGGCCGCCAGCCTCGCCCGCTAGCGCCGCGCGGGCGATGGCGCGGCTGATCCTGTTCAACAAGCCCTACGGCGTGCTCTGCCAGTTCACCGACGAAGGCCCGGCGGGCGGCGGACCGCCCCGCCCGACTCTCGCGGACTTCATCGACATGCCCGGCGTCTATCCCGCCGGCCGTCTCGACCGCGACAGCGAGGGCCTGCTGCTCCTGACCGACGACGGCGCGCTGCAGGCCCGGATCGCCAACCCTCGCTTCAAGATGCGCAAGGAGTATCTCGTCCAGGTCGAGGGCGACCTGGGCGATCCCGCGCTCGCGGCGTTGCGGCGCGGCGTGCAGCTTAAGGACGGCCCGACCCGCCCCGCCGAAGCCGAGCGCATCCTCGCCCCGCCGCCATGGCCCCGCGACCCGCCCGTCCGCTACCGCAAGACGGTCCCCGATAGCTGGCTCCGACTGACGATCACCGAAGGCCGCAACCGCCAGGTCCGCCGCATGACCGCCGCCGTCGGCCACCCGACGCTCAGGCTCGTGCGCTGGAGGATCGGCGACTGGACGGTCGAGGGCCTAGCACCGGGCGAGTGGCGGGAGGTTGCGCCGGCGATGTAGCCGGATCCATCGGCGGCCTCCTCCGTTACCGACGCTTACCGGGCATCACAGCCGCTTGGTCGTGACATCCTTCCGCAAATGTCCGCACCGATCGAAAAACCAGCAATCGCCATACACTTGCCCACAGCCGGATAGGCTGACACACAGCCGTCGAACAGGAGAGTACGGATGGCGACGATCAACGGAACTGAAGGCGCGGACACGCTGGCGGGTACAAGCGCCAACGACATGTTGAACGGTTTGGGCGGAAACGATTTACTCGAGGGTGGCGGCGGATCCGACAGGTTCGACGGCGGCGCGGGTGCCGACACGATGGTCGGCTCCGGCACTTTCTTCGTTGATGATTCAGGTGATGTTATCCGCAGCGACTCTGTCGGTAGCACAGTTATCGCATCCGCCAATTTCTCGACGCCTCAACAAGTGCAGGCGGGCCGCATCGTAAATATTAGCGCCGCGCCGGGCACCGCCGCCATCAACCTGACGGGCGGGTTCGGGCCGGAGACGCTGACGGGCAACGATGGCCCTAACGTGATCGACTCGGGACCGCTGCTCGCTCAGGGGCGCGACTCGGCGTACGGCCTGGGTGGCGACGACACTTACATCGTTTATGACACTGCGAACTTTGTGTTTGAGGATGCGGATCGAGGTTTTGATACCGTGCTCGTCGCCATCAGTCCGGAAATCAGCCAGCGGGAGTATTCGCTGATCGAGTTCCGAGGACGGACGGGCGACATGCAATCGATCGAGCTGCTCGCAATGGCCGATCCGACGGGGACCGAGGCGTTCCGCTTAGCCGGAAACCGGATCAACCAGACAATTGTCGGCAACGCCGGTGCCAACGTACTCGCAGGCAACGGCGGCCAGGATACTCTTGTCGGCCTTGGCGGTGACGACACCTATGATGTGCAAAATACCGGCGTCGTCGTTCGCGAGAGTCCGGGTGAGGGGTTTGATACGATATTCGTTTCGTCGGTCGAGCAGACCTACGTGCTGTCCGCTGGCACTTCGATCGAGGCGATGACCCTGGCGGGGGGCTTCAACGTCAATGCGATCGGCAACGAGCTATCGCAGCGGATCACCGGGACCGCAGGGAACAACATACTGAACGGCGGCGGCGGTTCGGACACCTTGGTCGGCCTGGGCGGGGATGACACTTACCTCGTGCGCGGGCCGGGCGACTTTGTAATCGAAGCGAACGGCGAGGGTGCCGACATCGTCTACACCACCGTCAGCTACAACCTCGGCGAGAACGAGGTCGAGGCGCTATCGACCGTCGACAACTCCACGACCGACGCGATCGATCTGATCGGCAATTTCGTCAGCCAGACGATCGTGGGAAACTACGGCCGCAACATCCTGAACGGCGGCTCGGGCGCGGACACGCTGATCGGCCTGCGCGGCGATGACCTGTATGCGGTCGGCGACAGCCGCATCATCATCCGCGAGGCCGCCGGCGAGGGCGCGGACACGGTCGTCACCAGTGTCTCCTACGCGCTCGGTGCAGGCGTGTCGGTGGAGGTGCTCGCCGCGCAAGACCGGGCGGGAACCGCGGGCCTCGCGCTCACCGGCAACGAGCTCGGCCAGACGCTGGCGGGCACCTCGGGCGCGGACACGCTCGACGGCGCGGGCGGGGCGGACCTGCTGATCGGCGGCGCGGGGGCGGACCGGTTCAGCTTCACGAGCGCACTCGGGGCCGGCAACGTCGACGCGGTCACGGATTTCGGAACCGGCGACCGGATCGGCCTGTCGTCGGCGATCTTCGGCGCGGTCGGCACCGCCCTCGATCCGGGCGAGTTCGTCGTCGGTACGGCGGCCGGCGACGCCGACGATCGTATCGTCTACGACGCCGCCAACGGCCGGCTGTTCTACGACGCGGACGGCAACGGCTCAGGCATCGCCGTCCTGTTCGCGCTGCTCACCCCCGGCACCGCGCTGACCAGCACGGGCTTCGACATGATCTGAAAGGCTATGCGCGGGGTCGGGACGACGTTCGGTTTGCGTTGTAATTGGGCTTGAAGAAAACCGCTGTCCTACAAGCTCCGGCCCATGCCATCGTTCCCGCTATGTCCAATCCCGATTCGCCCGAACCGCCCGACGGCCTGCTCCTCTTCACCCCCGTCCCGACCGCCTATTGCGGCGCGAACGGGTGGTCGTCGGAGGTGCAGCGCGCCTTCGTCGCCGCGCTCGCGCGGTGCGGGGTGGTCGCGGCCGCCGCGCGGTCGGTCGGGCGTTCGCCCTCGTCGGCCTATCAGCTCCGCCGCCGCGCTGGCGTGGACGGCAACTTCACGCGCGCCTGGGACGAAGCGCAGGCGCGCGGGAGCGAGCAGGCGATGGGCAAAAGCATGGCCGGCGGCATGGCGGTGCGCAGGACCGAAATGTTCCACCGGGACCGTTCCGTCGGCTGGCGGACCAGCTACGACAATTGCCTCGCCTATGCCGCGCTGCGCGCGCTCGATCGGTACAACTTGCAAAAGACCGCTGACGTCGAGACGCAAGAAAGTTGCTGGGCGCCGCAACGGAATTACCGAACGGGCGTGACCTTCGTTACCTTACGCCGCCGTTGCCCGCCTTGCTCCTTCGCCGCCGTTCGGCTAAGCGGGGATCGTTCGGCGGGCGGTGCTCGCGGAGGTCGGCGCGGAGACTCGTTCTCACGCGCCCTTTTCGCATATGATGCGGCTTGCTCCTCCAACCGCGCCACCCTCCCCGGACGCCGCGCCGGCACGGGGTCGTCGCGGCGGTGACCAGGCCAAGACCACCGGACTCAACCGGTTGGCCGGAACATATCTCGAGGACTGACAGCTCTTTATGGCGACCCAAGCTCCGGCTCAAGTGATGCCCACCCGCGACGATTTCTCTGCGATGCTCGACGACATGTTCGGCGGTGCCGACAGCTTCGAGGGCCGCGTCGTCCACGGCACCGTGACCGCGATCGAGAATGATCTCGCCGTCATCGATGTCGGGCTCAAGTCGGAGGGCCGCGTGCCGCTGCGCGAGTTCGCCGCGCCGGGCCAGAAGGCCGATCTGAAGGTCGGCGACGAGGTCGAGGTCTATGTCGACCGCGTCGAGAACATGCACGGCGAGGCCATGCTCAGCCGCGACCGCGCCCGCCGCGAGGCCGCCTGGGACAAGCTGGAGACCGAGTTCGCCAAGCAGGCCCGCGTCGAGGGCGTGATCTTCGGCCGCGTGAAGGGCGGCTTCACCGTCGACCTGTCGGGCGCCGTCGCGTTCCTGCCCGGCAGCCAGGTCGACATCCGCCCCGTGCGCGACGTCACCCCGCTGATGGACCTGCCCCAGCCGTTCCAGATCCTCAAGATGGACCGCAAGCGCGGCAACATCGTCGTCTCGCGTCGCGCCATCCTCGAGGAGACCCGCGCCGAGCAGCGCACCGGCCTGATCCAGTCGCTCGCCGAGGGCCAGATCATCGAGGGCGTGGTCAAGAACATCACCGATTACGGCGCGTTCGTCGATTTGGGCGGCATCGACGGCCTGCTCCACGTCACCGACCTCAGCTACAAGCGCGTCCAGCACCCGTCCGAGGTGCTGAATATCGGCGACACCGTCCGCGTCCAGATCATCCGGATCAACAAGGATACGCAGCGGATCTCGCTGGGCATGAAGCAGCTCGAGAGCGATCCGTGGGACGCCGCGTCGGTCAAGTATCCGATCGGCGCGAAGCTGACGGGCCGCGTGACCAACATCACCGAATACGGCGCGTTCGTTGAGCTGGAGGCGGGCATCGAGGGCCTGGTCCATGTCTCCGAAATGAGCTGGACCAAGAAGAACGTCCATCCGGGCAAGATCGTGTCAACCAGCCAGGAAGTCGACGTGATCGTGCTCGAGGTCGACGGCGAGAAGCGTCGCATCTCGCTCGGCCTGAAGCAGGCGCAGAACAACCCCTGGGACGCCTTCTCCGCCGCGCACCCGGTCGGCTCGACCATCGAGGGCGAGGTCAAGAACTCGACCGAGTTCGGGCTGTTCATCGGTCTCGACGGCGATGTCGACGGCATGGTCCACATGTCGGACATCGCCTGGGGCGTGTCGGGCGAGGACGCGCTCAACCTCCACCGCAAGGGCGAGATCGTTCAGGCGGTGGTGCTCGACATCGATCCCGAGAAGGAGCGCATCTCACTCGGCATGAAGCAGCTGGAGCGCGGCGCTCCGGTCGCGGGCGGTGCGGCGGCGACCCCGGGGTCCGGGCTCAACAAGAACCAGGTCGTGACCGTGACGGTGCTGGAGGTCCGCGACCCGGGCCTCGAGGTGCAGGTCGGCGATGACGGCGTGACGGGCTTCATCAAGCGCATCGATCTCGGCCGCGACCGCGACGAGCAGCGCCCCGAGCGCTTCCAGGTCGGCCAGAAGCTCGACGCCATGGTGACGGGCTTCGACCGCTCCAAGAAGCCGACCTTCTCCGTCAAGGCGATGCAGATCTCCGAGGAGAAGCAGGCGGTGGCGCAGTACGGCTCGTCCGATTCGGGCGCGTCGCTGGGCGACATCCTGGGTGCGGCGCTCAAGGCGCGCGACAACAACTAAGGGAGGAACGGGCCGGGGCTATATGCGCCCCGGCCCGCGTCGACCGAGCTTGAGGGGGCTCCAAGATGATAAGGTCGGAATTGGTCGATCGGTTGTGCGAACATCATCCCGACCTGTCGGGGCGCGAGATCGAGGCGATCATCGGCTGCTTCTTCGATACGATCTCCGCGCGCCTCGCGGCCAACGGCCGGGTCGAGCTGCGCGGCTTCGGTGCATTCTCCACCCGCGCCCGCGATGCCCGCACCGGCCGCAACCCGCGCACGGGCGAGCATGTCGATGTCGGCGCCAAGCGCGTGCCCTACTTCAAACCCGGCAAGGAAATGCGCGCCCGCCTCAACGTGTGAGTTGATTTCACGAGCCTGATGGGCTTGTCCCCGGGCGTGGGCGGACGTGGCGAAATCGGTAGACGCTGCCGACTTAAAATCGGTTTCCTTTGGAGTGCGGGTTCAAGTCCCGCCGTCCGCACCACCCTTCTGGCCATGACACTGCTCGGCTGCGATCGCCCCGCCGATACCGGCCCGGTGATCGTCAGCGCGGTGACGGGCGAAACCGCTCCGGGCGTAGCCGCTCCGTCAATCCGCCTGCTCGCGGACGCGACCGAACAGGGGCTGGTCCGCTTCGACGCGGCGGGCCGGATCGAGCCCGGCTTGGCCGAGCGCTGGATCGTCATGGACCAGGGCACCAGCTACATCTTCCGCCTGCGCAAGGCCGAATGGCCGAACGACGCTCCCGTCACCGCGGCCCAGGTCGCGGCCGCGCTCACCCGTCGACTGACCGCCCGCGGCAACCCGCTCGGCCCGTTCCTGACCGCGGTGGACGAAGTGGTCGCGATGACCCCGCAAGTGCTGGAGGTCAGGCTCAAAAGCCAGCGCCCCGACCTGCTTAAACTGTTCGCCCAGCCCGAGATGGCCGTCGTCCGCGCGCGGCTGGGCGGCACCGGTCCGATGCGACTGATCGACGACGATCCGTACTTGCTGCTCCGCCCGGCGACCGACCCTGCCCAGGCCGATCTGGCGAACCCGGCCGACATCCGGCCCGAGGACGACGTACACCTGATTCCCGAACGCGGCGCGCTTGCCGTCGCGCGCTTCGCGGCCGGCCGGTCGACACTGTTAGTGGGCGGCACGGCGGCGGACTGGCCACTACTCGCCCGTGCTGGAGTGCGGCCTGCGGACATACGCGTCGATTCGGCCGTTGGTTTGTTCGGTCTGGCGGTCGTATCACGGGAAGGCTTCCTCGCCGATCCGGCGAACAGGACGGCGGTGTCGCAGGCGCTCGACCGGGCCGCGATCACCGCCGCCCTGGCACCTGGATGGGAGCCGGTGGACCGCGTACTTCCCGAGGCGCTCGATAGCGCATCCTCCCCGACCGTGCCCGCCTGGACGGTACTGACGATTGATCAGCGCATCATTGCCGCCCGCGCCCGGGTAGCAGCCCTGGCCGACACGCCGGTGCGGCTGCGGATCGCGCTTCCCGCTGGTCCCGGCGGAACGCTCCTGTACGGCCGCATCGCCGCGTCGCTTCTCGCGGTCGGCCTCGTGCCCGAACGGGTCCGATGGTCGGATCCGGCCGACCTGCGGCTCATCGACGAGGTCGCGCCTTACGATAGCGCGCGCTGGTATCTCGCCAGCGCGTGCCGGCCGTGCGGCGCGGAGGCGAGCGCCGCGCTGATCGCCGCGCGCGATGCGCCCGACATGGCGTCGCGGGCGCGAGAGATAGCTGCGGCGGACCGATTGGTCGACGCCGACGCGGCGTTCATCCCGATCGCTCGGCCGCTCCGCTGGTCGCTGGTCTCGCCCCGGTTGGATCAGTGGCGACCCAATTCCCGCGCCTGGCATCCGTTGAACCGGCTGCGCACGGGGGCTAGATAGTTCTCTATGGACAGCCGTGTCGATACCACCATCTTCGACCGGCTGCCGCTCGGTCGCGACCCCGCCTCGGTTCGCGTCCGGATCGAGACGATGGAACGCCTGCTCGAGCGGCTGTTCGTCGTGCCGGGCATCAATCGTCCGATCGGGCTCGACACGCTGATCGGTTTCGTGCCGATCGTTGGCGATCTCGCCGGGGCGGGGCTTGGCGCCTGGATGGTGTGGGAGGCGCGGAATCTGGGACTGTCCAAATTCAGGCTTGCACGCATGGCGGGCAATGTGGGTCTGGACACGGTGATCGGACTGGTGCCGTTCGTGGGCGACGTCGCGGACTTCCTGTTCAGATCGAACACCCGCAACCTGCGCATGCTCAAGCGCCACCTCGACAAGCACCATCCCGCGACCGCTGTATTCGAGGGCCGGGCTGGGCACTGATCAGCTATTCAGATCGGTTGCCGTTCGGCCTCATCCGACTCGCCGAACCATGCCCGGGAGGAAGGTGCGAACAGTGCGGCCGTGGCGAGCACCATCAGAATTGCGGCCGTGGCGGCAGCACTATGCGACAACGGATGCAGCGTACGACCGAGTGCGAGACCGCCGAGCAGGATGGCGAGCTGCGCGCCGCTCAGCAGCGCGGTCAGAACGGTCAGCCACCGGCCCGCCCTGTTCGCCCGCCGCGCCACCAAAAACCAGACCATCACCGTCCAGGCTATCGTGATCGTGACGCCGGCCAGTTGCGTCCAGTCGGCGACGACCGCGCCGAATGGGTTCGCGCGCAACGCCGGGTCCTCTGCAAACCGTGCCCGAATGCTGTTCTGGACGCGGTCCCAGGAAAGATAGGCGGCGATCAGCGACAGCAATGCTGATATCCACCACATCCGCTCGAACCGGACGATCGACGGCGGCTTGTGCATACGGTCCCTCCACTGCCCCGTGGTGGCGCGGTCAGACTGTGAAGTCGAGGCCGATGTCGGCAGCCGGGGCCGATTGGGTCAGCCGCCCGACTGAGATGAACGTCACCCCCGTCTCCGCAATCTCGCGAACCGTCGCGAGCGTTACGCCCCCCGACGCCTCGGTCGGAACACGCCCGCCCACCGTCGCCACGGCCTCGCGCAGCACCGGCATTGGCATGTTGTCGAGGAGCAGGTGCGTCGCGCCCGCCTCCAACGCGGGGGCGATCTGGTCGATGCGGTCGACCTCGACGATGATGTCGGCGATGCCGGCGGAGCGGGCGCGGCGGACCGCTTCGGCGACGCCGCCTGCGACCGCGACGTGGTTGTCCTTGATCATCGCCGCATCCCACAGTCCCATGCGGTGATTGCGCGCGCCGCCGGTGCGGGTCGCATATTTCTCGAGTGCGCGCAGGCCTGGGATCGTCTTGCGCGTGTCGAGCAGAACCACGCCGGTGCCCGCGATCGCATCGACATAGGTGGCGGTCAGCGTGGCGATCCCAGACAGATGCTGCACCGTGTTCAGCGCCGACCGCTCGGCGGTGAGCATCGCGCGCGCGCGGCCGTGAAACTTGAGCAAGATAGTGCCAGCCCCCACGCGCGCACCGTCCTGGATGGTACGCTCGATGCGGATATCCGGATCAAGGTGGTGAAAAAAGGCTTCGGCTAACGAGAGGCCCGCGACCGTTATTGCATCGCGATTGTCCATGACGCCGTCGAACATAGCATCAGCCGGAATGACCGCGGCCGAGGTGATGTCGCCCACATCGCCCAGATCCTCGGCAAGAGTCGCGCGGACGAAATGGTCTAAGTCGAAATTGGGGATGGTCGGACGATCATTCATCGTCGTCTGCTCGCACGAACGCGGTGCTGTCGAACAGCCCCAATCAGTCGCCGGTTACCCACACGGGGCCCAGATCACCCTGCCCCACCGTGTTGCTCGCCATCGTTAGCATCGCGTCCAGGCTCTTCTTGGCGCGAAGTCGCAAGCCCTCCTCGATCTCGATCCGCGGCTCCAGATCGCGGAGCGCGATATAGAGCTTCTCCATGTTGTTCAGCGCCATGTACGGGCAGATGTTGCAGTTGCAGTTCCCGTCCGCGCCTGGCGCGCCGATGAAGCGCTTGTTCGGCATCGAGCGCTGCATTTGGTGGATGATGTGCGGCTCGGTCGCGACGATCAGCGTGTCGCCCGGCATCGCGTTGGCGTATTCCAGGATACCGCGTGTCGAGCCGACATAGTCGGCGTGGTCGAGGATGATCGCGGGGCATTCGGGATGCGCCGCCACCGGCGCCCCCGAATGCTCCGCCTGCAGCTTCATCAGCTCGGTCTCGCTGAAAGCTTCATGGACGATGCACACGCCCGGCCAGAGCAGCATCTCGCGCCCTGTCTTACGGACGAGGTAGCCGCCCAGATTGCGATCGGGACCGAAGATGATCGGCTGGTCGAGCGGGATCTGCGACAGGATCTTCTCGGCCGAAGACGAGGTGACGATCACGTCGGACAGCGCCTTCACCTCGGTCGAGCAATTGATGTAGGTGAGCGCGATGTGATCCGGATGCGCTGCGCGAAACGCGGCGAACTGATCGGGCGGACACGAATCCTCCAGCGAACAGCCGGCATCCATGTCGGGCAGCACGACGATCTTGTCCGGCGACAGGATCTTGGCGGTCTGCGCCATGAAGCGCACGCCGCAAAAAGCGATCACGTCCGCATCGGTCTCAGCCGCGCGGCGGCTGAGGTCGAGGCTGTCGCCTACGAAGTCCGCCAGATCCTGAAGCTCAGACTTTTGGTAGTAGTGGGCTAAGATCACCGCGTTGCGCTCGGTGCGCAGGCGATCGATCTCGGCGCGGAGGTCGACGCCGGTAAGGTTCAGACTAGGAGCGGTCATCGATATCTCCGGCGTGGCCTATGGCGCCAAGCATAAGTTGATATAGTGCCGATTGCCCGTCCGTCCCAGAACCCCTCTGGCCTTATCCGCCGAGCCCGCGCCAGACTGTTCCCTCCAGCCCGACCCGGCCGCGTCGCTCCAGATCGATCAGATGCGCCAGCACCGATCGCTCGGCGGCAGGGAGCAGCCGTGGATCGAGGCCGGCATACATGCGGCGCGTCATGGCGGGAACGGCGCCCGGCTCCTCACCGAGCAGGCGCAGGATTTGCCCCTCGCGTTGCTTGCGGTGGCCGAGAAGGCCGCGGACCCAGCGGCGGGGATTATCGACCTGCTCGCCGTGACCGGGATAGTAGACGCAGTCCTCGCGGGAGAGCAGCAACTCCAGGCTCGACATGTATGCGGCCATGTCGCCGTCAGGCGGTGACACTATGCTGGTCGACCAGCCCATGACGTGATCGCCCGAGAAGAGCGCGCCTGTTTCCTCGAGCGCGAAGGCGAGGTGGTTCGATGTGTGGCCGGGGGTCGCGAGCGCTCGAAGCGTCCAACTTTCCCCGATGACCGCCTCGCCGTCGGCGAGGATACGCGCGGGAACGTAGTCGTGGTCGAAGGCGGCGTCGGCGCGCGGATCATCCCCGCCGACATGGACCGGAGCCGCACCGACGATCGGCGCGCCCGTTGCCGCGGCCAACGAGCGCGAGGCGGGGCTGTGGTCGCGATGATGGTGGGTGACGAGGATCGCCGACACCGGGCGGCCGCCGATCGCGCGGAGAAGCGCGTCCAGATGCTCCGGTTCATCCGGCCCGGGATCGATTACGGCAAGCTCTCGCGAGCCGACGATATGGCACTGCGTACCGGTATGCGTGAAGGGCGACGGGTTGGGAGCGAGGACCCGGGCGACGAGTGGTTCGAGCCGTATTGCGATGCCGGTCGGAGGTGCGGACATGGGCAGGCTCTGATGGGTCGAGGAACCTATGGCAACTCCCCCCACCGCGATGCGACCGGCCTAGTCGGACTTGGACAGGCCGTCCTCGATTTCGCGAATTCCTTGCTCGATACCGCCCCGGGCGCGACGTTTCTGCTCGCCGGAAAGCTGGGGATTGGCGTCCACCGCCGCCCGTGCGCCGCGAAGGCCGGAGAGCGCGCTTTCGAGCGCATCGCGTTCGATTTGCCCTGCATCGATGATGGCTCGAGAGGCGTGGTCGGCGACCTGCTCGATCCGATCGGTACAGATGATCGTCACGCGCTTGCCGCCTTGCGTCTCGTGCCGGACCAGCGCGCGATCACCCCGCCCGCAACTCGCCTCGCGTACCTCGGGGATCGCGGCGAGATCCAGCTCCCGGCCGTGGCCGGTATGCACGATGCGCCGAGCTGCTTGGCCCTTACGAGTGCGAACGATCGTCACCTGCCGGTCGCCGTAGATGTTGGGTATCGGCGGTACGGGCGGGACCGGCGGCATCGGCGGGACAGGCGGCACGGGCGAGGTTGCGGGCAGCGGCGGCATGGGCGGCACCGGCGGGATGATCGATACGGCGGGCGGCGTGGCAGGAAGGGCTTGCGCGAGCACCAAGCCCGGGTGCGCGAGCGCGACTGGAGGCACGGGCGGCGCAGGTAGGCGCAGCGCCGTCCAGTCGATTTCCGCAGACGCCAGATCGACGCCAACCGTCTCGCCGATGCTGTCCCGCGTAACCGCCGCTGCGCGGCCCCCGGAAGCCGTCAGCGCAAGTGTGGCGGTCGCGGTGAGCGCGACGGCGGCGATCCCCATCCGGACACGGCGGGGCGATGCGGGTGCGGCCTTCAACATGCGGATGCGTCCTTTCAGGTCGGCGATGGAGTGGAGGTGACAGGCGACGGTGTGACCGCTTCCACCCACCGCCTTGACGATGGCGCGGGCGTAGGCATGGACCGCGGCCGGGTCGCGTCCGGCCAGGACACGCGCGTCGTTCGCCATTTCCTGGTCGGCGCGGAATGCGCGGTGCGCGATCCATGCCAGCGGGTTCCACCAATGGATCGCCAGCACCGCCAGCGCGATCCAATTGGCGAGCAGGTCGCCGCGCGCATGATGGCCGAGCTCGTGCGCCAGCGCGAGCGAGCGCTCGTCGGCGTCATAGCGCGAATGGAAATCGGTGGGGACCGCGATCCGCGGCGATAGCACACCGAACGCGATCGGACCGGGCGCGGCCTCGCTCGCCACGACGACGACGCGGCCGACGATGGTCAGAAGTTCGTGATCATGCAGGATATTCGCGCGGAAGCCGGCATACCGGAGCGCATGCCACATGAGAAAGCCGACCGCGCCCGCTATCCACATCAATGGTACGACCGCCTGCCACGACGCGGTCGGACCGACGGGCACCGTGTCGAGAGCGGGCGTAACGGCAAGCACCAGCTCGCCCATCCGCGTAATCGGCGCGGACGGCGCGATCCATTCGGCGGGGATCTCGGCGGGGATCGGCGGCAGCATCAGCCGTGCGGCCGGTAGCGCCCACAGGCCGTAGGCGACGGTCGGACCGAACAGGCGACGGACGGGCCCGCGTAGCAGGAGCACCATCGCCATCAGCAGCGCGGAGGCGAGCGCCGCGTCGATCACCCAGCCGATCACTTCCGCAGGTCCCGAAGCAGCGCCCCGATCTCCGCGATGTCGGCATCGGTCAACTGGTCGCGTTCGGCGAGGTGGGCGACGAGCGGGCTGACCTTGCCGCCGAACAGCCTGTCCATCAACCGCCGCGACTCGCCCGCGACATAGTCGCCGCGCGCGACCCTGGGGCGATATAAATAGCGGCGACCGTCTTCCTGCGCCGAGATCGCCGTCTTGCCCAGCAGACGGCCCAGCAATGTCTTGACGGTGTTGGCGCTCCAGCCGCGGGCGGGATCGACCCGCTCGACAACCTCCTGAGCGGTAAGCGGCGACTCGTCCCAGAGCACCTCCATGACGACGTGCTCGGCATCGCTGATCCGTTCGGCCACCTGCTCACTCCGTCACTGACTACAACCGTGGTTACAGCCGATGACTCGCGTAGTCAAGAATGGTCGCCAGAACCCCTCGATCCCGACATCAGGTCGAGGAGGCGCCCTCCTTCTCGAACAACTCCTTCAGTTCGCCCGACTCGTACATCTCCATCATGATGTCCGAACCGCCGACGAACTCGCCGCCGACATAGAGCTGGGGGATGGTCGGCCAGTCGCTATAGGCCTTGATGCCCTGACGGACGCCCTGGTCCTGAAGCACGTCGACGGTATCGAAATCGACGTTCAGATGCTGGAGGATGGCGACCGCGCGACTGGAAAAGCCGCATTGCGGGAACAGCGCGGTGCCCTTCATGAACAGGACGACGGGGTTCGCCTTCACGAGCGCGTCGATGCGGGTCTGGTCGGGATCAGTCATGGGCATCAGTCCTTGGGGACGGAGGTGGTCAGCTGCAGCGCATGTAGGGTGGTGCCCATGCGCTCGCCAAGGGCGGCGTAGACCGCGCGCGTCTGCTGGACGCGGGTAAGGCCGGCGAAGCTGGCGGCGACGACGCGCGCGGCATAATGGTCGCCGTCGCCGGCCAGGTCGGTGATCTCGACCTGCGCGTCGGGGATCGCGGCGACGATCATGGCCTCGATGTCGGACGCGGCCATAGGCATTCAGCGCGCCTCCAACAGCTGGCGGCGTGCCTCGACCAGCCGCTCGTCCAGGGCGCGGTGGACGGCGTCGTCATCGACCTCGACGCCCGCCGCCGCCAGATCGCCGATCAGCTTGCGCGCGACGTCGTCGTCCCCCGCCTCCTCGAAATCGGCCTGGACGACCGACTTGGCGTAGCTGTCCGCCTCCGCAGGGGTGAGCTGCATCAGCCCCGCCGCCCACTGCGCGGCGAGCCGATTACGGCGCGCCATGATGCGGAACTCCATTTCCCCGTCACGCGCGAACTTCGCCTCGTGCGCACGCTCGCGATCGTCAAAGATGGTCATCGTGGGTCAGGCTCCCGTGTCGTCACGTCGGAGATAGGCGGGGCGGCGGAGGGGAGCAATGGGAACGGCATCGCCCGGCCTGTCGCGGCGAGAAGGCAACGCTAGGTAACACCAAGAAGACTGCGCGGTCGTTCGCGGCGAGCCGCCCGACATCGACGATTTTTACACGTAACGCGGTCCGCGCGCCTCGCGTCAGACGTATCAACTCTCCGACTCCGGGATGGCCCCGCTGGGCGACGTGACGCACATGTCGCGCCCGTTCGGCAATTCCGTTGCGTCGCCGAGCAACTTAGTTGCGTCGACACCCTGCCTCGCCCACGCCAAGTCCTGGTGGTCGAGCGCGCGCAGGGCGGCGTAGGCGAGGCGATTGTCGTAGGACGTACGCCAGCCGACATGGCGGCCGCGGTGGAAGACCTCCGTGCGGCGCGCGGTCATGCCGCCCGCCATGCTGGCATCGAGCGCCTCCTCGCTCCCGCGCCGCTGCGCCTCGTTCCAGGCGCGGGCGAAGCCGCTATCCTCGCCCGCCCGAGCGCGGAGGCGGTAGGCCGAACGCGGGTTGCGCCCCACCGACCGCGCGGCGGCGGCGACCACGCCCGTGCGCGCGAGCGCCCCGACAAAGGCGCGCTGCACCGCCGACGACCACCCGTTCGCGCCGCGATAGGCGGTCCGGACGGGGGCGAAAAGGAGGAGGTCGTCGGGTGGTTCGGTTTGGTCAAGTCTAGACATAACGAGAACGTTGGCACGATTGGGGGTTTGTAGGAAAGAGGTTTTTTGTGACTAGTATTAGGCTGCTTTGCGCCGCTCTCGGACGCTGAACCTAGACTTGGACGGTCTCGAGAGTGGACATTCTGACCCGCGTTTCTGCCCGAGTCCGCACGGCGGAAAAGTCCGGGTCGGGAAAGCGTGTCAAAACCGACCGAGACTGTTGAAAAACTCGGGCGGCGACAGATAATTGCGCTTTCTCGTATGCTTTGAACACCGCAACTATTCGTAGGGAGATATTCGTGCGCTGATCCCGCGTGAGAAGTAATATTGTAATGAATGCCGTAGAAGGACCGACTTTTTCAACAGTCTCGACCGGTTTTGACATCAGCAGCGACTAACCGTCTGCAGTCGACAACCTGCAATTCTCCTCGTCCTGCTCGATCTCGACCCGGAACGTGCCAATGGAATTGTCGGGACCGCGATCCTTAGCCTCTCCGTGGAGGATGGAAGTTGGTTTGATTACCGAAGCATCGTACGTGGCGCTGATAAGCGGGATGGGTTCGTCCCCCGCAGGCTCATTCCGGCTGACTGAGCAAACCGGACACCAGCAGCGTGAGGCTCCGCACGACCTGCTTGGATGCTTCCTTCGGGTCATCAGCGCCGGCTATCCAGAGCGTGCCGCCCAACGCCGCGCCGCTGACAAGCCGCGCCGTCGCATCGACGTCAATCGGCCGGATTGTGCCTTCTTCCACCATCAGCTCCAGGCTGCGCTTTGTGGTTCGGATGCATGCCATCTGGCTGGGCCACCGGGACGGATCGCCGAGCACGGCGGGGCCGTCGAGCAACACGATGCGCTGAATCTCCGGTTCGAGCGACATTTCCATATAGGCCTCCAGTTCGTCGAGAAAGCCCCGCCAGCGCGTCTCCGCCCGGTCGGCGATCGCGTTGAGCCTTTCGGTCATTTCGTCGTCGATCTGCGCGATCACGGCTGCCAGCAGCCCCGGCTTGCCGCCGAAATGATGATATAGCGCGCCCCGCGTCAGCCCGGCCTCGGCCGTCAGATCCTCCATCGCGCTGTCCGCATAGCCCTTCGCCGCGAACTCCCGCCGGGCGGCTGCGATGAGCTTCGCCCGTGTCTCCGCTATCATGTCCGTGCGCTTGCGCACCATGGCCCTCTCCGAGTTCTACATGCACAATGTATGTTAGTTGACATTCAGGATGTATGTATCGATATAGCTCACATACACTCCGCATGCAAAATTGACTTGCGTGCGGCGAACAGGAGATGATCGTGGTCGAATTCCGAAATCAACAGGTCGTCCTAGCGTCTCGTCCCGACGGGGACTTGCGACCGGCGGACCTTCGACTGGAGGATGCCGCGGTGCCGGTGCCCGGCGACGGCGAGGTCCTGCTGGAGACGATCTTTCTGTCGATCGATCCGTATCAGCGCTTCTGGATGCGGCTGGAGAAATCCTACTACGAACCCATCGAAATCGGCCAGGTGATCGTCGGCGGCACCGTGTCCCGCGTGCGAGTGTCGCGCCATCCCGATTGGCGGGTGGGCGAGTGGATCCTGGGCTGGTCCGGCTGGCGGCGCTTCGCCGTGTCGGACGGGAGCGGCCTTCGTCGGATCGATGCGGGAATCGCCCCTCCCTCCACCGCCCTGGGCGTTCTGGGGATGACGGGCTTCACCGCTTATACGGGGCTGCGCAACATCGGCAAGCCAAAGCCGGGCGAGACCGTGGTGGTCGCGGCCGCGAGCGGCGCGGTCGGCTCCGCCGTCGGCCAGATCGCGCGTATCGGCGGCGCGCGGTCCGTTGGCATCACGACGGGCGAGGAGAAGCTCGCTTATGTGCGGGACGAGCTGGGCTTCGACGCCGTCGTCGACTACAAGGCGCCCGACTTCGCCGAAGCGCTGGCGGCCGCCTGCCCGGACGGGATCGATGTTTACTTCGAGCTCGTCGGTGGACCGGTCTGGGATGCGGTGCTGCCGCTGCTGAACACGGGCGCCCGCGTGCCGCTTTGCGGCCTGATCGCGCAATATGAGGTCCATGGTGCCGACGCGAACAGCACCGATCGCCTTCCAAACACGATGGCTCAGATCATGGGCAAGAGCGTGACGATGCGCGGCTTCATCCAGACCGAGTTCGCCGACGAGCAGATGGCCGACTTCTTGGCGGATGCCGCACGCTGGGTTGCCGAGGGCAAGCTCAAGTATCGCGAGCACGTCATGCAGGGGCTCGAAACGGCCCCCGACGCGCTAATTGCGCAGCTCAAGGGGCAGAACTTCGGCAAGATGGTGGTGCAGGTCGGCGATCCCTGACCTTTGTTGCGGCAAGCGGGCTTCGACTAACTAGTCCCCGCTCGCTCGGGAACCGGATACTGCCCACTCGTGCGGCGGAACGACCATTCAACCAGAGGCGACGTAATGCGACCAACGATCCCCGACGCGGCCAGCACTGGTCAAGCTCCCTCGCGGCGCGAACTGCTCGGCGGGTCGATCCTGCTCGGCATGAGCCTTGGCCTGTCACCCGCGCTGGCAGTCGCGCAAGGGGCGGACGCCCGATTCCCGATACGTCGGTCGCAGGTGCGGGCGAACGGGGAAATGTTCCACGTCATTGAACAAGGCAGCGGACCGGCCGTGCTGTTCTGCCACGGTTTCCCTGAGATCGCCGAAACGTGGCGCGGCCAGATGCAGGCGGTGGCGGAAGCGGGCTACCGCGCGGTGGCGCTCGACATGCGAGGCTACGGGCAAAGCTACGCCCCCGCCGACCCGAGCCTCTATACCTCCCTCCACATCGTCGGCGACCTGGTGGGCGTGCTCAACGCGCTCAAGATCGAGACCGCCGTCATCGTCGGTCATGACTGGGGCGCGGAGCACGCCCAGCGCGCCATTTTGTTACGTCCGGATCGCTTCCGCGCGCTGGTCAGCATGGTCATACCGATCGCGCCGCGCGGCGAGATCAGCTACAATGACGAGATGCGCAAAGCGGGTCTGGCGAACCGCTTTTACGCGTTCGACATGATCAAGCCGAGTTCCGACGCGCGTTTCGCGCCTGCCGTGCGGACGATCCCGAGCATCTTCTACTGGCTTTCCGGCAGCCCGCCGACGGGCACGGGGTGGCACCCGAACTATCCGGCGCGCAATATGCTGCGGCCGTCCCCCGTCGCGGTACCGAGTTGGGCGGACCGGGACTATATGCGGCTCGCCATCCGCGCCTTCGAGAAGACCGGGTTTCATGGCGGCCTTAACTATTACCGCGCCGAGCAGGCCACGTTCGATCTCACTCCGGCGTTGAAGGGAGCGGTGATCCGGCAGCCTAGCCTTTACATCTATGGCGCGGAGGACGGCCTCTCCGCCGCCTTCCATCCTACGCCGCCAACGCTCGCCGACTCCCGCATCCAAGCGCCCGGTCTGGTGGACGTGATCCGCCTTGAGAAGGCGGGCCATTGGGTCCAGCATGAGGCTGCCGACCGAATTAACGCTGAGCTGATCAAGTTTTTGGCCATGATTGACCGCCGCTAGCCCGGGTGGCTGGCCGGTGTCTCAACCGAACGGTCGTGACACTGGCCGTTTGGGTCCGCTTACCACGCGAGCCCACCCGGATGCCGCCGTTCCGCTTACGACCTACGGCGCTCGCCAAAGACGTGCGGACCCGCCCCTCACATTTTCACCACCAATTTTCCGATCGCGCCCCGGCTCGCCATCTTGGCGATGGCGTCGCCGCCGCGTTCGAGCGGGAAGGTCTCGGTCACGCGGGGGTTGATGCGGCCTTGTTCCCACAAGCGGAACAAATGGTCGATGTGGGCCTGGTTCGCGGCCGGATCGCGCGCGGCGAAGGCACCCCAGAAGACGCCGCAGACGTCGCAGCTTTTGAGGAGCGTCAGATTGAGCGGGAGCTTCGGGATGCCGGCGGGGAAACCCACGACCAGATAGCGCCCTTCCCAGGCGATCGACCGGAGCGCGGGTTCGGCATAGTCGCCGCCTACGGGATCGTAGACCACGTCCGCGCCGTTCTTGCCCACCGCCGCCTTGAACTGCTCGGCGAGCGCCTTGGACTGATCCTTGTCGAACGGCGCGCGGGCGTAGACGATCGTGTCGTCGGCCCCGGCCTGCCTCGCGGCCTCGGCCTTCTCCTCGGTGGAGACGGCGGCGACCACGCGAGCGCCGAACGCCTTGCCGAGCTCGATCGCGGCAAGGCCGACGCCACCGGCCGCACCCAGCACGAGCAGCGTCTGGCCCTCCTTCAGGTGACCGCGGTCGAGGAGCGCGTGGATGGTGGTGCCGTATGTCAGGACGAGCGAAGCGCCCTCGGCAAAGCTGCGGCCCTCGGGCAGGCGGAACATGCGGGTCGGGTCGATCGCGATCTTCTCGACCAGGCCGCCATTGCCGATCGTGCCCATGATGCGGTCGCCGACGCTCCAGCCCGCTACCCCGTCGCCGACACTCTCGACGACGCCGGCGATCTCGCCGCCCGGCGCGAAAGGGCGCGGCGGTTTGAACTGATACTTGTCCTCAATGATGAGGACGTCGGGGTAGTTGATCGCGCAGGCCTTGACCGCGACGACGACCTGGCCGGGGCCTGCGGTGGGATCGGGGAGCTCGGTCAGCTCCAGCGTGTCAGGTCCGCCGACCGCCTTCGACAGCAACGCCCGCATGTGCACCCACTCCCGTCAGCCAGGGGCGATGCTCGGCGACCATCCCCTCGAACCTGGTTATCTCGGCATCCCTTGCCAGCGTCAGGCCGATCTCGTCCAGTCCCTCCATCAGGCAGCGGCGACGGAACGGGTCGAGTTGGAAGGCGAAGCGATTCTGGTAGGGCGTGGTGACGGTCATCGTCTCCAGGTCGACCGTGATCGGCTGGTCGCGTGCGACCTCAAGCAGGCGGTCGACGGCCGCCTGGGGCAGGACGACGGGGACGATCCCGTTCTTGACCGCGTTGCCGGAGAAGATGTCGGAGAAGGAGGGCGCGATCACCGCGCGAAGCCCCATGTCGAGGAGCGCCCAGGCGGCATGCTCGCGGCTCGACCCGCAGCCGAAATTGTCGCCGGCGATCAGGATCGGCGCGCCGGCATGGGCGGGATCGTCGAACACGTTGCCCGGCCGGGCGCGGACGGTCTCGAACGCGCCGCGGCCCAGCCCCGCCCGGCTGATCGTCTTGAGCCACCGGGCGGGGATGATGACGTCGGTGTCGATGTTGGCCGCGCCGTACGGGTAGGCGCGGCCCTCGACGCGGACGACGGAGCGCATCAGTCCGCGGCCGCCGGGAAGGGAGGGAGCTTGGCGACGTCGCGCGGGTCGTGCTGGATGATCACGGTCGCCTTCAGGTTGCGCGCCATGGTCTTGAACCGGTCGAGCGAGGCGATCGTATCGGCGCGGTTGGTGTTGAAGCTCGGGAGCCCGCCCGTGTCGTAATTCTCCTGGAAATGCGCGAGGTCGCCGGTCAGGAGCACCGGTCCCCTGCCCTTGAGCTTGACGAGCAGCGAATGGTGGCCGGGCGTGTGGCCGGGCGTGTCGAGCATGACGACGCTGCCATCGCCGAACACGTCCAGGTCGCCCCGCACCTGCTCGACCTTGCCGCCGCCCGAGATCCAGTGCGCGACCGGCACGGGGTCGGGCGCGCCGAAGCCGGTGGCGGCGGGCGTGGCGGTCAGCGCGGCCCAGTCACCCTGCCCGATCAGCAGCGTCGCGCCGGGAAAGTCGCGCGTTTGGCCGATATGGTCGCCGTGATGGTGGCTGATCCCGAGGCGCGCCACCTGCGCGGGCGCGACCCCGAGAGCGCGGAGCTGTTCGACGACCGTGGACCGCATCGCGATCGGCGACTTCGGGTCGGTCTTGGTCGCGGCCGGATAGCCGGTGTCCCATAGCATCAGATCGTCGCCGTGGCGGATCAGGTAGCAGCTGGCGACCAGCGATTTTTTCACGCCCTCATAGGCGCTGGTGTCCGAGAAGATCGCGACGTCGCGCGGCTCCTTGGTCGCTCCGCAATCGAGGCGGGTCAGCGTTACCCGGGCGGGCGGCTCCTGCCCGCCCGCGGCGAACGCGGCCACCCCGCTGCCGACGCATCCCAGAACCAACGCCGTCAAAGCACGCTTCATGTCCGTCCCCCCATCAAATCCCGTACGTCGCTCAATCGCCCGGTCACCGCCGCCGCCGCCGCCATGGCGGGCGAGAGCAGGTGCGTACGGCTGCCCGGCCCCTGCCGCCCGACGAAATTGCGATTGGACGTCGACGCGCAGCGCTCGCCCGGCGGCACCTTGTCCGGGTTCATCGCCAGGCACATCGAGCAACCGGGCTCGCGCCACTCGAAACCGGCGGCGGTGAAAATGCGGTCGAGGCCCTCCGCTTCCGCCTGGCGCTTCACTAAGCCCGAGCCGGGAACGACGAGCGCGCGGACGCCGTCCGCGACGCGGCGACCATCCGCGACGAGGGCGGCGGCGCGCAGATCCTCGATGCGGCTGTTGGTGCAGGAACCGATAAAGACCTGGGTGACGCTAACATCCTGCATCCGCTCGCCGGGCGTAAGGCCCATATAAGCGAGCGAAGCGCGGGCGGCGGCGCGCTTGGCGGGATCGGCGAAGGCGTCCGGATCGGGGACGACGCCCGTGATCGGCACGACGTCCTCCGGGCTGGTGCCCCAGGTGAGCGCGGGCGCGATGTCGGTCGCCTCGAGGCGGACGGACTTGTCGTACGCCGCGCCCGCGTCGCTCGGCAGCGTGCGCCACCAGGCGACCGCCTCCTCCCACGCCGCGCCGCTCGGGGCCATGGGACGGTCCCGCAGGTAGGCGTAAGTCGTGTCATCCGGGGCGACGAGTCCGGCGCGCGCGCCCGCTTCGATCGACATGTTGGCGATCGTCAGGCGGCCCTCGACCGACAGCGCGCGGATCGTGTCGCCGGTGAACTCGATGACGTGACCCGTGCCGCCCGCCGCGCCGATCCGGCCGATTACAGCGAGGATCACATCCTTTGCCGACACGCCGTATCCGAGCGCGCCGTCGACGCGCACTTCCATCGTCCGCGAGGGCTGGAGTAGCAGCGTCTGGGTGGCGAGCACGTGCTCGACCTCCGACGTGCCGATCCCGAAGGCGAGGCTGCCTAACGCTCCGTGCGCCGAAGTGTGGCTGTCGCCGCAGACCAGCGTCGTGCCGGGGAGCGTGAAGCCCTGTTCGGGGCCGACGACATGGACGATCCCCTGATCGGCGGACAATGCGTCGATATAGGGCACGCCGAATGCGGCGACGTTGGTCCGCAGCGCGGCGAGCTGAGCGGCGGAGTCCTGGTCGGCGATGGCGAGCGCGCGGCCCTGCCTGTCGACCCGCGGCGTGGTGGGCAGGTTGTGGTCGGGAACGGCGAGCGTCAAGTCGGGGCGACGGACCCGGCGGCCGGTGGCGCGCAGGCCTTCGAACGCCTGCGGACTCGTCACCTCATGAACGAGGTGGCGATCGACATAGAGCAGGCAAGTGCCGTCGTCCCGCCGCTCGACGACGTGCGCGTCCCAGATCTTCTCATAGAGTGTGCGCGGGCGGTTGGTCATTCCGAGGCGGTGTTAACCACGGTTGCGGCGCGACGGCTAGTGCGCGCCGCCGGCGGCAGCATTTGCGACAAAGATCATGCCGGGGCATCCGCGGCGGTGAAAAACGGCACGGCCCATCTATCGACCTGACGCTTGAAGGCCGGATCGCGTATTTCGTCGTAAACGGTCAGATTCCAGAAGATGCTCAGGTCGCTGTCCATCAGATCAAGATCGATGCGGCCGATCAGGTCGGGCGAGGTTACTCCATAGAAGGCCAGATCCACATCGGACCCCGGACGCGCCCGATCCTGCGCGCGCGAACCATAAACGGCGGCCGACCGGAAATCGCTCGCATGGTGAGTTAAAACGTCGCGCAGCACGTCGCGCTGCATGGGGCTAAGGTCGATCGTGCTCATCGACTTCCGGCCCCAACGTACGCTCCAGATCCTCGAGAAGTTCGAGATGCTGGTCCGCTATCTCGCGAGTGATGCGTTCAAACGCGGTCGGATCATACTCGTGCGCCATCTGGTTGCGGGATCGTTGCGCCTTGATCCATCCGTCGCCGTCCTTGATCAATCCGGTTTCGTTGGCGGCCCGTATCACATCCGCCGGTACCATGATCTTGGTGCCGTAAGCGGCATCGATCAGGTAATCGCGCATGACCTTCCACCCAAGTTCCCACGTATATTCGAAACGCTGGATCAGGCCTTCCCGCTCCAACATGGATAATTGTCCGGCGCGCAATGCGACGACGGCCTCGCGCAAGAGCGACAGCGCGCGACGGTAGTTCCCGAACCGCTGCTTCCACCGGGTAATCGCCATCAGCCTTCATACCGCGCGGTCGTCTTGGCCGCCACCTCGTCGGCGGGCACGCCGGGAGCGAGCTCGGCCAGCCTGAACGGCGATTGGTGGTCGGGACGGCTGAACACGGCCAGGTCCGTCACAACCATG
>NZ_CAXSBH010000009.1:0-78487 GCF_964235535.1 uncultured Sphingomonas sp.
CTTCGGCTTCGACGCGGCGAACGAGGACGCGGTCGTGCAACGGACGAAAGTTCATAGCGCTGCCCTTTCCTGATGGATTGTGAAGGTTTCTTGGCACTCCCGGATCAGGAGTGCCAACGCCGCGCATATGTGCCCCGAAACCTCACGCGTCAACGGGCCTGAGCGCGTTTTATGAACGGATCGTCAGGTGGGTGGGTGGTTGCGGCTGGCCCATGCTCGCTGCCAGGAACGCAGGATCGGTTTAAATGCGTCGTAGCTGATCCGCTCCTCGAAATCCTCCTTGGAAAGGGAGATTTCCGCCACGACGCAATCCGACTCGAAATACAGGCTGGCGACATCCACGCCCGCGATGAAGCCGAGCGTATCACCCGTTGAGCGCTGCCGACCGAAAGCCAAGATCACCTCACCCGGATCACCGATCGCTTCGATCACGCAAACGAGGGGTTCATACGGCGCTGCCGGTCCAGTACGTCAAGCCGCGATCCGACCAGCCTCAAACACGACACCGATGTAGGGTGAAGCTGTCATCGAGGCCAATGCTAATGGCTGAAGATCAAACCTCGCGTATCCTGACAAATGCGATGACGTCCAGCGATCCGTCGATCAGTTGATCGGCCTCGTCGTTCGATATCTCGAACCACTTCTTCCTGCCGGCCAACTCACCTGATATAAACTCGAAGATGAGCTGATCGCCTCGCCGATGAATCGACCACCAATCGCCTCGGAATATTTCGTCAGCAGCTAACGGTGGAGGCGAGAATGGCTTGGGCTCGACTAACCGGATGTACGGATTATCGCTGAATATATCGCTCATCGATCGCGAAGGCTGAAAGCGAACGCAGCAGGATCGGACATTGTCGGCGTCCAACTGTTACCATTATAGTCGAAATCAATGTCGATTTCACCCGTCGCGCGGGTAATACGGATGCGGCATTTTTTCCAAGCATCACTGCCCGGCACTCGCATCGACTCTCGTAGATCGGCGGCGAGCCGCAATGCGCCAAGCCCGTCCGGGGTCGCCCCTTGCCATTCCGTCGGCTCCCAGAACACATATCCAAACATGCTCTTTTCGCCATCCAGCGTCACGACCACTACGATGTGGGTCCACGGCTTCGCCTGAAATTTGGACCCCCGTACAATTTCACCGCCAAGTTCTTGTGTGATCTCATCAGCGGATCGCTGATTAAACTGAACCGACTGCATCGCGATCTCCATCGGCGCGAGGAATGGGCTCACTGGCCCATTCGCTGCTTGATCTCCAGGGTTGATAACCGACTGAACTTCTGGTCGCTAGCATTTTCGAAGGCGTGGACTTTGTCGAAGACTTGCCGTCCAGACGCGTCGAAAACCTCGTACGATACGGCGACCTCCGCTGGCCGGTTGGGCGTGCCGCCGCTCAGCTCCACACGAGTCTTGACCGTGCCGCCATGCTCGATCCAGCCGGCCCATTCGTTCTCCATCGTCTTGTAAGCGGAGCGGTTGAAGTTGAAGTTCTGCGGGAACATGTTGCCCGCGCCCTGGTCACCCATGAAGCGGTGGCCGATGACGTGGCCCGCATCGTCGTCGGCGATCCCGCGCCCGCGCACCGCATCCTGCGCCGAGAGTTCGTCCGTCCCGCGCGCGGTGCCCTTGGGCTGGAGTTCGGACAAGGTGGCGGTGACGCTCGTCGGGCGGCCTTGCGCGTCGACCTTCCACTCGGCGACGTTGCGGCCGACGGTGGCGGTTCGCGTCACGAGCGCCCCCGCCTCGTCCGCGCCGCGTGCGGCTCCGCCCGTCGCCTCGTCGCCGTGCTTGGCGACCTGCTCGGCGACTTCCGCGCCCGCTTCGGCGACCTTGCCGCCGCCGCGTAGGGCCGCCTTGGCCGCGTCGCCGACGCCGGGGACGATGCCGATCATCGCGGTCCCGAGGCCGAACCAGCCGCCCGGCTTGCCCTCGCCTATGTTGTGGATGTTCGCGCCGATGTCGCGGAGGTCGGCGATCTGGCCCGCGATCGGCACGAAGCCCATCGCGACCTGGCCGCCGACCTTGGACCAGCTGCTATTGTCGCTCAGGTCACCCGCCAACGCGCCCTCGAAGAACGCGCCGACACCTTCCTGGTTCGCCGGACCGGCGGCGAGCGTGGGTGGGGTTGGGCGGGGCGTCGGGAAGGGCTGGATCGAAGGGGTGGCGATCGAGGCGACCTGCGCCGGGCGCGGGCCAAACAGCGCGGCCTCGGCCGCCGGGATGCTGCCGTAGGTGGCGATCACCGAGCGGAAGACCGCGCGCTCCTTGGGATCGGCGCTGTCGCGGTAGGCGGCGAGGGTCTTGGCGTTCGCGCTGCTGGCGTCGCGGTCGGCGACGACCACCCCGCCGTCCTTCAGCCGGACGCTCACATCGGCGGTGGCGCGGTCGAGCGCGGCGGCGAGGCGGCCGCGATCGACGGGCGTAAGCGCCGCATTCACCGCCGCACGGACGGGGGCGGTCGCCGGGTCGCGGGGATCGAGCGCGGCGACGCGCGCGGCGAGCTTGCCGGTGTCGAGGCCCGACGGGCCGCGGCTGGCGGCGATCAGCGCGGCGGCGACCTTGGCGGGCGGCTCGGGCGGGGGTGCCGGACGTGCCGAGGACGCCAGTACCGCCGAGATCATGCCGATCGCCATCCGAGATCCTCCAGGTCGAACGGGCGCGTCATCGGCCCGTCGGACGGCTCTTTAGCGAGTTGCGAACAGACGCGCTCTCCGCGAAACGATGAGGCTTTCATGTCACTCCCCTCCTACGACGAGGGTCTGCGCCTCCGCGAAACGCTTAGGCCGGGGTGGGGAGCAGCCCGAGCCGCTCGCGGGCGGTCCAGCGCCAGCCGAGCAGCACGGAGACGACCGCCAGCCCGACCGCGAGGCCGGTCCAGATGCCGACCCCGCCCCACCCCGCGCCGAAGCCGAGCAGCACCGCGACCCCGAACCCGGCGGCCCAATAGCCAACCAGCGCGATCAGCATGGGGACGCGCGTGTCCTGCAGGCCGCGCAGCACCCCCGCCGCGACCGCCTGCGCGCCGTCGAACAGCTGGAACATTGCAGCGAGCACCAGGAACTGTAGCGCGAGCGCCACGGCGCGGGCGTTGGCGGGGTCGTCCACATCGAGATAGACCGACACGAACGGGCGCGGCGCGAGCAGGATCAGCCCCGACGTGACGGCCATGAAGCCGGTCCCCACGGCCAGCGCCGTCCAGCCGGCGCGCGCGATCCAGGCGCGGTCCGCCGCGCCGTAGGCCATGCCGACGCGGATGGTGGCCGCCTGCCCGACCCCCAACGGGATCTGGAATGCGACGGCGGCGATGTTGAGCGCGACCGCGTGCGCCGCGACCTCCGTGACGCCGATCAGCCCCATCAGCAGCCCCGCCCCGCCGAACAACGCGCCCTCGAAAGTGATGGTGGCGGCGATCGGCAGGCCGAGCCGGACGATCTCGGCCAAGCGCGCGCCCTCGGGACGCCACCAGCGGCCGAACAGACGGTAGCGGCGGAGTTTGGGGTCGAGCAGCAGGACCGCAAGGTAGGCGACCATCATCAGGGCGCTGGTGGCGAGGCTGGCGAGCGCAGCGCCCTCCAGCCCCAGCGCGGGCACCGGCCCCGCGCCGAACACCAGCAGCCAGTTGGCGAGTACCGCCACGCCGACCGCGACGCCCGCGATCGCGAGCGCGTAGCCCGGCCGGCCGAGCGCGGCGGCGAGCGTGCGCATCACGCCCGTCGCGACCGCCGGGATCAGCGCCCAGAGCAGGATGTCGAGGAACGCGTCGGCGCGGGCCGCGACGCGCGGGTCCTGCCCCGCCGCGCCGAGCAGCCACTCGCCCTGCGCCAGCAGCAACAGGAACGGCGCGCCCGCGAGCGCCGCCAGCCACAATCCCATGCGGAACGAGCGTCGGACCTCGCGCACGGCGTGGCGGCGCTGGCCGAGTTCGGCGGCGACGATCGGCGCGACCGCCCCCGTCAGGCCGGTCAACGCCCACAGAACCAACCCGTATAGATAGACGCCGAGCGTCGCGGCGGCGAACTCGACCTCGCCCAGGCGCGCGACGAAGACGACGTCGACCGCGTACACCGCCATCTGGAGCAGGTTCGCGCCGACCAGGGGTCCGGCGAGACGACCCAGCGCGCGCAGCTCCTCGCGCCAAGTCGCGGATGCGGCGGTGTCGTCGGCGGGGAGGATCGCGGCGGCGGACATGGCGCGCGCGGCCTAGCGGAGGGGGAGCGGGTTGGACAGGAGCGCGTCAGGTCTCCCCCTTCCTATCCAGGAAGGCGGAGTAAATTAGTGAGTTGCTCCTGTACGACACTTCGGCTTAAGCTGCTGCGGGTACGGCCGGCCCTCGCCCGCCTACGGAGAACACGCACGTGAAGCTCGTACGCGGCGCCTGGCGGTTGTTGGTGGGGATCAAGGACGGGCTCGTCCTTCTCGCCATGCTGCTGTTCTTCGGCCTGCTTTTCGCCGCGCTTGCCGCGCGCCCGGGCGGCAAGGCCGTCGGCGAGGGGGCGTTGCTCCTCGACCTGAACGGGCCGATCGTCGAACAGCCGTCCGAACCCGCCGCCTTCGCCGCGCTGTCGGGCCAGACCGTCCCCGTCCAGTACCGGCTACGCGACGTGATCCGGGCGATCGACGCGGCGCGCACGGACGCGCGGGTCAAGGCGGTGGTGCTCGATCTGGACGGGTTCGGCGGCGGCTATCCCGCCACGCTATCCGAGGTCGCCGACGCGCTGATCCGCGTGCGGGGCGCGGGCAAGCCCGTCCTCACCTATGCCACCGGCTATACGGACGCGAGCTACCGCCTGGCCGCCGCGTCGAGCGAGGTCTGGGTCAACCCGATGGGCGGCACCATCTTCACCGGTCCCGGCGGCACGCAGCCGTACCTGAAGGGTCTGCTCGACCGGCTGGGCGTGAACGCGCACATCTACCGCGTCGGGCGGTACAAGGCGGCGGTCGAGCCGCTGCTGCTGACCGGCCAGTCGCCTGAATCCCGCCAAGCCAGCGAGGCCCTGTACGGATCGCTGTTCGGGCAATGGCGCGACGCCATTCGCCGCGCGCGGCCCCGGGCGGCGATCGACGCGTTCCTGACGCAGCCCGACCGGGTGATCGTCGCGGCGGGCGGCGACATCGCGCGCGCCAACCTGCAGGCCGGCATCGTCGATAAGCTCGGCGACCGGATCGCCTTCGGCCGGCGCGTGGCGCAGCTGGCGGGGACGGACGCGAGCAAGGGTGCGGGCTGGTTCAGGCGGATCGGCTACGACCAGTGGCTCGCCGCCAACCCCATGGGCACCAGCGGCGATGCGGTCGGCATCGTCACGGTGGCGGGCAACATCGTCGATGGCCAGGCGGGCCCCGGCACGGCGGCGGGCGACACCATCGCCAAGGCGGTGCTGGACGGGCTGGCGACCAAGAACCTGAAGGCGCTCGTGGTGCGCGTCGACTCGCCGGGCGGCTCCGCGCTGGCAAGCGAGCGGATCAGGCTGGCGATCCGCGAGGCCAAGCGGCGCGGGCTGCCGGTCGTGGTGTCGATGGGCGGGCTGGCGGCGTCGGGCGGCTATTGGGTCGCGACGGCGGGCGACACGATCTTCGCCGAGCCGAACACGATCACCGGATCGATCGGCATCTTCGGCGTCATCCCGACTTTCGAGCGGTCGCTCGCCAAGATCGGCGTGACCGCGGACGGCGTGCGGACGACGCCGCTGTCCGGCCAGCCGGATGTGCTGGCGGGCACCAACGCGGCGGTCGATACGGTGCTGCAATCGTCGATCGAGAACGGCTACCGCCAGTTCATCGCCCGCGTCGCGACCGCGCGCAAGCTGACGCCGCAGCGCGTTGACGAGATCGCCCAGGGCCGCGTCTGGGACGGCGGCACCGCGCGGCAGATCGGGCTGGTCGACCGGTTCGGCGGGTTGTCGGACGCGGTCGCCGAGGCCGCGCGCCGCGCCAAGCTCGACCCGAAGGCGGTGCGTACGGTGTATCTGGAAAAGGAGCCGGGTTGGGCGACGCAGCTCGCCTCGTCCTTCCGCTCCGATCCCGAGGAGGCGGCCGGCGGCGCGCCGACGGGCGACGCATTCGGGCGGATCGCGGCGGAGCGGCGGTTGTTGCTGGCGCGCGCGGTGGCGGACGCGCGGATGCTCGCGACCGGCGGATCGGTGCAGGCGCGCTGCATCGAATGCGCCGGCCTTGGGCCGGTGACGGCGGAGGCGATCGATGTGAAGCTGCTCGACCTCATCCTCGCGCGGCTGGGTTGGTGATCCGACCGGTTCGGTAATGCTCGTCCGGCCCGCGCGACCGGACGACGCCGCCGCCGCGATCGCGGCGGTGTATGCGCCCTACGTGACCGACGGGGTGATCTCGTTCGAGCTCGACCCGCCCGACGCGGTCGAGATGGCGCGGCGGATGGCGGCGGGGGAAACGCGCCACCCCTGGCTGGTTGCGGAGGAGGCCGGGGCGGTGGTCGGCTACGCCTATGCGTCGGCGTTCCGCGCGCGCGCGGCATACGACCGGGCGGTCGAGACGACGGTGTATGTCGCGGCCGATGCGCACGGTCGCGGGGTCGGTCGCGCCTTGTACGACGCGCTGCTCGCGCGGCTGACGGAGGCGGGCTTCACGCAGGCGGTCGCGGTGATCGCGCTGCCGAACGACGCTTCGGTGCGGCTGCATGAGCGGCTCGGCTTCGTTCCCATCGGGGTCAATCCGGCGGTCGGGTATAAGTTCGGGCGATGGATCGATGTGGGCGTATGGCAGCGCGCGCTGGCGGTCGCGGACGCGTAGGATCTCGGCATCCGATGACGGCGCGGTGGTGTGGAACGCCTTACGGAAACCCTACGACGTTGTTGTTTTTCGTTAATGCAACCGTCGCTATGCCGCCCTCGTTACGTCCCCGTCCTGTTCAAACAAGGAGTGTTCCATGCGTAAGATCCTGCTCGCCCTGGGCTGCACCGCGATGGTCGTGCCCGCGCTGACCGTGCCCGACGTCGCCGACGCGCAGCGCCGCTACAAGTACCGCGAATACCGCGACGACCGCGGTCGCCTGCGCTGCCGCAAGCCCGACGGCACGACCGGTCTGGTCGTCGGCGGCGTCGCGGGCGCTCTGCTCGGCCGCACGGTCGACACGCGCGGCGACCGCACGATCGGTACGCTGGGCGGCGCCGCCGCGGGCGCGCTAGCCGGCCGCGCGATCGACCGGGGCACGAGCAACCGCCGCTGCCGCTAAGGCCTCTGGCGGTCGAGAAACGGGGCGTCGCGGCCGGGTCGCGGCGCCCCTCTTCGCGTCAGACGATTCCGCCGCCGAGCATCAGCCGCAAACCGAAGATCACGATCAATATGAGATTGAAATTGCGGCCGGCGTTGCTCGAGGAAAGCGCACCTACGCCCGCGCCGGCGATGCCGATCGGGATCACCAGCCAATTGAGCCAGCCGAGGAACGGCACGAAGGCGACGAAGCCCGCCGCCAGGGTCACGAGACCGATGAGGATCGAGACGATGTTGAGCATGGCGCGAAGATGGCATCCGCGCCTCCTGCTCGCAAGCCGATGTCATGCACGCTCGCGAATGCTTCCTTAACGCTTCGTCTTGCACGGTCCGTTCCGATGCGCATGACCGCCCTGCTCCTCTTGTCCGTCGCGCTGCTCGGTTGCGACCGCGCCGCGCGGGAACCGGACGAGTTGGCGCGGCTCGACCGGGAACTCGCCGAAGCGGGCGACCTCGCGCGCGATCCGGTCGCGGCGGCGGCGCTCGGCGACCAGATCATGGTCGACCCCCAGCTGACCCAGCAATCCAACGCCGACGCGATCCGTCCGCCCAACCGCCCGGACGGCGGCGCGGTCGCCCCTGTCGACATCGCCGCACGTCCCGAGAGCGCGCCGCCGCCGGGCCTGACGCCCGCGCCCGCGACGAAGGCCGACTGCCCCGAATGCCGCGCGCGCGACGGCGCGCTGACGCTGGGCGCGCTCGCCGAACGCCAGCGCGACGCGCGCACGCGGAACTGCGCGCCGCGGATCGCCTATTCGGCCGCCTGGGCGAACCGCCTGCCCGCGGCGGCCGCGCTCTATCCGGACGCGCGCGTGATCGAGGCGGCGGGGGTCGACGAGCCCGGCTGCCGATTGCGCGTCGTCACCTTCCGCAGCTCCGCCCCGCTCCAGCGCGTCGCCGACTGGTACGGTACGACGGGCCGCCGCGCGGGCTACGCCGCCGAGCACAGGGTCGACGGCGCGGTGCATGTCGTGGGCGGCACGCGCGGCGATGCGGCCTATCTCGCTTATCTGCGCGCGCGTTCCGACGGCGGCACCGACGTCGACGTGATCGCCGGCGGGGGCTGACGGACGCTTCGGAAACGCCGGAACGCTGCACCTCGCTCCCATGCCCGAATCAGGCTAACGGGCGCTCATGTCCTTGTTTCTCGTCATGGCCGGCGGAGCGATCGGGTCGGGAGCGCGCTTTCTGAGCGGGCGAGCGGCCGTCGCGATCGTCGGGCCCGGTTATCCTTACGCCACGCTTTTCGTGAATTTGCTCGGCGGCTTGCTGATGGGGGTCCTTGCGGGACTGCTCGCTCGCGGGGCGCTCGTCGAAGGCTGGCGCGAGTTTGCGGGGGTGGGACTGCTCGGCGGTTTCACGACTTTCTCCGCTTTCTCGCTCGACGTTGTTGAAATGGCCGAGCGGGGCGCGACGGGCATGGCTGCCGCCTATGTGCTCCTGTCGGTACTAGGTTCGATCGCCGCGCTGATGGCGGGTCTCCAGCTCGCAAGGACGATCGCATGACCGACACCGTTCGCCAGTACCCCATCGGTTACGATGACGACGGGATCCGCGTCGACCGCTGGTTCAAGCGGCATCTGCCCGACACCAGCTTCACCGCCGTCGCCAAATGGGCGCGCACGGGCCAGCTCCGCCTGGACGGCGCGCGGGTGGGCCCGGGCGACCGGATCGCCGCGGGCCAAGTGCTGCGCGTGCCCCCGCCCGAGCCGGTGCGCGTGGGCGAGAAGCCCGTCCGCGAGCGTACGCCGCTGACCGACGACCAGATCGGGTATGTCAGCGAGATGGTGATCCACCGCGACGCCGCCGCTCTGGTGCTCAACAAACCGCCCGGCCTTGCGACGCAGGGCGGGACCAAGACGACCGAGCATGTCGACGGGCTGCTCGACGCCTTCGCGGAAGGGGACGCGCGGCCCAAGCTCGTCCACCGGCTCGATAAGGACACGTCCGGCGCGCTGCTCGTGGCGCGGACGGCGCGCGCGGCGGGGTTCTTCGCCAAGGCCTTCTCCAGCCGCACCGCGCGCAAGACCTATTGGGCGCTGGTCATCGACGTGCCCTCGATCGACGACGGCATGGTCGAGCTCGCCTTGGCCAAGCAGCCGGGCACCGGCGGCGAGAAGATGCATGTCGACGAGGCGGAGGGTCTGGCCGCGCGGACCCGCTACCGCGTGATCGAGCGCGCGGGCAACCGCACCGCCTGGGTCGAGCTGCTGCCCTTCACCGGCCGTACGCACCAGCTGCGCGCGCACATGGCCGCGATCGGCCATCCGATCGTCGGCGACGGCAAGTATGGCGGCCAGGCCGCGTTCCTGACCGGCGGGATCAGCCGCAAGATGCATCTGCATGCCCGCCGCATCCGCGTCGACCACCCCGACGGCGGCGCGATCGACGTCACCGCCGAACTGCCCACCCACTTCGCCGAGTCGCTGGCTCTGCTGGGTTTCGAGGAGATGAGCGGCAATTTCCTTCCCGACGACAGCGAAAAGGCGCCGCCGTCAAAGGAAGTGATCAAGACGCGGGCCAAGGCGCACGCGAAGTCGGTGCGCAAGGAACGGAGGGGTGAGCGGCGTGGGCGCGGCGAGCGGACGAACTAGTCGCGCAAACCGGCGTCGATCTTCACCGTTTCCTTGATGGGGACGGTTGCGAAAGTCTTACCGGCGATATTGGTGATGTCGACGCGGCAACCCACGCATAACTCACCTGATTCCAGTTCCGCACCGATGACCGCGCTCGCCGAGCAGATGGCCTGTTGCCTTGCTGCATCCAAGTCGATCAGCTCGATGCCGTCATGGTCCTCGAAGGTCGGTCCGCGTTCGAGAAGGTGAAAATAGAAGCGTGCCATGACCCCACTTCCGATCTGATCTATTAAAAATCTATATTGCCGATCCGATTCACCTTCCATCAAGCATGTTAGTCACTTTGACAAATTTCTCATTGATTACTACCGAAGCGGCGCATTTACTCCGCAGGCATCCAAAGCCTTAACCGGTTTGCGTGGGCGCGGCGCTCGCCTATGACCTTGGCTATGTCCGACCGCGTCCGCTTAGCCATCTTCGACTGCGACGGAACGCTCGTGGACAGCCAGGCGAACATCTGCCGGGCGATGGAGGAGGCGTTCGCGCGACACGGGGTCGAACCGCCGCCGCGTGCCGCGATCCGGCGGATCGTTGGTTTGAGCCTGGTCGAGGCGGTGCGGACATTGAGCCCGGAGCGGGACGATGCGCTCCACCGGCGACTCGCGGGGGAATACAAACAGATATTCCGCGCGATGCGGGCGGACGCCCGGCTGGATGACGAACCCTTGTTCGCGGGTATGGCGGATGCGCTCGACGGCTTGCGCGATCGCGGGTGGGTTCTGGGCGTGGCAACGGGGAAATCGGACCGCGGGCTCGCGCATGTGCTGGCCGCGCACGGGATCGCCGACCGTTTCGCGACGCTCCAGACCGCGGACCGGCATCCGTCCAAGCCCGATCCGGCGATGGCGGTCGCCGCGATGGCCGAGATCGGGGCCGCGCCCGGCGATTGCGTCATGATCGGCGATACCAGCTTCGACATGGCGATGGGTCGCGCAGCCGGCGTGCGCGCGGTCGGCGTCGCGTGGGGCTATTACGCCGCCTCCGAATTGATCGCAGCCGGGGCCGATATGGTGGCGACCGAGCCCTCCGCGCTGCCGCATCTGCTGGAGGCGGGATGACCGACCCCGACGACCTGCTGGCCCGCCGGCGCTATTACGCGATGATGTCGGTCGAGCTTGCGGGAGTCGCGGGCGCGGTGTTCGGGCTGGTGCTGATCGGGCGGAGCGTCGGCACGATCCCGCGCGTGATCGGCGCGGCGATCGTGATATCAGCGTTGTTGATGATCGCGTCGGTGCCGCGCGCGATGGCCAGGCGATGGCGGACGCCGCCGGAAAACGATCACCGTCGGTGAAGCGCTTCTGGACCGAGGTGACCGTCGGCCCCGATCGCGCCGTCGCGCTCGACGGACGGCCGGTGCGGACGCCCGGCCGCGTAGCGCTCGCGCTTCCGACCGAGGCGCTGGCGGCGGCGGTAGCGGGCGAATGGCGCGCGGTCGGCGAGACCGTGGACCCGCGGGCGATGCCGCTGACCGGGCTTGCCAACGCCGCGATCGACCGGGTCGCCCCCGACCCCGCCGCCTTTGCCGCCGGGCTTGCGCGTTACGGCGAGAGCGACCTGCTCTGCTACCGGGCCGCCGCGCCGGAGCCGCTGGTGGAGCGACAGGCCGCGGCATGGGACCCGCCGCTCGCCTGGGCGCGCGGGCGATACGACGTGCATCTCGCGGTCGCCAGCGGGGTCATGCACGTCGCGCAGCCGCCGATGGCGATCCAGCGGCTGGGCGAGGCAATCGCGGCGCGGGACGCCTGGACGCTAGCCGCGCTATCGCCGGTCGTGACGATCACCGGCTCGCTCGTGCTCGCGCTGGCGCTCGCGGAGGGTGCGATGACGGCGGAGGAGGCGTGGGCCGCATCGATCGTCGACGAGGAGTGGCAGGCCGAGCTGTGGGGCGAGGACGCGCTCGCGACGGAGGCCCGCGCCGCGCGACGGGCGGAGTTCGATGCGGGGGTGGGGTTCCTGCAAGCCGTGTGCCCCCCCCTTGGATAGGAAGCGGAGGATCAGGCCGCCTTTGTCAGATGCCGGATGAAGCCGATCAGTCCGGTCTGGCGCGACCGTTTAAGCCGCTCGGCCGCCAGGATCGTGCGGACGCGCTCGAAACATCCCTCCACGTCGTCGTTGACCAGCACGTAATCGTACCCGTCCCAGTGGCTGACCTCGCTCGCGGCGCGCGCCATGCGGGCGTCGATCACCTCGGCCGCGTCGGTGGCGCGGCGCAGCAGCCGGTCGTGCAGCTCTTCCATCGAGGGCGGCAGGATGAAGACGCGCACCACGTCGCCGCCCGCGATTTGATGAAGCTGCTGCGCCCCCTGCCAGTCGATGTCGAACAGCACGTCGCGTCCCGACGCCAGCACCTCGTCGACCGGCGCGCGCGGGGTGCCGTAGCGCTGGCCGAATACGTGCGCCCATTCCAGGAACTCGTGGTCCGCGACCATGCGGCGGAACCGGTCGAGATCGACGAAGTGATAGTCGCGCCCGTCCTCCTCGCCCGGCCGGATCGCGCGAGTGGTGGCGGACACGGATATCGCCAGCTCGGGCTCGGCGGCCAGCAGCTTGCGCGCGATCGTCGACTTGCCCGCGCCCGACGGCGAGGACAGCACGAACAAGACGCCCCGGCGCTGCATGCCGTGCGGGTCGCCAGCGGGACGGGGCGTGGAGCGGCTCATGCGCGCCCTTGGCGGCAGCGCGCCGCACTCGTCAAGGGAGGCGCACGGTCCGGCCCCTTGCCCCGGCCGCGGTAAAGCGCCATTTGCGATGACATATGACATTCCCCGAACTACCCGCCCCGCTCGCCGCGGCTCTTTCCGCGCGCGGCTACGCCGACCCCACCCCCGTCCAGGCGGCGGTGTTGGATGGGGCGGCGCGCGGGCGCGACCTGCTCGTCTCGGCCCAGACGGGATCGGGCAAAACGGTCGCTTTCGGGCTTGCTTTCGCCGACGAGCTGCTCGACGCGGACGGCAAGCTGCCGCCCGCCGCCAAGCCGCTGGCGCTCGCCATCGCGCCGACGCGCGAGCTGGCGCTGCAGGTCGCGACCGAGCTCAACTGGCTGTATGAGGGCGCGCGCGGGCGTGTCGTCACCTGCGTGGGCGGCATGGACGCGTCAAAGGAGCGGCGGTCGCTGAACCACGGCGCACATATCGTCGTCGGCACGCCCGGGCGCCTGCGCGACCATCTGGAGCGCGGCAGCCTGGACCTGTCCGCCCTGCGTGCCGCCGTGCTCGACGAGGCGGACGAGATGCTCGATATGGGATTCCGCGAGGACCTGGAGCAGATCCTAGATGCGACCCCGGCCGAGCGCCGCACCCTCCTGTTCTCCGCGACCATCCCGCGCCCGATCGTGGCGCTGGCGCGCACCTACCAGCGCGACGCGCACCGAATCGAGACGACGGCGGGCGAGCGCGGGCACGGCGACATCGCGTATCAGGCGGTGACCTGCGCGCCCGCCGACATCGAGAACGTCGTCGTCAATCTGCTGCGCCTGCATGAGGCGGAAACGGCGATCCTGTTCTGCGCCACGCGCGACAACGTTCGCCACCTGCACGCATCGCTCAACGAGCGCGGCTTCGGCGCGGTCGCCTTGTCGGGCGAGCACAGCCAGTCGGAGCGCAACCACGCGCTGCAAGCCTTGCGCGACGGCCGCGCGCGCGTGTGCGTCGCGACCGACGTGGCCGCGCGCGGGATCGACCTGCCCGGCCTGTCGCTGGTCGTTCATGTCGAGGTGCCGCGCGACGCGGAGGTGCTCCAGCACCGGTCGGGCCGCACCGGCCGCGCGGGCGCGAAGGGCACGGCCGTCATCATCGTTCCCTATCCCCGCCGCCGCCGCGTCGAGGGCATGCTGCGCGGCGCACGCATCGAGGCGAGCTGGATCCAGCCGCCGACCCCCGAGGCGATCCGCGCCGCCGACCGCGACCGGCTGCTCGTCAAGCTGCTCGCCCCGGTCGAGGTGGACGCGGAGGATCAGGCGCTGGCCGAGCGCCTGCTGAGCGAGAAGACCCCCGCCGAGATCGCCGCCGCGCTGGTCCATGCGCACCGCTCCGCGCTGCCGCCGCCCGAGGAGCTGATCGCCGCCGAGCAGCGCGCGGAGCGGCGCCCGCCGCGCGACGATTTTGGCCCATCCGCCTGGTTCCGGCTGGATGCGGGTCGCCGCCAGAACGCCGATCCGCGCTGGCTGCTGCCGCTCCTCTGCCGGCGTGGGCACGTGTCCAAGGACGAGATCGGCGCGATCCGCATCGGCCCGAACGAGACCCAGTTCGAGGTGCGCGGCGACGTCGCGGCCCGTTTCGCGCAGGCGCTCGGCCGGACGGCGGAGACGGACGATAGCGGCATCGCGATAGAGCAAATCGACGGCGCGCCGTCGGGCCCGCCCCCGCGCTCGAACGACGGCCCGCGCCACCATGCGCGCCCGACGGGTCAGCGCCCGACCGGCCCGCGAGCCGGCCAACCGCACCGCGGTCAGCCCCGCAGCGCGCCCGGACGGGGCTCCCGCTGAGCGGCGACGCAGCCGCCAAGGGCCGGCGTATCCTGGTCGATGCCGACGCCTGCCCCGTCAAGGACGAGGTCTACCGCGTCGCGCTCCGCCACGGCGTTCCCGTCACGATCGTCAGCAACTCGCCGATCCGCGTCCCCGATCACCCGCTGATCGGGCGGATGGTGGTCGGCGAAGCGTTCGACGCCGCCGACGACTGGATCGCCGAGCGCGCGGGCCCCGGCGCGGTGGTGGTCACCGGCGACATCCTCCTGGCCGACCGCGCGCTGAAGGCGGGCGCGGCCGCGCTGTCGCCGACGGGCAAGCCGTTCACCATCAGCTCGATCGGCGGCGCGATCGCCACCCGCGCGATCATGGCCGACCTGCGCGCCGGCGGCGACGTCGTGGGCGGCCCGGCGCCGTTCGGGAAGGCCGACCGGTCCCGCTTTCTGCAGGCACTGGACGAGATGCTGGTGCGGTTGGGGCGGGCAGATACCGCGTAAGGTGACCGACGCGGCGGCCTTCCACGAACCTCCATTTGCGGATGACGGCGACCATCCGCCTACCCGAACACCTCGCTGTGTGAGCCCAATCGGGCAAGTCTGAGCGTAAGGCCGTCAGACTTGGCGTAGATCAGCACGAGGTCGGGCTCGACATGGCAATCACGATAGGTCGCCCAATCGCCGCTCAAGCCGTGATCTTGGTACTTCGTGTCGAGCGGCGCGTCGGATGCGAGCGCGACCAGCAGGGTCATCAGCTCCGCATCGAGCGTCGCCTGATGCCGTCCCTTCAGCTCCCGCCTGTAATCGCGCTTGAACCTCGTCGACCGTTCAATCGTCCGCACGGAGGTTCGCCATCAGCGCCCTCACGTCGTCGAAGCGGGCTCCCTCACCGACCTCCAACTCGCCGATTGCCTCGCGCGTGGCGGCGTTGGGACTACGGACATCGAAAGGCAGCGTCTTCTCTCGCGCCGTACGGATGAGCATCAGCCGTACCGCGTCAGACACGGTGAGCCCCATCTCCTTGAGCACGGCGGCCGCCTCGTCCTTCACCGCCCCGTCGATCCGGGTCTGCACTAGCGAGTTCGTCGCCATGATGTCGCTCTCCCATCTGTATGACGATGTAATGCGGAATGAGGCATAGAGCAATCTGCTCCTGATCTACCTCTGCGGGTTAGTTCCGATACCGCGATAGCCACTCGCGCGATCATGACTCCGTTGGTGGCTCCGGACTTTGGGCGCGGACGAGTCTGTTGGCTTAACCGAGGAAAAGCCGCTTGTCCTTTTCCGCCTTTTTCAGGCAAACGGGCGTCAGCATGGACGATGTGGAGGTCGGTGCAATGTTAAGTCGTCGGACGCTCTTTCTACTTTTTGGTGCTATCCTGGCGATGACATCCTCGGCCGGCCGAGCGGACGCCCAAAAGCAAATATTGGCGAAACCGACCATGCCGACCCGTTTTACGGTCACGGAGGAGGGTACCGCAGGCAAACCTGACATCGTGCTGCTTCCGGGTCTAACCAGTAGTAGAAGGGTATGGGCTGCCGAGGCGGCGAGGCTCGCGCCGAGTTACCAACTACACTTGGTGCAAATCAACGGCTTTGCGGGTCAGCCCGCAGGCGTGAACGCTACGAGCGAAAAGCTGTTGTCGGCAATCGTCGAAGAACTGCATGGCTATATAGCATCGCGTAAGATCCGTCCGGTCGTAATTGGCCATTCGCTCGGCGGCCTACTGACGCTGATGCTAGCGAGAAGATATCCAGGCGACCTATCTAAAATGGTGATCGTCGACGCGCTGCCGTTCTACGGTCTGATGTTCGGGCCGCAAGCGACGGTCGAGAGCGTCAGGCCAACGGCCACGGCCATGCGTAACGGCGCGATGGCGCAGACTTCGGCACAGCGGGCGGTCAGTGCGAAACAGACCGCGGATTTCCTGGTCCTGAACGCCAAAGGTCGCGAATTAGTGGCGGCGGATAGCTTTTCCAGTGATCCCGGCGTGTTTGCACGTATGATGTATGAAGATCTGCAAACCGATCTTCGTCCCGAACTAGCCACTATTAAAATGTCTGCGTTGGCCCTGTACGCTTTCGACCCGACGCTGACTTTTCCGAACGGGGTCAAACCGACACGAGAGATGGCGGACTCGATAACCTCGGCTGCGTATGAGACCATGCCGAATGCCGAGCTGGTACGAGTGGATTATTCTCGCCACTTCATCATGTTTGATCAGCCGGGGCGACTTCATAATCTCATACGAGAATTCGTCAGCAGGCCCAATGGCGGTGGACCCGTACCTTAAAACCAACATCCTATCCTCGTCCGACGACGCTACAAAGCCGCGTCGTCGGGCTTGGGCGAGCTCTACGCCACCTGCAGCGCCAAGCGTCCCGCGCCCTTGTTCAGCAGCTTCGCCTCCAGCTTGCGGTGCGTCGCCAGCGCCTGACCGACCACCTGGTCCATGTTGTAATAGCGGTATGTCGCGAGCCGCCCCACGAACGTCACGTCGCCTTCGGCCACCGCCAGCGCCTCGTACCGCTTGAAGAGCGCCTGGTTCTCGTCGCGCGGGATGGGGTAATAGGGATCGCCCTCCGCCGACGGGATCTCGTAGGTGATGCTCGTTTTGGGATGTACCTGGCCCGTCAGGTACTTGTACTCGGTGATGCGGGTGTGGGGTGTCGACTCGGCGGGGTAGTTCACCACCGCGACGGGCTGGAACACCTCGACATCGTGCGTCTCATGGACGAACCGGAGCGAGCGGTAGGGAAGCTTGCCGTAGCGGTGTCCGAAATACTCATCGATCGGCCCGGTGAAGACGAGGTGGTCGTGCGCGTACGCCTCGCGCACGTCCTCGTAATCGACGCCGAGCAGCACGTCGATGTTCGGGTGGTCAAGCATCCGCTCGAACATCCGGGTGTAGCCCTCCAGCGGCATCGCCTGGAACTGGTCGGTGAAATACCGGTCGTCCGTGTCGGTGCGCGTTGGCACGCGGCTCGTGACCGACTTGTCGAGCTCGGAGGGATCCATGCCCCACTGCTTGCGGGTATAGCCCTGGAAAAACGTCTCATAGAGCTCGCGCCCGACCTTCGAGACCACGACGTCGGCGCTCGTCCTGATCACCGCGACGGGCTCGGCGCGGCTCTCCAGATAGGCCTCGGCTTCGGCATCGGTCTTGAGGTCGAGATCGTAAAGCACGTTCAGCGTCGTGCGGTTGATCGGCATCGGCACCAGCTTGCCGTCGATGTCGGCCAGTACGCGGTGCTCGTACGGTCGCCACTGAGTGAAGTTCGAGAGGTATCCGAACACGTCGGCCGAATTGGTGTGGAAGATGTGCGGGCCGTACTGATGGATCAGCACGCCCGCCGCGTCGAGATGGTCGAAGGCGTTGCCCGCTATGTGCGGCCGCCGGTCGACGACGAGTACGCGCAAGTCGGATTGGGTGGCCAGCCGCTCGGCCATCACCGATCCCGCGAAGCCGGCGCCGACGATCAGCACGTCGTACTGATTCCCGCGGTCGGGCCAGCCGGTCGGACTGACCACCGTCTCCAGCTTGCCGTGCGCGGCGACCGCGCTGCCGATCAGCTTGGACATGTCGGCGAAGGTCCGGTCCCACGACCCGGTCGCGAGCTGCGCGTCGGCGCGGGCGAGCCAGCGGCCGTCGGCACCCGTCGCCATCGCGAGCGCCGCCTCGCACGCCCGCACGAAGGTCTCCGGCGTGTCGGCGAGGTGAACCGCGTCGAGTTCGCCGTAATGACGCACCACGTCGGTCACCGGCGTGGATACGACCGGACGACCGGCGGCCAGATATTCAGGAGTTTTGGTCGGGCTGATGAACCGGGTCGCGTCGTTGATCGCGAACGGCATCAGCGCGACGTCCCAGCCGCTCATATAGGCGGGCAGGTCGGCGTAATCGCGCCCGCCAAGATAATGGATGTTGGCGCGGCGCGGCAGTTCGGACTCGGCGATCTTGATCACCGGGCCGATCACGACGAGCGACCATTCGGGATGCGCGTCCGCCACCGCGGCCAGCGCGTCGAGGTCGAACCGCTCGTCGACCACTCCCGCCCAGCCGAGTTTGGGTCCGGGAATCGAGGCCTGATCGGCGGGTTCGGCCACCGTCGACCGTGCACGGGCGAAATGGGCGACGTCGACGCTCGATGGAAACGCATGGACGCTCGAATGCCGGTCGCGCTTGGCCTCGTACAGGCTGGTGCCGCCGGTGAAGACCAGATCGGCGACGCTGATCAGCCGCTGCTCCAGCTCCAGCGTCTCAGCCGACGCGCCCTTGAAATTGGCGAGCTCGTCCATGCAGTCGTACACGGTGCAGGCGGCGTCCAGATGCTCGGAGATCGGCAGCATCATCGGCGTATAGTACCAGCGCACCAACGCTCCCTCCGCCGGATTGGCGGCGAGCCATCCGTCCAACAGGTCGCGCAGCTGCTCGTGTTCCCACCGGCCGGGCGCGGCGAGTTCGGGGGTCAGCACGATCACGCCGGTCGCGGCGTCCACCGTCTCGCTCACGCGCGGTTCGGACAGGCCTGCCAGGTAGATCGGCTCCTCCCAGAACAGCACGCGGTGCGTCCGGGCGAAGCGGCTCATCAGATGTTGCGGCCGCTGGAACACGAAATTCCAGCGTAGATGCGACAGGCAGAGCAGGGTCGGGCTTCCGGTGGGCACCCGCGCATCGACGAGGTGCGGCTTGGAGCCTGGCTGACCCTGGTTTTTCTCTGCGTGTTTTTGCACGTGGTGTGGAACCTTGCTCATGGATGAACAGCTTGAACCATCAACCACGGCTCCTGTTCCCCAGACGCTCCCTTAAGCGGTTGAAACACAACATGGATCAGGTCGCATAGCCATCCCAAGGGTAAGCGGATGATCGATATCAACCGCGGCGTGACGAGGTGTATGATGACGATCAGCGACATGCGGCCGACGAGCGAGTTGGAAATGTGGGGCGGGGCCGAATGCACCGTCGCGCGCGTGGGCGACCGCTGGAGCGATCAGTCGCACCTGTCGGGCCATCACGACCGCGACAACGACCTCCGCCTGTTCGCCGATCTCGGCTTCCAGGCGATGCGATATCCCGTGTTGTGGGAGCGCGTCGCGCCAGACCGGCTGGAGGAGTGCGACTGGAGCTGGACCGACCGCAGGCTCGGCTCCTTGCGCGATCTGGGCGTCCGGCCGATCGCGGGGCTTCTCCATCACGGCAGCGGGCCGGACCGCACCAGCCTGCTCGACCCCGACTTTCCCGCCAAGCTCGGCGAATATGCGGGGCGGGTAGCGCGGCGCTATCCGTGGATCGCCGACTATACCCCCGTCAACGAGCCGCTCACCACCGCCCGGTTTTCCGCGCTATACGGTCATTGGTACCCGCACCACCGTGATGAGGGATCGTTCTGGACCGCGCTCGTCAACCAGGTCGACGGGGTCGCCCACGCGATGCGCGCGGTCCGGGAAGTGACGCCGGGCGCGCGGCTGATCCAGACCGACGACCTCGGCCGCACCTACGCCACCGCGCCGCTGTTCCACCAGGCGGCGTTCGACAATACGCGCCGCTGGGCCGGGTGGGACCTGCTGTTCGGGCGTATCGTGCCGGGTCACCCCTTGTGGGATCGTCTCGCGAGCTTCGGCCTGGCCGGGCGGATGGAGGCGCTCGCGGCCGCGCCCTGCCCGCCCGACATCATCGGCGTGAACCATTACCTCACCAGCGATCGCTTCCTCGACCACCGGTTCCAGCGTTACCCGGCGCAGACGCATGGCGCGAACTACGACGGCCGCTACGCCGATGTGGAGGCCGTCCGCGTGCTCGAACCCGCGCCGGGGGGGCTGGCCGGCGCGTTGCGCGAGGCGTGGGAGCGCTACCGCACCCCGCTTGCGATCACGGAGGTGCATCTGGGCTGTACGCGCGAGGAGCAGCTGCGGTGGGTCGGCGATGCGTGGGACACCGCGCGCGCGCTCCGTGCCGAGGGAGTCGACCTACGCGCCGTCACCGCCTGGGCGGTGCTGGGCAGCTGCGGCTGGAACACGCTGCTGACCGCGGATGGCTTGTACGAGCCCGGGCTGTTCGACGTGGGCGGAGTCGGGGGCGGCGAGCAGCCCCGGCCGACCGCGCTCGCGCACGTCTGGCGCGGACTGCCCGGCGACGCGGAGCGCCACCCGGTCGCGCGCACGCCGGGTTGGTGGCGGCGACCTGCGCGGCTGGTCCACCCACCCGTGCGCCGCCCCGCGCGGTTCGAGCGCGGCGCACCCACTCTGCCCACCTCCGCCGCCGCCCCGCCGCTCCTCATCCACGGCGGCGCGACCGCGCTCGGCCGGACGATCGCGCAACACTGCGACGCGCGCGACATCGCCTATGTCCTCGCCGAGCGCGGCCGGCCCGGTGAGGACGACGCCGCCGCGACGTTCGACCGGCTTGCCCCCTGGGCGGTGATCGACGCCGGCGATCGGGCCGACGGGAGCGCCGCGCTCGCCCGCGCCGCCGGCGAACGCGGAGTGCCGCTGCTTCGGTTCGGGGGCGACCCGCTCCCGCCGACCGGCCCGCGGCTCCTCATCCGTGCGGACGCGGTATTCGGCCCGGAGGACGATGACGGCCTCGCGCTCGACGCGGCGCGCACGCTTGCGGCGGGGCGGCGTTTCCGGCCGGTCGACGGCCACCTGTTCGCCCCGGCTTTCCGCGTCGGGCTGGTCGAGGCCGCGCTCGACCTGCTGATCGACGGGGCGGACGGTGAGTGGCGGGCGACGCACGGCGCGCCGCTGACCCCAGCCGAGTTCGCGCGCCGCGTCGCGTGCGCCTGCGACCTCGATCCGTCGCTCGTGGACGACGCCCCGGCAACGGCGACGGCACCCGCCGCCGTCATCGCCCGAGAAGTTCGGTTGGGCGATCTCGACGAGGCGCTCGGCCAGTTCGCCCTGGGCTGGGCACGGCGGGCGGAGGCCCGACGCACGCGGGCTGCCTGACCCGTCCGATGGACGCGGTTCACCTGTTCTTAACCGGGCCTCTTCGCTCCCGGGTCATGATTGGAGCCCTACCTGCCCCCAATCCCGCCGCGCTTGGCGGGCGAGACAGGGGACCCCCATGCCTTTCGACGACAGGAACCTACTCACGGTCAGCGCGCTCGTGCTGTCGTGCGCGCTAGCGGCGCCCGCCGCGGCGCAGGTGGCCGGCCCGCCGGCCGACGCACCGGAAACGCCGCCCGCCATCCACGCCGACGAGGCGCAGGCGCCCGCGCGCTTGGAGGCAATGAGCGCCGGCGGGCGGGGGATCATCCGCCCGCTCAGCGGACCGATCGGCCTCAATTCCGGCCGGACCACCACCTTCGCCGGCGACGTCGTCGGCACCGCCAGCCGCATCCGCGCGATGGAGGACAAGGTGGGCGCGTCGGCCAGCCGTATCCGCGCCATGGCCGGCGAGCTCAGCGGCTTCGCCAGCCGCATCCGCGCCATGTCGACCGATCCGGTGATCGGCGCCTACACCTACAACTTGACCGGGAACACCTTCTGGGGTTCGCAATACGGCTCTCAGGGCGCATTGATGGCGAGCGCGAGCCGCATCCGCGCGATGGACGGCACCGTCGAGTCCTTTGCCAGCCGAATCCGCGCGATGGCCAGCCGCATTCGCGCGATGGACGGCACGCTGCTCTCCTTCGACTCCGCGCCGAGTGATTATCAGGGGATCCACCGCGAGATCACCGGGCTGGTCGCCACCACCAAGGGCGTCTGGGGATCGGCCGTCCAGACGCAGACCGGCAAGTCCTTCGAGGACGGCTTCTCTAACCGGATGCTCGGGAAATGGGGTGTCAACCTCGGCGACGCACGCTCGATAGCGGGCATGAACGAGGTCGACATGGAGTTGTTCCTGCTCGACTGGCGCGACAACGTCCTGCTCTTTTCGGGCGTGGACTCGGTCGACCATTGGATGAAGGCGGTCAACTGGACGCCCGCCATGTCGCAGCAGCTCGGCTCCGGGCTGAACGGCGACAAGAACCAGTTAAAGGTCAGGGTCGGCCTGCTCGACTTCGCGGTCACCGCCGATCCCAAGGCGAACGTCGCGGGTGCCGGCGGTGTCTCGCAGGTGGCGGGCGCACACGGCAACGCGGTCGCCAGCCTGATCGTCGGTGCGCATGACGGACGCGGCGTGATGGGCCTCGCGCCCAAGGCCGATCTCTACAGCTACGTGCCGTTCGACCGCACTCAAACGGCATCTTGGGAGGACATCACCAAGGGGCTGCATTGGCTGGGCGACGAGCTGGAGAAGGACGTCCACGTCATCAACCTGTCGCTCGGCGTGCCCGGCTACACCTTTCACCACAATTGGCGAAACGTGCTGGGCGACAGCGACGTCAAGTCGGACATCCAGGACGCCGTGTTCGTGATCGCCGCGGGTAATGACGGGATCACCCAGACGGAACACGTCAACATGGCGGGCGCGCTGGACAGCACCTTCCTCGTGGTCGGCTCCGTCAACCCCGACAACGCGATCTCCGGCTTCTCGAACCGGCCCGGCGTCGTCTGCCTCACCGACAACGGCGTCTGCAAGAACACGCTGCGCTGGAGCGCGACGGAACAGCGCTTCGACGGCAAGTCCGATTATCTGAAGGAGAGCGGGCTCCTGATGAACCGGTTTCTGGTCGCCCCCGGCGAATTCATGCTGGTGGACGATGGCACCGGCGACTTCTCGGCCGGCGTGAAGAGCGGCGTCACGCGCATGTCGGGCACGTCGTTCGCGGCGCCGCTAGTGTCGGGCACGGTGGCGTTGATCGCCGAGCGTTGGCCGTGGCTGACCGAAAAGCCTATCGACGTAGCGCACATCATCCTGAGTTCGGCCACCGACCTCGGCGAGCGCGGGACCGATCCGATCTACGGCCGCGGGATGCTGAACGTCGAGGCCGCAATGGCCCCGCTCGACTGGAACAAGGTGGAGTTCAAGCAGAGTACCAACGGCGGCGGGCTCGTCAGCACCTCGTTCGCGACGCTCCGCGCGACCAGCGCCTATACGCGTTCCACCTGGGAGGCGAACCGGGCCTATTTCTACGTGTTCGAGAAGACGACCAGCTCGCACCGCGACTTCTACATCCCGATGTCGTCCAAACTGGTCGGCCAGACGGTGGGGTCGAACCGCGACCAGATGAACGCCTATCTCCAGAGCCGCTTCCAAACGGCGCTGGGGACGCCCACCCGCTTTGCGGGCGACACCGGGCCCAGCTTCGGCCCGGCTAGGCTCACCGCGCCGACGGCCGGCTTCGGCGAGATCAGCGCGACCGTCACCATGTCGCCGCGGGCCTGGCGTCCGGGTCTGCGACAGGGCACGACGCCGTTCGACACGGGGATGGCGTTCAGCAGCCCTGACGGACGGATCGCGATGCGCTTTGGCAGCGGTTCGGGCGGTGCGGATATCGACGGCCGGGCAGGCTTCGGCTTCCAGTCCGACTATGATCTCCAGACCGGCGGCGCGAATCCGTTTTTGGGGCTCGCTTCCGGCTCGGGATATGTCGCGACGGACGTGGCATTGACCGACCGGCTCACCGTATCGGCAGGCGCATCGACCCAGACCGCCCGGCGTGACCTGGACCAGCTGTCGCAGGCCGACCGGATGGCGCTCGGCCGGCTGGAGCCGTACCGCGCGAACGCCAGCCTGTTGTCGGTCCGCTACCGCGCCGCCGGTTGGCTGAACGCCACGGCGAGCTACACGATGCTCGGTGAGGATACGGGCCTACTCGGCGTCCAGTCGCTCGACCGGTTCGACCTCCGGCAGGGTACGACCACGGACGCCGCCACCTTCGGCACGGACGTGACTCCCGGCCACGGGCTGGCGGTGTCGATGTCGGGCACGGTCGGCCGGACCCGGGCGACGGACCTGAGCCGTCAGAATATGGGCGTCGCGGCGGGCGGTCTCGTCAGCAGCGCGTTCCAGGTCGCGGTAGCCAAGGTCGGGCTATTCGACGAGCGGGACCGGGCGCGGATCACCCTCGCCCAACCGCTCCATGTCGAGAGCGGGTCGATCGCGGTGAACCAGTTCAAGGTGATCAACCGCAGGACCGGCGCGCTGGGAACGGAGATCGAGACTTTCGCGCTCCAGAGCGGTGAGCGCCGCTTCGTCGCGGAAGCCATGTACGGCCGGTCGGTGCTGGGCGGTCAGGCCGATCTGAGCCTGTTCGGCCGCGCCAACCTGCGCGGCGACGCGGCCGACCAGTCGGCGGTGACGCTGGGCGGGAGCTTCCGCCTAGGCTTCTGATCGAACGATCCCCTGCTCGGAAGGGCCGTCGCCGGCGAGGCGGCGGCCCATCCGCCTTGAGAGGACCTTAACCGGTCGGCTTTATAGTCTGAGGCCATGTCTATCCTCTCGCTGTTCCAGGCATTGCCGCTCGCGCTCCTGCTGGCGGGCGCGGCCGTCCCCGCCGCCGCCGCGGACGACCAGCGCTTCAGGGCGATAGAGGGGCGCGTCGCGCAGATCCGCCAGGCGTTGATGCGCGATCCGAGCGACGCGCTGCTCTCGGCCATGGACATGCGGGCGGCGGCCGGGCGTCTTCCCGACAGCGCTCGCAAGGAGGTCGCGGTCGCGACCGCGCTAATGCTGGAGGGCGAGGCGCAGCTGTTCCTGAATCATGCGGACGAGGCCGTTTCCCCCATCGACCGGGCGCTCGCCACCGTTATGCGGACGGCGCCCAACACCAAGCTCCATGGCGACGTGCTCCGGTCGCGCGGATCGATCGCCGCGATGACCGGGCGGCCGCTCGACGCGCTGCGCGACTACCAGAGCGCGCATGACGTGTTCCGGAGGGTCGGCGACGCACGCGCCCGCGCGCTGACGTTGCAGGATATTGGACTGATTTATTTCGATGCAAATGATTACGAGCGGGTGTTGGACTATTCGCGTCAGGCGGAGGCTGCCTATCCCAAGGACGCGATGCTGAGCCTGACGCTCCGTAACAACCGGGCGGAAGTGTATCGCAAGCAGCGCCGCCACGCGATGGCCGCGGAGGAATATCGGGGAGCGCTGGTCCATGCGCGCAAATTGGGCGCGCGGTTGCTGCAGGCGCGCATCAACGCCAACTTGGCCGAATCGGAGGCCGAGGCGGGGCGGCTCGGGCGCGCGCAGGCCGCCGTCGACGAGGCGATGCGCCTGACCGCCAGGGGCGAAGCGGCCGAATGGCGGCGTTCGGTCTATGGCTCAGCCGCCATGGTGGCGATCGCGCGCCAGGATTTCGATCGGGCGGCGACGCTCATGGACCAGACCTTCGCGGGCGTCGATCTCGAAAGCTCGGACGCCCTGTTCCGCGACCATCATCACGCGGCGGCGCTGGTCTATGAGAAGCGCGGCGACATCGCGCTCGCGCTGCGGCATCTGAAAGCCTTCGAACGGCTGGACAAGGAAGCGCAGACGCTGACTGCGACCACCGCGTCGCAGCTGATGGCCGCGCGGTTCGACTTCGCCAATCAGGATCTTCAGATCTCCAAACTGAAGCAGGAACAGCTCGCCCGCGACATCGCGGTGGAGCGCGACAAGAGCCGCGCGGGCAACATCCTGTTCGGCAGCCTGGCGGCAGCCGGCGCGGTGATCCTGTGCGTGCTGTTGTTCGGCTTCTTCGCCGTCCGCCGCAGCCGCGACGCGGTGGCGGCCGCGAACACCTCGCTGACCGACGTCAACGGCGCTTTGGAGAAGGCGCTGACCGCCAAGACCGAGTTCCTGGCGACCACCAGCCATGAGATCCGCACGCCGCTCAACGGCATCCTGGGGATGACGCAGGTGCTGCTCGCCGACCGCGGCATCGACGCGGCCGTCCGCGAGCGGATCGAGGTGGTCCACGGCGCGGGCGAGACGATGAAGGCGCTCGTCGACGACATCCTCGACGTCGCCAAGATGGAGTCGGGCGAGCTGACCGTCGCGTCGGAGCCGACCGATCTGGCCGCGATCCTCGACGACGCCGCGCGGCTGTGGGGCGGGCACGCGCAGGCCAAGGGGCTGGAGCTGGTGCTCGATATGAACGCCCTTCCCAGGCGGATCGTGTCGGACGGGGGGCGGCTGCGCCAGATCGTGTTCAACCTGATGTCCAACGCGCTGAAATTCACCAGCGTCGGGCGCGTGACGCTGTTTGCGGGCGTCGAGACCTCGGAAGATGGAACGGAAATGCTGGCGATCCGCGTGATCGACACGGGCATCGGCATCCCGCTCGACCAGCAGGCGGCGGTCTTCGAGGCGTTCAAGCAGGTCGACGGCGGCACCACCCGCCAGTTCGGCGGCACCGGCCTAGGGCTTGCCATCTGCAAGAAGCTGGCGATCGCGCTGGGCGGCGACATTGCCGTATCGAGCATACTCGGCCAGGGTACGACCTTCGAGGCGCTGCTGCCGCTCATCCGCGCCGAGGTCGAGAAGGCGTCGACCGCCGAACCCGAGCACGACCGGACGCTTGGGCAGGCGCGCATGCTGATCCTCGACCGCAATCCCCTGAACCAAGGCGTGATGCGCGTGCTGCTGGGCGCGGAGGCGGGGCATGTCGCGGTCGCCGACACCGTCGCCGACGCACTCGCCGCGCTCGCCGCGCTCGCCGGATCGGACGCGCCGACGCACATCGTGATCGATGTCGGCTCGATCGCCGGGGAGGGTATCGATCTCATCTCCACCTTGCGCGACCTGACGGGCGCCGCGCGCGCCGCGGACGCGCATTGCAGCCTGCTGCTCGCGCCCGCGGCGGCGGGCCTGACCATCGCCGAGGCGATGGCGGTGGGGGGCGAGCAGCTGATCGTGAAGCCGATCGGCGCGGCCGACCTGATGGCCGCGTTCAAATCGCTCTATGGCGACGATCCCGACAGCCTGGTCGCCCCCGACCTGCTCGGCGCGCGCGCGGCGTGAGGTCGTCCGCCCGAATCGGTAACGGGCTGTTTACCGATCGGGCGCTAGTTCCTGACTTCGAAGTACAAAAGGCGTAACCGCATGCAGGTCCTGTTCGTTGAAGACGACGCGATGAACCGACGGGTGGTCAAGGACATGCTGAGCGTGGTCGGCGCGCAGATGTCGGAGGCCGCCGACGCCGAGACCGGCCTGAAGATGATCGACGACGGGCAATATTCGATCATCCTGATGGACCTGCGCATGCCCGGCATGGACGGGCTGACCGCTATCCGCCATCTGCGCGCGCGCACCGACGCCAAGGCGCAGCTGCCCGTGATCGTCGTCACCGCCGACACCGCGGTCGACCTGCGCGAACGCTGCATGGCCCAAGGCGCGGACGACGTGATCCTGAAGCCCGTGGCGATGGGCAAATTGCTGAAGGCCATGAGCAGCATGCTCGCCAAGGCGGCGGGCGCGAACGCGGTGGTGTTGAGCTAACTCTTCTTTATCAGCGCCGCACCCGCTCGGCGCAGCTTGGGCGTCACCACCGGCACGGTCAGCATCGTGCTCGCCACCGCCATCAGCAGCAGCGCGGTGAAGGTCACGTTGGTGATGACTTGTCGGTCGAGCAGGATATTGGCGAAGATGATCATGATCAGCGCCTTGGTCTGAAGCAGCCACCCGATCAGCGACGCCTCCCCGGGCCGCCATTTCAGGACGCGTCCCGCCAGGTGGACGCCCGCCAGCTTGCCTCCCACCGACGCCGCGAGCAGCAACGCCGCCGCGCCGAACACGGCGACGCCGCCCAGGTCCCAACGGGTCCGCAGGCCCGTGCTGAGGAAGAACACCGGCATCACCGCAAGCAGGATCGCATTCCGGAAGAAGTCCAGCCGCTCCCGGTTGAACCAATCCGCGTCGAGCACCGCGCCCGCCAGGAACGCGCCCACCATATAGTGCAGTCCCGCCCAATCGGAGGCGAAGCCGGCCGCCGCCAGCCAGATCAGCCCCACATACCAGCGATCATCCTCCGCGATACGCGCCATCAGCCGGCGCACCGCCCAGGCGGCGATCGCAAAGGCGACGAGGAACGCGACCTGCCGCCCGACCCGCTCCCAGTCGAGCAGGATCAACGCCAGCACGCCCCAGATCGCGACGTCGTCCATGCTGGCGTAACGGAGCGTCCGCTGGCCCAGCGGCTCGCGCAGAATGGCGAGTTTCTCCATCAGAAGTACCAGGATCGGCAGCGCGGTGACCGCGCACGCCATGCCGATCCCGAGCACGGCCTGCCACTCCCGCGCGGCGGGTCCCGCCCAACCCGGCGACCGCAGGAGCACCCAGGCGGCCGCGCTGCCGAACAGGAGCGGCACGCCCAGCGCCAGCCCGGCGGTCACCCCGGTCTCCCCGCGCTTGGCCCACGCTTGCCTCAGATCGAGCTCGATCCCGGCCAGCCAGACGAAGATCATCACCGCCCACCAGGCGATGCCGTTCAACGGCGCGATGACCTCCGGCCGGAATACGAACACGTAATAATCGGGAAACACGCGCCCGAGCACGCCTGGCCCGAGCAGGATGCCGCCGACGATCTGCACCACGACCAGCGGCGCCCAATAATCCGTGCGCCCCAGCCGCCAAACGAGGTAGGGCACGGAAAAGATCAGGATCATCGCGAGCAGGAACAGCTCGGTCGTCGTCGGCATGTGATCGTTCCCCCGGCCCCGACGCACCGCTAAACGAAACGCCCCGCCCTCCACAAGGAGGACGGGGCGTCGCAGCCGTCCGGGCGCGGCGGATCAGGCGGTACGCGTGCCCGTCATGGGGAAGCTGCCGAACGCGCCCGCGCCGACGGTGCCGGTGATCCCTGCGTCGGACACGGTGCCCTGGCAATCGAGCGACATGGGCATCGGCACCGTCATCTGCTGCTTCCAGCTTATCAGGTCGCCGCGCACCTCGCCGGTCACGTCGCTTCCGCCCATCGCGCCCGACACGGTGCCGGTGAACGAGTCGCCGTCGCTCTTGACGGTCAGCGTCATCTTCTGGTCGCCCAGCGGTGATTTGACCACGCAGTCGTAGGTGCCGTCCACTCCAGCCATGTCACTCTCCATCAGTTGGAGGCGGTACGCGCGGGCGCGGCCGCGCCCCCGGCGACCGCCGCCGCGGGGATCACCTCGACGGGCAGCCCCAGGCTGTCAAGCTGCGGCCGGACGACCTTGGCGTCCCCGACCACGACCCAGATCAGCTTGTTCGGGTCGATCACCCGCTTGATCGCCGCGTCGAGCTGGTCGCGCGTCATCACCCGGTAGCTTTGCGTGATCCGGGCGTAGTAATCGTCGGGCCGCCGGAACAAGTCGTTGCTCTGCATCGCACCCAGCACCGCGCCCGACGTCTCGAAATTGCCCGACAGCGCGCGTACCGCGCCCGTGATCGCCCGCTCGAACTCGACTTGCGTCAACGGCTTGGTCGTCACGAACTCGGCCACGTCGACCTTCAGCGAGGCGATCGACGGACCCGTCTTGTCCGCCTGGACGGGCGCCGACACGATATAGGGCGCGGCGTACTCGGCCTGTGCGAACGACCCGCGTGCACCGTAGGACCAGCCCCGCGTCTCGCGCAGGTCGGTGTTGATGCGCCCCAGGAAACTCCCGCCCAGCGCGTCGTTCGCCGTCTGCACCGCCAGCAGGTCGTCCGTACCCTTCAACGGCGTGGGCAGCGCCGCCAGGATCAGCGATTGCGGGCTGTCCGGCCGGTCGATCAGCACGATCTTCGGAGTCCCCGGCCGCGCCGCGCCGAAGTTCTTGACCCCTGCGACGCCGACCCCGCGCCAGTCGCCGAACCGCCGGTCGAGCGCGGGCAGCACTTCCTCCAGCGGCCGGTCGCTCGTCACGAACAGCTTGGCCTTGTCGGGCCGGAGCCAGGCGTCGCGGAACGCCACCAGGTCGGCCCGCGTCAGCGCCGCCACCGCGCGCGGATCGCCGCTGCCCTGCGCCTTGGCGTAGGGGCTGTCAGGCCCTGCGATCAGCGGCGGGAGCACGCGGCCCGCCAAGCCTTGCGGGCTGGTGAGCTCCTGCGCGATCCCGGCGAGCTGCTGCTGCTTGACGCGCTGCACCTCCGCGTCGGCGAAGGCGGGGTTGCGCGCCACGTCGGCGAACAGGTCGAGCGCGGGTTGCAGGTTCGCGCTCGGCACCTCGAGCGACAGGGTCGTGCGGTCGTTCGACGCGCCCGTGCCGATGTCCGCGCCCAGCCGCTCCTTGGCTTCGGCCAAGCGGATCGAGTCGAGCGTCGTCGTCCCCTCGTCCATCACCGCCAGCGTCAAGCCTTGCGTACCGAGCTTGCCCGGCACGTCCGCCGCGACGCCCGCATCGAAGCTCAGCACGGCTTGGGTGATAGGCACGGCGGTCCGTTGCGCATAGACCACCTCGATCCCGTTCTTGAGTTTCGCGCGTCGCACGGCGGGGAAGCTCAGCGACGCGACATCGCCTACAGCCGGCAATGCGCCGCGCGTGCCCTGGAACGGCGTGTCGGCCGCTTTGACCACGGCGGCGGCGGGAGTTGCGGCATTCTGGTACGCATCGCGCGCACCCAGCACGATCGCAAACGCATAGACCGGGCGAGTCAGCCAGCGGTTCATCGCCGCCTTGACCGTATCGGGCGTCTGGCGGCCGAGCGCCTGCAGCCGTTTCTTGTAGTAGCCCGGATCGTTCGAATAGAGCGCGCCCTCCGCCAGCGCCACCGCCTTGCCCCCGAACCCGCCGACCGACTCCAGCCCCGCGACCCGGTTGGCGACGACGCCCGTGACGTATCGGTTGACCTCGTCGGCGGTCGGCCCGGTGCGGACGAAGTCGGCCACGACCGCGTCCAGCCGCCGCTCGAGCAGCGCCTGGTCCACCCCCGGCGCGGCCACCGCGGTGACGGAGAACGAGCCGACCTCGGCGAACGCGCGGTTGCCCGCGCTAACCTGTACCGCCAGTTTCTCCTGCCGCACGAGCGCATTGTCGAGCCGCGACGAGCTCAGGCCCCCCAGCACCCCGCCCGCGACGTCGAGCGCGGCGGCGTCCGCCTCGTTCAGCCCGGGCACCGACCAGCTCCGCGTGACGAGTGGCGCCGCCACCCGGTCGCGCTGCGTCTCGTTCACCGCGGCCGGCAGCGCGGCGATCGGCGCGGGCCGCTTCACGCTCGCGCGTCCCCGCGGGATCGCGCCGAAATACTGCGTAACCTTGGCCCGCGCGGTCGCGACATCGACGTCGCCCGCCAGCACCAGCACCGCGTTATTGGGCGCGTAATTGTCGCGGAACCAGTTCTTCACGTCGTCCAGCGACGCCGCGTCGAGATCGGCCATCGAACCGATCGTCGTATGGTTGTACGGATGCCCGGCCGGGAACAGTCCGCCAGGCAGCTTGTACCGCAGCAACCCGTAGGGCTGGTTGTCGCCCTGGCGCTTCTCGTTCTGGACGACTCCGCGCTGCTCGTCGAGCTTGGCTTGGGTGATCGCGCCCAGCAGATACCCCATCCGATCGGATTCGAGGAACAGCGCCCGGTCGAGCGCGGCGGTCGGCACCGTCTCGAAATAGTTGGTCCGGTCGTAGCTCGTCGTGCCGTTGTAATCGGTCGCGCCGACCACCTTCAGCGGTTCGAAGAATTCGCCCGGCGCGTTCTCCGACCCGTTGAACATCAGATGCTCGAACAGATGCGCGAAGCCCGTCTTGCCTTGGGGCTCGTGCTTGGAGCCTACATCGTACCACACCGACACCGCGACCACCGGGGCCTTGCGGTCGGTATGGACGATGACGCGTAAGCCGTTGGGAAGCTTAAACTGCTGATAGGGGATATCGACCGAGCGGACGAGCTGCGACACGGGGGCCGGACCGACCGCCGCGGGCGTGGCCGCCTGAACTTGAGCGGACGGGACGAGCGCGGCCCCGGCAAGCGCCAAGTATTTCAGATGCATGGATGAGCGACCTTCCTGGATATCCCGTCCGAGTTAGACTTCCTGCTTGCCCCCGGCAACCACGCCTCGATGCCGGCGTGGCGTCCCTGCGGCTTCACCGCGCCAGCACGGCGTAACCGATACTCGCGCTCGGCGGGTACCGTACCAGCGGGCGCTCCTCGCGGACGCCCGTGCGCCCGACCGAACGGCCCGCGTCGAGATCGACCCAGGCTACCGTCGCGATCCGCCCCTCGCGCCGCAGCAGTTCGGGCACCGCGCGCTCGGCCAGCGGGCCGATCGCGGGGAAGCCCGAAGCCCAGCGGTCGGTCGCCGCGAACGGGATGGTGCGCACGCGCAACCGGCAGTCCGGCGGTCGGCAATAGCGCCTGATCGCAAAAGCCGGTCCCTTGCCGAGCGTGACGACCACGCCCGCCGGATCCGTCGCGGCGACGTCGCGCACCAGTGCGCGCCAGGGTTCGATCTCGCGGCGGGGCCACCAGGCCGCCAGCCCCGCGACCTGCGCCGCGACCAGCAGCGCCAGCACTCCCGCCCGCGCGGCGCGCCCGGGCAACGCGGCGACGCCCACCCCCGCCAGCACCGCGAACGCGCCCGCCGCGAAATAGACGGTGCGCGGCAGGAACACGGGCACCGCGCGGCTCAGCACGAACAGCAGCACGGGCGTCCCCGCCGCCAGCAGCGCGAGCATCAGCCCGCCGCGCGACCGAGCCGCCCATGCGCCCCACCCGGCGACGGCCGCGGCGACGGCGGCCGCGGGCAGCTGCAGCAGACCGAACCCCCAGGACGCGTAGCTCTCCAGCGTCATCCGCACGGCGTAGGGGAACGACGGCGGCGCGATCCAGCCGATGTTGGAGGCATTGCGCGCCTGCGCGACGGTAAGCGTGCCCCACCACGCCCATGCGAGCACGACCAGCGCGTTGGCCGCCACCCACTCGGCCGCCGCCGCCCCGAGCGGGCGGGCGCGGCGTGCGGCAAGGAAGCGCCAGGCCACATACGCATTCAGCAGGAGCGGCAGCAGCACCAACGTCGTATGACTGTAAAGCGCCGTGACGCATGCCGCAGCGTAGAGCATCAGCGCCCGCCGCCGCGCGACCGCCGGGCCGCTGTCTTCCGTCTCCCGCAGGAAAAGGAGTACGCCCAGGATCGCGGCGAGCGCGGCGGTGTGGGCCAGCACGTACCCGCGGACCTGCTGGCTGTAGAGGACGTGCTGCGCCGACAGCGCGAGCAGCGCCGCCGCGATCAGGCCCGCGCGCCGCCCCGCCATCGCCCGTCCGACCAGATAGGCGAACACGACGCCCGCCATCCCGATGACCACCGACAGCGACCGGGCCGCCGCGTCGCCGTCGCCGAACAAGGCGGTCCAACCCCCGAGCAAGCTGTAATAAAGCGGCGGATTGGTTTCGCGGATCATCCACCCGGACCAGAGCCGCCGCAGCGGCGTGCGCGCGAACTCCATCGACGCGATCTCGTCGTACCATAGCGAGTAGGACAGGCCGATCACGCGCACCGCGAGCGCAAGCGCCAGGATCGCGAGCAGCGGCAGCAGGCCGCCCGGGTCCGGCCGGTGCTGCGCGGCGGGGGTCAAGCTGCCGTGACCGTCGCCGATGGCCGCTTGCGCCGCCTGCCCCAGACGAAGCTGCTCGCCGCGCCGAAGTTGAACGCCGCGCCCATTACCGCGCCCGCGATCCCCGACAGCGACCAGTTTCCAGTCTGCTGGATCGCAAGGTCCGCCACGCCCACATTGGCGACCGCGCCGATGCTGCATACCACCATGAACAGCGGCAGCCCGACCAGGAAGCTCCGGCCCCGCAGCCGCTTGTCGCGGTAGGTGAACTCGTTGTTCACGACGTAGTTGAACACCATCGACCCAACGACGGCGTAGGACTGGGCGGGCAGGAAGCTCAGGCCCAATGCGCCGCCGACCGACAGCAGCGCCAGATGGACGCCCAACCCGAGCCCGCCCACGATCGCGAACAGGACGAAGCGCGGCGGGATCAGCCCGCGCGATAGCTTGTCGATCAGCAGGAACGCGAACTCGGCGAGCACCATCAGGCTGATCTTGCTCTCGCCCGCGCGCCGCGTCCGGAATACGTACGGCATCTCCTCGATCTTCAGCGGCACGGGTGCCGACGAGATCAGGTCGATTAGGATCTTGTAGCCCTGCTGCGACAGGTCATAGATCGCCGACGCGAAGGCCGCGCGCCGGACCGTGAAGAAGCCGCTCATCGGATCGCTCGTCTGGTGGCCGACGAGCATGCGGCTGATCCGGGTCGCAAGGTCGCTCATCCGCGCGCGGCGTTCGTCCCACTCGCCGACCCCGCCTCCGCCGGCATAGCGCGTGCCGACGACCAGGTCGGCCCCCGTGTTCCGCAGCCGGTCGTACATCGGACGCAGCAGCGTCTCGTCATGCTGGAAGTCGCCGTCGATCACCGCCACGACCTCGGCGTTGGCGACCAGTACGCCCTCGATCACCGCCGACGACAGGCCGCGCCGCCCGATCCGGCGCAGGCAGCGCACGCGCGGCTCCCCCTTCGCGATCTCGGCCACCTCCGCCCACGTACGGTCGGGGCTGTCGTCGTCCACGACGATCATCTCCCATGGCAGGTCGCCCAGCGCCTCCCCGACCGCCGCCACGAATGCGCGCATGTTGTCGCGCTCGTTGAAGGTGGGCACGACGACCGACAGGGCGGGCGCGCGGTGGGGGACTGCGCGGACCGCCTGGAGCTCCGCCTCGCCGGTCACGATCATGCCAATCCCCTTCGTCTCGCCCCGCCGTTGCTGCGCGAGCTAGCGACGCGATGCAAGCCGCGCGATCGGCGAACCGCCCGGATCGGCACACCGCCGGCATGGGCTCATACGCCGTTCGCCGCCCTTGTGCCGCTTTCGCCGGACTTTATCTCACGAAGCGAGCACAAGGACCCACATGAACCTCGAAAAATTCACCGACCGCGCCAAGGGCTTCCTGCAGTCGGCGCAAACCGTCGCGATCCGCATGAACCATCAGCGGATCTCGCCCGAGCACATCCTGAAGGCCTTGCTCGAGGACGAGCAGGGCATGGCCGCCGGACTGATCGGCGCGGCCGGCGGCGACGCCAAGCGCGCGGTTGCCGAGACCGACGCGCTGCTCGCCAAAGTGCCCGCCGTCAGCGGCGGCGGTGCGCAACAGACGCCCGGCCTCGACAACGACGCGGTGCGCCTGCTCGACCAGGCCGAACAGATCGCCGCCAAGGCGGGCGACGGTTTCGTGACCGTCGAACGTCTGTTGCTGTCCGTGTCTATGTCGTCGAACCCGGCCGGCCGCGCGCTCGCGGCGGCGGGGGTCAAGCCGGACGCGCTGAACACCGCGGTCAACCAGCTCCGTCAGGGCCGTACCGCCGACACGGCGAGCGCTGAGGACCGCTACGACGCGCTCAAGAAATTCGCCCGCGACCTCACGCAGGCCGCGCGCGACGGCAAACTCGATCCCGTCATCGGCCGCGACGAGGAGATCAGACGGACGATCCAGATCCTCGCGCGCCGGACCAAGAACAACCCCGCGCTGATCGGCGAGCCCGGCGTCGGCAAGACCGCGATCGCCGAAGGGCTGGCGCTGCGCATCGCCAACGGTGACGTGCCTGACACGTTGAAAGGTCGCCGCCTCATGTCGCTCGATCTGGGCGCGCTGATCGCCGGGGCCAAATACCGCGGCGAGTTCGAGGAACGGCTCAAGGGCGTGCTCGACGAGGTCAAGGCGGCCGAGGGCGACATCGTCCTGTTCATCGACGAGATGCACCAGCTGATCGGCGCGGGTAAGTCGGAGGGCGCGATGGACGCGGGCAACCTGCTCAAGCCCGCGCTCGCCCGCGGTGAGCTCCACTGCGTCGGCGCGACCACGCTCGACGAATACCGCAAGCATGTCGAGAAGGATCCCGCGCTCCAACGCCGCTTCCAGCCCGTCTTCGTCGGCGAGCCGACCGTCGAGGACACCGTCTCGATCCTGCGCGGGCTGAAGGAGAAGTACGAGCTCCATCACGGCGTCCGCATCACCGACGCGGCGATCGTCGCCGCCTCGACCCTGTCGAACCGTTACATCACCGACCGCTTCCTCCCCGACAAGGCGATCGACCTGATGGACGAGGCCGCCAGCCGCATCCGCATGGAGGTGGAGTCGAAGCCCGAGGAGATCGAGACGCTCGACCGCCGCATCCTTCGCCTAAGAATCGAGCGCGAGGCGCTCCGCCGCGAGAGCGACGACGCCTCGCGCGACCGGCTAGGGGCGTTGGAGCGCGATCTGGCCGGGCTGGAGGAGCAGTCGGCCGCGCTCACCGCGCGCTGGCAGGGCGAAAAGGACAAGATCGGCGCGGAGGCTAAGCTCAAGGAGCAGCTCGACGCCGCGCGCATCGCGCTCGACCAGGCGCAGCGCACCGGCGACCTCGCGCGCGCGGGCGAGCTTTCCTACGGCACGATCCCGGCGCTCGAGCGCCAGCTCGCCGAGGCCGGCGTCGCGACCGAGGGCGCGATGCTGCGCGAGGAGGTGACGGCCGACGACATAGCGGGCGTCGTCAGCCGCTGGACCGGCGTCCCCGTCGAACGCATGCTGGAGGGCGAGCGCGACAAGCTCCTGAAGATGGAAGAGGCGATCGGCCGCCGCGTCATCGGCCAGGCGCACGCCGTCCACGCCGTATCCACCGCCGTCCGCCGAGCGCGCGCGGGATTGCAGGACCCCAACCGCCCGCTCGGCTCGTTCCTGTTCCTCGGCCCCACCGGCGTCGGCAAGACCGAGCTGACCAAGGCGCTGGCCGAGTTCCTGTTCGACGACCCCGCCGCGATGGTCCGCATCGACATGTCGGAGTTCATGGAGAAGCACGCCGTCTCCCGCCTGATCGGCGCGCCCCCGGGCTATGTCGGCTACGAGGAGGGCGGCGTTCTGACCGAGGCCGTCCGCCGCCGCCCGTATCAGGTGATCCTGTTCGACGAGGTGGAGAAAGCGCACGGCGACGTGTTCAACATCCTCCTTCAGGTGCTCGATGACGGCCGCCTCACTGACGGCCAGGGCCGCACGGTCGACTTCACCAACACGCTCATCATCCTGACGAGCAATCTCGGCTCGCAATATCTGACGACGCTCGCCGACGATCAGGATGTCGACACCGTCGAGCCGCAAGTGATGGAGATCATCCGCGCCCATTTCCGGCCCGAGTTCCTCAACCGCCTCGACGAAGTGATCCTGTTCCACCGGCTCGGCCAGGCGCACATGGCCCCGATCGTCGATATCCAGGTCGCGCGCGTCGGCAAGCTACTGGCCGACCGCAAGGTAACGCTCGACCTCACCGACGCCGCGCGCGCCTGGCTAGGCCGCGTCGGCTACGACCCCGTCTATGGCGCGCGGCCGCTTAAGCGCGCGGTCCAGCGCCACCTCCAGGATCCGCTCGCCGACCTGATCCTACGCGGGGCGGTCAAGGACGGCCAGACGATCCGCGTCGACGAGGGCGAGGGCAAGCTGGCGCTCGGGGTGGCGCAAAACACGATAGGGAGTGACATCCGACCGGACACCACTCCTCCTTAAGCAGATCGGTTCTACAAACCGACGCGTATGCCCGCGCGGAATGATCGACCATAGATTCCTGTGCCGCCCTGAACGGGATTATACAGGTGGGCACCATAGGTCACCACGTCGATTGGCGGCAAGTCGTCGAGGATGTTGAGCACGTTGACGTAGAAGGTGAACTGATCGTTGACCTTGAAGCTGCCCGTTACGTCCACCGTCGTATAAGAAGGCACGTCCGGATCGACATATTCCGGGGCTAGCCCACCATCTCCTTGAGTACCCGGACCGGTCTGGTCCTCGGCGGAGAGATTATACCCGTCGAAGTAATTAGCCGTCCCGCTTAGGATGAAGTCGCCCAAGTCGAGCGTATTTTGCCACGAGATACGCCATTCGGGCGTGCCTGATCCGGCGGTAAGGTTGAAGTTGCCGAGAGTGCCCTCGTAGCGCTCTTTCGTCCCATCGGGAAATGTCGTGGAGAGTTCCAGAATCAGGCTGGCGTCGGCGGACGAGGTGAAGCGAAATCCATCGCCGAACGGAAAGCTTGCCGTCGCGGAGAAGTCGATGCCCTCCGACTTGATCGTGTTGGCGTTGACGAAGCCCGACTCGATAAAGCCGATGCGCGGTCGCGCGTTCGGAAAAGCGGAGTCCGTCACGTCCGCAATGACGTTGTAACCGTCCGGAGTCGCCGCATTCGCATAGTAGGCCGCCAGCGCCGGCGAGGCGTTCGCGGTCGTGATCGCGTTGGTCTTCTTGATGTTGAAATAATCAATCGTAATCGCGACCCCGCGGATCGGTTCGAGAATCACACCGCCGGTAAAGCTGCGTGACTTTTCCGGCTCGAGATCCTCGGTGCCAAGCGAGGTCAAACCGTACGTCGCAGTGCGGATGTAGGTCGGGCACGTCGAAAAGGTCGCCTGCGTGCAATTATACTGAGCTAGGAAGGCGTCCGGATAGATGCTCGACGACGCGGTCACGAAACCGGTGGTCGGTAGCGCGTTAGCCTCGGCGAAGCTGGGAATGCGGAACCCGCGCGAATAGGTTCCTCGGATCGCGACCTGCCGGATCGGCGTGAACTTGGCGCCGATCTTGGGCGAGAACGCGTCTTGGCCGCTCGAGTATTTATCATATCGGCCCGACGCATTGACCGTGAACTGGTCCACGATCGGTGCATCGAGTTCGGCGAAAGCCGAATAGACCTCGCGACTTCCCGAAGATCCGAACGCGTTGATCGTGAAATAGCGGTTCGTCGGCCCGTTGGAGTCGGGATTGGCGCTAGGCGAGTCGACGGACTCGTAGCGGAACGCCACGCCGACGCCGAGCTGAAGCGGACCGCCCGGCAGGTCGAACAGTTTCTTACCTGCTGAAAACTGAGCTTGATATAAATCCGATTCTGAGCCGGTGATGTTTACTGGGGTCAGAAAGTCGAGCGTCGCTTGGCTATTCGCCGACGGATTGGCAAAATTATATGACCCATTGCCGATCGCAGTCAGCAGATTGGAGATAAAGACAAATCCGTCCTGCGTTCGGCGAAGGTCATTGTGCATCGCGGTCAAATCGAAACTATAGTCCAAGTCGTCGAACACGGTGCCGTTGACGCCCGCCGCCGCGCGATAAACACGGCTGCGCGTCTCGTTGAAGGTCTGTTCATTGGGCAATCGGCCGATCAGGCGCGCGACTTGGCCCTGCGCGGCGAACGGATTGTTTGGATTGAGACGGCGGTCCGTCGCCGTGTCGCAGTTAGTCGCCGCGGCGCATACGAACACCGGAAGCGCGAGCACGCCGGAGCCGGCCGCGAAGATCGGCCCGCTCGTCTGCGTGGAGAATCGGGGAAAGAGGATGCCGGCCGGCGCGTTCGCTCGGATAAACGGCGTACCCCCGGTATAGTTCACCCTGCTTTGCTGAAAGTTTACTTGGAGGTATGCCTCCGAACTGTCGCCGACCTTGGCCGTGGCACGTGCCGAGCCGCCGAACCGCTCGATGTTGGGCGAGATCACGCCGAACTGGTTGGTCAGGTCCTCTTGGCAAACCGTACCCGGTGCGGTCGGATTGGCGGCAAGGTCCGCCCCGGTTAGCGTATACTGGGATCCTCGTACGCAGCCGAGAGCCGGATTCAGCTGCTGGTATCGACCCAACGCCGCAGTGTTGGCCGCATTCGCGGGGCGGACGTAAAAGGTGCTCAACGCGCCCGACCCGGTGTTCGCGTCGGAGAAGCCCTGAAACGCGCCGTTCGCATCCAGCCCGTTGATGATGTTGTTCGGACCGCCGGTGCCGATCCCTCGCTGGTCATCCGTGTTGAACGGGTATGGCCGGTCGTGATTGAATAGCGCCTCTTGCCGGAGGTAGAACCCGCTCGCGTAGACGTTGAACCGGTCTTCGTCGAGATCGCCGGTTCCAAGCGTCAACGATAGTCGCTGATTGGCCCCATCGCCGCGCTCCGTGATGCCGGCCTCGACGCGCGCGCCGATACCGACGAATTGGCGCTTGGTGATGATGTTGACCACGCCCGCGATCGCGTCCGCGCCGTAGGTCGAAGATGCGCCGTCGCGCAAAACTTCGATCCGGTCGACGATATCGTCGGGTATGGTGTTCAGGTCGACGAAGTTGCGGCTACCGTCGTCCGCCAAGGGATAATACGCCGCGCGCAAGCCGTCGAACAACACCAAAGTCGAGTTGGTCGACAGACCGCGCAGCGAAACCGACGACGCGCCGGCCGCGAACGCGCCGTTGGACGTGAACGAGTTCGTCAGCGCGGGCCCGTTATTAAAGGTGAGCTGCTGGATCCCTTCCTGAACGGTATTGATCCCGCGCTGGTCGAGGGCTTCAGCCGTGACGGTGGTGAGGGGCGAGGGCGTCTCGATGTCGGTGCGGCGGAAGATCGAGCCGGTCACGACGACATCCTCGCCCTCAGCGGGCGCGTCCGCTTCCTGCGGTCCCTGGGTCGCGACGGTGTTAGGAACCGGTGCAGGCGTTTCGTCGCTCGACTGGGTGCTCTGGGCATAAGCCGGCGAAGCCATCACGGCGACAGCGAACAGAAGCGTCGTCGACAGCAGTCGCGTCCGGACGATCCTCATCTCATAAACCCCTTCAAATTTTCGACCGGCTGACGTCTGATCTGCACCCGCTACCGGCCTCGATATTTGATAACTTTAATGTCGAAGAATGGTCGTCGGCAATGTGGTTCGAACCCGGGCGCGCCACGTGACAAGCTTTTAGAACGAAGTGTTGCAATTCCGATACATTCGCCATGCTCTGCAGGTTACGGAGGAGCTAGGCATCTTGGACGACGATTGAAGAGCAACACCGGGGTTGATCCAAGGCCGCGTCGGCTACGACCCCGTCTACGGCGCCAGGCCAATGAAGCGCGCGGTCCAGCGCCACCTCCAGGATCCCCTCGCCGACCTGATCCTGCGCGGGGCGGTCAAGGACGGCCAGACGGTGCGGGTGGACGAGGGCGAGGGCAAGCTCGCGCTGGCGGTGGGGTGAGCTAGTCGGCGACCGCGCCCATCCCCGCGGGCGCGTCCTCCAGCGCGCCGAGCGTGCGGAACAGCGCGCGCAGCATGTCGCGCTCGGCGGCGGAAAGGTGCGGGTTCCACACGTCGAGGATGAGCACCGCGCGGACCGCGTCCGAGCCGTTCCACGCCTCATGCTCGATCGTGTCGTCGAACGCGAACGCCTCGCCCTCGACCCACGCCCGCGTCTCGCCCCCGACCCGGAAACCGCACCCCGGCGGCACGATCAGCGGCAGATGGACGATCGCGCGGACGTTGCTCACCCCCGTATGCGCGGGGAGGCGGGTGTCGGGTTTCAGCACGGAGAAGAAGGCGGTTGGTCCCCTCCCCGGCATATCGGCGAGCGGGACGCGGGCGAGCGCGGCCGCCGTCGCCGGACAGCGTTCGCACACGTCCGCCTGCCGCTCGCCATATTTCCAGAGATAGCGCGCGCTCCACGCGTCCGACCGGTCGAGCGGGGACCATTTGTTCACCGGCGAGCCCGGAGTCATGTCGACATACGGCGCGAAGCCGCTGTCGGGCGCGGCGAGCAGCGCCTCCAGCTCGTCCCGGATCGCGGGCGCGGCCGCCTCCAGCTCGGCCATCCAGGGGAACAGCGCCCGGTCGAAGAACTCGTCGGCGGGCAGGAACGGGAAATGCAGCCCGTGCGGCTCGTTATGGAACACCCGCCGCCGCCCCAGCATCGCATCGACGCACGCATCGAACCGCCGCCGCGCGGCGGGGTCGACCCCGCCGCGGGCTGTCTCGAGCTGCGCGTCCACCTCCCCCCCGAACCGCACGCCGCGGTCGGCCACCCGCGCGCGGGCGTGGGCGAGAAGATCGTCCAGCGCGGCCGGGCGCGGCGCCGTCGCCTCGACGACGCTGACCACCCCGCCCCACCGGAATGCCGCCTGGTTCGGCTCGCCCACCCGCTCATGCAGCTCGGCCATCCGCACGTTGGCCATCAAATGCCGCTGATCGACCGCCAGCGCCCCCTCCAGCGCCGCGCGCTCGCCCGGATCGTCCCCCAACCGCCGCCGCGCGGTCGCCAGGTTCATCCATAATGGCGCGGCGTTCGGATCGGCCGCGGCGGCGCGCGCGAACAGCGCCTCAGCCTCGCGAGGGTCGGTCGCCAGCGACTGCATGCCAAGCGCATTCAGCGCCTCCGCATGATCCGGCGCGCGTTCTACGACCTGATGCAGGGCCGCCGCGAACGCTGCCGGATCGCCCCGACCGCTCGCCTGCGACGCGGCCTGCATCAGGCGCGCGACGGTGGGATCGTTTGAACCCGCCAAGTCCGACCGCTCGGTTCTACGTGCCGCCGGGGCGGGTCATCTGTCGGTCAATCTCGTACTGGCCGCCCATCCGCGCCGCCTCCGCGATGCGGTCCCAATCCACCCGCGTCCGGCATTCGCGGCGCCTGGCGACCAGCGATCCGGTATCGGCGGATCGTTTACAGATCATCTTGGGCTTCACCGGACCAGGCACTGGAGCTTGCCCCGCCGGGGCGACCGCCGCCGAACCGAGCCCCAACGCCGCCGCCGTCAACACCGCCGATCGCATCATGTCACCGCCCTTTCCGCTTCGTTTCAACCGCGAACATGCACGGTTTTGGCATCGCCGGAAAGAGGGCGCGCGAGACGAGGGGTGACGACCGGCACAGGCTCGTGGCACCAAGCATTGCATGACGAACGCTCAAACCGCCAATGCCGCGTTGATCGCCGAGCCGGACTGGTTCGCGCATCGGTTCGATCCCGAGCGCGACCTGTTCCACCTCATCCCGGCGACGCGCGCGGAGCTATGCGCCGCGACGTTTTTGACCGACGAGAACCTGCCCGGCGCGGCCCGTGCGGTGCCGGCCGCGCGCGCGGCGACGGTGGCCGGGGCGGCGCGGCGCGCGCCCGTCCACTTCCTTTTCCACTCGGCCTTCTGCTGCTCAACGTTGCTCGCCCGGGCGCTCGATATCGACGGCGTGGCCGCGGCGCTGAAGGAGCCCGTGATCCTGAACGACCTGATCGGCTGGCGCGGTCGCGGCGGCGCGCCGGCGCTCGTCGCCAGGGCGCTCGACGAGGTGTTGCTCCTGCTCGAACAGACCGCCCGGCCGGGCGAGGCCGTGCTGATCAAGCCGTCCAACCTCGTCAATCCACTCGCCCCCGCCGCGCTGGCGCTACGCACGGACGCGCGCGCGATCCTGCTTCACGCGCCGCTCCGGACCTTCATCGCGTCCGTCGCCTCCAAGGGGCTGGAGGGCCGCCTATGGGTGCGCGACCTGTGGGCCAAGCTGCTGGCGGGCGGCGCGGACCCGTTCGGCTTCACGCCCGAGGAGCTGTTCCGCCATTCCGACCTTCAGGTCGCCGCGCTCGGCTGGCTCGCCCAACACCGTGAGTTCGCCGCTCTGGCGGCGCGCTTCGGTCCGAGGGTGGCGACCCTGTCGAGCGTCGACCTGCTGACGAACCCGGCGCGAGCGCTCGGAGCGGCTGCCCTCCATTACGGGTTGGCGCTGGACCGCACGGCGGCGGCCGCGATTGCGGCGGGGCCGATCTTCACCCGCCACGCCAAGACCGGCGGTGCATTCGACGCCGCCGCCCGCGACGTGTTGCACCGAGCCGCGTCCGACGCCCACCGCGAGGAGATCCAGCTCGTGGAACGCTGGGCGGTAACGGTCGCCGAGAGGGCCGGGATCGCCTTACGACTGGCCCGACCTCTCCTGGCCTGAAGCGTCCAAACGAAAAAGGGCGAGCCTCGCGGCCCGCCCCCAGACTTCCCCGAAACGCTTCCGCTCAGAAGCGGACGCGGCCCGTGACGGTGAACCGGCGACCGAGCGGGTCGTAGGTCGACGGATAGGTGTTGCCGCCGTTGAAAGTGGTGTTGCCGACCGTATTGCCCACCAGCGGCGCGTCCTTGTCGAGCAGGTTCTGCACCAGCGCGATCAGCGTAAAGTTTTCCGACACGCCGATCCGCGCCGACAAATCGAAGTAATCACGCGCCTTGATTCGGTTGAAGTCTACGGTCCGCCCGGTTAGCGCACCGAGCCCACCACCAAGCGTCCCCGAGAACGCCGCGTCCTCCGGATCGTTCGCGAACTCGTAATCGACGCGGTCGAGATGCCGCCATAGCAGCGAGATGTCGACGTCCCCGAAGCCGATGGTGGTGCGCTGATTCCAGCTGAATTCCGGCTGGATCGATCCGGTGAGGCTGCAGTTCGTGCTGTATAGACCGACGCAGTCCCGGTTGACCGAGTTCGGCGTCGCCTGGAACTTGCTGCTGTTGGTCCAGTTGCCGTTGAAGCTCAAGCCGAGCTTGGCCTCGCCAATATCCTGAGTGTAGTTCAGCACTACGTCGATACCGTCGGTCTTCAGCGTCCCCAAGTTGGACAGGGTCAGCGGAAGCCCCAACGTCGTCGTGGCGTCGCCTGACAGCGACCCGTCGATCGGGTTGCGCCGAATTCCCAGGCACGCCGGGTTCGTGACGCTGAGAGCACCAAAACAGGCGGCGATCGCATCGGCCGGTGCCGGCTGCGTGATCGCGTCCTTGATCTTGATGTTGTAGTAGTCGACCGAGGCCGAGAAGCCGGGCAGGAAGCTCGGCGTGAACACGCCGCCTACCGTATAGCTGTTCGACTTTTCGGCGGTCAGATCGAGATTGCCGCCGCCGGTCGACTGAGCCTGACCCGCCGTTGGGACGGCGATCGACCCTATGACGCCCGCCGGAGCTCCCTGGGCGATGCAGACGTCGCGGAGCACGCCCGTCGGGACCGCGCGCCCGGGGATCTGCGAACCATTGTCACGCAGGTTGGCGCACGGATCGTCTGCCAGATTCGTCAGCGTCGTGTTCACCGGGTTGAACAGCTCGGCGATATTGGGCGCGCGCACCGCGCGGGCATAGTTGCCGCGGATCTTCACGCCGTCAAACGGCTCCCAGCTGCCTGCGCCCTTATACGTCGTGGTGCTGAACGACCGCTCGTTCGCCGCCAGAACGGTGTAGTCCGAATAACGGATGCCGCCCTCGATCTGCAGGCTCTTGAAGAAAGGCCGATCGACGATCAGCGGCACGATCAGCTCGCCGATCGCCTCGTACACTTCATATCCGCCGTTGATCAGAGGCGCCGCACCGCCCGAGCCGCCGAGATCGCCCGACTGCGAAAGCGTGTCGGAGAACTGCGAAGCGCGGTACTTGCGGTATTCGCCGCCGACCGCGAAGCCGATCGCCTCGGTCGCGAGCGGGCTGACCAGCCCGAAATCGCCCGAGATCGTACCGCGCGCCTGCGCCAGCGAAACCTCTACCGAGATCTGGCTCGAACCCTGGAGGAAGGCGAGCTGATTGGACGTCAGCGAGCCTTCCGGACCGAAGAAGTTAGTAGGGACACAGCCGTTGGCAGGATTTTGGCAGCTTACCGTGCCCGGCGTGTTGCCGTTCACCAACAGCGACTGCTGCACGCGGGAGTTGAGCGTGTAGCCCGACTGAGTCTGGACGTTCTCCGACTCGCCATATGCGCCGAACACGTCATAATTGATATTGCCGACGATCGGTCCACGCAGGCCCAGGCGATAGTCGAAGATGGTCGTTTGGAAGTCCGACACGCGCGGCCCGAGCTCGGTCGCGCGGCGGAACACCGCCGTGGCGACCTCGCGGTAGTTCGGGTCGGTGCGACTGGTCGCCGTTGCGGCCAGGTCGCACTGCGCCTGCGACAGGCTCCGGGTGATGCCGACCCCGGAATTGGTGTCGAACGCGCAGAAAGCGTTGCGCTGCGCGGTAGTCAGGAACGGGTTGTTGAGGCTGACCGTGACCGGAGTGCCGAACGCGCCCGACGGCGCGATCAGCGTCGACACGGTGTTCTTGGAGAACAAGCCGCGCGTGTAGACCTCGACCGCGTCCGACAGCTCGTAATTCGCCGCGCCGTACATGTTGAACCGCTCGAACGGGGTCTGGAAGACGTTCAGCGGATTGAAGTTGAAGGGGTCGAACGCCGCGCCGGGGCGGAATGCCGTGCCGTCCGCATTGATCTGGCGCGTGCCCTGCACCGCGTTCACACCCGCGATCGAATCAGCCCCGGTCGGGTTGACGTTGGAGAAGCGCGTGGGGACGGACGTGCCCGAGCCGCCGACCGCGCCGGAGAACGAGTCGACCTGGAACCGCGATACGTCCCGGTCGCCCTGGAATACTTCGTCCACTTCCTGATAGCCGATCGAGAACACCACATTGCCGCGGCCGTCCTCCAGATTTGCGCCGATCGTCGCATCCACGCGGAAGATGTTGCCGTCGCCGCGCTCAGTGATCTGGTTCGACACATTCAGGTCGATGCCCGAAAAGTCGGACCGCGTGATGAAGTTGATCACGCCCGTGACCGCGTCCGCGCCGTAGGTGGTCGACGCGCCGCCCGTCAGCACGTCCGCGCGCTGGACCAGCGCAAGCGGGATGTTGTTCAGGTCGACGCGGCCCTGGAGCTCGGCGGGAACGATCCGCACGCCGTCGAGCAGCACGAGGTTGCGGTTCGAACCCAAACCGCGAAGGTTGGCGAACGACGCGCCGCCGTTGCCGTTATTGACCGCCGAACCGATCGACGGGACCACGCCCGGCAACTCGCGCAGCAGCGCCTCGGCCGTGTTGCTCTGGCGAAGCTCGATCTCCTGCTCGGAAACCACCGTGACCGGGTTGGAGGCGACCAGGTTCGGGTTCTGGATCAGCGACCCGGTGACGACGACTTCGCCGCCCTCGACGACCTGATCGTCGTCGGCCGCAGTCTGCGGCGTCTGCGACGCGGACGGGTTCTCGACCGCACCTTCCTGCGGCAGGATCTGCGCCTGGGCGGGAACGGCGAGGATCGCGGCCCCCACCAGCAGCGTCGACGCCAGCAGGCGTGCGCGAGCGTTCATCATAATAGAGCCCCTCGTAGCGGCAGCGGGCCGCGTTTTGTTTCATGGACCGAATTGTTTCAGTCTTGATGCGCAGCGTAGAGGGAAGGTGTGCCGCACTGCAACGCCGTTCGGTTCCGCGACCGGGGCGCATGACTGTTTTGCACGCGAGTGTTGCAAATCCGATACACGGGGCGGCCACGCACCGCGCTAGACGCGCGTTCTCGCCGTCAAACTCCAGGACATCCGATGCTCCCGATCGTCATCGCCCTTTTCGCTCCCATCGTCGCGCAAGGATCGGCGGACGTGTCCCGTACCGTCGACCGGCTCACCGAATGCCGCGCGATCGCGGCCGACGGCGACCGCCTCGCCTGCTTCGACCGCCTGGCCGCGCGCATCGCCGCCGCGCGCACGAGCGGCGACCTGCTCGTCCTCGACCGTCGGCAGGTCGTCGAACGCAAGCGCCAACGCTTCGGCCTCGCCAATCCGCCGAGCGACGTGTTCGGCGGCGGCGAGGCGGACCGGGCGACGGAGGTCAGCCGGTTGGACACCACCATCCGCATGGCCAAGCCCGCAGGGCCATATGGCCGGTGGAACCTGGAACTGGCCAACGGGTCGGTGTGGCAAAGCGTCGATACGCTGCCCTTCCCGCCCAAGGCGAGCGCCCCGATCGCGCTCAGGACCGCGACGCTCGGCGGCTTCCGTGCCTCCATCGCCGGCGGACGCACCTTCCTGGTCAAGCGTCTGCGCTAGGGCATCGGCCCCGCGACCGCCGCGGGATCGAGCCGCGCGTCGCGCCAGCGCAGGCCCCAATGCAGATGCGGCCCCGTCGCGCGGCCGGTAGCGCCGACCGCGCCGATACGCTGGCCCGCCGCCACCCGCTCACCGAGCCTCACATCGATGCGCGACAGATGCAGGAACGCGCTCGACAACCCTGCGCCGTGATCGACGATCAGCAGGTTGCCCTCCAGCGTGAACGGCCGCGCCGGGTCGGCCGCGAGCACCACCACGCCGCCCGCGGGCGCGACCACGGGCGCGCCCGTCGGAAGCGCTATGTCCGCGCCCGAGTGAAAGGAGCCGGGTACGCCCCGGTAGACCCGCTGTGCCCCGAACGCCCCCGACACTCGCCCGGTCGCGGGCCAGCGCATCGGCTCGCGCCAGCCGGTCGCGCCCGTGTCGACCGCGCGCGCGGCGGCGATCCGCGCGAGCTCGCCCGGGCGGACCGTGTCGAACTTGGCGGTCGTGCGGCCCGCGCGGAGCGGCGCGTCGACCCGCTGGATCGACCAGGCGCGCAGGCCGACGCTCAAGCTTCGGCGGACCTCGCGCCCGTCGGCCAGCACAGCGACCAGCTCCGCGGTGGATGGCGCGTCACGGTCGAACCCGGCGATGAACCGCCCCTCAACCAGCGTCAGCGGCGCGGGCGGCGCGCCGGGCGTGCGCAGCTCGGCGGACACCGACCCCGCCGGGGCCTCGCCGGCGATGAGGCCGCCCTTCGTCGGGGTCCCCGTGAGCCGGAACGCCTCTGTTGCAGTCTGCGCGACCACCGGCGCGGCGAACATGAACGCCGCCAGCGCGACCGCCCTCATCGCGGGCGGAGCGCCTCGCTCGCCAGCGCGGCGGTGGCGAACGCCCGCTGCCCCTGGACGCTCCAGTATCGCAGGTCGCCCAGCGCGATCCGCGCGCCCGACACCGCGCATAGCACATGGTCGCCGGGTGCGAGCACACGGAAGCCGTTGGCCATGTAATGCAGCCGCGCGGGGCGGTCGGTGTTGGACATCAGCATGCGCGGGTTCCGTCCGGTCAGAGCAGCGAGGGCTGTTCGGGTCGGCTAACAGGATAGGGCCGCCCGCCCCCACGCTCAAGCCGCCCGCCGATCTGCGCCTCCACCGCGCCGTCGTGGAAATGCAGCGTCACCGCCCCGGCCGCGCGCGCCGCGCCCGCGTCCACCAACGTCTCGCCGCCCCGCGCCGTCACGCGGGCATAGCCGCGCTCCAGCACCCGCTGCGGGCTGAGCGATCCGACCAGCCGCCAGGTCGCGTCGAGCGCCGACCGCGCACCCTCGATGCGTCGCTCGAGCACCGCCGGACGCAGCGCGCCGCCCGCCCTGTCGAGCACGCCGCGCGCGAGCGCCACCCGCCGCTCGAGCCCCCGGTCGAGCCTGAGCCCCAACTCGTCCGCGCGCTGGCGCTGCGGCCCGAGCAGCGCGTCGCGCCTGGGCATCACCCGCGCGAGCGCCTCCAGCCGCTCGCGCCCGCGCTCGACATACCGCCGGGCGCACCGCTCGGTCCGCCCGCCATGGCTCGCGATGGTGAGGCGCAGGTCGGCGAGCACGGGCACCGCGATCTCGGCGGCGGCGGTCGGGGTCGGCGCGCGCAGGTCGGCGGCGTGGTCGCACAAGGTGGTGTCGGTCTCGTGCCCCACCGCCGAGATGACGGGGATGCGGCACTCGGCGACCGCGCGCACGACGACCTCCTCGTTGAACGACCAGAGGTCCTCGACCGACCCGCCCCCGCGCGCGACGATGAGGAGGTCGGGACGCGGCACCGGCCCGCCCTCCCCTAAAGCGTCGAACCCCCGCACCGCCGCCGCGATCTCGGCCGCCGATCCCTCGCCCTGCACCTTGACCGGCCAGACCACGACGTGCGTCGGGCAGCGGTCCTCCAGCCGGTGGAGGATGTCGCGGATCACCGCCCCCGTCGGCGAGGTCACGACCCCGATCACGCGCGGCAGGTAAGGCAGCGGCTTCTTGGCCGCGCGGTCGAACAGCCCCTCGCCCGCCAGCTTCACGCGCAATTTGTCGAGCAGCGCCATCAGCGCGCCCGCCCCCGCCAGCTCCATCCGCTCGATGACGATCTGGTATTTGGAGCGCCCCGGATAGGTGGTGAGCTTGCCGGTCGCGATCACCTCCACGCCGTCCTGCGGCTGGAACGCGAGGCCCAACGCCTGCCCCTTCCAGATCACCCCGTCGATCACCGCGCTCTCGTCCTTGAGCGCCAGATACGCGTGCCCCGACGCGACGCGCTTATAGCCGGATATCTCGCCGCGCAGCCGCACATGGCCGAACTCGCCCTCGACCACGCGCCTCAGCTTGCCCGCCAACTCGCCCACGGTCAGCGTCAGCGCGTTGTCGCCGGGAACGGGCTCGGCTACCAGCCGGGACGCATCGGGATAGGGGGAAGCCATGAACGTCCTGCTCTTGGGATCGGGAGGCCGCGAGCACGCGCTCGCCTGGAAGCTCGCCCGGTCGCCGAGCTTAGGTACGCTCTACGCCGCGCCAGGCAACCCCGGGATTGCGCGTCATGCCCGACTGGTCGCGCTCGACGCCGCCGACCATGTCGCCGTCGTCGGTTTCGCGCGCGATCACGGAGTCGGCCTGGTGGTCATCGGCCCCGAAGCCCCGCTCGTGGACGGCCTGGCCGACTCCTTGCGCGCGGCCGACATCCCGGTTTTCGGACCGTCGGCGGGGGCGGCCCAGCTCGAAGGGTCGAAGGGTTTCACCAAGGACCTGTGCGCGCGCGCCGGCATCCCCACCGCGGGCTACCTGCGCGTCCGCACCCGCGCCGAAGCGGACGCCGCGCTCGCCACCACCTTTTCGCTTCCCGTCGTCATCAAGGCCGACGGGCTCGCGGCGGGCAAGGGCGTGACGATCGCCTACACCCCCACCGAAGCCGCCGCCGCGCTCGACATCCTGTTCGACGGACCGGGTGAGGCGGTGATCGAGGAGTTCCTCGACGGCGAGGAGGCGAGCCTTTTCGTCCTGACCGACGGGACCGCGACCATGCCCTTCGGCTCGGCGCAGGACCACAAGCGCGTCGGCGAGGGCGACACCGGCCCCAACACCGGCGGCATGGGCGCCTACAGCCCCGCGCGCGTGCTCACCCCCGAGCTCCAGGCCCGCGCGCTCGCCGAGATCGTCGAGCCCACGCTTGCCGCGATGCGCGACGCGGGCACGCCCTTCTCCGGCGTGCTCTATGCCGGGCTGATGCTCACGCCGGCAGGCCCCAAGCTCATCGAGTACAACGCGCGGTACGGCGATCCGGAGGCGCAAGCGGTCCTGCCCCGCTTCGACGGCGACCTGCTGGTGGTGATGCTCGCCACGGCAGAGGGCCGCCTGGGCGAGCTGCCGCCCGCCCGCTTCATCCCCGAAACCGCGCTGACGGTCGTCGTCGCCGCCCGGGGCTATCCAGCAACGCCCGTAACCGGCGGCCGGATCGACGGGATCGAGCGCGCGGAGGCGACGGGCGCGCTCGTCTTCCACGCCGGCACGAGCGCCGAGGGGGAAGCGCTGGTCGCCTCCGGCGGTCGCGTCCTCGCCATCACCACGCTGGGCGACGGCGCGGCGCAGGCGCAGGCGCAGGCCTACCGAGCGGTCGACGCGATCGACTTTCCGGGCGGCTTCCATCGCCGCGACATCGGCTGGCGCGAGGTCGCGCGCGAACGCGGCCAAGTCGGTGGTCGCTTAAGCTGACGCGCCCGGCGCAACCGGCGCGGCGGACGGGGGTTGATGCGGAATGCGGATACGGGCCGAAGGCTCGCCGCCTGAAGGAACCTCGATGGCCATCACCCCGCCCGGCGCCGGCGCGTTCACCACCTTCCACTTCGTCATCCTGGCGCTCCTCATCCTCGCCACGCTGGCGCTGATCGCGGTCGGCATCGCCCGCTCGCGCGCCCGCCGCGCGGCCGAGCGGCGCGCAGAGGCCGAGGCGGATGCTGCGGGAGCCTTCGAGGCGACCGAAGCGCCGCCGCCATCCGATCCGGCGCCGCCGCTCGCCCGCCCCGTCCCGCCGGAGCCCGCGCCCCTAACTTCCCCGATACGCCCGGAAGCGTTCAAGCCGACCGAGCCCCATCCGATCCCCCTCGCCCGCGAACGCATCGTCGCACCCGCATCGATCGAGGCGATCCCCGCGACACCCGCCGACCCGGTACCTGCGGCGCCGTCGCCCGCGGTTCCCTCACCCACGGACGGCGCGGTCACGCAGCTGAAGGGGCTAGGCCCCAAGGTCGCGACGCGGCTGGCCGAGCTGGGACTGTCGTCGGTCGGCCAGATCGCCGCACTCGACGCCGACGAGGCGGCGGCGGTGGATGCGCAGCTCGGGCCGTTCTCGGGGAGGCTGCACAGGGACCGGTGGGTGGAGCAGGCCCGCTTCCTGGCGGCGGGCGATACCAAAGGCTTCGAGGCCGTTTTCGGACGTCTTTGACGGCACCGGCCCAGCCACATTCAAACCCTCTCCCGCTTTCGCGGGAGAGGGACAGGCGCGGTACGCGCCAGGGTGAGGGTCGGACCTCTCGCCGTGCAGGCCCGCCCCTCACCCTCGCCACGCTGCGCGTGTCTTTCCCTCTCCCGCAAAGGCGGGAGAGGGTCGAGTGCAAGCCTAAATCGACCGAAGCCACGCCGCGACATCGGCCGCCGATCGATCGGGCGCTTCCTCCATCGAGAGGTGGCCGATGCCCGGATATACGATCAGCCGCGAGCCGGGGATCGTCCGCGCGAACCAGCGCCCGGCAGACACCGGGATCAGCTTGTCCTCCGCGCCCCACAGGATCAGCGTCGGCACCCGCAGCCTGCCGAGCGCGTCGGGATCGGCCACGTTGCGCGCCGTCGCGCCGCGCCGTGCGGTCGCGTCCCGGTTGCCCGGATAGAGCAGAAGCTCGTGGTAGCGATCGATCATCGCATCGTCGATCACGGCCTGGTTGCTCACCGACTGGCGGACGCTCCTCTCGACCAGACCGCGCGGCGTGATCACCCGCGCCAGCCTGTTGATCCCCGGCGTCCGGGCGATGCGAAACCCGATGGGCAGCGCGGTCGGCTCGGCGTCGGGCGGGCCGCTGGCATCGACGAGGATCAGCGCCGAGAGCTTGTCCGGATGCGCGAGCGCGTAGTTCCATGCCACCCAGCCGCCCATCGAATTGCCCGCCAGGGCGAAGCGGGCGACGCCCATCCGGGTCAGCGCCTTGTCGAGCGTTCCGACGAAGGCCGCGCTCGAGTAATCGGCCGCGGGGTTCGGCCCGGTGAGGCCATGCCCGATCTGGTCGACGTTGATGATGCGATAGGTGCCGCCGAGCCGCTCCGCCCACGGCTCCCAGGTGTGGAGCGACGAGTTGGAACCGTGAAGCAGCACCGGGCCGTCGCGCTTGCCCTCATTGCGGACGTGCATCGCCAAGCCGCCGCCGACATCCACGAACCTAGAGGCTGCGTTCATGTATTTGGCGCGCAACGACGCCGCATCGCCGTCGGGAGCGTAGCCCCAGGCGAACAGCAGCGCGACCGCCAGGATGACGAGGAGCGCCAGTCCCTTGAGAACGCGTTTCATATCCCGCTTCCCCGATCAATCGCGGCTTACTGATACTCTCCTCAGCTGACGCGGGAGTAAATCCCGCGTCATCGGTCGCGGCTTTCGGCCGCGCCGGCCGGGTGAGCGTGGAGGGCATGGCCGCTTCGCGGCTAACCTTCCACGCTCACCAGCAGCTTGTCGATCCGCCGCCCATCCAGGTCAACCACCTCGAACCGCCAGCCCTGCAGCGCGAAGCTCTCTCCCTCGCCCGGCAGATGCTTGAACACCGACAGCGCCAGCCCCGCCACCGTCGCGTAATCCCGGTCCTCGGGCAGATGCAGCCCCAGCCGGTCCGCCAGCGTATCGGCCGCGGTCGTCCCCGCCACCAGCAGCGATCCATCGTCGCGCTCGACCACCGACGGCGCGTCGCCCGGGTCGGTGTCCGACAGGAAATCGCCCGCGATCGCCGCCAGCAGGTCGGCGGGCGTCACGATCCCCTCGAAATGCCCGTACTCGTCGTGGATCATCGCCATCGGCACCTCCGCGCGGCGGAGCGCATCGAGCACGTCCATCGCGTCGATCCGGTCGATCACCACCGGCGCCTTGCGCAGCAAGCGGTGTAGATCGAGCGTTTCGCCCCGGATCAGCGCGCCGACGATGTCGCGCGCCTGCACCACGCCCTCGACCGCGTCGATCGACCCGCGCGCCACCGGCAACCGCGTGTGCGGCGTCGCCAGCAGCGTGGCGCGGATCGCGTCCGGCCCTGCATCCAGATCGATCCAGTCGATCTCGGTACGCGGCGTCATCACCTCGCGCACCGGCCGGTCGGCGAGCCTGACCACCCCCGAGATGATCGATCGCTCATGCTCGTCGATCACCCCCGACTTCGACGCCTCGGCGACGACGTGGTGGATCTCCTCGGCGGTCACGTGCTCCTCCGCGTCGCGGTCCAAGCGGAGCAGGTGGAAGATCAACGCGCTGCTCCGGTCGAGCAACCATACCAGCGGCGCGGTGACGACCGCGAGATAGCGCATCGGCAAGGCAATGGCGCTCGCGATCCCCTCGGGCTTGCGGAGCGCGAACTGCTTGGGCACCAGCTCGCCGATCATCAGCGACGCATAGGTCGTCAGCGCGATCACCAGGACGTATCCGGCCGTCCCCGCCGCCTCTCGTGACAGCCCCAGCAACTCCAGCCGTGCCGCCGTCGGCCCGCCCAGGCTCGCCCCCGAATAGGCACCCGCGACGATGCCGATCAGCGTGATGCCGATCTGCACGGTGGACAGGAACTTCGACGGGTCCGCCGCCAGCGCCAGCGCCGCGCGCGGGCCGCGCTTGCCGCCGCGCGCCATTGCCTCCAGCCGGGCTTTGCGCGCCGACACGATCGCCAGCTCGCTCATCGCGAACACGCCATTCAGCGCGACCAGCGCCGCGATGATCAGGACGTCGATCCAGGGGAAAGGAGGAAGCGGTGCCATCGGCGGGAGAAGCCCCGTTTGGCCGCATCCGATCCGGCGCGCAACCGCCTTAGAACGATGCCCTGCCGAAACGATCGGGGCCGGAACGATCGGGGCCGCACCGGTGTTGTCGCGGCTCCATTCCCGTAGGAGCGTACCCCATGACCACCCCCTCCAAACTGCTGTCCGGCCTGTCCGCGCTCGCGCTGCTCGGCGCGACCGCCTGCACCACCGACCCGGAGACGGGCGAGCGGCGCATCTCGCGCGCGGCGATCGGCGGCATCGGCGGCGTGGTCGGCGGTTATCTGCTCGGCGACCTCGTCGGCGGCCGCCGCGACCGGACGGAGAAGATCGTGGGCGCGGGCATCGGCGGCCTCGCGGGCGCGGGCATCGGCGCGTATATGGACCGCCAGGAGCAGGAGCTGCGCCGCCGCACCGCGGGCACCGACGTCCAGGTCATTCGCCAGGGCGACGATCTGATCCTGAACATCCCGTCGGGCATCAACTTCGCCTACAATTCGGCCGACGTGCAGCCGCAGTTCCAGCGTACGCTCGACCAGGTCGCGGGCACCCTGTCCGAGTATAACCAGACCTATCTCGACGTGTACGGCCACACCGACGCGACGGGCACCGACGCGTACAACCAGACGCTGTCGCAGCGTCGCGCCGTCGCCGTCGCCGACTACCTGTCGTCGCGCGGCGTCCAGCCCGTCCGCCTGGGGACCCGCGGCTTCGGCGAAGGCCAGCCGATCGCCTCCAACGACACCGACGAAGGCCGCGCTGCCAACCGCCGCGTCGAGATCAAGATCGTCCCGGTCACCCAAAACGACGCGCGGGGGTGATCGCTAAAACCCTCTCCCGCCTTCGCGGGAGAGGGACAGGCGCGTAGCGCCAGGGTGAGGGTCGGACCTTCCCGAAGAAGTGCCCTCATCCGACTTCGCTACGCTCAGCCACCTTCTCCCGCAAAAGCGGGAGAAGGGTCGTCTCACCGCCTCCCCGCGAAGAAGCCCCTTAGCAGCGCCCCCGCCTCCCGCTCTCCCAGGCCGCCATACACCTCCGGCCGGTGGTGGCACGTCTCCCGCGCGAACACCCGCGCGCCATGCTCCACCCCGCCCCCCTTGGGATCGCCCGCCCCGTAATAGAGCCGCGCGATCCGCGACAGCGCGATCGCGCCCGCGCACATCGCGCACGGCTCCAGCGTCACCCACAGATCGCACCCCTCCAGCCGGTCGCTCCCGAGCAGCGCCGCGCCCTCACGGATCACCCGCATCTCGGCATGCGCGGTCGGATCGCGGAGCCGGCGCGGCGCGTTGCCCGCCGCCGCAATCACTTCGCCGTTCAGCATCAGCACCGCCCCGACGGGCACCTCCCCCGCATCCGCGGCGGCGCGCGCTTGGGCCAGCGCCAGGCGCATCGGTTCGGGGAGGGAGAACACGCCGCATCCGGTGGGCCGGTGCGACCGGGCACGTCAAGCGTGGTTGACCTCGCCCCCATGCAGGGCTACCCGCCCACGCTTTCCGATAAGATATACCCAGGACGAACATCATGTCGCGCATCTGCGAGCTGACCGGCAAGACCCGGATGGTGGGGAACAACGTATCCCATGCCAACAACAAGACCAAGCGCACCTTCCTGCCCAACCTGCAGAACGTGACGCTCCTGTCCGACTCGCTCGACCGCCCCGTGCGCCTGCGCGTCTCGGCGCACGGCCTGCGCTCGGTCGAGCATAATGGCGGCCTCGACAACTGGCTGGTCAAGACGTCGAACGAGAAGCTCTCGCTCCGCGCGCGCCGACTGAAGCGGGATGTCGTGAAGAAACTGGCCGTAGCCCAAGGCGCGTAAGCGAGCTTACGCGCCGGTGCGCGCCGATAGGCGCGCATGGGCCGGCCCGGCCGGCGGGTAGGCGGCGAAGCCGAACTAGCCCGTCCGACGTCTAGCGGCGACTTTGCCGTCGCCCTCTCGATCCAGCCGAAACTTCAGCAGCAACGTCCGCTGCACCGGCAGCTGATTGTCGTCGGATACCAGCCACACCACTATCGCCCCGCCTTCCTGCGCGACTGCGATCCCTTCGAAATTGTCGGTCAGCAGCGGCGGGACCAGCCGCGCGACCGTGCGCCCGCTCACCACCGCCCCCGCCCGCACCGCCCCCATTTCCCTCGCGCTGGGCGCGACCAGCGCCACCCGCGTCCGCCACCGGAACGGCAGGGCGAACCGCCGCTCGAGCACGAGCAGCCGCCCATCCGGCAGCTCGGCCATGTCGACGGGGTGGTGCCCCCGCTCGGGCCGGTAGCTGAAGCGGGCGATCCGCGTCGTCCGCCCCGTCGGATCGCCTGCGAAGATCAGCCCCACCCGCGTCTCCGGCCGCCGACCGTCCACCCCGCGCGGCGGACGGCGCGTCTCCGAGATCGCCAGGAAGCGCCCGTCCCGCAGCCGCGTCATGCTCTCCGCCCCGCCCGCCTCCGGCCAGCGCGCCATCGGTCCCGACCGCCGCCACCGCTCCCCGCGCGCGAAGCCGGGGGCGTAGCGCCAGATCGCGTTGTCATTCTCGAACGCGACCCACATCCGCCCGGTGCGCGGGTCGATCGCCACCGCCTCCGAGTCCCGGTCGGACTTTCGCCATCCTGTTCCCGGCCCCGCCGGCAGTGGATCGAACCGCACGCCCCGTGGCCGCCAGTCCGCGCCCATCCGGAACCGCAGCAGGTTGCCGCCGTCGCTCAGCAGCGTGAAGCGCTCCCCGTCCACCAGCAACGCGGAGAAGCCGCCGAACGCCGGATCGTCGCTGCCAAGTGCCACCCCGCCCAAGAACGTCAGCGCGCCCACCCGCTTCATGGCGGGATCGTCCGGGTTCAGCGCGACCCGCTCGACCGTCAGCCGCGGCGCGTCGCCGGGCAGCTTGAGCCGCTCGTCCCCGGACCATCCGGGCACGATCAATAGGACGAGCAGCAGGGACAGGAACGCGCGCACCACGCGGCCCATAACCGCCGGTCGCCCGCGCGGCACCCTTAACCGCGCATAACGGGCACATTCAGGATCAGGACAACGCGAATCACCTAGAACCTTTTCATCGGAGGCGAGGAAGTCGTCCCCGCGAAGTTCAAGCCAAGGAGTATCGGCATGTTCAAGTCGCTATCGCTCGCCGCCGCAGCGCTCACCATGACCGCGGGCGCGCTCGTCCCCGCCACCGCCGACGCGCAATATCGCGGCCGCGACCGTGGCTACAGCCAGTATGACCGGGGCTACGACGACCGGTATGAGGGCCGCCAGTACCGCGACCGCCGCAGCTACAGCCGCCGGGCCCAGGGCCGTTGCCGCTCGGGCGACACCGGCACGCTGGTCGGCGCGATCGCCGGCGGCCTCCTCGGCCGCACGATCGACACCCGCGGCGACCGCCTGCTCGGGACCGTGCTGGGCGCCGGTGGTGGCGCCTTGGCGGGGCGGGCGATCGAGCGCTCGTCCGATTGCGGTCGTCGCTGACGACCGCAATCGGACCGGACGGCGGGTCGTCGGCTAAGCCGACAAACCCGTCCGACGTCCAGCGGCGGCTTCGCCGTCGCCCTTAACTCTTTCCCAAGTTACCGTCCGTAGGCGGTGTGTATGCTCCTGCGTAGCGTATCGGGAGCGGGGGGCCGGTTCGGCGTATCGAGCCGGCCCCTTTGTTCGTTCGAGCGCAGGCGCGGCCACGCGCGCGCTGGTGCAATCCGCACGAGCGGCGCGCAGCGCCCGAAACCGACCGGCGGGCGCGAAGCGACCCGCTCGATGTCCAGCACGCGGCGTCACCGCGGGCCTGACCATTCGATAATATACATTCCTAAACACGCAAGTAACGAGTTTCATCGGGTGGCGCGCCCACTCGCTATCTGGCTTGACTTTCGCACAGCAGGACGTGAAACTTAGTCCTAGAATAACGAACGACCATGAAAGCGAAAGCTTCTGGCAACTCTATCTTAGGATAGAATGCGTAGTTCGTTCAATGCATTACCTCGCGGGGACGATCCGCTAGCGGCTGTTGGAGATTTTTCATGGCGAACGACCTTACCCTGATGTGCCTTCAGCTGAACGAGCTCAACTTCCCCTTCATCGCGGACTATGCGCAACGAGGCCTGCTCCCGAATTTCAAGGAGTTCTTCAATCGCCACGGTTTCGTAGAAACCGTATCGGAGCATGAGCATCGGCTCGCCAACCCGTGGATTCAGTGGCCGACGGTTCATACCGGACTCGACTATGCGGACCACAAGGTCTTCCGCCTCGGGGATATCGTCAAGACGAACCATCCCGACATCTACCAGGAACTGGAGCGGCATGGAGTGAAGGTCGCAGCATTGTCCGTCTTCAATGCCGCCAATCGGACGGAAAAGGCCGCCTTTTTCGTACCCGATCCGTGGACCGACACGCGCGTCGACGCTCCCTCGAGCGTTCGGCGGATAAACGACGCCTTCCGCCAGGTCACCGACGACTACGCGCAGAACAAGATCTCACTCAAGTCCGTCGTCAACCTCGTCACGGGCGGCGCATCGAACCTCAAATGGACGCGCCTTCCCGATTATCTGAGCGAGACCGCCAAGTTCGTCGGGGGCAAGAAATGGATGCGCGCGGTGGTCGGGGACCGGCTGCTCGCCGACGCCTACCTCACTCAGGTCAAGGCGCACAGACCCGGCTTCTCGACGGTGTTCCTGAACGGCGGCGCGCATTTGCAGCACCATTACATGTTCTCGTCCTCATCCTACCGCGGGGAGCGCAGCAACCCCGCATGGATCGTGGAGCCCGGCAACGATCCGCTACTCGACGTGCTCAAAATGTACGACCAAGTGCTGGGGGATCTCGTCGCCTACGCGAACAGCTTGCCCAACGGACGCGTGGTCATGGTCACCGGCCTCCATCAGGAGCCGCATGAGCGCGAAACGCTCTACTACCGTCTCAAGGACGAGACCGCGCTCCTGCGTGAACTCGGTATCGAGTTCGAGAGCAGCTACCGGTTGATGACCGAGGATTTCGTGCTCGTATTCGCCGACGAAGCAGCCGCTGCCCGGGCCGAGCGTCAGCTGTGCGAGATCGAGAGCTTCGACACCGACGCCATATTCTACCGGGAAACCGGCGACGAGGAAATACGCACGAGTTCGACCTTCCACCAGATCTTCCATGTCGAGAACCGCGGAAAGGACCTTTACGTCCAGCTACGTCCGGCGGCGCGTCCGATCCCCGAAACCATGAAGGTACGTCGAGGCAACACGGTCGTCGAGGATTTCGGCCGGCGGGCCGATTTCGCCCAGTATAAGAACACGCATCACCACGGCACCGGTTACTACGCCGACTCCGCGTTCACGGCCGGGCAGTTGCCGAAAAGCTTCCCGCTCCGCGATCTCTTCCCGCTGTTCCTCGCAAGCTTCGGCGCGCGGCACGAACGGATCGGATCGATGGATGCCGCCTTGAAGTCGGCCATCGGACTGCCCGCGAACGAGAAGGCTCAGGCCGAACCGGCGGCTGTTCTCGCAGGAACCGAGGCATAGCACAACGCACCGGCGCGCTGGCCGCGTTCAGGGGAGTGGGGTAGGCAATCCGCCCGGGCAGGTCGCGTCGCGATGGCGTCGCGTTCTGCCCGGCCGCCGATCAGGATCGCTTCGTCCGGTGTCGTTGCACCGCTCGCGAAACGGCTCAGCGACGCTCGGCCGGGTCGACGCTGCGGTAGACGAAGGTTCGCAGCAGACCGAAGATGATGAGCGGCGTGACGAACACCATCGGGATGATCGGCCACCAGGTCGGCCCGCCGAGCCGCTCGACCAGCAGCAACACGAACAGTTGGTTCAATCCCAGGCCCAGCAGTCGCACCAGGAGGAAGCGCACGGCGCGAACGCTCCAATGATCGTCGTCGTTGCCGCTCCTGAAGGTGAAACGAGCGTGCGTGACGTACCCGACGACCAGGAAGACCGACGAGGTGAGGGCCAGCGATGCCATCGGGGCCACTCCGCCGAGATCCGTGAGCGCCCAATAACTCGCCGCATTGCCCAGGGTCAGCGCCAGTCCGGCGACCGCATAACGACCTAATTGCGAAGCGATGGCTCTCCCGCGCGGCAACCAACGGCTTGGTGAGAAATCGAACATGAAGCGGTGCCGTTCCTACGAATCGCGTTCCAAGATCGGCGAGTGATCTGCTCGACCGGCTTCAGGTAAATCTGAGCCGTTCCACCACCCCGGCCTTGAGCCGGGATCCCGCTTCTCCTCCGGCGTTCGGTCGGAAGAAGCAGAAATAGACGGCGGGGCTCCGGGTCATGCCCGGGCGACGCGGTGGAAAGCGGGCGTTGGAATCGATCGTTACCGGGCAACACCCAACCTGCCTACACCCTCCACCGTCGCTGCTCGCCCCGTGCGCCGATTAAAGGCGCAAAGCTTTACGTCGATCACCGACTGTCGGTTGTACCCTTCGACGATGCGCAGCTCGATGGGTACTCGGTCGGAGAAGCTGGCTTTGTCGGACATCACCTTTGCCCGGGTCAGCCCTGAAGCAGCGAGGCAGGCGCGATTGACCTGGCGGTCGAGCGCTGCCCAAGCTTGCGGGGTAGACGCCCCGGCGGACGTGCCGACGACGACGGCGATCCCAGTAGTGATCAAGATCTTGAGCTTGGTCATCCCGTCCTCCTACGTGTCATATACGCCCGCAATCGCTCGGTGCTGGTGCCCCCGCGAAACGCTGATCGATCCAGGCGAGCGTCTGCGCTGAACTTTGCTTGGCCGTGGTCGCATGATCCTTGCCGGGCAGGTCCACGAACCGCACCCGCACCCGGTTAGCGCAGAGCCTCTGCGCGAAGCTTCGCGTCACTGACGGCGCGACGAAGGGATCAGCCCGCGCCTGCGCAATCAGGATCGGAACCCGGCTGATAGGTGTCGTGCTGTTGGCGGCAACGTAGCTCGACCAAGGCGGAGTTCGGGCAAGATCGACCGTTCGCAAGTCCTGCCGCAGTGCCAGGATACCAAGAACGGCACCAAGCTTGGGGCCGGAGTCGACCGACACGCAGTTGCGCGACAAACGCCGAATGATCCCCGGCGTTCGGGGCCGACCGATCCGTGGCGGAACGCCATAGTATTGGCTCCAGCTTTGGACCGCGAACGCAGTCAGAAGGGTTCGCGCATTCGGATCGCTCGCCTGCCGCAAGTTGGCGGCCAAGTCGGTTGGCGGAGCGCCGGCCGCGATGCCCACCAGGCGCAGCCCGGAGCCTTCCGCGCTCGCAAGGTGACCCGTCCACAATGCCGCATGACCGCCTTGGCTTTCACCCCAGACCACGAACCGCTCGCCGGCCGCCGCTCCCGCAATCGCACGCGCCGATCTGACGGCATCGAGCACCGACCGCGCTGTCGCTGTTCCGACTAGATACGGATGTACCCCAGGACTGCCGAGCCCCGGGTAATCGGGTGCCACGACCACATACCCTCGCCGCACGGCTTCGAGAGCAGGGGTCGAAGTCCAAAAGGCTGGCATCATCGATGGAGCACACTGATTTGCGATCCCCGACGTACCGTGCGCCCACGCGATGACTGGCCGTGAGCGTGCCGGCGCCGCCTCGCGCGGCGCTACCACCATGCCGGTTACCTGGCGTGCAGCCCCACGGTCGTCACGCGTCAGGTATCGCACTCTCCACGCCTGCATGCCGGCTGGCGTGTCGACGACGGGCTCGGCGGAAAGTAGCTGCCCGGGTGCTTGGGCCGCCGCGGGAACGGTGAATATAATCGAGACGGCGGCAAGGAATGTGTGGCGCAATCTACGACTCCCCGATCTGCCTGCGTCGACTTTGATGAGGAAAGAGCACGGGCCTGCCCGAAAGGAAAGTGCCCCCGAAACTCCGATGGAGGCCTATGTCCGGTATGGGTCGATAGCTGACTATCGGCAGTGTCCGTGGGGCATGCCGACGACTACTTCTCTACTCGCCTCTCCCAGCAAGATTGAAGGGCTGTGTCGATGGAGCACGCGCCTCGACCAATTTGGCGATGGCGTCGGTCAGCGCGTGCATGTTCGTGGGTTTCGTCATGAAGTGATCGGCGCCGGCGGCGAAACAGGCCTCTTCATCGCCGCGACTGCAAAGGACGGTTACCGCCATGACGGGCATGCTCGCCGTGGCGGCGGTTCCCTTCAGGCGCTCGATAACGTGGAGCCCGCTGATGTGCGGCAGCCGGATGTCGACCAGGGCTATGTCGGGGCGCTTCTCGGTGGCGACGCCCTGGGCGGTACGCTCGTCCGCCACCATGATGGCCTCGAAGCCGGCTCTCGTGAGCCAAGCCTCGTACATTTTGCGGTGGAGAGGGTGATCCTCAACCACCATGACCCGCAACGCCATCAGAACCCCCGTCACCGTATCGACGCTGGATACACTGTAACGCTCTCGAAGCGAGCGCTTTAGGTTCGAGTGCAGGCCCTTGTACGTAAGAGCAGCCGCGACCTCCGCTCGATGCGCCCCGGGGTGAAGCCGTCCTTCCGCCTTTTGCCGCAAGTTGCCAAGGCCACTCGGCTCACGGTCACAAGTGGGCCAGAGGTCGATGGTAAACCCGACGCGAATGTCGGCTACGGGTCGTAAGCGGACATTTAATCACCTCGTCACGCATGAGCACAACGAAACAGGGAAGAAGCGACGGCGAGGCCGCCGCCGTGACGTCGAACGGGCTTGTCCGCTTGCGCGGCCAACCCGCCGGCCGTGCCGGGCGATGCGCGGCGCTTCGCGGCGCACACCGGCGCGGGCGTGGCCGCGCCTTCGCCCGTCAGTACATATGCTGCCCGCCATTTATCGACAGCGTACTCCCCGTCACGAACCCAGCCTCCTCCCCGCACAGGAACACCACCCCCCGCGCGATCTCGGCGGCCGCTCCCAGCCGCCCCACCGGTATCCGTGCCACGATCTTCTCCAGCACGTCGCCCGGCACCGCCGCCACCATGTCGGTATCGATGTACCCCGGCGCGATCGCGTTCACCGTGACGCCGAACTTCGCGCCTTCCTGCGCTAGCGCCTTGGTGAAGCCGTGGATGCCCGATTTGGCGGCGGCATAGTTCACCTGGCCGTACTGCCCGGCCTGCCCGTTAATCGACCCGATATTGACGATCCGTCCCCACTTCCGCTCGCGCATGCCCGGGAACACCGCCTTGGCCATGTTGAAGCACCCGCCCAGATTGGTCTCGATCACCTCGCGCCAAGCCTGATAGCTCATCTTCAGGATCGTGCCGTCGCGCGTGATGCCCGCATTGTTGACCACCACATCGACCGGGCCCATCTCGTCCGCCACCCGCATGCAGCCGTCGAGGCATGCCTCGTGATCGGCGACATCCCATTTGTACGCCTTGATCCCGGTTCGCCCCGTGAAATCGCCCGCGCGCGCCTCGTTGCCCGCATAGGTCGCCGCGACCGTCATCCCCGCGTCCTTGAGCGCCAGGCTGATCGCCTCGCCAATCCCCCGCGTTCCGCCCGTCACGATCGCCACACGCGCCATCAGTTCTCTCCTCGTTTTTATCGCCCGATGCTATGTAACGACGACCCACCCCGCAAGCTCCCTGGCCAAAATGCTGCGCAGCATTTCCACTCCCGGCGGGCTGTCGTTCAGGCACGGCAGATATGCGAACCGCTCGCCGCCGGCCGCCTCGAAGCTCTCGCGTCCGCGGATCGCCAGCTCCTCCAACGTCTCGATGCAGTCCGCCGAAAAGCCTGGAGCGAAGATCGCCACCTTCTTCACGCCCTTCGCTCCCAGCTCCTCCAGCACGGTATCGGTCGCCGGCGTCAACCACTTGGCCGGGCCGAAGCGCGACTGGAACGCGACCGTCAGCTCGCGGTTCATCGCTTCCGACAGCAGCCGCGCCGTCTTACGGCAATGGCAATGGTATGGATCGCCTAGTTCCAGCGTCCGTTTGGGCATGCCGTGAAAGCTCGCCATCACAACTTCGGGCTCGAAATCCAGCGCCGCCAGTTCCGCTTCCACCAAGTCTTTTAACGCGCCGATATAGGCCGGGTCGTCATGATAGGGCGGCAGCGTCCGGATCGCCGGCTGCCACCGCTTGGCCGCGAAATGCGCGAAGGCCCGGTCATTGGCGGTCGCGGTCGTCGCTGCGCAATATTGCGGATAGAGCGGCGCGAGCAGGATGCGGTCGCACCCCGCCGCCTTCAGGGCGTCGATCCGGTCACCGATCGCCGGATTGCCATACCGCATCGCGTAATCGACCACTACGTCCGGCCCAAACGCGCCCTGCAACGCCGCGCATTGCGCCCGCGTGATTTTGGCGAGCGGCGATCCCTCGTCGGTCCACACCAGCCCGTATGCGTGCGCCGACTTCTTGGGCCGCGTCTGCAGGATGATCCCGCGCAGGATTGGCTGCCACGCGAGCTTGGGGATCTCGACCACCCGCTTGTCCGACAGGAACTCCAGCAGGTACCGTTTGACCGCGCGCGGGGTCGGCTCGTCGGGGGTGCCCAGATTGGTGAGCAGCACGCCCACCTTACGGGGCGGGATGGCGGGATGGTCGGGGGGTGGCGTCATTCCCCCGATCTAAGGGGCAGCGACCGAATGCGCACCCCCGTCGCCGTCTGGAGCGCGTTCGCGATCGCGGGCGCGACCGGCGGCACCGCGAGCTCGCTGACCCCGCCGGGCTGTTCGGGGCTGGCGATCAGCTCGACGGTGATGTCGGGCGTGTCGGCCAGTCTCGGCAGCCAGAGCCGGTCGAACCCCCGTGTTGTCGGGTGCCCTCGCTCGTACCCGGTCGACGCGCCGATCGCGTGGGCCAACCCGAACATCAACCCGCCCTCGATCTGCTGGCGCACGAGATCGGGGTTGATGACCGTGCCGCAATCCGCCGCCGCGACCAGCCGCCGCACCACCGGCCGACCGTCGACGCCCATGTCGGCCTCCGCCATCACCGCGATCCGGCTTCCCCGGAAGGCGTGGCACGCCATGCCCTGACCCGATCCCGCCACGCCGCCTTCCCACCCGCCGAGCGACGCCGCCGTCTGTAGGCACCGCGCCAGCCGCGGATCGCCGCCCAGCATCCCGATCCGGAACGACACCGGCTCCGACGCCCCCGCATGCGCCAGCTCATCCAGGAAGCATTCGGTGAAGAAGCAGGTATAGCCGTGCGCCCCGCCGCGCAGATGCCCCGTGCGCAGCCCCGTCTCGGCCGGATGGTGATCGACCGCATAGGCGGGCAGGCGGTAGGGCGGCACCGCTCCGCCGACCGCGTAAGCGTCGCCCGTCGAACCCGCGAGCGCGGCCCGCCCGATCAATCGCTTCGCCAACTCGCGCCCGGTCGCGGGCGAAGCGATCTTGGCGCTCCAGCCCAGGATCGAACCACCGGGCGCGAGCCGCGCCGCCATCCGCGCCGCCGCCGCCGGCTGGTGCCGCCCCCGCGCGATCTCCTCCCCGCGCGTCCAAACGAGGTTCACCGGCCGCTTGAGCGCCACCGCGAGATGCGCCGCCTGTTCGACCGCGTCCGTCTCCAGCCGCGCGCCGAACCCGCCGCCGACCAACATCGGGTGGACGACCACATCGTCCACGCCCACTCCCGCCGCCTCGGCCGCCGCCGCCCGCGCGCGCGCCGGGGCCTCGGTCTGGCACCACACCTCCAGCCGCCCGTCGCGGTAGGCCGCGACCGCGCTCGCCGTCTCGATCGCGGCATGGACGCCCGGGGCGACCCGGTACTCGGCCGTTACCAGCCGCGCCCCCCGGAACACCGCGCCCAGATCGCCTTCTTGCGCGATCCGCGTCCCCCCACCCTCGAACGCCGTCGCCAACGCCGCCGCAATACCCGCATCGTCGACCGCGCCGCGCGTTTCGAACCGCGGCGCGAGCGCGTCCAGCCCCCGCTCCGCCGCCCAGCCGGTGGTCGCCACCGCCGCGACCCACCCGGGCGTCTCGACCACCTGCAGCATGCCGCGTACCCGGTCCGCCGCCGCCCGGTCGACCCGCACGAGGCGGCTGTCCCCCACCGGCCCCGCCCGCACGCGCACATGCACCATGTCCGCCAGCCGGATGTCCCCTGCGAAGTTCGCCGATCCGTCCACCTTGGCGGGCGCGTCGAGCCGCGGCACCGACCGCCCCGCGAGCTTCCCCGCCCCGCCCTGCCCGATCGGCAGCGGATCGGGCAGTCCGTCCGCGCCCATACCCGCAGCCTCCGCCGCCAGCTCCGCGAAGCGTACGCGCTTGCCCTCGTGCACCACGAACCCCCGGTCGGCCGAGCACGCCTCCCATGCGATGTCCCACCGCCGCGCCGCCGCCCGCGCCAGCAGCACCCGCGCCGCCGCCGCGCCCGCGCGCGCCGGCCCCTCGAACTGCCGCACCGAACTCGACCCCGCCGTCAGCATCGCCGGCCCGCCGAGCACGACGCCCGGCACCGCATCGAACATCCCCTCGAACAGCTCGGTCATCGCCAGCGGATTGGCGTAAAGCGGGTTCACCGGCGCGGCCTCGACGCCTACCGTGCGCCAGTCCGCCCCCAGCTCGTCCGCGACGATCTGCGGCAGCGCGGTCCACACGCCCTGCCCGCCCTCGGCTTGCGGCATCGCGACGATCACCCGCCCGTCCTCGCCGATCTTCAGCCATGCGCCGAACGCGTGTTCGCCCGGCCCCACGCCCAGGTTCGCCGGATATCTGCGCGGCCACAGTCCCCAGGCGACCACCAGCCCCACGCCCGCGCCACCGCCCACGAGCAGTCCGCGCCTGCTGATCCCCCCGCTCATCCGCCCGGCCCTAACCGAGCCGCCCGGTCAGAAGAAGCCCGGCACCTCGCGCTGCGGCGCGGTCGGCGCACCCGGCATCAACAGCTCGCGCCGCCCCGAAGGCACGGGCCCCACGCTGGCCGTCCGCGCCTCGGACGTGATGGTGGAACAGCTTCGCCCGGCCAGGAAATCGAGCGCCGACCGCACCGACGCCTCGCGCGGATCGCCCAGCTGGAACGCTAGGTCGTCGGCCGCGGCGCAGCTCGCGCGCACCGTCGTCCGCAGGCCGTCATAATAGTCGCCCTGCCGGTCGCGGTTCTGCGTCGCGAACGCCACCACCCGCAGCCGGTCGTCGCACGACGCGCGGTCGACCGCGATCTGCCCCACCGGCTTGCCGAAGGTGTTGGTCCCGATCAGCGCCGCCCGGTCGCCCAGATACGGCACGAAGCTGTTGACCACCAGCTCGCTCGCCGACGCGGTCGCGCCCGTGCCGATGAAGGCGATCCGCGTCGGCGCGATCGATTGCGGCTGGGGCGAGAAGCGCCGCGTCTCGTTGTTCGACGCCTTTTCCGGCCGGAAGGTAGTGAACGAGAACACGTCCGACCCCGTCCGGTCGCGGCCCAGCAGGTCGCCCATCAGCTCGGCGACCGACACCAGCCCGCCGCCGTTATAGCGGAAATCGACGATGACCTCCGTCACTCCCGCCGACCGGAACGACGCGAACGCCTGCCGCAGCGCCCCGTCGGAAGTCGAGATGAACGTCCGCAGGTTCAGATACCCGACCTGCCGACCCCCGTCGGCTATGATCCGCGCGCCGTAGCGGGGCGACACGGGTGTGAGCGAGAAATCCGCCTTGACGACGCTCAGCTCGCGCACGCCCGCCGCCGGGTCCGACACGCGCAACAGCCGCGCGGTGCCCGCCGTCGTCGGCCCCAGCGCCGCGGTGACGCCCGCTCCGCCCTCGGCCGCGATGATGTCGCTCACCGGCCGCAGATCGCCCGGGCCCGTCCCGATCGCCAGGATCTCCGTCCCCCGGTCGATCCCCGCCGCCAGCGCGGGCGCGCCCTCGAACGCCTCGGCCACCAGCACGCGCCGGTTCGGCGCGTCCGTCGACAGCCGGATGCCGAACCCCGCGCTCGACCCGGCGCTGAAGAACGCATTCTCCTCGCGGATCGACGTCACGTAGGTGAAGAACCGGTCCCGCCGCTGGCTCCGCGCGGTCGCGGTCAGCCCGTCGATATACCCGCCGACGCTCGTGAACCCGGCCGGGTCGAGCGCGGCGGGCAGCGTCTCGGGAAACAGATAGAACTCGCGCAGTTGCGCCGCCGCCCAGTCCTGCCGCTCGCGGAGCGAACAGCCGCCCGCCGTCGCTGCCGGTATCGGACCCGGCGCGGCCGCGACGGCCGTCTCCGACCCCGATCCGACCCCGCCGCCGCCACCGCACCCGGCCAGCATGGCGACCAGGGCAACCAACGCTCCACCACGCGACCGCTTCATGAGAAACTCCGATTTGTCCGATGCTTAGCGCGCGGACATAGCCGTGTCAGGCCTATTCCATATGCTATATGTACGCAGGTTAACGACGGGTGGATGCACGAGCCTCCCGCCCCGATCACGGCACCCAGATTACGGCGCCCAGATTACGGCGCCTTACCCTCCGCCCGCATCCGCTCGGCAAAGGCGACCGCCTCGGCCCGCTCGCGCGCCTTCTCCTCCTCGTCCTCGCGCGCGCGCACGTCCTCGATCGCCGTCAGCTTGGTTATGATGCTGTCCTGCACCTCCTCCAGCGTCTTGGGCTTGCGCCACGCTTGCCCCGATCGCTCCGCCGCCCGGTCGCCGCGCTCGATCAGGAAGCGCAGCAGCCCGTCCGAATAGCGCCGGTGCGTCGCCACCACCTTGCCGTTCCGGTGGACCGCCACCTCGACCCCGTGCACCGCCCGGTCGAACGCCGCCTGCGCCAGCACCGGCCGCGGGCTCGCCAGCGCCGCGTCCCACCGCGACGCGAAATCCGGCAGGCGCTTGTATGTCCGGTACGCGTTGGTGGTGCTCATCCCCACCTCGTCGCAGGCGTCCTGGACGCAACCCGTCTCGCTCAGCCGCGTCAGGAACCGCAGCTGCCGCCCCGGCGTCCACCCGTCATGCCGCCCCCGAAGCGCTCCCTTGTTCTCCATCTCCGCTCTCCCTCCCCCGAGTCGAGCGGCCCACCTATCGCAGGAGAAAGGCTGTAGGACAGAACAAAATGCGAACAACCGTGCTTGATAATATGCGCCGTTCCCGTGCGGGCGAGCAGCTTGACCGACTAATATCCCGTAGTTACATTTCATACTGTGGATGTGACGTTCGACCCGGTCAAAGACGCGATCAATCGGGGCAAGCATGGGCTTTCGTTCACTGAATTCGCCGGGTTCGATGCGGATCCGGCCGTCAGTCTCGATGACCGATACGACTATGGCGAGCGTCGTTTTCGCGCATTCGGCAGGATCGGCGGCATACCGCACTGCCTCGTCTATACCGAAACCGATAGTGGCGTTCGCGCGATCAGCTTCCGCCGCGTTCACGAGAAGGAGATGCGCCGTCATGAATAAAGTAGCGCCGCCCCCGGATTTCGACGACAACCCCGAATGGACCGAGGAGGAGTTCACCCGCGCGCGGCCTGCGAGCGAGATGCATCCGCCCCATGTGGTCGCCGCACTCGTCCGCAAGCCGGGCCGCCCGCTCGGCTCCACCACCTCCACCCGCCAGCAGGTGACGCTGCGTCTGGAACGCGAGGTCCTCACCCGCCTCCGCGCGACCGGTCCGGGTTGGCAGACCCGGGTGAACGAGGCGCTGCGCAAGGTGGTGGGCCTATAACCTCGACCGCCTTCAGCGACCGTCCGCCCCTACTGCCGGAGCGGCCGGGATCAAGATCGTGCGCGGCAGCGACTCCGGCACGGGCACCTTCCCACCCCTCGCCCGCCGCGGGCCACGCAGCGCGTCAATCTCCGCCTGCCGCCGTTCCAGATAGGCGCGGCGCACCGCCCCGTACGGATCGCGGCTCGCCTTCAGCTTCTCCAGCCGCTCGTCGTTCTCCGCGCGAAAATCGATCGCGCCGATATTCAGCAACGGGATCGTCACCGCCGGATTGTTCAGCGGCGGCACGCTCGTCACCGGGATCGCCAGCTGGTCGAAGACGTTGCCCACCAGGTCGCGTACCGTCACCGGCCCGATCAGCGGCAGGAACAGGAACGGCCCCGGCTTCACCCCGTAATAGCCGAGCGTGTTGGCCAGGCTGTTGCGCCGCCTGGGCAGGTTGAACGGCCGCCGTTTGGCCACGTCGAACAGCCCCGCCGCGCCGATCGTCGTGTTAACCGTGAACCGGCCGACCGTCTCGGCCGCCTTGCCGGGCTTCAGCTGCAACAGGTAGTTCAGCGCCGCCACCGGCTCGCGCAGGTTCGCGACGAAATTGCGCAGGCCGCTCCTGATCGTGCTCGGCACCTCGCGCTTGTAGGTGCGCGCGACGGGGCCGATCACCGCGTCGTCGACCGCCTGCGTCACCTTGAAGCTTTGCTCGTTGACCGCCGACAACGGATCGCCGCGCCGGTCCCGGCCGATCACGACCACGTCGCCCGCCTGCTCCGCACCGGGATCCTGCACGGCGGGAGCGGCGGCAGGAGACGACTGGGCCGGAATGGTGGGCGCAGGCGGCTGCGTCGGCGTCGGCGCGAGCGGCACCGCGCGATCGACGCCGACCTGCATCGCGGGCCGTTCGAACGTTACTGGCGCAACTGCCGCCGGCGCGTGCGACCCGACCAACGCCGACGCGGCCGCGAATACGAAGATGTCGATCTGCCTGTCCCTTCGCCGGATCGAACCCGGCGGCCGTCCGGCCACCGATCGACCCGATCGGCAACGCCGCGCCCGCCTAGGCCTGAGCGCATACCGATATCAGGACGGCATTAAAATCCCGCAAGCGATCGGCGGCGGTCAGTTCTCGCTTTCGCCCTTCACGTCGCTGCGCAGGCTCGACGCCATCGTCATCAGCAACGCGGCCGCGTCGCGCATTCCCGCCCCCGCTCCATCGGCCGCGTCCGCCAGTTCATACTGCACGTCCGCGGCGGTCTCGATCACGTCGACGGCCTCAACGATCGTTAGAATATTTCGCTCCTTCAGGCAGTGTATCAGGCTTTCAACGAGCAATAATGCCGCCAAGCCGTGTGGATCCTGCGCACCGGGATTGGATGATAAGACGGGATAAACGGCGGGCGCGTCGCTCTTATCATGTGTTGGCATGGTCGTGATCTTTTTATATACGGAATAGGCCCGCTCGCGGAGTCAGACCGGTGCTGCCGCGAAGCGGCGATGACTAAACCGTATCTGATCCACGACTTATAGATAGTCACGAAATTGACTGTGTATAATAATCACGAGCAATATTATTGCTCGCCCCTCCGGTATAGGCTTTCGACATGGCTAACCGTTTCATCCGTAAATTGAGCGGTTTGGCAGATCTGAACGCCGATGATGTGGCGGTGCTCGAGACCGCGACAGGCTGGGGTCGCAGTTATTCGGCCCGCCAGGACCTGATTCGCGAGGGCGACGAGCCCGGGCCGGTGTTCGTCGTGCTCGAGGGCTGGGCTTGCCGGTACAAGATCCTGCCTAACGGCACCCGTCAGATCATGGCGTTCCTGATGGCCGGCGACGCCTGCGACCTTCATATCAGCATGCTCGCAGAGATGGATCATGGCATCCAGGCGATCACGCCCGCGCGGGTGGCGACGGTGTCTCGCGAGGAGATGCGGAGGATGATGCACGAGCATCCCAACATCGCGCGGGCGATGTACGTGTCGCAGTTGGTCGACGAGGGGATCATGCGCGCCTGGATCGTCAGCATGGGCCGGCGCAGCAGCATCGAGCGCGTCGCGCATCTGATGTGCGAGCTCTATCTGCGCGCGCGGGGCATCGGGCTGACGGAGGAGGATCACGTCGAATTGCCGTTGTCGCAGATCGTGCTCGCGGACGCGCTCGGCATGACGCCGGTCCACATGAACCGCGTGCTGAAGGAACTGCGACTGACCGGATCGATGGCGCTCCGCCGCGGCAACCTGACCATCCTCGACGCGGTCAAGCTCGTCCAGATCGCCGGCTTCGATGAGAATTACCTGCACCGGCGCATGCGTCAGACGACCTGGGCGACGCCCGACCCTATGATCGGCGGTTCCGGGATCATGGTCGAAAGGGTTCGTTCGTAGTTGGCCGCAAACTCCGTGTGCAGCTTCGCCAGATGTGGATCGGTAGCGCGGGCAGCCAGATCGCGGCAGGTCTCGACGCGCGTTAAGTAGTAGTCGCGATCGTTCAGCAGGCACATGTGATGTTCCCGTCAGGTGTCATACTCCTGAAATACTCAGGCGCGACGCGGATGATAAGTTACAGGCCGGTTAACCCCTTTCTGAAGTTGACTGACGCCCAGACAATACATCGGCTTGTCGCAAAGTTATTGATCGAGGTTTTCATATTCGACAATCTACTAAATTATTTAAGGCCGCCGGGAACCGATTCATCTTGGAAGGGTGCTGACCAACCAGAGGACGGCAACTCGGCGCATCCGTGCCCTTCCCCCCGTCCCCGCCCCTTGCTAAGGCTCAGACCACTGACGACTTCACCAGTCCGCTGGTCGACGCCCGTGCGGGAGAAGCCGCTCCCGCCTCCCCCGGGCGTGACCCCGCCGACATTCGCCCGAGGATTCCCAAATGACCGCCATCGGCCAGGACAGCCTGAACGCCCGCCGCACCCTCGATGTCGGCGGCGAGACCTACGGCTACTACTCGCTCGCAGCCGCCGCCGATCGCTTCGGCGACGTGTCGCGCCTGCCCTTCTCGATGAAGGTGCTGCTCGAAAACATGCTCCGCTTCGAGGACGGGACCACCGTCACGCTCGACGACATCCAGGCGATCGTCAACTGGCAGAAGGACGCCCGCTCCGACCGCGAGATCCAGTATCGCCCCGCCCGCGTGCTGATGCAGGACTTCACGGGCGTCCCCTGCGTCGTCGACCTCGCCGCGATGCGCGACGCGATCACCAAGCTCGGCGGCGACCCCGCCAAGATCAATCCGCAGGTTCCCGTCCACCTCGTCATCGACCATTCGGTCACCGTAGACGAGTTCGGCTCCCCGCGCGCGATGAACGACAATATGGCGCTCGAATACGAGCGCAACATCGAACGCTACGAGTTCCTGAAATGGGGAGGCAAGGCGCTCGACAACTTCCAGGTCGTGCCGCCGGGCACCGGCATCTGCCACCAGGTCAACCTCGAATACATCGCCCAGGCCGTCTGGTCTTCGGACAATGATGGCCAGAGAGTCGCCTATCCCGATACGCTGGTCGGCACCGACAGCCACACCACCATGGTCAACGGCCTCGGCGTACTCGGCTGGGGCGTGGGCGGGATCGAGGCGGAGGCGGCGATGCTCGGCCAGCCCGTCTCGATGCTCATTCCCGAGGTCGTGGGCTTCAAGCTCACGGGCGCGCTGTCCGAAGGCATCACCGCCACCGACCTCGTCCTGACCGTCACCCAGCTGCTCCGCGCCAAGGGCGTGGTCGGCCGCTTCGTCGAGTTCTACGGCCCCGGCCTCGACCACATGACGCTCGCCGACCGCGCGACGATCGCCAACATGGCCCCCGAATACGGCGCGACCTGCGGCTTCTTTCCCGTCGACGACAAGACGATCGACTATCTGCGCCTGACCGCCCGCTCGCCCGGGACGATCGCACTCGTCGAGGCGTATTCCAAGGCCAACGGTTTCTGGCGCGACGCGGGCACCCCCGACCCGATCTTCACCGACACGCTCGAACTCGACATGGGCGACGTGGTCGCCTCGCTCGCCGGCCCCAAGCGCCCGCAGGATCGCGTGTCGCTGAACAAGGTCGATGAGGTGTTCAACGGCGACCTGCACAAGGTCTATCAAAAGGACCGCGCCGTCCGCGTGGCGGTGAACGACCGCGACCACGATATCGGCGACGGCGACGTGGTCATCGCCGCGATCACCTCATGCACCAACACCTCCAACCCGTCGGTCCTCGTCGCTGCCGGCCTCGTCGCCCGCAAGGCCCGCGCGCTCGGCTTGACCCCCAAGCCCTGGGTCAAGACCTCGCTCGCCCCCGGCAGCCAGGTCGTCACCGATTACCTGACGAAGGCCGGGCTCACCGCCGATCTCGACGCGATGGGTTTCAACCTCGTCGGTTACGGCTGCACCACCTGCATCGGCAATAGCGGCCCGCTCGCGGCGCCGATCAGCCAGGCGATCAACGAACACGACCTCGTCGCCGCGAGCGTCCTGTCGGGCAACCGCAATTTCGAAGGCCGCGTCTCCCCCGACGTCCGCGCCAACTTCCTCGCCAGCCCGCCGCTCGTCGTCGCCTACGCGCTCAAGGGCACCGTGACCGAGGATATGGTGACGACCCCCATCGGCACCGGCTCGGACGGCGTCGACGTGTATCTCAAGGACATCTGGCCCTCGAACGACGAGGTCCGCACCGTCATGGACGCCAACATCGACGCCGGCATGTTCGGCGCGCGTTACGGCGACGTCTACCGCGGCGACGAGAAATGGCAGGGCGTCGACGTGGTCGTCTCCGACACGTTCCAGTGGCGCGCCGGGTCGACCTACGTCGCCAATCCCCCTTATTTCGACGGCATGACGATGACCCCCGCCCCCGTCGGCGACATCCGCGACGCGCGCACCTTGGCCATCCTGGGCGACTCGATCACCACCGACCACATCAGCCCCGCCGGCAGCATCAAGGCGGACAGTCCTGCCGGAAGTTTCCTGCAAGAACATCAGGTTAGCCGCGCCGACTTCAACAGCTACGGTGCCCGCCGCGGCAACCACGACGTGATGATGCGCGGCACGTTCGCCAACATCCGCATCCGCAACGAGATGGTTCCCGGCGTCGAGGGCGGCATGTCCAGCTACAACGGCGAACTCATGCCCATCTACGACGCCGCCATGCGCCACAAGGCCGACGGCACGCCCCTCGTCGTCATCGCCGGCAAGGAATACGGCACCGGCTCCAGCCGCGACTGGGCGGCGAAGGGCACGAACCTGCTGGGCGTCCGCGCCGTGATCGCCGAGAGCTTCGAGCGTATCCACCGCTCCAACCTAGTCGGCATGGGCGTCCTCCCCCTCCAGTTCGCCGCCGGCACCGACCGCAAGACGCTTCGGCTGGACGGCACGGAAACCTTCACCATCGAGAACGTCGCCGCCATCCGTCCCCGCCAGGACGTGATGGTCTACCTGACCCGCGCGGACGGCACCACCGAGCAGATTGAGACCCGCTGCCGCATCGACACCGTCAACGAGCTCGAATACTTTCTTAGCGGCGGCATCCTCCAGTACGTGCTCAGGAAGCTGGCGGCATAGCTTGAACGTTCGCTACCCCGGACGCGCTCCGGGGTAGCGACGGGCCTACCGCCCCGCCACCGCGCGCGGCCGGGCATACAGGAAGTAGAAGGCGAGCCCGAGCAGGTTCCACAGCAGGAAGTACCCCTGCGTCGAACTCGGCAGGCTCCAGAACAGATACAAGCATCCGGCGATCGCGAACGGCGCGACCACCCAGGCCAGCGGCGTCCGAAACGCTCGCTCGCCCGCCGGATCGCGCCGTCGCATGACCAGCACGCACACCGCCACCGCGACGAACGCCGCCAGCGTCCCCGCATTCGCCAGCGCTGCGATCTCGCCGAGCGGCAGCAGCCCCGCGATCACCGCCACCACCGCCGCGGTCGCCAGCGTGATCCGCACCGGCGTTCCCCGCCGCGACACGGTGGCGAGGCTCAGCGGGAGCAGCCCATCGCGTGCCATCGTGAAGAAGATGCGGCTCTGCCCGAACAGGAAGGCGAGCAGCACCGTCGGCAACGCGATCACCGCCGACACGGCCAGGAACCGCGCTACGCCGGGCCGCCCGATCTCGCGCAGGATCAGCGCCAGCGGCTCGGCCGACCCGGCAAAGCGCGTGTAGGACAGCGCGCCCACCGCCGCGACCGCCACCAGCATGTAGATGGCGACGCACGCCACCATCGAACCTACTATGCCTATGGCGAGATCGCGCCCGGGGTTCTTGGTCTCCTCCGCGGCCGTCGAGATCGCATCGAAGCCGTAGAAAGCGAAGAAGATGATCGCCGCAGCCGCCATCACCCCGCGCCCGGTCCCGTCGGCGCTCACGCTCTTGGCGAACCCGTACGGCATCAGCGGCTCGAGGTTGGCACCATCGAAGTAAGGCAACGCGACCGCCACGAACACCGCGAGCGCGACGATCTTGATCCCCACCAGCGCCGCGTTGAGCGTCGCCGACTCCTTGGTGCCCAGGCACAACAGCCCGGCGACCACCGCGATGATCACGACCGCAGGCAGGTTGACCACGCCCCCCGCCCCCGGCCCGTTCGCCAGGGCATCCGGAAAGCCGAACGCCGCGGCGAGCAACGGCGAGGCATAGCCCGACCATCCCACCGCCACCGTCGACACGACCAGCGAATATTCGAGGATCAGCGACCAACCGATCACCCACGCGATCACCTCCCCAAGCACGACATAGCTGTAGGTATAGGCCGATCCCGAAGCCGGGATCATCGTCGCCATCTCGGCATAACAGAGCGCCGCGCACGCGCAGATCGCCCCCGCGATCGCGAAGCTCAGGATCACCCCCGGCCCCGCCAGCCCCGCCCCGACCCCGATCAAGGTCAGGATGCCCGTTCCCACGATCGCGCCGACCCCCAGCGCCACCAGATGCGGCCACGACAAGGTCCGCGCCAGCCGCTCGCCCTCCGGCCGGGCATTCAGATCGACGATCTTGCGGCGAAATAGGCTCATGCGCGGGAGGGCTCCAAGTCGCAGGGACTACCCGGATCGTTACGCGGGCAGCGTGCCCCGCGCCAGCCTCCCAGGAGCGTTAGGGCGCCGGTTTACGAAGCCCGCCGCCGCTCACCCCGGCAGCGCTCACCATCAAGCTGACGCCCGCATGCCCGCCGCCGACCTGGAACGGCCCCATATCCTGCAGCGGCGTCGTCCGGTGGAGCAGCCGTACCCGGTCCGCCATCGCCGGCTGACGATGCGGATCGCCGGGATCGTGAACGACGAACGGTACCCGGAACCGGTCCGCCTGCCGCAAGCCGCACACGGTTACGTCGGTCGAGTTCGGATCGACGACGCACCTTCGCTCGCCGGTAAGCCTGACGCGCGCCGCCTCCACCAACGGATCGGCGAGCTGAGCCATGAGCAGAAGCGTGAACATGCGTGGATAGCACCTCCGACCCGCGCATCCTGCCGCGCGAACCGGCCCAGCGCTAGTCCCCTTGCGCGACCGCAGCGACACCCAACCGCGGGAGCTCGATCGCCGGGCATCGGTCCATCACCACCTGGAGGCCGGCCGCCTCAGCCCGCGCGGCGGCCGCCTCGTCGACCACGCCCAGCTGCATCCACACCGCCTTGGCTCCGATCGCGATCGCCTGGTCGACCACCTCGCCCGCCGCGTCCGACCGGCGGAAAATGTCGACGATGTCGATCGGATCGCCCAGCTGCGACAGCTCGCGAAAGATGAATTCGCCGTGGACATGCTCGCCCGTGATCTGCGGGTTGACCGGGATCACACGGTAGCCGTGCTCCTGCAGCGTCTTCATTACGCGGTAGCTCGGCCGGTCCGGCCGCTCCGACGCGCCCACCACCGCGATCGTCCGCGCGCCCTCGAGCAGCGCCTTGATGTCCTCGTCCCGCGTCAACGGCATGGTCGTTCTCCTACTGATTGGGGAAACGCCGCCGACGCCCCCCGGGTTCAGTGCGCCCGCATCCAGTCCGCGACCGACTCGGCGATCGGTCGAAATAACCGGTCGCCGTCCAACGCAGCCAGCGGTTCCCCCGCATCCGACGCCTCGCGGATCGCGATCGTCAACGGCACCCGACCCAGGAACGGGATACCTAACCGCGCGGCCTCCGCCTCCGCACCGCCGCGCCCGAATGGGTCGGAAAGCTCGCCACACGCTGGACAGACATATCCCGCCATGTTTTCGACCAGCCCGATGATCGGCACCCCCGCCGTTCGGAACAGGTCGATCGCGCGCGCCGCGTCGATCAGCGCCAGGTCCTGCGGCGTCGACACGATCAC
>NZ_CAXSBH010000010.1:0-61258 GCF_964235535.1 uncultured Sphingomonas sp.
TCGGGAGCGCGTCCGGAGCGCCGTAGCCGCTCGCCAGCGCCACGAACGAGCCCGATCGGTCGGTCTTGGGAAAAGCGCGCGTGTCCCACCGCGGCTCGCCTCCTTGCGCGCGCGGTCGAAGCCAGATCTGGAACATCCGCGTCGGGACGTCCTGTTCGTTATATTCGGAGTGGCGGATGCCTGTGCCCGCGCTCATCACCTGGACGTCGCCGGCCTGGGTGTGGCCCTTGTTGCCGATGCTGTCCTCGTGCGTCAGAACGCCGTCGCGGACGTAGCTGATGATCTCGATGTCGGCGTGCGGGTGCTGCGGGAAACCGGCCTTCGGAGCGATCTCGTCGTCGTTGAGGACGAACAGGTTGCCGACCGCGACATGGGCGGGATTGCCGTGGCCGCCGATCGCGAAGTGATGCTTGGCCTTGAGCCAGCCAAGGTCGCCGCCGCCGATCTCGGCCAAGGGTCTGTGTTGCAGCATCGTCGGTCGCTCCGGTTGGGACGACTCCGGGCATTCCGCCGGTGTCGCCCGCCGCCCGTCTCGCAGGCGGCCATTGGTGGGTCGGGTCAGGGGCTCGGGTCGCACGACGTCGCGGCACCGAGCCGATCAGGTGTTGCCTAGGCGGCCAGCGCCTCGATCTCGGTCGTGGCCTTGGCAAGCGCGGCCGCCTTGACCTCCTCCCCCATGTTCAGCCCTTCGGCCCGCACGACGGACACGTCGGTCACGCCCATGAAGCCGAGCACGCCCGTGAGGTAGGACTCCTGGTGGTCCATGGACGCCGCCGGGCTGTCGCCGCTATAGACGCCGCCTCGCGCGGAGGCGATGAACGCCCGCTTGCCCTTGGGCAGCAGGCCCTCGGGACCGGCGGCGGTATATTGAAAGGTCCGGCCGGCGACGCAAACCCGGTCGATCCACGCCTTGAGCTGCGTGGGCACGGAGAAGTTGTACATGGGCGCGCCGATGACGATGATGTCGGCCGCGAACAGATCGTCGATATAGGCGCCGCCGATCTCGAGATCCGCGCCCAGTACGGGGGTGGCGGGGGTTCCCCCCTGGAGCACGGCGATGTGCTCGCCCGTCAATTGCGACGTCCCGTCGGCGGCCAGGTCGCGGTAGATGACCTTGGAGCCCGGCCGCAGCGTCTGTTGCCGCGCGACGATCTGGGCCGAGAGCGTGCGGCTGGCCGAATAGCCGCCGAGGATGCTGGAATCGATGTGGAGGATGGTCATGGGAAAATACTCCGGAGAACGCGGGGAAGGCGCGATTGGTTGGGGCGACAGGAAGGATTTGATGGCGCTGAACATGATCGTTAACGTCGTATCCCCGTGCGCTTCGGACCAGCAGGGTAATTCCGACGGACTCCATCGGTTCAGCCGATGCCTGGCCGGCGTAGACATGCCGGTCGGCGTACCGCGGCCAGGACATGGATCGAGCCGTCCGCTCACGAACGGCGAACGGAAGGGGCGGCAGCAAGCGCCCCCGGCACATTCGGAGAGCGGCCTTGCACGGCCGTCCCGCCCTGGACCGCGAGCGTCGCATGGTAAAGCCTAGATGAGCCCGCGTTCGATCAGGCTTCTCGCCGTATCGATGATCGACTCGGATGCCGGTCTTGACCGCCAATCCAGCATCCGCTCCGCCTTCACGGAACTATAGAGGGTCCGCACCCCCAGATTGGGCGCCAGTTGCGCCAGCTCCGCGTTGAACAGTCCGCCCAATCGCACGACGATGTCAGGCAAACTGCGCGTGGGAACTCTTGTCGCTTGCGGGCCCAACTCGTCACGCAGGAGTCCGGCGATGTCGGCAAACCACAGGAAATCGCCTGACCCGATGAATCTTTGACCGGCGGCCACGGGCGACAGCATCGCCTTGACGTGCAACGTCGCCAAGTCCCGGACATCGACGATGCCGAATCCGATCCGAGGAAGCGCCGGCATCTTTCCCTTCAGCATCAATCCCACGACATCGACCGAGGCCGAATAATCACGGCCCAGCACCGGCCCCTGAATGGAGGACGGTAGAACGGTGGTCAGCTCCATACGCCCACCAGCGGCCCTGATGAACGCCCAGGCATCCGCTTCGGCCAGCGTCTTGGCGCGAGGGTAGTCGTAGATCTTCTTGGGAGGGAGGTCCGTCCAGACCGCCTCATCCGCGCCGGCTCCCTTGATCCTTGGCGAAGCCGCCGCCGTCGATGAGGTGGCGACGACACGCTTCACGCCGGCCCTCAGCGCGGCTTCCAACACCCGCCGCGTGCCCTCGCGCGCCGGGGTGATGACATCTTGTCCACGGTACTCGCCGGTCGGCATCGGCGATGCGACATGAACGACGTAGTCGGCCCCCGTGACGGCCCGGTCCCAGCCGTCGTCGCTTAACAGATCAGCCGCGAAGAAGGTCAGGCGGTCGCCGGGATCCACCTCGCCGGCGATCATGGCGCGGACGTCTTCCTCGCGGCGCAGGTCACGGACGGTCGTGCGCACCTGATACCCCTGCCGCAGCAGCTCGATGACGACCCAGCTGCCGACGAAGCCCGATCCACCCGTCACGACGACCTCGGCCATCCGCACCCCCGAAAGACGTTTCAAATACTCATCGACGGAAGCCGTCGATCACCATACATCGATTTGCGACATAGGATGAATGAAGCAAGTAGGATGAAAAACCATAGCAAGGTTGAAAGCCGGGCAAGCATTGCTTCCGAAGAGGAGTGCCCAAGCGTTTGCCGACCCGTCGATGCGGAAGTCGCGGACTTCCGCAAGGCTATCCGGGCATTGGCCGGAAAGTGGAAGATGGAGATAATGGCGAATCTCGCGGATGGCCCCCGTCGCTTCGGAGACCTGGGGCGCTGTCTTCCGGGTATAACCCAGCATATGCTGACCGCGCAGTTGCGGGAGCTCGAGGGCAGCGGCTTGCTTGTCCGCACCGCCTATGCCGAGGTTCCACCCCGCGTGCAGTACGAACTGACCGAAGCCGCCTATGCGCTCAGGCCTTTGTTCACCGGGATCCTCGAATGGTCGAAGGCATATGCGGTCGATTTGCGAAAAGGCGACGAATGATCGAGAGCGCGGCGCAGGCGGAAACACGATGATTCGGCCTCATGCGTTCGGCAGCTGTCGGTCATGCTTGCAAAGCTGCTGGAGCGAGGCGTGGAGTGCGTCGATCAGAAACAGGAAGCTTTCGTCGATCGAGTGCGACATTTGAAAGCCGCCCCGCGTCTCGATGTCGGCAAAGCCATGCAATCCGGCCCTGACGATGCGCATCGCATGGACCGATAGATCGTCGGGCACGCCGTAGCTCCTGACGACGGCATCGAAGATCGCGACCGGACGTGAAATCTCGGCCCGTTGCGCACTGGAGTCGATCTTGAGCGCGGTCTGCGTCAGCGCATAAAGGCCGGCATGTTCGATCGCGAAGCGACGATGGGCGGTCGCGATCGAAACAAGCGCTTGGCGGCCGGATCGCCCGAGCGCGGCCATCGTCAGGACATCCGCCAAACGCCGCACCGCGAGCGTGGAGACCCGTAGGATCAGGTCCTCGATGCCGCCGACATGCTTGTAGAGGCTGGGTGCCGCGACGCCGAGATCGGCCGCCAGCCGTGCGAGCGTCAAAGCGGCCAGCCCATGGCCGTCCACGATGGTCGCCGCGGCTTCCGTGACGACTTCGGGCTTGAGCCCTTCCCTAGGCATCGGGGCGCGTGGAAGCCTTGTCGATGCTGATCTTCGTCAGGAACCGAGCGACGGCCGGGTTGACGACCGCCGGACGCTCGAACATCGGCGCATGTCCGGCGTCGGGCACCATGATCAGCTCCGCATCGGCGAAGTTCGACGCCACCCATTCGGCTTCGTCGCGCGGGTTCTTCCAGTCCGGGTCGGCCTCGCCCATGACGACCAGGACCGGCGCCCGGACACGATCGATCCACGGCGCCACGGCACGATGGTCGGCACCGGCGAAGGTGGCGCGGAACGCGGGCCAACGCCCTGGACGTGTCAGCGACACGGTCGAAGCCGCCGCTCGTTCGCCGGCCTTGGCCCCGAGCCCGGGCCACAGCTTGGCCGCATAAGCGCGCCAGACGAATGGGCCCCACGGACGCATGAACGCGGCCCGTAGAACGCGAAGCATCGCATCACCCATGCCGTTGCGGAGAAAGGGGCCCAGAAGGACGAGGCCCGCGACCTGGTCGGGGCGACGTCCCGCCGCGATGACCGCGGCGCCCGCCGACAGCGACGCTCCCGCCAGTATGACCGGCTCTCCTCCGCCGAGCACATCGATCAGCGTCAGGAAATCATCCGCGATCGCTTCGTCACCGTAACGATCAAAGCCGACATTGCTGTCGCCGTGGCCGCGAAGGTCGACGCGGGCGACGCGATAACCGCAGGTCACAAGGTGCGCGGCCAAGGGCGCGAACGCATCCCGCGTGTCGCCCAATGCCGGCGAGCAGATGATCAGCGGTCCGTCGCCCGCAACCTCCACGGCGAGCTTGCCTCCCGCCGTCGCTACAAAGCTAATACTCATAGCCTCGTAGCTACTGGCAATAGCCACTTGGGTCAAGCTTTGTTTCTCGTCACCGTCGATATGGCTGCGCCGGAACGGACCCCTTCGCGCATGGACCGTCCCATACAAGCCGTCTATCCGGAGGTCGGCAGGCTTCGCCGAGCCGCTCGACGGCTCGTCCCATCCCGAGCCTGCTGATAAAGGCGACACGCATGATAAAGATGATCATCACGATCAAGCGGCGAGACGGCATGAGCCATGAGGAATTCGTGCGATATCAGCGCGAAGTCCACAGGCCGCTCCTGATGGCCATCCCGAGGCGAGCCGGTATATTCGCAGGTTCGTCGTTTCGTATCCCGTCCACGCGCCCGACTATTCCGGTCCGGACTACGACTCCGTGGTCGAAGGATGGTTCGACAGCATGGAGGACATGAACGCGCTCTATTTCTCCGAGAACTTCCTCCGCGAGGTCGATCCCGATCATGCGAACTTCATGGACCTCTCATCCTACGGCAGGGTCGTCACTGAAGAGGAGGTCGTCATCGGCTAGGGTCACGACCCATCAGGTGAAAGGCGCGATCTGACTCACGTTCCGTGAGGAGACCGGGGATGAGGGACCTGTACCGGCCGACGGACGAGCACGTCATGCGTTTGCGCCCGTACTTTCGCAGACTCACGGCAAGCCCCGAGTTGTTGATCGATGGGTGTGGAACGGCATGGTTTTGGTCAACCGCGACCGGCTGTTGCTGGCGGGACACACAGAAAGACTATAGTCCGAACAAGGAGCTGCAAGGCCCTGGGGTCAGAAAGGCGTGTTTGCGCGATTGATGGATGGGCTGGCTGCTGCGGGTGCTTGGCCGAGACCGTCATGATCGACGCGACCTAGCCGAAGGTTCTCCGCACGGCATTGAACCTTCGGGCTGTCAGTTGTAACGGTCACGCTGCGGCCGCGCCAACGTGGCCGCTGCCGCGGCGCCGAGCAGCGCGAGAACGGCGAGCATAAGGGCCTTGTGCAAAGCATGGACCAGGGCCGGATCGGCAACGCCGTCCAGCGTCGATCCCATAAGAGCTACCCCGAAAGCAGCCCCAGTTTGGCGCATGGCGTTAAGCACCCCGGCTGCGGTGCCCTCGAGTGCGACGACATGGCCAGAAAAGGCTGTCTCCATCATCGCCGGCACGGCGAACGCGATCCCGCACCCCGCCATGGCGAATAGGGGAGCGGTGACCGTCAGGACGGAACCTTGTCCAACCGTGATTAGGGAAAGGCAGCCGACGACTGCAATGACGAGGCCGGACAACATGACCGTCCGCGCACCGAAGCGCGCGGTAGAGCGTCCGGACGCGATGTTGGCCACGCCGATCAACCCGGTCATCGGCAGAAAAGCGATGCCGGTCGCGAGCGGCGACAGGTGCTGGGCCGATTGCAAAAAGAGGCTATAGGTGAAAATCAGACCGTAAAAGGCAAAGGCAAGCAGGACGCCCACAATTGTCGCCGATGCGAACATCCTGTCGCCGAGCAGCGCGAGTGGAACCAAGGGCTCGGCTGCACGCGAGTCGATCGTAAAAAATACGACCAGCAGGAATAGCCCGAGCAGCAACCCGCCTACGACCCAACTATCCTGCCAGCCTAGGCGGCCAACCTCTGTCACTGCGCCAACGATACAAGACAAGGAGACTACAACCAAGATCTGGCTGAGAATGTGGAACTTCCGGTTGCCGGTGCCTCGATCGACCGGAGCATGACGCTGGGTGAGCCAGATCCCCAATGCGCCAAGCGGCAGGTTGATCAGAAAAATGCTACGCCATCCGACTTGCGCAATCAGCGCGCCACCGAGCAGAGGACCGGCGGCGATGGCAAGACTGCTGGCACCTGAGAAAAGACCTAATGCCTTGGCCCGGTCGCCGCCACCGGGAAAACTGCGCTGAAGCAGAGCCAGGGCGCACGGCATAAGTAGGGCAGCGCCAATGCCTTGGCTGGCGCGCGCAGCAAGTAGCACGCCGAATGACGGCGCGAAGCCGCATGCTACGGATGATAAGCTGAAGAGGCCGAAAGCGGCAATGAACAATTTGCGAACGCCAACGCGATCCGCCAACGTCCCGGCGCTCAGCAGCAGGGCCGCATAGGGCAGCGTGTAGATATTCACGACCCACTGAAGCGCACTTACCTGGACGTCGAAGGATTGCTGCAATGCTTTAAGCGCGACATTGACGACCGAAATATCGAGCGTCACGAGAACGCCGCCCATCGTCGCCGCCGCCAGCACGGCATTGCGGTGCGCCAAGGGGCCGCACTCCAACGGAACCGCGTCTTCCGTCCTCACCCATCGAGGCGCTCCTTTCCCGTGCGCGTAACATTGACCGCCTGTTTAAGCGACGAACGCTCGGGATCGTCGCCCTTACGACCGTGATCCGTCGACGATCTTGCGTCATCGAGGTGCATACGATCACGTCTTCCGCATGCGTAACGATGGTAGGCTGGTTTCGAGCCGCCCGAGATGATTTGTGATTTACGTTAAATGCATAGCAGGCAAGAAGGGGTAACGTTTCTTCGGCTAGACCCTGCCGGCTAGACCCTGCCGGCGAGCGTCAGTTGCACTCCGCACAGCGCGATCAATCGATCGTTCCCGTCAGGGAAACCTACTCCAAGCGGAACGCTCGACCGCACCTTCGATTCACGTCCGCTTGGCCAACTCGGACAAAGCTAGCCCCGTTTCGTCTGCACAACCTCGCAGGTACGGCGGGAGCGACGTTTTCGCTCCCGCCGCTCGCAAACGCCACTGCTACATCGTATCGGCTCAGGCCGGCACGGAACGAGTGCCGTGGCCGACGGTCCGAGCGGACCGCGCGTCGAGGCTGAAGGCACCGGCCCCGAACGCCGCGATGTTGAGCAGGCCGCCGGCGATGGCGACGTTCTTGAGGAAATGGATCATCTGGTTTTGATCGGCGAAATCGGAGTGGAAGATCGCCGCGGTGACGAGCGTGAAGAGCGCCAGCAGGATCGACACTATGCGCGTGCGGTAACCGAGCAGGAGCAGTAGCCCGCCGCCGATCTCGATCAGGATCGCGACGCCCAAGGCGACCTGCGGCGCCGGGAGCCCCATCGCGACGATGTAGCCCAGCGTCGGGCCCGGCGCGGCGATCTTGCCGATGCCGCTCATCAGGAAGAGGACGGCCATCAAGGCCCGGCCGACGGCGGGCATGTATCGTTCGAAGCTGGTCATGGTATCGGGTCTCCTGTTTTCTCATGAAGGCGTTGCGCGCCATTTGCGGTCGGGGCCGCCGAGCATCTCGCGTCCGGAGCGGCGTGGCTCGCGCAAAGCGCCAGTGGACCGGATATCGCCTCGGCGGATGAATTGGACCAGTCGCCATATCCCGGTATGTACCATCGGCGACAACGATGGACGGAGTGGGTCGTGCTGGATGGACTGTCGCTCGACCAGCTCAGATCCTTCGTCACCACGGTGGAGGAGGGAAGCTTCTCCGCTGCCGGCCGAAAGCTGGGGCGGGCGCAATCGGCGGTCAGCGAGCTGATCGCCAATCTGGAAGGCCAGCTCGGGGTATCGCTGTTCGACCGGTCGGGACGCTATCCCAAGCTTACCCGGGCGGGTGAGGTGCTGCTCGCCGACGCCCGTGGTGTGGTCGAGAGCATCGGTTACATGAAGTCGCGGGCCAGGGGCATGGCGGCGGGCATCGAGGCCGAACTGGCCGTCGCGTTCGACGTGCTTTTTCCTCTGAACGTCATCACGGAAGCGGCGAGGGGCTTCCATGAGCGGTTTCCGGACACGCCGCTGCGAGTTTACGTCGAAGCGTTGGGGGGCGCCTATCAGCCGGTGCTCGACGGCCGGGCGAGCCTCGGGGTCGTCGGGTCGCTGCCGCTCATGCCGTCCGAGCTCACGGGCGAAAGGATCGCGAGCGTTACGATGGTCATGGTCGCCGGCGGAAGCCATCCGCTTGCACTGCGCGGCGGCACGATTCCGCGATCGGAGGTCGCGCGGCATCTGCAGCTCGTGCTTACCGACCGCTCGACGCTGTCGTCCGGTCGCGAATTCGGCGTGCTGTCGTCCTCCACCTGGCGGCTTGCGGACTTGTTCGCCAAACATGCCTTCCTGCTTGATGGCCTGGGCTGGGGCGGAATGCCGCTTCACGCGGTCGCGGCGGACATCGCGGCGGGAAGGCTGGTGGTTCTGGACGTCGAGGATGTCGGCCCTGGGGGCCTATCGCTGCCTATGTCGGCGGTCTACCCGCCGGCAGCTCCCCCGGGTCCCGCCGCCCGCTGGCTGGTTGACCGGCTTAGGGAGTGCGCCTCGGAGAAGGCGCACTCGGAAAGGTAAGTTCACTCGCCGTCCACCTCATGGGCGCGAACTCACCAAGGTGTCTCGCCGCTTGCCTCCACGAAGCGACCGGACACGGCATCGTCCCCGAGCAGCGCGTATTCGACGGGCAGCTTGGCACCTTCCTCGACCGTCAAGAAGCCGTTATGCCCGGTCAGGTCGGTCTTCACATAGCCCGGGCTGACCGAGTTGACGACGATCGGCGTGTCGCGCAGCTCCTCGGCGAGTTGTACCGTCAGCATGTTCAGCGCGGCCTTGGACGCGTTATAGCCGATCAGCCGGGCCGAGTAGTACGGTGAAGCCGGATCGCCGTTGAGGGTCAGTGAACCCAGCGAACTGGACAGGTTGACGATGCGCGCGGCCGGCGCTCGGCGCAGCAGCGGCAGCATCGCCTGCGTTACCGCGAGCGTGCCGATGAAATTGGTATCCATGATGCGGCGGGCGGCTTCCGGGGCGCTTGCGGTCGGCGGACCGTCCTTCGCATCGACGATGCCGGCGTTGTTGACGAGGATGTCGAGCCGGCCATGGTCGACACGGATCGTCTCGGCCGCCGCCGCGACGCTCGCATGGTCGTCGAGGTCGACTGGAATCGATCGCGCGCCAAGGCCGGCGGACGAAAGCTCGGCGACCGCCGCGCTCGCACGACCGGGATCGCGGGCCCCGATGATGACGAAGACACCGGCTTGGGCGAGCTGTCGGGCGATCTCCAATCCGATGCCTTTGTTCGCGCCGGTTACGAGCGCGATGCGGGTGGTCTCGGTCATGTCTGCATCCTTATCGGGTTTGTTGTTGTGCTACCCCAAGATATGAAGGATCGTTCGGTTTGAGGATTCGCATATGACATCGCACCGGCCGACGCACCTGAACCCGCGGAAAACCCCACGTCAGGCGCGCGCGACGGCGACGGTGAACGCCATGTTCGAAGCGACCGTTCAGGTTCTGGTGACCGACGGGCCCCACCGGTTGACGACGACCCGCGTCGCGGAGCGGGCCGGCGTTTCGGTGGGCACCATGTACCAGTATTTCCCGCACAAGCAGGCGTTGTTCTACGCACTCAACGAGCGCTACCTCGACATGCTGGCCGAGAAGGTGGAACTCGCGTGCCAGGCAAATCACGGTACCGCCATCGGCCGGATGGTCGAAGCGCTCGTCGCCACCTACTGGGACGCCAAGATGGAAAGTCCCGAGGTTACCCGCGCGCTCTATCGATCGGTCGTGGAGATTGACAACGAAGCGCTGATCGAAGTGTTCGCGCGCCGCGTCGATGCCGCAGCCGCCACGATGCTGGCGAGTGCGTCCGACGCCAGCTTCGCCGATCTGGCCACCGTCAACCTAACGCTCCTGACCACGATCTTCGGTACGGTGCGCAACGTGTTCGAGCGCAACCTGTCCGTCGCCGAAGAACGCGCCGTCCAGGGTCAGCTCATGGCCATGTGCAACGCCTATTTGGGGGCGGTCAGGTCGACCGGATCGTGATCTTGCTGCCGGCGTTGGCCCGCCGTCGGCCTCCGAAGTTCCATGACGCAGCGCATGATGGCTGCTCGCAAGAATCAGGCTGCTGTCTCAAATGTCTGTTGCTTCCATTGCGCGTTCCATCGAAACCGCAGCCTGAGCGGGGTAGTTGGATCGCTGGCGGACTGCCCTACGGAACTGCCATTGAAAGCCGGAAAGCAGGACATTTGCTGGCCCGACATTCATTTTACCTAATCATCATCAGGCCGCTAGTTTCTCTGATCCTCGGCTCCCATCGCGCAATCGCTCAAGCGGCGTGCCACCGCTACGCAGGACGATGGTAAAGAGCGAATCCCGTCGCCCGCTCCGATATACTCGCATGTAAGCGATGATCGCGTTCAGATCGTCAATACCGTCGCGCCGTGCGTTTTTCGGGCTTCGAGGGCGCGGTGCGCCGCGGCTGCGTCGCCTAGCGGGAAACGCTGACCGATCGGAAATGCGACACCCTCTCCCATCACTTCGAATACCCGGCCGGCTAAGCGGCGGCGCTGCTCGGCGGTGGCGCCGTAATGGGCGAGCGTCGGCCGGGTGACGTACACCGATCCCGCATTCATGAGGTCGAGCGCCTTGAAGGGAGGGACCGGACCGCTCGCGTTGCCGTAGGTGACCAACAGGCCCATGCGCGACAGCGACGCGAGCGACGCGTCCCAACTCGCCGCGCCGACGCCGTCGAGAACGACCGCGACGCCTAGGCCGTCCGTCAATCCGCGGACCTGCGCGGCCAGATCGCCCATCGCGCAACACAGGACATGGTGCGCGCCCGCCGCCCGTGCGCGGTCGGCCTTCTCCGCCGTTCCGGCATGCGCGATCACGACCGCGCCGATCCGCGCGAGCCAGGGTACGAGGATCGACCCCATGCCGCCTGCCGCCGCATGGACGAGCACGCCCTGCCCGCGCCGCGCCTTCGCGCACTCCTCGATCAGGTAACACGCGGTCATGCCCTTGAGCATCGCGGCGGCGGCGGTCTCGTCGGCGACATGGTCGGGCAGCGGGACAAGATGTTTCGCCGGCATCACGCGCACGGTCGCATAGGCGCCGAGCGGGCCGGTGCCGTACGCGACCCGGTCCCCGGCCGCGACGTCCACGACGCCGGGGCCGACCGCTTCGACGACGCCGGCGGCTTCCGCGCCGAGGCCGCTTGGAAGCGCTGTGGGATAGAGGCCCGATCGCTGGTAGGTGTCGATGAAGTTCAGCCCGACGGCCCCGTGACGTATGCGCGCCTCCCCCGGATCGGGCGTTAGCGCGGCGGCGTCGATCTCCTCACGCTCGATCACCTCCGGTCCACCGGTTCGACCAACGATCAGGCGAAAGTCGTTCATACCGGCTCCCTTGCACCGAAGTCCCGCCGTGCCTTTACTGGACGTAGGCCTTGACGAGGTCGTACAGGAAGTCGCGCCCGACATAGACCGAGCGGACCTCGCGCCGCTCGTCCAGGCCGTGCGCGCCGTTCCCGTCCGGATCGCCCCAGCCGCCGGGCACACCGTAGGTCGGAATGCCGATCGGGGCGAGGTAGGTGGCGTCGGTCGCGCCGGTCGACATGGTCGGGATGAGCGGCACGCCCGGGAAGTAACGGGCCACGAGCCGTTCGGCGGGCCGCATGATCTTCGGGTCGAGCGGCGGCGGGACCGCGACCGGGCGCAGGCGTCCGACCACGGTCACGCTCACTCCCGCGTCGCCGATCGCTCGGGCCAACGCGGCACGCGTGGTGTCGGCGTCCTCGCCCGGCGCGATGCGGCAATTCACGGTCGCCGTCGCCCGCTGCGGCAGCGCGTTCACCGCGTGGCCGGCCTCCAGTATCGTCGCCACGCAGGTCGTGCGCAGCATCGAGTTGAACGTCCGGTCGCGCGACACGACGGTTTCCGCGGCGCGGTCGGCGGGATCCTTGGCGAGTGCGACCATCGCGCGGCCCAGATCGTCGTTCCGGACGCCCCCCGATTTGGCGAAATAGGCGCGCGTCGTGTCGTTGAAGCGGACCGGGAACTTGTACGCGCGCAAGCGGGCCAGCGCGTCGGCGAGCTGGTAGATGGCGTTGTCGTCGACCGGGATGGAGCTGTGTCCGCCCGGATTGACGGTCCGAAGCTCGAAGCTGCGGTTGGACTTCTCACCGATTTGCATCGACTGGGTCACGAGCTTCCCGCGTCCGTCGGTGCGACCGCCGCCGCCCTCGTTGAGCGCGAATTCGGCCGCGATGAGCTCGGGCCGGTTCTCGGCCAGCCACTGCGCCCCGTTGAAGCGCGCGCCCGACTCCTCGCCGCAGGTCAGCGCCAGCTTGACCGTGCGCCGGGGGCGGTAGCCGTCCTTCTTGAAGCGGACCATGATGTCGACCCAGCTCGCGACCATCGCCTTCATGTCTGACGCGCCGCGCCCGTAGAAATAGCCGCCCTCCTCGATGAACTTGTAAGGGTCGCGCCGCCAATCCTCGCGCCTGGCGTTCACGACGTCGAGATGGCCGAGCAGCAGGATCGGCTTGGCTCCGGCCGCGCTCCCGGGCAGGACCGCGACGAGGCCCCCGTCGAGCGGGAACTTCGCGTCCCCGAACAGGGTGATCTGCGAGTCGCCGTACCCGGCCGCCTTCAGGCGCGTCGCCATCTTCGCCGCGGCGAGCGTGCAGCTGCCCGTCGCGACGGACGTGTCGGTTTCCACGAGTTCCTTATATAGGTCGCGGAACGCCAGCCGGTCCGGGCGCGGAGCGGCGGTCTGCGCCGATGCCGAGCCGGACGAGAACAGGGCGAGAGCGCCGGCAACGGCTATGGCGAACCTTTTCACGAACGACTTTCCTCCGGTGACCTCGAGCCTGCCCGACGCTATGGACGTGGTCCGGGATCGTCAAACACTGTGGCGCAGCGAACGCACGTGCCGACCATTCGCGCTGCTACGGATCGTCCGGGCCGTCGCCGCGTTCACGAGCACGATGATCCAGGATAAGAACGACGCAGGGCGTCCGACCGGCACCGCGAACGTACGGGGCGCGATGCTGCTCGGGGCGCTCGGGATCGTGTACGGGGATATCGGCACCAGCCCGCTTTACGCGTTCCGCGAAAGCCTGAAATCGGCGGGCGGCGCTCCCGCCGCTGTGGAGGCGACGGTGCTCGGCATCCTGTCGCTCATCTTTTGGGCGTTGATGATCATCGTCACGCTGAAATACGTGCTGTTCGTAATGCGCGCCGACAACCAGGGCGAGGGCGGGATCATGGCGCTGCTCGCGCTGGCGCTCCGCAAGGTCCAGCGGCCGACGACCCGGACCGCGCTGCTCGTGGTCGGCGTCGCCGGCGCGGCCCTGCTCTATGGCGACGGGGTCATCACCCCCGCCATCTCCGTGCTGTCGGCGGTGGAGGGCCTGTCGGTCGCGACGCCGCTGTTCGAGCCGTATGTGGTGCCGATCGCGCTAGTCGTGCTGATCACGCTGTTCTCCGTCCAGCGGTTCGGCAGCGGGCGGCTCGGCAACACGTTCGGCGTGGTCATGATCGGCTGGTTCGGCATGCTGGCGCTCGCGGGCGCGTACCACATCCTGCAGGCGCCCGACGTGCTCGCGGCGTTGAACCCGCTGTACGCCGCCCGTTATCTCGGCGGACATGGCTGGGTGTCGTTCGCGGTGCTCGGCTCCGTTTTTCTGTGCGTCACCGGCGCGGAGGCGCTGTATGCCGATATGGGGCATTTCGGGCGCACGGCGCTTCGGCTCGACTGGCTGGGCTTCGTGCTGCCGGCGCTCGCGCTCAATTATTTCGGGCAGGGCGCGCTGGTGCTGGCCGACCCGGCGGCGGCCGCGAACCCGTTCTTCCTGATGTTTCCGGCCTGGAGCATCTACGGCGTCGTGGCGCTGGCCACCGCCGCCACGGTGATCGCCAGCCAGGCGCTGATCTCCGGCGCGTTCACGCTCAGCCAACAGGCGACATTGCTAGGCCTGCTCCCGCGCCTCCAGATCCGGCACACGTCCGACGAGGAGATCGGGCAGGTCTATGTCCCCCAGATCAATTTGCTCCTCGCGATCGGCGTTGTCGCGCTCGTGCTGGGTTTCCGCTCGTCGGAGGCGCTGGCCAACGCCTACGGCATCGCGGTGGTGTCGACCATGGTCGCGACCACGATCCTGGCGGGGACGGTCGCTCGGCATAATTGGGGGTGGGGCCTGCCGGCGGTGGTCGCGGTCACGGGCGCGTTCCTCCTGGTCGACGTCGCCTTTCTCGCGGCGAACGCGGCCAAGGTGTTGAAGGGCGGCTGGTTTCCATTGGTCGCGGGCGCGCTGATCTTCGCGTTGATGATGACGTGGCGGCGTGGGCGCAAGGCCGTGGTCGAGGCGTTGGGCGAGGACCGCGCGGATCTGCCGGACTTCCTCCGGACGCTCGACCCGACACGGTATCCCCGCACGCGCGGCACCGCCATCTACATGGCCGCGCGCAGCGACACCGTGCCGGCCGCGCTGGCGCTGAACCTGCGCCATAACGGTGTCCTGCATGAGCGCGTCGCGCTGCTCAATGTCGATGTGATGCGCGTGCCCTATGTGGCCGCCGACAAGCGGGTCGAGGCGCGTGAGCTCGGCAAGGGGTTTTGGGCGCTCAGCGTCCGGTTCGGATTTTTCGAAAAGCCCGACGTGGCCGCGGCGCTCCGGGCGGATCCGGACGACTTCCCGATCGACCTCGCGACCACGTCGTTCTTCCTGGGTCGCGAGCTGCCGGTGCCGACGATCAATCCCAGGCTCAATTTCTGGCAGGCGCCCCTGTACGCCTTTCTGACCCGCAACGCGGTAAGCGCCCCCGAATACTATCTCATCCCAACCGAGAACGTCGTCGAGCTCGGCACCCGGGTCGAGCTTTGACCGTTCCCGGGGGCGGCTGCCGCATCCACGATAGGACGAACCCCGACATGCCCGAACGCGCCAAGCTCCGGCTGCACGACGTCCAGCTCCGTCCCGACCCGTCGCGCACCGTGGTCCGGCCGTTCGAGCCGGGCTATCCGCGCGGCTTCGACGGCGGCGTCACCCGCACGCAGGAGACGGTGGATTTCATCCTGTCCCTCGACGAGGCGGAGCTGACCCGGCAGCTGGAGGGCGTCACCGCCTCGCTCGACCAGAATCACCGCGACGTCGACGCGTTGTTGCGGCGGCGCTTCGACGAGATGGCGGAGCGGTTCGACGGGGCGGACCGGTGCGACGACGCGCGCCGCCGGCTGATCGGGGCCTATTTCTCGCAGGAATATGCCTATGAGGGGGCCGCGTTGTTCAACCCGAGCGCGGTGCTCCATCCCGATCAGGTCGACCTGGCCGAGGGCGAGGTCCGGTTCCTGCTGTCGCTGCGCGGGATCGGCGAGGGTCATCTGTCCTCCGTCACGTTTCGCACGGGCCGGTGGAGTTCGGACGAAGCGCCGACCATCGACGATCCGGGATCGGTGTCGGTACCGCCCGTCATCGACCGGGCCGATGCGGACGGCGCGTCGATCCGACTTCATTGCGGCGGCAGCCGTACCGTGGCCGAGACCGTGCTGTTCCCCGTCCTGCCGAGCCAGCGCCAGGGAATCGAGGATCTGCGCCTGGTGCGCTTCGACGAAGGCGACGGGACGTCCGTGTATCACGGCACCTATACCGCCTTCAGCGGATCGGCCGCGCGGTCGGAGCTGCTGACCACCACCGACTTCCGCACCTTCGAGATGCGCGCGCTCACCGGCGACTCGGCGGGCGGCAAGGGGATGGCGCTGTTCCCCCGCCGCGTGGGCGGCCGGTACGCGATGCTGGGCCGGCAGGACAACAAGAACATCTGGCTGCTCGGATCCGACGACATCCTCGATTGGAACGGCGGGGCCAAGCTGGTCGAGCCGCGCTATCCGTGGGAGTTCGTCCAGATGGGCAATTGCGGCTCGCCGATCGAGCTGGACGAGGGATGGCTGGTGCTGACCCACGGCGTCGGCACGGTGCGCAATTACTGCATCGGCGCGTGCCTGCTGGATAAGGACGACCCGTCCAAGCTGCTGGCGCGCACGCCGCGCCCGGTCCTGGCGCCCAGCCCCGAGCAGCGCGACGGCTATGTCCCCAACGTCGTTTATAGTTGCGGCGCGCTCGCGGTCGGCGGCGACCTGCTTCTGCCCTACGCGGTCGCCGACAGCTTCACCGCGTTCGCGACGGCGTCGATCGACGACTTGCTGGCCGTGATGGAGTGATCAGCACAGCCCTTCCTCCGCCAACACGGGCCGAAGTTCCTTCCTGAAGGCGAAGAAGCCCTTGCGGGTATGCGGCCAGAACCGTTCGTCCCACGACCGCCTGACCTGGAAGAGGTCGACCCCTGAGTGTTCGAGCGTCGCCGCGGCCGTGGCCAGCGCGTCCGCGACCGGTCCGACGGGGGTGTAGGGGGCCGCGATCGCCGACGCTCCGGCTTCGGTCGCCGCCGCCAGCAGGCGATCGGCGTCGAGCGCGCCGGCGATCCCGGTCGGACAATCGAAATGCGCGCGCACCCGCGCGGCCGTGTCCTCGGCGGCGGCCGCGACGAAGCGGCCCGACTTGTCGCCGTCGCCCGCGATCGCCGAGACGACCAGCGCACCGGCGAAGGATGGGCGGTGGGGGAAGACCGACTCCGGATGCATGTCCTCGGGCGTGACCAGCAGGAGCGTCGGACGACCGGCGTCATGATTCGCCGTGCGGGGCAGGGTGAAGGGAGCGGGCAGGGGCGCTTCGGTCAGAGCCGACGCCGACGTCGCCAGCCCGACCGGCGAGAACCGCCCGCCGGTGTTTCGCGCGATGTTGTCAGCGGTCGCAAGGTAGGTCTTGCCCGCGGTCTGCAACCCCGCCACCCAGCGCCAGGACAAGGTGTTGCTGGCCGGGTCGGCGTCGATCAGGTGCCGCATGAAGAAGTCCGCGCCCAGCGTCCAGGGCAGCCGCAGCGTGAAAATCCAGATCGATGCGAACCACATCCGGGCGTGGTTGTGCAGATAGCCGAACTCGACCAGCTCGCACGCCCAGTCGTCGAAGCCGTCGATGCCGGTCGCCCCGGCCTCGGCGCGGTCGAGGTCGCGGGTCCCCTTGAAGCCCGCGCGCACCTCGTCGCGCTCCTCGGTGAAGCGCCGCCACGCTTCGGGCCGCATCTCCAACCAGCCCTTCCAATAGGTGCGCCACGACACCTCCTCGACATATTTGCCCGCGTCGGCGAAGTCGTGCCGGTCCAATATCGTGGCGATCACCTCGCGCTCCGTGATCAACCGGCGGCGCAGATAGGGCGACAGCACCGACGTCGCGAGCCGGTCGTCGGGGCCGAGGTCGGCGTTGCGGCCGTCGGCGTACGCACGCCCCGCACGGGGCGCGAACTCGGACAGTCTGCGCAGTCCTTCGTCTCGGGTCGGTGGGAAAAGGGTCGTGGTGGCCATCTTGCGGTCGGGTGCCTTGGATCGGGGCGGGGTGCGGGGATGCGCACGTCGCCGTCTGATTCCCTAGATGCTTCCGATCCGGGAGAAAGCCAGGGTCGGGGTCTTCATGATGCCGCCCGGTCACGCGCCCGCTCGCCGGTAAGCGCGTCGAGCAGCCGCCATCCGTCGGCTTCGGCGAGGTCGTGGATGTCCGGAGCCGCCGCCCCGCCGCCTGCGGTGTCGACCAGCAGGGTGGCGAGCCCCAGGCGCCGCTGAAGCCAGCTGCGCCGCACCGTCGCGACCTGGACGTACGCCGTAGGCACGATCCAGTCGGTGCGACCCCACACGCCGCGTTGCACCTGCAGCAGCCCCGACGCGAGCCGGTAGCGATGATGGCGGCGGTCGAGGAGCGCCCAGGCGGCCGTCGGGAGTAGGAACGGCAGCGCGAGCAGCGCGACAGGCCTGACCGCGGCGACGGCCAGGATCAGCAGCGCGGGCACGCCGACGCGCCGGGCCAGCGCGCGCCAGACATGGCCGCGCGCCACGGGCGTCATCTCCGCCGGGCTGACCCGCCGGAGCCGGAGCGTTCCGAGGAGCCGGTCGACCTCGTCCGCGCGGGCGAATGGGGCGAGATCCTGGCGTCCGCCTGCTCCCTCGCCCCCGAAGACCTGGGCTCGAAGCCGCGCCCAGCCGAGCCGCCGCCGCAGCGGGCCGGTGTCGATCGCCGCGAGCTGGACGCGCGGCAGGGACACGATCGCCTCGCTGCGCGTGAGGAGCCCGCGCTTGCGGCGGAGGCGGCCGCCCTCGTCGGTCAGTCGGAAGCCATGGTCGCGCAGCGTCGTGCGCACCACGCCCGCCACCACGCCGACCGCCAGCACGAGCGCGACCGCCAAGGCCGCCGCGCCCGCCCTGGCGAGCATGGACAAGGACCGCGCGGTCTCCGTCCTGGCGACCACCACATCCCAGAGCGCGGCGTCGTCGAGGTCCAGCGCCCGCCCGGCATATTGCAGCAGGCCGAACCCGAGCGCGATCCAGACCAGCGAGAAGTTGAACAGCCCCCATAACGTCACGCGCCGCGGGCTCATCGCGAAGACGACGGGCGCGGCCGGCTCCGACACGGCGTCGGCGGGCATCGGGCAGCCGGTCGCGGAGTGGTCGAACGCGGCCGCCCGTCGTCGCCCGAGCGCCGCCCGCAGCCGCTCGGCCTCGGCGACCGAGACGCTGTCCAGCGCGCCCTCGTCCGCGCCCGCGCCGCCGGTCTCGAGCGTGACGGTGGCGAGGCCGAACAGGCGCTGGAGCGGGCGGCGCTCGATCCCGACATCGGCGACGCGCCCATAGGGGATCGTGCGGCGGTTGCGGCTGAACAGGCCGCTGTCGATCACGACCGCATCCGCCGTGAGCGCGTAGGTGAAGCGGTACCAAGTCGCCCAGCGCAGCAGGTTGACGGCCAGAAACGCCGCCGCCGCGGTGGCGAGCACCGACCCCATGCTGAACCGCGACATGGCCGCGAGCAGGGCGGGGATCGCGAGGAGCGCCGACGGCGCGCGCCGGACGAGCGTGATCAGGAGGGTCGCGGGATGGAGGCGGCGGGGCGCCCCGTCCGGGTCCGAGTCCGGCCCGCTCGGCCGGACGCTCGCTTCCCTTACCACGCGTCCATCCGAATTGTGGCGCGGATCGTGTCGCGCAGCTGATCGGCCGTCGCCCGCGAGACGCCGGGCAGCACCACCATCGCATGCGCGGTGCCCGCCGTGTGCAGCACCAGCCGTGCGACGCCGTTCGCGCGCTCGATCGGTCCTTGCGCCACGTCGATATGCTGGACGCGGGCGAGCGGCACTAAGGTATGGACCTTGGTCCAGACACCGTGGGCGACATGAAGCTCGTCCTCGCCCAGCGCCCAGCCCCACGCCGCCCAGCGCCGCCGCGGCGCGACGACGAGCGCCCACAGCGCGGCGACGCCCGCGACCGCGACGCTCGGCCACGCCGGCCAGCCCAGCCGGATCTGCGCCGCGGTGCCGAGCGCCACCCCCAGGCCCAGCAGCAGCAGCGAGGGCACGACCGCATCCAGATGCATGACGGAGCGCTGGCCGGGTTCAAGTCTAGTCAGCGCGATCGGAGGGAGAGCCATACGCCTTACATGGGCTTGGGCCCCATCCGAATCCAAGCGGTTCCGGCCGGCGCGGGATCGGGACCGCCGGGATCGCTCCGGCTTTCCGCTTCAAACCGGTCGCTGCCCGCCACGTCCGACTGCAACGCTTGCGCGCCTGAGCGGTTGTTCGAGGGAGGGAGAGGCCGCGCCCGCGGCGATCCCGCCCTGCCCACCTTTTAGGAGCATCGAACCATGTCTACCCCCGACAGCCTGCAGGACCTGTATGTCGACGAGCTGAAGGACCTCTGGTCCGCGAACGACCAGATGGGCCGGGTGCTCAAGAAGATCGCCGGCAAGGCGTCCGATGCGGCGCTGGGCGAAATGCTGACGAAGTCGCGGACCGGTATCGGCGAGCATACGGACATATTGAAGGAGCTCATTGCCGCCCAGGGCGGGAAGGTGTCCAAGGAGCATTGCTTGGGCATGGAAGGCCTTGTGACGGAGGCGACCAAGCATGTGGTCGAGGAAGGCCCCAAGAAGGGGCCGCTCCGCGACGCGGTGATCATCGCCCAGTATCAGCGCATGACCCATTACGGCATCGCCGGGTTCGGCACGGCCGCCGCCTATGCCCAGGCGCTCGGGCTGGGGGGGGATGTCGCCAAGCTGAAGAACGCGACGAAGGAAATCTATGGCGGCGACGAATATATGAACCGCCTCGCCGAGACCTCGGTCAATCTGAAGGCGGGCGACGAATAGCGGCGACGGGAGCCGTGACCTCCGGGCCGGTCCGGCCCGGAGGTCACGGCCTCACGATCATGTGAAGATAACGATATACCGGTCGCAGGTCGGTGGATCGCGGTGCCGATGTCGGCCGTCTCGACGAAAAAGGCGTCCCCGCCGCCGTTGCCGCGTCCTCAAGCAGGTCCAGCGCGCGCCGGGCCTCCACGTACCGGCCCGCCGCCGCCATCCAGTTGCCCGCCCGGCTCGCGCCCGGCAGCGTGCGCGTCTCGACCAGCGCTGCCTCGACCTGTCCCCCGTCCAGCAGTCGCCTGGCGCGGGCGAGGCGCTCCACGGGCAGCGAGCGGGGCGCGTCGGCGCGGCGGAGCACCACCAGCTCGCCGATCTCGCGGCGGATCGCGGACCAGGCGTCGCTTCGCGATCCCGCCTGTAGTTCAGGCGCGATCGCGTCGAGGCCGAGCCGCAGGTCCTCCAGCGTCACCGGCGCGCGCGCGGCGGCCGCGACGACCTCGACCGCGCGCGGGTTCGTCGCGCCGAACCGTTCGCGGAGCCGGTCCTCGGTCCGGCCGAGCGGGACGCCGCGGTCGAGAAGCCGGCGCGCGGCGACCGCCACGAGCAGCGCCTCGGCCCGGCCGGCTTGCACCCCCGCTTGCGCGGCGTCGGCGGTGGTCGCCGCCATGCGCTCTTCCAGGGCGGTGAGCTGGGCGTCCAGCCCCGCCTCGCGCGCGGTGAGCGTGGCGAGGTCGGAGACGGGCTGCGCCGCGGGGGTCGAAGCCGGCGGCTGAAGCGGCTGGGCGGGGACCGGCGCGGCGGGCTGGGCGACCGTCTCGGGCGCGAACCAGCCGAAGCGTCGCGCGCCCCAGGCGGCGACCGCGAGCCCGGCGAGGAAGGTCAGGACGAACAGGAGGCCGATGATGCCGAACCGCGGACGCGAGCGTGTGTCGACCGGCAAGCGATGCTCCATCGGTCCGCTTATCCCCGCCCGGTCCGCCGTCGTCAATCGCGGGGCGTCGACCGCAGTGGGGACTCGAGTAGGTCGAGGAGCGCGGCGTCGGTGGGGTGCCCGGCGGCGAGGCCGCTCCGCCAGCCTTCGCCGGCGGCCGCGAGCACCGCGGGGCTAAGCGCCGCGATCGCGATCGCGGCGCGGAGCGTCGCATCGCGGCCGACGAGCTCGGACAGCCGTCGCGCCGCGCGGGGCGAATGCAGGAGCGCGGTCCGGCCCTCCGCCAACGTCCGGGTCGTGCCGGGTGCGACCGGCAGCGGGTCGCTCGCATAGACGGGTATCGCCCGAACGCCGGGCTGGTCCGGCATCCGCTCGCGCCCGGCGAGGTGGAGGAGGCGGGTCAGCCCGTGTGCGCGCGCCGCACCGAGCGCGGTCGCCACGCCCTCGTCGCCTGTCGCCGCGAGCATGAGGCCCGCCGCGCGCGCGGCCGCCGCCGTCGCCTCGCCCACGGCCACGACCGGCAACCGTGTGAGTGCCGCCAGCCCCGCCCCGGCGTGGCGCACCGCCGCCGCGCTGGTCATCAGCAACGCGTCGAAGCCGTCCGGCTCCGGCGGCGTCCAGGCGAGCGGACGAACGGCGAATAGCGGGAGCCGCATGACGTCGAAGCCGCGCGCGGCGGCGCGGTCGGCGGTCTCGGCGTTGCCCGGCTCGGGCCGGAGAACGACGACCCGGGGCTTCACGCCGCGAACAGACGCCGGATCGCGAGGGGAGCACGGGCAAGCAGGTCGGCGGCGAGTTCCGCACCCAGTTCCGGACTCGTGCCTTCCGCCGCGCCGCACACCTCTTCCTCGCCGTCTTCGGCGATCAATGAGGCGCGTAGGCGGAGCGTCGTGCCCGCAAGGCTCGCGAGCGCGCCGACCGGGGAGTGGCAGTCGGCCCCGAGCGCGGCCAGCAGCGCGCGCTCGGCGAGAATGCAGGTGTGCGTGTCGAGATGGTCGATCGCCTGAGCGGCCGCGACCGCGCGCGCGTCGTCGGCGCGGACCTCGATCCCGACCGCGCCCTGGGCAGGGGCGGGGAGCATGATGTCGGTCGCGATCGCCGCGCCCACGTCCGGCCGGCCCAGCCGATCGAGCCCCGCCGCCGCGAGCAGCGTGGCATCGACCTCTCCGGCCGCCAACTTGGCCAGCCGCGTGTCGACGTTGCCGCGGATCGGCACGATCCGTAGATCGGGGCGCAGCCGCAGGAGCTGCGCGCGGCGGCGGGGCGAGCTGGTGCCGACGAGCGCGCCGTGCGGGATCGCCTCGATCGACTCCGCGCCGAGCAGGCGGTCGCGGACGTCGGCGCGCGGCAGGGTGGCGGCGATCAGGAGAGCGGCGGGGCGAGCCGTCTCCACGTCCTTCATCGAATGCACGCACGCGTCGATCTCACCCACCAGCAGCGCGCGGTCGAGCTCGCGCGTCCACAGCGCCTTGCCGCCGATCTCGGCCAGCGGGCGGTCCTGGATGCGGTCGCCGGTCGTGCGGATCACCACCGTCTCGATGTCGTCGGGCGACCAGCCGTGCGCGTCCGCCAGCGCGTCCGCCACGAGGCGCGCCTGGGCGAGCGCGAGCGGCGAGCCGCGGGTGCCGAGGCGGAACGGGATCATGCCCGGGCGCTTAGGCATGAGCGCGCTGCTTCGACAAGCCGCGCGGGGGCGGGTAGGACCGGGTGGATGATCGTGCTGGGCCTGGAATCCTCCTGCGACGAGACCGCCGCCGCGCTCGTCACCGGCGATCGCGTCGTGCTCGCGCATCGACTTTTGGGGCAGGAGGCGGCGCACCGGCCTTACGGCGGCGTGGTTCCCGAGATCGCGGCGCGCGCGCATGTGGAGGCGCTGGAGCCGCTAATCGTCGCGGCGCTGGGTGATGCGGGGCTGACGCTGGCCGATGTAGACGCGGTCGCCGCGACGGCAGGGCCGGGGTTGATCGGCGGCGTGATGGTCGGGCTGGTTACGGGCAAGGCGCTGGCGCACGCGGCGGGCAAGCCGCTGGTCGCGGTCAACCATCTGGAGGGGCATGCGCTGAGCCCAAGGCTGGTCGATCCGGGATTGGAGTTCCCGTATCTGCTGCTGCTGGTATCCGGCGGGCATTGCCAGCTGCTGCGCGTCGAAGGGGTGGGGCGATATAGCCGGCTCGCGACCACGATCGACGATGCGGTGGGGGAAGCGTTCGACAAGACCGCCAAGATCCTCGGGCTGGGCTTTCCGGGCGGGCCGGCGGTGGAGCGGGCGGCGCTGGCGGGCGATCCGCGCGCGGTCCCGCTGCCGAGGCCGCTGAAGGGGTCGGCCGAGCCGCATTTCTCGTTCGCGGGGCTGAAGAGCGCGGTGGCGCGGGCGGCGGGCGCGTACTCTGCAGAAAATCTGGCGGCGTCGTTCCAGGCGGCGGTGGTGGATTGCCTGCTCGACCGGACGGCGCGGGCGCTGGACGCGTCGCCGGGCGTAACCGCCTTGGTGGTCGCGGGCGGCGTGGCTGCGAATGCGGCGGTGCGGGGGGCGCTCGAGGCGCTGGCGGCCGAGCGCGGCCTGCCCTTCGTCGCGCCGCCGGGGTGGCTCTGCACCGACAACGCCGCGATGATCGCCTGGGCGGGAGCGGAGCGGTTCGCGGCGGGCATGATCGGCCCGCTCGACGCGCCGGCGCGGGCTCGGTGGCCGCTCGATCCAACGGCGGAGCCGGTGCGCGGGGCGGGAGTGAAGGCATGAAGATCGGCGTGATCGGCGGCGGAGCGTGGGGCACCGCGCTGGCGCAGGTGGCGGCGCGCGGCGGGGCCGAGCCGGTGATGCTCTGGGCGCGCGAGCCCGAAGTGGTGGCGGGGATCAACGACGCGCGGATCAATCATGCGTTCCTGCCGGGCGTGATGCTCGCCAGGTCGATCCGCGCGACCGGATCGCTGGACGATCTGGCCGGGTGCGACGCGCTATTGGTGGTCGCGCCCGCGCAGCATGTGCGCGGCGTGTTGACGGCGCTGCCAGCCGGAGACGCGCCGCTGGTGCTGTGCGCCAAGGGGATCGAGGCGGGAAGCAAGCTGCTCGTGGGCGAGGTCGCGCGCGCGGTGAGGCCGGGTGCGCCGGTGGCGGTGCTCTCGGGTCCGACCTTCGCGCATGAGGTCGCTGCGGGCAAGCCGACGGCGGTGACGCTCGCCTGCGCCGATGCGGGCGTGCGCGCGGCGCTGGGCGCGCGGCTCGCCTCGCCCAGCTTCCGGCCCTACGCGTCGGAAGACGTGGTCGGCGCGGAGATCGGCGGGGCGGTCAAAAACGTGCTCGCGGTCGCGTGTGGCGTGGTCGAGGGCGCGGGGCTTGGTCAGAATGCGCGCGCGGCGGTGATCGCGCGAGGGTTCGCGGAGATGACGCGGTTCGGGCTAGCGCGGGGAGCGAAGGTCGCGACCTTGAGCGGACTATCGGGGTTGGGCGATCTGGTGCTGACCTGCTCGTCGACGAGTTCGCGCAATTTCTCGCTCGGCGTCGGGCTTGGGCGCGGCGGCGCCGCGGCGGAGCTCCTCGCCGACCGGCGGACCGTCGCGGAGGGCGCGTTCACCGCGCCCGTGCTGGCGGAGGCGGCGCGCGACGCGGGGGTGGACATGCCGGTAACGGATGCCGTGGTGCGGCTGCTCGGCGGCGAGGACGTGCGCAGGGTGGTCGAAGCGCTGCTCGCCCGGCCGTTGCGGGACGAGGGTTGATATGCACCCTCTCCCGCTTTCGCGGGAGAGGGAAAGACGCGCATAGCGCGGCGAGGGTGAGGGCCGGACCTTTCCCGGACAGGCCCGCCCCTCACCCTCGCCGCAGCTGCGCCACGTCTTTCCCTCTCCCGCGAAAGCGGGAGAGGGTTAGTATCAGAAGTCGATCGCGATGCCTTTGTGCTCCCAGTCGCCGTAGCGGACGGGGTTCTTGCCCATCGGATCGTGCTCGGGCTCGGCCACCTCCTCCGGCTTGGGGACGGGCGGGTTGGGGGTGAGGTAGGCGGGGGGCTTCAGATGGTCGGGACGCTTGCTCATGGGTATGGCTCCGGTTGCGCGTTGCGCTGCTTCACTCCAGATCGGGGGCACATGACCTCGCCGCAACCCTCCCGCTACCTATCCGACGACGTTCCCGGGCTGCCCGCGCGCCGCGCCGCGCTCAAGCTGCTCGACGCGGTGCTGCGCCAGGGACGCCCGCTCGAGGCGGCGCTGGCGGGGGCAACGAATGCGGTCCGCGGCCCGGATCGAGCGCTCGCGCATATGATCGCAGCCACCGTGCTGCGGCGGCTGCCCGACCTCGACGCGCTGATCGACGGGGCGATGGCGCGGCGGCTGCCGGACGACGCCAAGGCGCGGACCGCGCTCAGGATCGCGCTGGGACAGGCGCTGGTGCTGGGGACGCCGCCGCATGCGGCGATCGCGACGGTGCTGCCGCTCGTCGACGGGGGACCGCGCAAGCTGGTCCACGGCGTGTTCGGGACGGTGATGCGGGCGAAGGCCGTCCTGCCCGACCCGCCCAACCTGCCCGCCGAAGTGGCCGAGCGCTGGATGCGCGACTGGGGCGAGGAGGCGGTCATGGCCGCGCGGCGCGCGATCGCCGAGCCGCCCCCGCTCGACCTGACGCTCGCCCGGCCGGAGGCGACGGCTGAGTGGGCCGAGCGGCTCGGGGGCGAGAGCTTCATGGCGGGTCATGTGCGGTTGCCCGCGCGCGCGGCGGTGGCGGAGCTGCCCGGCTATGCCGAGGGCGCGTGGTGGGTGCAGGACTGGTCCGCATCGCTGCCCGTGCGCGCGCTGCTGGAGGGATGGGGCGCCCGCCCGCCCGGGCGCGTGCTCGATCTATGCGCGGCACCCGGCGGCAAGGCGCTCCAGCTGGCGGCGGCGGGGTGGGACGTCGTCGCGGTCGATCAGTCGGAAAGTCGCCTGGCGCGACTTCGCGAGAACTTCACGCGGTGCGGACTGGTGGCGGAAGTGGCGCGGGGCGACGTGCTGACCTGGGAGCCGGACGCGCCCGCCGACGCGGTGCTGGTGGACGCGCCGTGCAGCGCGACGGGCATCTTCCGGCGGCATCCGGACGTGCTCCACCGAGCGCACCCGCGGTTTGTGGCCGAGATGGCGGAAGTGCAGGCGCGGCTGCTGACGCGTGCGGCCGACTGGGTGAAGCCGGGCGGGATATTGGTCTACGCGACCTGTTCCCTCGAACGCGCGGAAGGGGAGACGCAGGTCGAGCGGTTCCTGGGCAAGCGGGCTGGGTATGCGAGCGCGCCGCCGTCGATGACCCGCATCCTGCCGTCCACCATGCCGGGCGGGTGCGACGGGTTCTTCGTGGCGCGGTTCATGCGCAACGGCTGACTTGCCGGGGCGTTCGGGGGTGATAGAGGCTCCCGAATGTCCCGACCCGTCCGCATCGCTCCGTCCATCCTGTCCGCCGACTTCGCGCGGTTGGGCGAGGAGGTGCGCGCGGTCGACGTGGCGGGCGCGGATTGGATTCACCTGGATGTGATGGACGGGCATTTCGTCCCCAACATCTCGTTCGGCCCCAACATCGTGCGCGCGATTCGGCCGCTGACCGCCAAACCTTTCGACGTTCATCTGATGATCGCGCCCGTGGACGGCTATCTCGATGCGTTCGCCCAAGCGGGGGCCGACACGATCTCCGTGCATCTGGAGGCGGGGCCGCACGTCCACCGGTCGGTTGGACGCATCAAGTCGCTCGGCCTGCGTGCGGGCGTCGCGCTCAATCCGGGTACGCCCGCCAAGATGCTCGATTATCTGCTCGACGTCGTGGACCAGGTGATCGTGATGACGGTCAATCCCGGGTTCGGCGGCCAGCGTTTCATCGAGTCGCAGCTCAAGAAGGTCGCCGCGATCCGCAAGATGATCGACGCGACCGGCCGCTCGATCGATCTGGAGGTTGATGGCGGGATAGACGCCGAGACCGCTCGCCAGGCGATCGACGCGGGCGCGGATGCGTTGGTGGCGGGGACATCGGTATTTGGCGAGGGCAATTACGCGGCGAACATCGCGCGGCTGCGTCCCGCATGAGCCGAGACGATCCGGAGCCTTCGGTTCCAGGGGACGGGATCGAGGAAGGGCGACGGCTGATCCGCGTCGGCGGCGACAAGGGGCTGTCGCTCGCGGATCGCTTCTCGGAGCGGCTGCACCGGCTGACCTGGCGCACGCCGCTCCACGACCTGCGGCTGACGGGGCGTCATCCGCTAAAGCTGATCGCGGTGCCCGACGATCCGATCCCCGGCGATGCCGGGCGCGGGCGGGCCCTCCTGGCCGGGCGACTGGTCCATCTGGGCGAGGAGCGCGCGGTCGACGCGATCGACCTGCGTCGGCCCGATTGGGGCAAGCCGTTCGCCGACCATCTCCAGGGCTTCGGGTGGTTGCGCGACCTGTCGACCGTGGCGACGCGCGCGCAGGCCGCCCCGGTCGCCGACGCGCTGATGCGGCGCTGGCTCGACGCGCATGCGGATGTCGTCGACCAGGCGGCGTGGCGTGCAGACCTGTGGGGTCGGCGCGTGCTCGCCTGGACCGCGCATGCGCCGTTGATCCTGTCCTCGACCGACTCGGTCTATCGCTCGCGCGTGCTGAACGCGTTGGCACGGGGCGGGCGGTATCTCGACCGCCATGCCGACAGGACGGCGCCCGGGACCGCGCGGATCGCCGCCTGGTGCGGCGTCGTCGCCTGCGGGCTGTTGCTCCCGGACGGCGACGTCCGGTTGCGCTTCGGCGAGGCGGGACTGGCGCGCGCGTTGGGCGTAAGCCTGTTCGAGGACGGCGGCACGGTGTCGCGCTCCCCGTCGATGCTGCTCGGGGCAATCGACCTGCTCGCGAGTTTGAGCGCCTGCTACGACGCGCGGCGGCGGGAAGCGCCCGATGCGGTGGAGCTCGCGTTGGCCCGGATGGTGCCCGCGCTGCTCGGCGTGACGCATGGCGACCGCGGCCTGTCGAGCTGGCAGGGCGGCGGGCCGATCGCGGCGGAGCGCGTCGCGGCCGTGGTCGAGGCGAGCGGGATACGCACTCGCCCGCTCCGCCAGGCACGCGATTGGGGGTACCAGCGGTTGACGGCGGGGAGCGCGGTGTTGATCGTCGACGCCGCGCCGCCGCCGGTCGCGCGCGTCGTCGAGGGCGGTTGCGCGTCGACGCTCGCCTTCGAGTTTTCCGACGGCCCGGCCCGGCTGATCGTGAATTGCGGCGGAGCGCGCGAGGCGGTGGCGGGGCTCCCGCGCGCGTTCGCCGAGGGGCTGCGCACCACGGCCGCGCATTCGACGCTAAGCTTGGCCGATACGAATTCGACGGCGATCAACCCCGACGGCACGCTCGGGCGCGGGGTCGGCGAGGTCGAGCTGTCGCGCCAGGAGAGCGAGGCGGGAAGCCGGATCGAGGGCACGCATGACGGCTATGCGCGGCGATTCGGCTTCGTCCATCGCCGCCAGTTGATGCTGACGAGCGACGGGCGCGAGCTGCGCGGGGAGGACGCGCTGCTCCCGCGCGGGAGCAGGCGGCGCGCGGGGGCAACGCCCTTCGCGATCCGATTCCACCTCGGGCGCGGGGTCGAGGCTGAGCCGACCGTCGACGGTCAGGCCGCGATCCTGCGCACTCCGGAAGACGGCCTATGGCAGTTCCGCTGCCGGGGCGGGGCGCTGGCGATCGACGGGTCGGTGTGGATCGACGAGGCCGGCCGTCCGGTAGCGACGCGCCAGCTGGTCGTCACCGGCGAGGCCGAAGCGGGGGGCGCCAGCGTCGGCTGGCTCTTGAAGCGCGCGCGCTAGCGGGGCAGGGCGCGCGCTCACCGGTCGCGGAGTTCCCCATGTCGCTCGTTCCCGTACGCCGCGCCCTCCTGTCGGTGTCCGACAAGGCCGGGGTGGTCGACCTCGCCCGTGCATTGGCGGCGCGCGGCGTCGAGCTGGTGTCGACGGGGGGCACCGCCACGGCGCTGCGCGACGCGGGGCTGGCGGTCCGCGACGTCGCCGAGCTGACGGGCTTTCCCGAGATGATGGACGGGCGGGTGAAGACGCTGCACCCGGCGGTGCATGGCGGGTTGCTTGCGGTGCGTGACGACCCCGCGCATGCGGGGGCGATGGCGGAACACGGGATCGGCGCGATCGATCTGGTGGTGGTAAATCTTTATCCGTTCGAGGTGACGGTCGCGCGCGGGGCGGAACGGGGCGAGGTGATCGAGAATATCGACATAGGCGGGCCGTCGATGGTGCGATCGGCGGCGAAGAACCATGCCTATGTGGCGATCGTCACCGACCCGGCGGACTATCCGGCGTTGCTCGCCGAGCTCGACGGGAACGACGGCGCGACCACGCTCGATCTGCGCCGCCGCTTCGCCGCGACCGCCTTCGCCACGACTGCGACCTACGACTCCGCCATCGCGAGCTGGTTCGCGTTCGCTGATCAAGGTGAGCGGTTTCCGGCGACCTTGCCGTTGGTCCTCCAGCGGCAGGACGAGCTGCGCTACGGCGAGAACCCGCACCAGGACGCCGCCTTCTACAAGAGTCGGGGGCCGTCCGCACGGGGGATCGGGCAGGCGGAGCAGGTCCAAGGCAAGGCCCTCAGCTACAACAACTTGAACGACGCCGACGCCGCGCTGGAGCTGCTGGCCGAGTTCCGGGACGCCGCGCCGACGGCGGTGATCGTCAAGCACGCCAACCCGTGCGGCGTCGCGACGGCGGCCACGGCCGAGGCGGCGTACCGGATGGCGTTCGAATGCGACCCGGTGTCGGCGTTCGGCGGCATCGTCGCGGTCAACCGCCCGCTCGACGGTCCGACCGCCGCCGCCATAGCCGAGATCTTCACCGAGGTCGTGGTCGCGCCGGGGGCGGACGACAAGGCGCGGGCAGTGTTCGCGCGCAAGAAGAACCTTCGGCTGCTGCTGTGTGGGCAATTGCCCGACCCCGCGCGTAGCGGGCTATCGGCCAAATCGATCGCGGGCGGCTGGCTCGTCCAGTCGCGCGACGACGGGCGGTTGACGGACGACATGCTGATAGTCGTCACCAAGCGGCGGCCTACCGAGCACGAGCTGGCGGATTGCCGCTTCGCCTGGATCGTCGCCAAGCACGTCAAGTCGAACGCGATCGTCTATGCGAAGGACGGCGCGACCGCCGGCGTGGGCGCGGGGCAGATGAACCGGCTCGAATCCGCGCGCATCGCCGCCTGGAAGGCGCGCGACGCGGCGGACAAGGCGGGCTGGGCGGAGCCGCGCACGATCGGCGCGGCGGTGGCGTCCGACGCGTTCTTCCCCTTCGCCGACGGATTGATGGCGGCGGTCGAGGCGGGAGCCACTGCGGTCATCCAACCCGGCGGCTCGATCCGCGACGCCGAGGTGATCGCGGCCGCCGACGAGGCGGGGCTGGCGATGGTGTTCACCGGCATGAGGCACTTCCGACATTAACCGTCTCTCCCTCTCCCGCTTTCGCGGGAGAGGGTGGCCGAGCGTAGCGAGGTCGGGTGAGGGCACTTCGCCTCAAGAACTGCCCTCACCCTGGCGCTTCTCGCCTGTCCCTCTCCCGCGAAAGCGGGAGAGGGTTTAGCCTGCGGCCGGCAGCGCCGCCGCGCCCGGCGTCGCCTTGCGCCGGAACAGCGCGCGGTCGGCGTCGCCGAACGACCAGCGCCACAGCACGAACAGGTACGCGCCCGCGATCGCGGGGATGCCGATCACGAGTTCGGTCCATTCGAACCGCTGCGGCAGCGCGGTAAAGATCGTGCCCACGCCGATCGCCGCCAGCGCCGCCCACAGCAGCGACCAGCGCCAGGGCGCGACCTTGCGGCTAAGCATATGTTCGAGGAAGCGGACCTTGATCACGCTCGTGACCCCGAGGCTCAGGCACAGCGCGACCGCGGGCCCCGCCGCCTGCCACGTCGCCGGCCAGCCGAGCGCGCGCGCGGCGAACACCAGCGCGAAGCTGAGGCCGATCTGGAACAGCAGCATGCCGAGCGAGATCAGCAGGTTGCGCTTGCGGGCGATGTAGACGAGCGCCGACTCCGACACCGCGCCCGCGGTCCCCGCGAACTCGGCGGTGAGCAGGAACGCGAGCGCGGCGGTGCCCGCCACGAACTCGGGGCCGATCACGCCCATGACTGCTTCGCCTGGGATCGATCCCATCAACGCGAGCCCGCCTTGCGCCGCCATGATCCAGAAGGCGACTTGGCAGACTTGCCGTGCGACCGCCGCCTTGTCGTCCTTCGCCAGCGCTTCGGTCACGACCGGCCCCAGGATGGGATCGAAGCTCGTCTTGAGCTTGGCGGGGAGCGAGGCGACCTGCTGCGCCATGTAGTAGATGCCGACGATCTCCGGCGCGAACAGAACGCCCAGGATGAACCGGTCGACGTTGCGAGTCCCCCATTCGAGCGCGTCGGCCCCCGCCAGCGGGGCGTTCGCCTTGGCAAGCGCGAGCAGCGGGCGGACGCGTGGGCTCCAGCCGCGCGGCAGGCCGTACGAACGGACGAACGGGACCGCGCTCGCGATCAGCGCCGCGATCATCGAGGCGACGTAGGACAGCACCAGCCCGTCGCGCAGCGTGAAGTAGGAAAATGCCCAGGCCGCGATCGAGATCGTCCACGGCTCCACCACCGCGCGCGCGGTCACCGCCGCCTTTACGTTCAGCCGGTAGGCTAGCGCGGCGAGGCTGACGTCCGACCAGGCGGTGGCGACGATGATCAGCGGCAGGAACCGGTCGAGGCCCGTGATCGGGGAGTTCGGGTATAGGAGCTGCGGGAACGCGAACAAAACCGCGCTCGCCGCGACCGACACGACCAGCGCGACGACCATCGCGTCCCACACCACATGCGCATGCGGGCGGTCGGTGGTGGCCAGCGCCTGGGCGAGCCCGCGTTTCAGGCCCAGCGTCGCGAGCAGCGCGGCCAGCTCGACCACCACCACCGCGATCGCGAACCGTCCGACCAGTTCCGGCCCGTACACCCGTCCCGCGATGAACAGGAACGGGATGCGCGCGAGCAGCCGGAGCGCGAAGCCCGCGATGTTGGTGCGGCCCCCCTTGGCGAGCGCCGCGATGTCCTCGGGGTCGCGGGTGGGCACTAGTGCGCCGAACCCCAGCTATGGCCGGTGCCGATCTCGACGCCGAGCGGGACGGAGAGCTTGACCGCCGGTTCCGCCGCTCCCTCCATCACGCCGCGGATCACCGTGCTCGCCGCCTCCACGTCGTGGGCGGGCAGTTCGAAGACGAGTTCGTCATGGACCTGTAGGAGCATCCGCACGCCCGGCAGTCCCGCCTCGGCGAGCGCGGGTTCCATGCGGATCATGGCGCGCTTGATGATGTCGGCGCTGGTGCCCTGGATGGGCGCGTTGATCGCGGCGCGCTCGGCGCCCTGGCGCTCGTTCTGCTGGCGGCTCTTGAGGCGCGGGAACCAGCATTTCCGGCCGAACAGCGTCTCGGTATAGCCCCGGTCGCGCGCTAGCGTCAGCGTGTCGGCCATGTAGCGGTTGACGCCCGGGAACCGCTCGAAATAGCGGTCGATCAGCCCCTGCGCCTCGTCCGCGCCGATGTTGAGCCGCCCGCCCAGCCCCCAGCGCGAAATGCCGTACAGGATCGCGAAGTTGATCGTCTTGGCCTGGCTGCGCGTGTCGCGGTCGACCCTCCCGTAGAGTTGCTGCGCGGTCAGCGCGTGGATGTCCTCGCCGTTCGCGTAGGCCGCTTTCAGTTCGGGCACGTCGGCCATGTGCGCCGCCAGCCTAAGCTCGATCTGCGAGTAATCGGCGGCGAGGAGGACGTGGCCCTCCTCCGCGACGAACGCCTCGCGCAGCTGGCGGCCGATTTCGGTGCGGATCGGGATGTTCTGGAGGTTGGGATCGGTGGACGACAGCCGCCCCGTCTGCGCGCCCGTGAGCGAATAGCTGGTATGGACGCGCCCCGTCGCCGGGTTGACCTGAGCCTGGAGCGCGTCGGTGTAGGTGTTCTTGAGCTTGGTCAGCTGGCGCCAGTCGAGCACGCGCCGGACGATCTCCGACCCCGGCTCCTGGCTGCGCGCGATGCGCTCGAGCTCGGTCACGTCGGTTGAATAGACGCCCGATTTGCCCTTGCGCCCACCCTTCAGCCCCAGCCGGTCGAACAGCACGTCGCCGAGCTGCTTGGGGGAGCCGATGGTGAAGGGACCGCCCGCGAGTTCGTGCACCTGCCGCTCGTACTCGGCGATCTGACCCTCGAACTCGGTCGAGAGCGCGGCGAGGCGGGGGACGTCGACCAGGATGCCGCGTCGCTCCATGCGCGCGATGACGGGGACGAGGGGGCGGTCGACCATCTCGTAGATACGGGTCGCGCCCTCCGAAGGAAGCCGCGCCTTGAACTTGCGCCACAGCCGTAGCGTCACGTCGGCGTCCTCGGCGGCGTAGCGGGTCGCGGTTTTGAGGTCGATCTCGTGGAAGCCGCGCTGGTTCTTGCCGGTGCCGACCACCTCCTTGAAACCCAGGCAGGTGTGCGACAGGTGCTCGGTCGCGAGCTCGTCCATCTTGTGGCCGTGCTTGCCCGCATCGAGATCGAAGCTGAGCACGATCGTGTCGTCGAACGGCGCGATGTCGAGCCCCAAGCGGCCGAGCACGATCATGTCGTATTTTAAATTGTGCCCGATCTTGAGCACCGCGGCGTCGGCCAACAGCGGCCCGAGCAGCGCCAACGCCTCCGCGCGGTCGATCTGGATGGGCGTGTCGCTCAAGAGGTCGGAGCCGCCGTGCCCGAGCGGCACGTAGCAGGCGCGGTTGGGGGCGAGCGCGAGCGACACGCCGACCAGATCGGCGCGGGTAGCGTCGACGCCGGTAGTCTCGGTGTCGACCGCGACCCAGCCTTGCGCGCGCGCCTCGGCGATCCAGCGTTCGAGCGTGGGCGCGTCGACGACCGTCTCGTAGCCGTCGAGATCGGGGGCAGGGTCGGCGTCCGCGTCGTCGGACGGGGCCTCCGCCCCGCCGGCCGGGCCGTCACCGCCTCCGGCGGTGCCGGCCGTCACCTCGCCCAATTTGGCGAGCAGCGACTTGAACCCGTGATGTTCCAGGAACGCGCGCAGCGGTTCGGGCGGGATGCCCTGCATCGCCAGCGCGTCGAGCGGATCGTGAAGCGGCGCGTCGTCCTTCAGCGTGACGAGCACCCGGCTCAGCCGCGCCTTGTCGGCGTGTTCGATCAGATTGTCGCGAAGCTTGCCCGCCTTCATCGCGGGCGCGGCGGCGAGCACACCTTCCAGATCGCCGTGGTCGCCGATCAGCTTGGCCGCGGTCTTCGGGCCGACGCCCGGCACGCCCGGCACGTTGTCGACCGCGTCGCCCATCAGCGCGAGCACGTCGCCCAGCCGCTCCGGCCCGACCCCGAACTTCTCGACGACGTATTCCGGGCCGAGCCGCCGATTGTTCATCGTGTCGAGCATGTCGATCCCGCCCCGACCGTCGACATTGGGCTCGAACAGCTGCATCAAGTCCTTGTCGGACGAGACGATCGTCACGTCCCACCCCTCGCGCCTGGCCGCGAGCGCATAGGAAGCGATGATGTCGTCGGCCTCCAGCCCTTCCTCCTCGATGCAGGGCAGCGAAAACGCGCGGGTGGCGTCGCGGATCATCGGGAATTGCGGCACCAGGTCGGGCGGCGGCGGCGGCCGGTGCGCCTTGTATCCGTCATAAAGGTCGTTGCGGAACGTCTTGGACGACGCGTCGAAGATGACGGCCATGTGCGTCGGCCCGTCCGCCCGGTCGAGCGCGTCCACCAGCCGCCATAGCATGGTGGTGTAGCCGTACACCGCCCCGACCGGCTCGCCGTGCTTGTTGGTCAGCGGCGGAAGACGGTGATAGGCGCGGAAGATATAGCCGGAGCCGTCGACGAGGTAGAGATGGGGCATCGCGTGGGGATGTAGCCGATGCGCGCCGCGCGACCAATCCTCCCGCGCATGGCCGGCGCTAGTTCGCCACCCCGGCCGGCGTGAACCCGCCCGGCGCATACGTCGTCACCGCCCTCGCGACCGCCTGGATCAGCTGTTGGCGGGCGGTGGTGGAGCGGGTGGTGTCGCCGATCATCACCGCGACCGCGTAGCGGCGGCCGTCGGGGGCGGTGAGGAGGCCGACGTCGTTGAAGCCGGCGTTGCGGCCGTTCAGGTCCTGGCCGGTGCCCGTCTTGTGCGCCAGCTGCCAGCCGACCGGGACCGCCGCGCGCAGGCGCGAGCGGCCCGTCACCGTGCGCGCCATCGTTTCCAGCAGGACGCGCGTCGACGATTCGGACAGCAGCTCGCCGCGCGCGAGGCGCGACAGCGCGTCGGCGATGGCGAGCGGGGCCGCCCCGTCGGGCGGGTTGGCGATATAGGCGTCGAGCGCGGCGCGGCGGCGCTCGGGCGACAGGCGCGAGCGCGCGTCCTGGAAGCCGCTGGTCAGCGAATATTCCTGCCGCCACTCGATCCCGGCCGTACCCGCCTGGAGCAGCCGCTCGCCGGGGCCGAAGCGGATGTCGCCGAGTCGTTTGCTCGCGATCACGTCGCGCACCGCCGACGGCCCGCCGACGAGCGTCAGCAGCCGGTCGTTGGCGGTGTTGTCGCTCTGCGTCAGCGCGCGGGTGAGGAGGCCGCCGACCGTGGTGGTGAAGCTGCCTTTCTGCCGCACGATGTAGGCGATCGGCTGGTGAAACAGCGTCAGGTCCTGCGGCCGGACGGTGATCTCGTCCTCCAGCCGCACGCGCCCCTGGTCGCGCATCTCCATCAACGTGATCGCGACCCACAGCTTGGAAACGGACTGCTGGGGCAGCAGGCGGCGTCCGCCCGACTCGATCGTCCAGCCCTCGTCCACCGCGCGCACCGCGGCTCCGGCGATGCCGCCGAAGCCGCGCACCGCCTCGCTCACCGCCGTCGCCAGCCGATCGGGCGCGGCGCGAACCGCGCGCCGCGCGGGCGCAGGGACCGGCACGGACACGACGGGGACAGGCGCAGGCGGTGAGATGCGCGCGCTGGCTTGCGATGTCGTCTCGGGCCGCGATGCGGGGGGTACGCAGGCCGCCAAGGCCGCGAACAACGCTAATATGGACGAACGGCCCGCGCCGCTCCGAAAACTCTTCACGATCGCACGTACCCCAACCCCAAGCGCGGGTATCTGATCCGAGCTTCGTTTCGGCGATACCAACGGACGCGATCGATGCGACGAAGCGAGCACGAGCCGCGCCCGGTCGCGGACGGGACCGGGATCAAAAATGCGAGGGCACCAGAACGGTGTCCGACGCCGTGTCCGACGCCTCCGGATGGTCGAGCGTATAATGGAGCCCGCGGCTCTCCCGGCGGTGGAGCGCCGAGCGGACGATCAGTTCGGCGGTCTGGAGCAGGTTGCGCAGCTCGATCAGGTCGGGGGTGACGCGGAAATTGCCGTAATGGTCGGCCACCTCCTCGTTCAGCATGGCGAGGCGGGTGGCGGCGCGCGTCAGCCGTTTGGTGGTGCGGACGATGCCGACATAGTTCCACATGAACCGACGGATCTCCGTCCAGTTCTGCTTGATCACGACCTCCTCGTCCGAGTCGGTCACCCGGCTGTCGTCCCAGGCACGCACCGGCGGGGGCGGGGGGAGATCGTCCCAGCAGGCTGCGATGTGGGCGGCCGCCGCCTCGCCGTAGACGAAGCATTCCAGGAGCGAGTTGGACGCCAGCCGGTTCGCGCCGTGGAGCCCCGATTGCGTGCACTCGCCGGCCGCATACAGCCCGGGCAGGTCGGTGCGCCCGTCGCGGTCCACCACGACGCCGCCGCACGTATAGTGCTGCGCGGGCACGACCGGGATCGGCTGCGTCGTCATGTCGATGCCGAGGCCGAGCAGCTTGTCGTGGATGTTGGGAAAATGCCCGCGCACGAAGTCGGCGGGCAGGTGGCTGATGTCGAGATGGACGTAGTCGAGGCCGTCGCGCTTGATCTCCGCGTCGATCGCGCGCGCCACCACGTCGCGCGGCGCGAGCTCGGCGCGCGGATCGAGATCGACCATGAAACGGTGGCCGGTATTCGGATTGAGCAGCCGCCCGCCCTCGCCGCGCACGGCTTCGGTGATCAGGAAATTCTTGACGTCCAGATTATAGAGGCAGGTCGGGTGGAACTGCATGAATTCCATGTTCGACACGCGGCAGCCAGCCCGCCAGGCCATGGCGATGCCGTCGCCCGTCGCCCCCGCCGGCGCGGTGGAGAACAGGTAAGCTCGGCCCGCGCCGCCGGTCGCCAGGATCGTCGCGCGCGCGGTGTGAAGGTTCACGACGCCCGAGCCCCGGTCGACCGCATAGACGCCCCATACATGCCCCGCGCCCGAATAGCGCTCTTCATGGCGCGAGGTGGCGAGATCGATCGCGACCTGGTCGGGGATGAGCGTGATGTTGGGGTTGGCGCGCGCCGCCTTCAGGAGCGCCTCCTGAACCGCCCAGCCGGTCGCGTCGTCGACATGGACGATGCGTCGGTGCGAATGCCCGCCCTCGCGCGTCAGATGGAGCGCGCGATTGTCCTCTGGTCCCTGCATCGCGAAGGGGACGCCCAGCTCGCGCAGGCGCTCGATCGCGGCGGGCGCGCGCTCGACCACGAACTCGACGACGCCCCGGTCGTTCAGCCCCGCGCCCGCGACCATCGTGTCCTCGACATGGTCGGCGAACGTGTCGCCCGGCTCGAGCACGGCGGCGATCCCTCCTTGCGCCCAGGCGGTCGACCCCTCGTCCAGCCCGCCCTTGGCGAGCACGGTCACGCGGAACCGGTCTGCGAGGTTGAGCGCCGCCGTAAGCCCCGCCGCGCCCGAACCGATGACGAGGATGTCCGACTCGGTCCCACTCATCGGCGCGCGTCGCCGAAGGTAACGAAAGTCACGTTAGTACGCATGTTTCGTGGGGCCTCGGGGCGGCCGGATCGGCTGGGCAGGGCGGGTCGAACTCGCATCGCAATTGCTCCTGACACGAGTCGGCGGCTGTAGGACAGTCCAATATTCGATCCGGCGATCACTGCGCGATGCGGTCGGCGGCCCAACCCGGGCCGGCGGCCCGATTCCCCGTGACCGCGCCGACATATGGGGGACCCCCGGCGCTGAGGCGGATGCGCGCGCCGTCCAGCTTCGTATCCGACAGGGGCCATGCGCGGCCACCCCGGATCAGGACGCCGCCGAAATCCTGGTAGCGCTGCGTCAGCCGCAGCTCGGCCCAGCCGCCCGCATCGCGCAGCCGCCAGCGCCCCGCGACCCGCGCGGGCACGATCCACAAATGCGCCCGCGCGCCGCCGACGCGCTCCGTCCGATCGGGCCGCCAGTCGCCCATCTCGAACACATGGCTGACGATCCGCGCGCCGGGCGCGAGCTCGGCGAGGAGGCGGGGGCGGAGGCGCATATTGACCTCCGGCAGCAGGAACATCGTCACCACGTCGTATCCGTCGAGCGGCGTGGCGAACAGATCGCGCACCTCGAACCGTACCCGGTCGGCGACCCCCGCCTCCGTGGCGGCGGCGCGAGCGTCGGCGACGAGCACCGGGTCGATATCGACGCCCAGGCCCCGCGCCCCGCGCTTCGCCGCCGCGAGGAGGATCCGCCCGTCGCCCGTGCCCAGATCGAGCACCCGGTCGCCCGCGCGCACCCCCGCCATGTCGAGCATCCGCTCCACCAGCTCGGGCCGGGTCGCGGCATAGGGCACGTCGAGGCGTGGCGCGCTCCCGAACAAGGTCGATACCGAACACCGCGCCTGCGTCGCCGACAGGCACCGCGCGCCGAGCGCGACCCCGGACGCCGCGCCCAAGGTAAGCGCCGCCGCGGCAAGGTTCAGCCGACCTGCCTTCATTCCCGCCGCCTTATCCGACAGTCACGCGCCTGCCGCGCGCGTGAGGCTCAGGAACACGTCTTCCAGGTCGGGCTCCTTGGTCACGACGTCGACGATGCCCAGCCCGCCGGCCTGCACCGCCGCCAGCACCTCGCCCGCGTTGACGCGGTCCTTGGCGTAGGTGATCTCGAGCGTCCGCGCGCCGCGCAACATCACCTTCTCGAAGCAGATCGCATCCGGCGCTTCGGTCAAGTCGCGGTCGACGGTGACGGCCACCACCTTCTCCTGCGCGCGGCCGACGAGTTCGCGGGTCGGCTCGTTGGCGATCAGGCGGCCGCCGTTGATGATCGCGATACGGTCGCACAACTCCTCCGCCTCCTCCAGATAATGCGTCGTCAGCACCACCGTCACGCCGCCCGCATTGAGCTCGCGCACATAGGCCCACAGCTGTTGGCGGAGCTCGATGTCGACGCCCGCGGTCGGCTCGTCCAGCACGAGCACGGGCGGCGAGTGGACCATTGCCTTGGCGACCATCAGTCGCCGCTTCATGCCGCCCGACAGGGTGCGGGCGTAGGCGTCGGCCTTATCCTCCAGCCGCACCGCGCGGAGCAGCTCCATCGACCGCCGCTCGCGCGGGGGTACGCCATACAGCCCGGCCTGAATCTCGAGCGTCTCGCGTGGGCTGAAGAACGGATCGAACAGGATCTCCTGGTTGACGATGCCGATCGATGCCTTGGAATTGCGGGGATGCGAGTCGATGTCGAAGCCCCAGATCGACGCGGAGCCCGCCGTCTTGTTGACCAGCCCCGCCAGGATGTTGATCAGCGTCGACTTGCCCGCGCCGTTGGGGCCCAGCAGCCCGAAGATCTGGCCGCGCGGCACGTCGAACGTCACGTCGTCTAGCGCCTGCTTGCCGCCGGCGTAAGTCTTGGACAGGCCCTGGATGCTGATCGCGGCTTCGGTCATCGCGGGGGCTTTAGGCCCGGGCCCGCGCCGCGCCAAGCGCCGGGGATGCCGAGCGTCACTTACGCGTCAGGGTCGTCCGGTTGCGCTGCAGCCACGCCTCGCCGGCATCGTCGGTGAAGTCGACCTCCTTGAGGGTCACGAGCCGGACGCCGTCGCGGGTCGTGGTCTCGCGGATGCGGGCGGGGCGGTCGTCGTCCCGGCCGACGCGTTCCTCGATCATCGTCCAGTGGGTCGCGTCGGCCGCGCGGGTCAGCCGCGGCGTCGCGACGTCGGGCTCGACCGGTCGTCCGGCCCGGAACGACGCCGTGCTCTCCGCGCCGGTCTCGGGATCGAGGACCGCGACCATGGTGATGTGGACCGCGCCGACGCGCGGACCGTCGTCGAACACGGCCCTGCGGATCAGCGTCAGTCCGTCGGGCACCAGCTCGACCGTGACGGTCACCGGCAGCCCGACCCACCGGTCGGTTTGATAGTCGCGGTAGGCCAGCTCGCCCTTCCATGCGCCGACAAGGCCGGCGCGCACTTCGCGGACGCTCGGCGGCGCGGGTGCGCCCGTCGGCACCTGCGCTGCCGCCGTGCAGATCGCGGCCGCTGCAACCGCCGCCCATCGCCAACCCATACCGACCTCCTGCTGGAGTAGTCAGACCACGCTACGGCATGTCCGCAGCGCCTCCAAGAGCGGCGATTGATGCGCTCCGCTCGGCCCGCTATGCACATCCACATGCATCCGCCGCTCGAAACATCCCGCGTGTCCTCCCGCCGCGTCGCGTGCGACGGGGCGACCGACATTCCCGGCGGCGCGGCGCTCGGCCATCCGCGCGTGTTCCTGCAGATCGCGGAGCCGGGTTATACCGATTGCGGCTATTGCGACCGGCGCTTCATCCTGATCGGCGGGCCGGCCGACGGGGCGGATCAGGGCAAGCTTCACGATCGCGGCGACGGCGCGGGGAACTGAGCGAGGGCGACCCGAGCGCGGCCGCGTCGGCTGCGACGCCCCGCCAGTCGGTCCAGCGGCTGTTCGACGAAACGCGCAGGCGCCTGGTCGAGACGGGGACGCGCAACCGGCTGGTCCATGTCAACCGCGCCAACACGCGCGGGAACGTCGTCGGGATCGTCAACGAGCGGTCGGACGAGGTCCACGCGATCCTGTGCGCGGGCAAGGCGATGCGCTTTCGCGCGCTCGGCCGCGACGCGAAGGGCGAAGCGGGCGACATCCAGCTCGCCACCGACGAAGAGCCGGTCGACGCCGAGCGCTATACCGACAACCATCTGGAGACGCGGCTCGGCCCCGACGGCTTGAGCAAGAAGCTGCTGACGATCGCGCGCGAGGCCAGGACCGCCGAGGAGGAGCAGGGCGTCAACATCCTGTATCTGGCGCTCGGTTTCGTCACCTGGTTCGAGGATGCGGCCTCGAACACCCCGCGCGAGGCACCGCTGGTGCTGCTCCCCGTCGAGCTGGTGCGGAACGCGCGGACCTCCACCTACGATTTGAAGCTCCGCGACGAGGAATTGCTGACCAACTTGCCGCTCCGGCAGCGCTGGCGTGACGATTTCGGGATCGTGCTGCCGCCGGTGGAACCGGGCGAAGGCTGGCGGCCGAGCGATTATTTCGCGCAGGTCGAGGCGATCGTCGCCGACCGGCCGCGCTGGAAGGTCGACCGGGATGCGGTCCAGCTCGGCTTCTTCTCCTTTTCCAAGCTGCTGATGTTCCTCGACCTCGCGCTCGACGCCTGGCCCGACGGCGCGCTGGAAGAGCATCCGTTGACGCGCGGGCTGCTGTATGAGGGGTTCGAGGCGGAGCCGCCGCTGTTCGGGCCCGACGACCGGCTCGACGAGCGGCTCCCGCCCGACAAGCTGTTCCACGTCGTCGACGCCGACGCCAGCCAGGCGCGCGTGATCGAGGAGGTGCGGTCGGGCCGGAACCTCGTCGTCCAGGGGCCGCCGGGGACCGGCAAGAGCCAGACGATCACCAACATCATCGCCGCCGCCGCGCGCGAGGGGAGGACCGTCCTGTTCGTGGCGGAGAAGATGGCGGCGCTGTCGGTGGTCCACGACCGGCTGGTCAAGGTCGGCCTGCGCGATATCTGCCTGGAGCTTCATTCCAAGACGGCGAACAAGAAAGCGGTGCTGGCGGACCTGGCGCGCACGCTCGCCGCGGGCCAAGCCGCTCCCGCCGCGCCGCCCGCGCCCGAGGCGTTGCGCGAACGTCGCGACCGGTTGAACCAGGTCACCGCCGCGCTCCATGCGTTGATCGGCGCGACGGGGGAGACGCCCTTCTCCGTCTTAGCGCGGCAGGCGCGGTATATCGGCCTGGGCATGCCCGCGCCGGTGCTGGAGGCGAATGGCCTGGGCGCGATGACCCGCGCCGAGGAACGTGCGCTCGCGGACGCGCTCGTCGAATACGACGCGCTGGTCGGGCGGGCGGGACCACCGGAGCGGCACCCGTTCGCGGGTGTGAGGGCGCTCGATATCCAGCCGGTGGAACTGACGCGGCTGGTTCCTCGGCTGGAGGAGGCCGGGGCTGCGGTCGAGGCGTTACGGCGGGCGCTCGATGTGCCGCTCGCGGCTTTGAGCTCGACCGAGGTCCGGTCGATGGCGGCGGTCGCGCCCGTGCTGGACATGCTGGCGCGGCTGGCCGGGATGCCCACGACCGACGGCGAGTTAGCGCGGGCGCTGCTCGCCACCGCCGATCCGGTGCGGTTGAGGGAGGGCCTGGATAGCGCCCAAGACTGGCGCGCCGCGCGGGATATGGCCGAAGCGGATTTTGTCGAAACCGCCTTCGCGAGCGACGTGGCCGAGCTACGCGCGCCGCTGGTCGCGGGCGCGTCGTCCTTCTTCTCGCGCTGGGGCTCCGCATACCGCTCGGCGTCGCGGACGCTGGCGGGGTTGCTGCGCGGGCCGCTGCCCTCCTCGGCGGACGAGCGGCTGGCGCTGGTCGACCGGCTGCTTGACATGCAGGCACTCCGCGCGCGGTGGGGCGAGGATGAGGCATTTCTTGCCCTGGAGCTGGGTACCGTGTGGCGCGGTGAGCGGACCGACTTTGCCGCCGCCGCTGCCGTCGCGGCCTGGTGCGCCGGAGTGCGCGCCGCGCCGCTGACCGCTGACCCGGAGCGGCTGGTGCGCCTCGCCTCCGCGCCCGCCGAGCTGGCGATGACGACAGACGCGCTGAGACGGGCGGAGCTCCTCGCACGGACCGCGACCGAGCAGGTTGTCCGCGCGCTCAAACTTGACGGTAGCGCACTCGCCGAGGCCGACCTGACCGACGTCGCCGCACGATTGCGGGCCATGGCGGCATCGACCGACCGCTACGGCGAATGGGCGCGCCTGTGCTCCCTGCGCGAGCGGCTGAATGCGGCGGGATTGGACGAGCTCGCCGCGCGCGTCGCGAGCGGCGCAATCGACGGCCAGGCGGCGGCGGTCGAACTGCGGTTTGCGCGCGCCGAACGGCTGTGGCGGGGCGTGATCGCCGACCAGCCCGCGTTGCGCGACATCGCCGCGCTCGACCGGCACGCGCTCGCCGCCGATTTCGGGCGACTGGAGCGCGCGCGGCTGAAGGAGAATGTCACCGCCATTCTCGCCGACCACCTAGCCCAGGTCCCGCAAGGCGCGATGGGCGAGATGGGGGTGATCCGCGGCGAGATCGGCAAGAAGCGCGCGCACCTGGCGCTGCGCCAGCTGTTCAAGCGCGCGCCGACCGCGATCCAGCGGATCAAGCCGGTGCTGCTGATGAGCCCGATCTCCGTTGCGCAGTATCTGACGCCGGGCCTTCTCACCTTCGACTTGCTCGTCATCGACGAGGCGAGCCAGGTCCGGCCGGAGGACGCGCTCGGCGCGATCGCGCGGGCGCGCCGGATCGTGGTGGTAGGCGACCAGAAGCAGCTTCCGCCCTCCTCCTTCTTCGACCGGCTGCTCGCCGACGGTGAGGAGGCGCCCGAGCCCGAGGACGGGGAGGACGACCTGCTGGAGGGCGCGGCGACGCTCGGCTCGCTGGAGAGCATCCTGTCCCTGTGCGAGGCGCGCGGGCTGCCGTCACGGATGCTTAAATGGCATTACCGTTCGCGCGATCCGTCGCTGATCCGCGTCTCCAACCGCGAGTTCTACGAGGATGGGCTGATCCTGCCGCCCTCCCCGCTGGAGAAAGACCCGGCCTATGGCCTGACCTTCACGCGCGTCGCGGGCGTCTACGACAAGGGTGGTAGGCGCGACAACCGGCTGGAAGGCGAGGCGATCGTCGCCCGCGTCGCCGAGCACGCCCGCGCGCATCCCGACCTGTCGCTGGGCATCGTCACCTTCTCGTCGGCGCAGAAGAACACGGTCACCGAACTGCTCGAACTCGCGCGGCGGAGCGACCCGGCACTCGACGGCTTCCTGCGTGAGGGGCAGGCGGAGGACCTGTTCGTCAAGAACATCGAGAACGTCCAGGGCGACGAGCGCGACGTGATCCTGATCTCGGTCGGCTACGGTCCTCAGACGCCCGGCGGTCGGCTGGCGAGCATGAATTTCGGCCCCGTCAACGCCGAGGGCGGCGAGCGGCGCTTGAACGTCCTCTTCACCCGCGCCCGCATCCGCTGCGAGGTATTCGCGTCGTTCGATCCGGGCGATATCGATCCCAGCCGCGTCGCGCGTGAAGGTCCGCGCATCCTCAAGCGCTTCCTGGAATATGCCAAGTCGGGCAAGCTCGACGAGGCGGCCGCGACCGGGGCGCCCGCCGATACGCCGTTCGAGGAGGACGTGGCCGACGTCATCCGCTCGTTCGGCTACCTCGCCGATCAGCAGGTCGGTTCGGCGGGGTTCCGCATCGACATAGGCGTGCGCTATCCCGACAAGCCGGGTGCGTATCTGCTCGCGGTCGAGTGCGACGGCGCGACCTATCATTCCGCGCTCTGGGCGCGCGAGCGCGACCGGTTGCGCCAGGACGTGCTCGAACATCTGGGCTGGCGATTCCACCGCGTATGGAGCACCGATTGGTTCGGCCGCCGCCCCGCCGAGATCGAACGGCTGCGCGCGGCGCTGGCGCAAGCGCGCGCGGCTGCGGAGGCGGGGGTGAAGCTCGACGGGGCTAACCGCGCCGGCACGCGGTCGGTTGTCGAAACCGCTCCGGCGGCGGAAGCGTTCGTCGTCCCGGAGACGACGGGGCGCACCATGCCGCCTTACCGGCGCGCCAGCTTCTCCGTCCGGAGCGCGGTGGAGCCGCACGAAGCGCCGGCCGCGCTGCTCGCCAAACCGGTAAGCCAGATCGTCGAAACCGAAGGACCGATGCACCTCGACGAGGTTGCGCGCCGCGTCGCGACCGGCTTCGGCAAGGAAAAGGCGGGCGGACGCATCCTGGCCGCGACCTTGCGCGCTCTCGAGGCATCGCCCGACCTCCGGGTCGAAGACGGCTTCTGGTTCACGCTCGCGCAAGGCGAAGCACCGCCCGTCCGCGACCGCTCGGCCGAGACCGGACCGACGCTGAAGGCGGGCGCGATCTCCCCGATGGAGATCCGCGCGGCGCTGGCGATCGCGCGCGAGGACAATGCAGGCGGATCGGACGGCGACCTGATCCGCACCGCCGCGCGCCTGATGGGCTTCCGCCGCGTCGGGCCGGAGCTGCAAGCACGCATCGCCGACGTGCTGCAGGCGGATGCCGGAAACGGGCTGGCGTAGACTCCCGACCGGCTTATATCCGGTGCTATGAACGCCATCACCGATCCCCGCCGCTTCCTTTACCGCGATCTCGACCCCGCCAGGGCGCAGGCGCTCGCTGCGCAGGCATTGGGCGCGGCCGACGACGGCGAGCTGTACCTTCAATATCGCCGGTCGGAAGCGTTCGGCTTCGATGACGGCCGGCTCAAGACCGCGAGCTACGACACGCATGGTGGCTTCGGCCTCCGCGCTGTGTCGGGCGAGACCACCGCCTTCGCGCATGCCAACGAACTGAGCGAGGCCGCGATCAAGCGCGCGGCCGAGACGATGACGCTGATCGACCCCGCGACCGGTCCCAAGGCTGGCCCGCCGCAGGGCACCAACCGCCATCTCTATACCGACGGCGACCCGCTGGACCTCGTGCCGTTCGCCGACAAGGTGAACCTGTGCCAGCGGATCGACGCCGCCGCGCGGGCGCGCGACCCGCGCGTGGCGCAGGTATCGGTCGGATTGTCGGGCAGCTGGAGCGTCGTCGAGATCGTCCGCGCCGATGGCTTCGTCGCGCACGATGTCCGCCCGCTGGTCCGGCTCAACGTGTCGATCGTGGTCGAACAGAACGGTCGGCGCGAGACGGGCAGCTTCGGCATCGGCGGCCGCTACCTCTATGACCGGCTGTTCGAGGAGGCGACCTGGACCCGCGGGATCGACGAGGCGCTGGCGCAGGCGCTCGTCAACCTCGACTCGGTCGCTGCCCCTGCAGGCGAGATGACGGTTCTGCTCGGGCCGGGCTGGCCGGGCGTCCTGCTCCACGAAGCGATCGGCCACGGGCTTGAAGGTGATTTCAACCGTAAGGGTACGTCCGCCTTCTCGGGCCGCATCGGTGAGCGCGTCGCCGCGCCCGGCGTCACCGTGGTCGATGACGGTGCGATGCCCGACCGGCGCGGCTCGCTATCGATCGACGACGAGGGTACGCCGACGCGCGAGACCGTGCTGATCGAGGACGGCATCCTGAAAGGCTACATGCAGGATCGCCTCAACGCCCGGCTGATGGGCGTCGAACCGACGGGCAACGGCCGCCGCGAGAGCTTCGCGCACGCGCCGATGCCGCGCATGACCAACACCTTCATGAAGGCCGGTCGCGACGACCCCGCCGAGCTGTTGAGCCGCGTCAAGAAGGGCATCTTCGCCAAATCGTTCGGCGGTGGGCAGGTCGACATCGTATCGGGCAAGTTCGTCTTCAGCTGCACGGAGGCATACCGCGTCGAGAACGGCGTCATCGGCGCGCCGATCAAGGGCGCGACGCTGATCGGCGACGGCCCGACCGTGCTGACGAAGGTACTGGGCGTGGGCGACGATTTCGCGCTCGACGAGGGCATCGGCGTCTGCGGTAAGGGCGGGCAGAGCGTGCCGGCGGGCGTGGGGCAGCCGACGCTGCTGGTGAGCGGGCTGACGGTGGGCGGGACGGCGGTTTGAGGTTCAGCCGCTGCCGGTGAGCACGTCAATTGCGCTGATGATGCGGACATCCTGATCGCTTAGAGAGGCGACCTTCTTGCGTAACTCGGCAACACGAATAGCGGTCGCGAACTGGGTCACCATGACCAGCGTCTCACCCTCGATGTCGAATGTTGGATTGAGTCGAGCGTTGGCCGGGGGTGCGTCACCGGGTGGAAGGAGCGGCACGACGAACCGCGTGCTGATTTCCGCGAGCGCATTTGTCTGACAGTCAATAGCCAGTCCACCATCACGCAACGCATAAACGTCGAAGCGCGCCATCAAAACAGGCGGTAGCGCTCGAGTGGCAACTCGTTAGCTTCGACCCAGCGATTATGCGCCTCGGCCCACTCGCGGTTCTCCTCTCGCCACACGCGGTCTTGTTCGACCCTCGCCGCTTCGCGCAATGCCGCCTCGCATGCTTGCGACAAATTGATACCGGCTTCCCGCGCCGCCGCGACGACACCGGTATCCAATGAGAGATTTACCGGCTTACGCTTGCCCGAGATTATGGTGTCCATCTTCATACGCATCATGTATGCGCATGAAATTCGTGGGTCAAGCGGGGAGGCGAGCATGTCCGAGTTCTTCGACGCCATCAATGACGACCACCGGGCGATGATCGCGCGGCAGCCGGTGTTCTTCGTCGCGACCGCCGCCACCGACGCGCGCATCAATTTGTCCCCCAAGGGCATGGACAGCTTCCGCGTGCTCGACGACCGGACGGTCGCCTATCTCGATGTCGGCGGGTCGGGGAACGAGACCAACGCGCATCTGCTCGCCGATGGGCGAATCACGATCATGTTCTGCGCGTTCGACAGCCCCACGCTGATCCTGCGGCTATACGGCCGGGGAACGCCCGTGCTGCCGCAGGATGCGGGGTGGGGCGCGTTGGCGGCCCAGTTCGAGCTCTTCCCCGGCACCCGGCAGATCTTCACGGTCGCGGTTACCCAGGTCCAGACCGCCTGCGGCTGGGCGGTGCCGCGCATGGCGCTGGAGCGCGAGCGCGAGACGCTCAACAAATACCATCGCAAGTTTGCGCCGGACGAGCTGCTCGGCGTGTTCGCCACCGAGAACGCCCGGAGCATCGACGGCCTGCCCGCGCGGGTGCCCACCGAGGTTCCCCGTTGATTTCCGGATCGTGAGCTTGGTCGAACTCGGCCGCTATGCGCGCAACGAAGCGCATATGGTCGTCGGCATGCTGGGCGGGCACGGCATCGGCGCTACCCTGTTCGACGGGGAAGCGTCGATCGCCGAGGGCAGCTGGTTTCTGATCCCCGTCCGCGTGATGGTTGACGACGACGACCTAGCGGAAGCGCGGGCGCTGCTGCCCGAATAACGGGCACATTTCGCCTGCTGCCTCAATTTGCGGCGGCTCTAACTTCCCATGATAAGGTCCAACACCGTCCCGCCGCCCTGCGGTCGGCTGGCACGGTTATTGCTCCGTTTGCTCCGGGTGTAGGGGGAGTGCGCATGAAGATGGTGATGGCGATCATCAAGCCGTTCAAGCTCGACGAGGTGCGGGAGGCACTGACCGCGCTCGGCGTCGCGGGGATGACCGTGACCGAGGTCAAGGGCTTCGGCCGGCAGAAAGGCCAGACCGAAATCTACCGCGGGGCGGAATATTCGACGTCGATGGTCCCCAAGCTTAAGATCGAAGTGGTGTGCGCCGACGCGCTCAGCTCGCGGGTGGTCGAGGCGATCCAGCAATCGGCGAACACCGGCGCGATCGGCGACGGCAAGATCTTCGTGCTGGATGTCGGCGAGGCGGTGCGCATCCGTACCGGCGAGATCGACGAGACCGCCCTGTGAAGGCGCACAACGTGAACGGGGGAACTAATATGGACCGAGCGGTTAAGCTCTTGGCGGGTGTGGGCGTAACGGCCGCGCTCTATGCCGCGCTTCCGGCCTGGGCGCAGGAGGCGGTCGCGGCCGCCCCGACCCCGCCCGCCCCGAACAAGGGCGACACGACCTGGATGCTGATCTCGTCGGCGCTGGTGCTGCTGATGTCGATCCCGGGGCTGGCGCTGTTCTATGGCGGGCTGGTCCGCACCAAGAACATGCTGAGCGTCCTGATGCAGGTGCTGACCATCGTGTCGGTCGCCAGCCTGGTGTGGGTCTGCTGGGGCTACAGCCTGGCCTTCACGAGCGGCTCGCCCTTCATCGGCGGGTTGTCCAAGGCATTCCTGCGCGGGGTGGACGTCACGACACTGGCGACGACCTTCTCCAACGGCGTGTACATCCCCGAATACGCGTTCGTCGTATTCCAGATGACCTTCGCCTGCATCACCCCCGTGCTGATCGTGGGAGCGTTCGCCGAGCGTGTGAAGTTCACGCCGCTGATCCTGTTCACCGTCGCCTGGCTGACGCTCGTCTATTTCCCGATCGCGCACATGGTCTGGTATTTCGCCGGTCCCGACTTCCTGCCTGCCGCACCGACCGACTCCGGTTATTTGTACGGCATGGGCGCGCTCGATTTCGCGGGCGGGACGGTGGTGCACATCAACGCCGGGATCGCCGGGCTGGTCGGGTGCCTGATCATGGGCCCGCGCGTCGGTTACAAGCGCGACCCGATGCCGCCGCATTCGCTGGTGATGACCATGATCGGCGCGTCGCTGCTGTGGGTCGGCTGGTTCGGGTTCAATGCGGGGTCGAACCTGGAGGCCAACGGCGTCACCGCGCTCGCGTTCCTGAACACCTTCCTCGCCGCGTCGGCCGCCGCCGCCGCCTGGGCGATCATCGAGCAGGTCACGCACCGCAAGCCGTCGCTGCTGGGCGCCGCCACCGGCGCGGTCGCCGGGCTGGTGGCGATCACGCCCGCCAGCGGCTTCGCCGCGCCGATGGGAGCGATCCTGCTGGGCCTGATCGCCTCGCCGATCTGCTTCCTGTTCGTGACGACGGTGAAAAACCGGCTCGGCTATGACGACACGCTCGACGTGTTCGGCGTTCACTGCATCGGCGGGATCGTTGGCGCGATCGGCACCGCGATCGTGGCCGACCCGGCGATGGGCGGGCAGGGCTGGTTCGACTATACCGTCCTCCCCGCCGTGCCGGGCGCGTACGATATGGGCGGGCAACTCTGGACGCAGATCAAGGCGGTGGCGATCACTTTGCTCTGGTCGGGCCTGGTCTCCGCCGCGCTCTTTTCCCTGATCGACAAGACGATCGGCCTACGCCCTTCGACCGAGGTCGAGGTGGAAGGCCTCGATATCAACGAACATGGCGAGCGCGCCTACAATTATTGAGTTTCGGGGGCGGTCGCCCGTTCCCTCAAGTCGTTCCTCCTGCGGACACCCTATCGGCCCGGCGCAGCGATGCACCGGGCCGCTTTTTGCGCAGGGCGGCTTGCGCTGCCCCAGCGCAAGACTCGTCCAAGCACGGCCGGCGAGCGCGTGGCCTCGCTGCGCGCCTCGTCCGACGGCGCGGCTTCGCCGCGACGCCCCTTGCCCGGTTCGATCCGGAATGACCGATAGGATCGGGCGGAGCGTACCTCCGCAACCCGCCCGAAACCGAGCTATCCCGCCCGGTCGCCCGCTAGCCTTCGCATGTCCAGCGCGTCGACGCCCGCGACGGCCACCCGGCCGAAGCGGCGCTCGCCGGTCTCGACGACGATGCCGCTCGGCGTCGAGCGGACCGCGCCCCAGCCGACCTCGCGCACCGCGATCCGCGCGCCGTGGCGCTTGCACACCGCCAGCCGCACAGCCCCCGTATCGACAGCCAGCGCCGCCAAGCCGTCGGCCCCGACCACCGCGCCCGCCGTGCGGAAGCCGGGGAGCGCATGATCGGCCGCGTCCGCCGCCTCCTCGGGGCTGGCGATTCTACCGCCGCGTCGGAGCCGCAGCCACCAAGCGACCGCCGCGAGCATCAGGATCGCGGCGACCAACCCGCCCAGCTGCACCCAGTTCACTTGGGAAGCCGAGCCTCGGCGGCGAGCGCGTCGAGCATCGGCCCGATCGGCCGGAGATCGTACCCCGCCGCCTCCGCCTGCGCGACGAGCAGCCCCGGATCGCGCCCCGCCTTGGCGGCGGCGAGCGCCCATAAATTGCACGACCGCGTCCCCGATCGGCAATAAGCGAGCACCGGCCCGTCCGCGCCGCGCAACGCGTCGGCCATCGCGTCGAGCTGGGACGGACCGAACCCGGCATGCCCGACCGGGACCGCGGCATAGGCCAAGCCGGCCTCCTCGGCGGCGGCGCGGATCGCGGCACCCGAGGGCTGGCCCGGCTCCTCGTCATCGGGCCGGTTGTTGACGACGAGGACATAGCCCGCGGCTTTAATGGCCGGAATGTCGGCGGCCGTGATCTGGGGCGCGACGGCGACTGCTTCATTCAAGGGGCGGATCATGTGAACGCGGTTATCGCAAGCCCACGCTCACGTCACGCCGCCTCGCGCACCACCTCGAGGAAAGCGTCGCCGTAAGCGTCGAGCTTGCGCGCGCCGATGCCCGACAGCACCGCCAGCTCCGCCCGGCTGCCGGGCCGCCGCGCGGCGATGTCGCGCAGCACCGAATCGTGGAAGATGACATAGGGCGGCACGCCCGCCTCCTTGGCCAGATCGCGCCGACGCACGCGCAGCGCCTCGAACAGCGGATCGTCCGCCTCCAGCCCGGCGGGGGCGGGCTCGCCGCGCCGCCTGCGCTCGCGGGGCGGAGCGGGCGCGACCTCCAGCGTCGCCTCGCCCTTGATCAGCAGGCGCGCGCCGGGGCCGAACTCCAGCCCGCCATGCTCGTTGGCGCGAAGCGCATCGCGCAACAGCAGCGCGCGGCCGACCGGCTTCAGCAGCGCCGCGTCCTCGCCCTCGACGATGTTCCAGACCGACAAGTTCTCATGCCCGTTCATCAGGCTGCGCTCGGTCGATTTGCCCGTCAGCACCTGCTCGATATAGCCGACGCCGAACATCTGCCCGGTGCGGAACACGGCCGACAGGAACTTGCGCGCTAGTTCGGTCGCATCGACGCCCCTGGCCCCGCCCAGCCCCAGGCAGTTGTCGCAATTGCCGCAATCCTCCGCGCGGTCCTCGCCGAAATGCTTGAGCAGCACGCGCCGTCGGCACCCGCTCGTCTCGACCAGGGCGCTCAGGGAGGCGAGCCGCGTCTGCTCGCCTTCGCGGCGTTCGGGCTCGACCTCGCCGATCCGCTGGCGCGCACGCACGAAGTCCTCCGCGCCCCAGAGTAAATGCGCCACCGCCGGATCGCCGTCGCGGCCCGCGCGGCCCGTCTCCTGGTAGTAGCTCTCGATCGATTTGGGCAGCCCGGCATGGATGACGAAGCGGACGTCGGGCTTGTCGATCCCCATCCCGAACGCGACGGTGGCGCAGATCACCATGTCCTCCGAGCGCACGAAATCGGCCTGGTTGCGCGCGCGTACCGCCGGGTCGAGTCCGGCGTGGTAGGCGCGCGTAGGCCGACCCGCCCCCGCCAGCGTCGCCGCCATCCTCTCGGTTCCGACGCGGCTCTGGCAATAAACGATGCCGGGCCCGGGGACTTTGCGGATCAGGTCGGCGATCTGCCGGTTCGCGTTCGCCTTGGCACCGATATGGTAGCGGATGTTGGGCCGGTCGAACCCAGACACGATCAGCCCCTCGGCCGGGATACCGAGCTGCCCGAGGATGTCGGCCCGCGTATGCGCGTCGGCGGTCGCGGTCAGCGCCAGCCGGGGGACGTCCGGAAACGAGTCCATCAACGGTTTCATCAGCCGGTAATCGGGGCGGAAGTCGTGCCCCCATTCGCTGACGCAATGCGCCTCGTCGATCGCGAACAGGTTCAGGTCGACCTCGGACAGCAGGCTGCGGAACTGGTCCCCCGACGCTCGCTCGGGCGCGACATACAGCAGGTCGAGCTCGCCGGCCCGCAGACGCCGGCGCGTCTCGGCCTGGTTGGTGTCGACCGATGTCAGCGTGCCCGCGCGGATGCCGACGGCCTCCGCCGCGCGCAACTGGTCGTGCATCAGCGCGATCAGCGGCGACACGACCACGCACGTCCCGCGCATCATCACGGCGGGCAGCTGATACGTCAGCGACTTGCCCGCGCCCGTCGGCATGACGGCAAGCGTCCGCTTGGACGCCAGCACGCGGTCGACCACCTCGCGCTGGACGCCGCGGAAGTCGGGAAAGCCGAAAATGCGCTGGAGATGGGGCAGGGGATCGAGCATCGGCATCACCCGGCGAATCCCAGATACGTCAGCAATGCTTGATCGACCCGATCCTGATCCGGGCCAGTAAGTCGACCGATCTGCTGACCGAACTTGAGCCGGGGAACTGTCACCAAAATGTCGACCATCACCAGGGACGGCTCATGCAGGTTATTGACTCCGTCCGGTTCGATACGGGGCCGGACGTTCCGGACATTCTCTCCCGTGCTGGTTAGCAGCGCGACGATGATGCTGGGCGCATTCCCGTAGGCATCGGCCTGCACGACCACGACCGGGCGCGGCTTGCTCCCGAACCCACTCCCCGTCGCCGCACTCCAAACGTCACCTCGCTTCAACGCCGGCCTTCCGCCCGGTCCAAATCGGCGAGCATTTCGTCCGTCATTGCTTCGGCCCAGGCCATCGCTTCGACATCGTCGGGAACCGAGCGCCAGAGATATTCGCAATCCAGCCGGGCGTTTTCCAGAAACTCCGGCGAGTTGGCGTCGGGCAGCCAGAAGGTACGCGGCCGCAAGCCGCGCGCCCGCAACGCCGCCCGCTCGTCCTTCGTCAATGGTCGTTCCGCGCCCATCACCGCAAGGTAGGCGACGCGGTTCATGCGCGCAATCGCGCTACTCCGCCGCCAGCGCGACCGGCTCCTCCCGTTCGGCCTGCTGGCGGGCCCACATGTCGGCATACAAGCCGTTATGGGCGAGCAGCTGCGCGTGCGTGCCGCGCTCGGCGACCCGGCCCGCGTCGAGCACGACGATTTCGTCGGCATGGACCACCGTCGACAGCCGGTGCGCGATCACGATCGTCGTGCGTCCGCGCTCGATCCGCTCCAGCGTGTCCAAAATCGCGGCTTCGGTCCGGCTGTCGAGCGCCGACGTCGCCTCGTCCAGGATCAGCACCGGCGGGTTCTTGAGCAGCGTGCGCGCGATCGCGACGCGCTGCTTCTCGCCGCCCGACAACTTCAGCCCACGCTCGCCGACGCGGGTTTCGTAGCCGTCGGCCTGCGCCTCGATGAACGGCGCGATCGCCGCGCCGCGCGCGGCCTCGCGGATGTCGGCGTCGCTCGCGTCCTCGCGGCCATAGGCGATGTTGTAGCCGATCGTATCATTAAACAGCACGGTGTCCTGCGGCACGATGCCGATCGCCGCCCGCAATGACGCCTGCGTCACGTCGCGCACGTCCTGCCCGTCGATCGTGATCCGGCCGCTATCCACATCGTAGAAGCGGAACAACAGCCGCCCGAGCGTCGACTTGCCCGCGCCCGACGAGCCCACGACCGCCAGCGTCCGGCCGCCGGGTACGTCGAGGTCGACACCGTCCAATATCCCGCGCTCGCCCTCATAGCCGAAGCGAACATTTTCGAAGCGCACATGACCCGCGCTCACGGCCAGCGGCTTGGCGTGGACCGCGTCCTGGATCTCCGCGCCGGTGTCGAGCAAGTCGAACATCGCCGCCATGTCGATTGCGCCCTGGCGGATCGTGCGGTACACCATGCCCAGCAGGTCGAGCGGGCGAAACAGCTGGGCCAGCAGCGTCGACACGAACACCACGTCGCCCGCCGAGAAGCGCCCCGTCGACCAGCCGTAGGCGACCGCCGCCATCGCGCCCGCCAGCATGACGTTGGTGATCAGGCTCTGCCCGATATTGAGCCAGGCCAGCGAGTTCTCGTTCCGGACCGCCGCGTCGGTATAAGCGGTGACCGCCTGGTCGTAGCGCCTGGCCTCGCGCCCTTCCGCGCCGAAATACTTCACCGTCTCGAAATTGAGGAGCGAATCCACCGCGTGCGCGACCGCGCCGGTGTCCAGGTCGTTCATCCGGACACGCAGCGCGTTGCGCCAGTCGGTAACCTTGCGCGTGAAGACGATATAGACCGCGACCATGACGAGCGTCGCGGCGACCAGCCACCAGCCGAAGCTCGACGCGAAAATGCCGAGCACCAGCACCAGTTCGAGGATTGTGGGCGCGATGTTGAACAGGAGGAAATACAGCATCGTGTCGATGCTCTTGGTCCCCCGCTCGACCACCTTGGTGACCGCCCCGGTCCGGCGTTCGAGGTGGAAGCGGAGCGACAGGCGGTGCAGATGGCGGAATACGTCGGCCGACAGCCGCCGCGCCGCGTCCTGGCCCACCCGCTCGAACACGGCGTTGCGCGCATTGTCGAACAGATTGCCCAGAAACCGCGACAGCGCATAGGCGGCGACCAGCCCGACGATGATCCACACGCCAGCGCGCTCGCCCGTGGCAAGCCGGTCGACCGCGTATTTGAGCGTATAAGCCGCGCCGAACACCTGCACGAGCTTGGAGCAGACCACGAGCAGCATCGCGCCGACGATCCGCAGGCGGAGCGCGGGCGCGTCCCGTGGCCACAGATAAGGCAGGAAGCGGCGCAGCGTCGGCCAGAGCGGCTCGGTGCTGGTGGTCGTCGGAAAAGCAGGCGGCATCGCTCGCTAATGTCGGAAGGACGGAGCCTCGCCGCAAGCGATTACGGACCCGATCGACCACCCTCGCGGCCCGGTCGGGAACCTTGATCGATATCAGTGCGTAATGCCGTCCGAGTAGAGGGGTTTGCGTATGGAACCGATGTACTTCGTGATGGCGATCCTGGGCTGTGGCGACGGCCAGTCGATGTGCAGTGAAGCGCGTGTCGAACCGGTCCGCTACCAGAGCGTAGCCCAGTGCCAGGCCGCGCTTCCAAACGCACTCGCTCGCCATACCGATCTCGACTTCCCCGTCGTCAGCGGCGCCTGCCGCGCGAACGGGCCGCGGATGGTCCGCGCCGCCGCGAAGACGCCGCAAAGCTAAAACCCTCTCCCGCTTTCGCGGGAGAGGGACAGGCGCGATACTCGCCAGGGTGAGGGCCGGACCCCTCGCCGTGCAGGTCCGGCCCTCACCCTCGCCGCGTTACGCGCGTCTCTCCCTCTCCCGCAAAAGCGGGAGAGGGTTTTGCAAGCGCGGTCGCGTCCACAATCCCGCCGGCCTGCCCTCCCCCACATACCGCCCCCGCCCCGCCGTCTGCTCCAACGACCGCGCGATCCAGCCCAGTTTGGCCGCCTTCGACGTGGTCACCCGCTCGTCCAGCGCCGTCACGCCCCGCGCCCGCACCGCCCTCGCGATATCGCCGTAGATGCCCGCCGCCGCCAGCACCGCCCAAGCCGATCGGAACGGCAAGGCGGCCGCGCCTCCGCGCGCGCTTGCCTCGTACAGTTCCGCCTGCGTCGCCAACCGCGCGCCGAGCCCGGCCAGCGCCGACCGACTCTCCGGGACAAGCAGCGCACCCGACGCGATGCCCGCTTCCGTCAGCCAGTCGGTCGGCAGATAGCACCGCCCCGCGCTCGCATCCTCCATCAGGTCGCGCGCGATGTTGGCGAGCTGGAACGCCAGCCCCAAATCGCACGCGCGGTCGAGCGTCGCGTCGTCGTCGGGCGGCACCCCCATCACCACCGCCATCATCAACCCGACCGCGCCCGCGACATGGTAGCAGTACCGGTACAGATCGTCGGCGGTCCGCGGCCGCCATCCGTCGGCGTCGAGCGCGAAGCCGTCCAGCAGATCGTGCGCCCAGGCCGCCGGAATGCGACACTCGCCCGCGACGATGCGCAGCGCGTCAAAGGCGGGATCGCCCACGACCTCGCCCCGAAGCGCCGCGTCGGTCATCGCCCGCATCGCCGCCAGCCGGGCGTGCGGATCGGCGACCTGGGTCATACCGTGCCCATGATCCTGCCCATCGGCGATGTCGTCGCACCGCCGGCACCAGGCATAAAGGAGCCAAGCCCGCTCGCGCGTCGCCGGGTCGAACAGTTTTGACGCCGCCGCGAAGCTCTTCGACCCCTGCGCGATCGACAAGCGCGCGGCCTCGACGACCGCCGCGCGGGTTGTGAGGGCAGGAGTCATCTTCCGGCCGCTCCCATCCGTTCGTGCTGAGCTTGTCGAAGCATCGCTTTTCTTGGCTGCCGTTCGAACAAGAACGACCCTTCAACAAGCTCAGGGCAAACGGACAGGGAGGGGAAGCTCAAAGATCCGCCGCGCTCATCCGCACGATCGGCTGCGCCGGCATGTGCGCGGCCATGCGGTCCAGCAGCGCGGGCAGCGTATCCGCCGTGATCAGCAGGTCGCGGTGCTGCGGCCGGACGAAGCCGACCTCGACCATCTTGGCCCAGAACGCGATCAACCCGTCGTAGTAGCCCGCAGCGTCGAGCAGCCCGACGGGCAGAGCGTGATAGCCCAGCTGCGCCCAGCTCAGCGCCTCCCACAATTCGTCCATCGTCCCCGTACCGCCGGGCAGGGTAACGAACCCGCTCGCCAGCTCGGTGAACAACGCCTTGCGCTCGTGCATGCCGCCGACGACGTGGAGCTCGCTCAAGCCCCGGTGCGCGACCTCGGCATCGACCAGCGCCTGCGGGATCACGCCCACCACCTCGCCCCCGGCCGCGAGCGCCGCGTCGGCGACCGCGCCCATCAACCCCAGCCGCCCGCCGCCATATACCACGCCGATCCCGCGCTCGGCGAGCAGACGGCCCACCTCGCGCGCGGTGTCCATGTATACGGGGTCGGCGGGCGTCGCCGACCCGCAATAGACCGCGAGACGCTTCAAACCCGCGCTTCCTCCAGCATCAGCTTGGCCGTCGCTTTGGCGCTGCCGACGACGCCGGGGATGCCCGCGCCGGGATGCGTACCCGCACCGACGAAATACAGGTTGGCGATGGTGTCGTCGCGGTTGTGGACGCGAAACCACGCGCTCTGCGTCAGCACCGGCTCCAGCGAGAAGGCGCTGCCCAGATGCGCGCCGAGGTCGGTCGCGAAGTCCTTGGGCGTGTAGGAGAATTTGGTCACGATCCGCTCGTGGATGTCGGGGATCAGCCGCCGGCCGATCTCGTCCAAGATGCGCTTCTCCAGCACGGGGGCGACCTCGTCCCAGTCGCGCGGGAACTTGCCCATGTGCGGCACGGGGGCGAGCACATAAAACGAAGAATGCCCCTCGGGCGCGAGGCTCGGGTCGGTGACGGTCGGATGGTGGAGGTAAAGTGAGAAGTCCTCGCCGACCACTCCGTGCGTGTAGATGTCGTCGAGCAGCCCCTTATAGCGCGGACCGAACAGGATCATGTGGTGCGGGATGCCGGGCCAGGTCCCCTTGATCCCGAAATGCGTGACGAACAGCGACGGCGAGTATTTCTTGCGTTCCAGCTTGGCGCGCGTCCGCTGCGCCGACCGCGAGTCTGACAGGAGGTCGCGGTAGGAGTGCATGACGTCGCCGTTCGACGCGACCATGTCGGCGTTGATGGCGTAACCGCCCTTGGTCACCACGCCCGTCGCGCGCTCGCCCAGCGTCTCGATCTTCACGACCGGATCGTTCAGCCGGATGGTTCCGCCGATCCGCTCGAAATGCGTGACCATCGCCGCGATCAGCCGGTTTGTGCCGCCCTTGGCGAACCACACCCCGCCGTCGCGCTCCAGCTTGTGGATCAGCGCGTAGATCGCGCTGGTCGTCATCGGGTTGCCGCCGACGAGGAGCGTGTGGAAGCTTAGCGCCTCGCGGAGCTTCTCGTGCTTCACGAAGCTCGATACCATCGAATAGACCGACCGCCACGCCTGGTACTTGGCGAGGGCGGGGGCGGCCTTGATCATCGACGCGAAGTCGAGGAACGCGACCGAGCCGAGCTTCTCGTACCCCTCGCGGTGGACTCCGGCGGAATATTCGAGGAACCGGTCGTACCCGGCATTGTCTTCCGGATTGAGCTTGGCGATTTCCGAGCGGAGCAACGCGTCGTCGTTGGTATAGTCGAAGTTCGTGCCGTCGGGCCAGTTGAGCCGGTAGAAGGGCGACACCGGCATCAGCTCGATGTCCTCGGCCATGTCGCGCCCGGTCAGCGCCCACAGTTCCTTCAGGCAAGGCGGATCGGTGATGACGGTCGGCCCGCCATCGAAGGTGAAACCATCGCGCTCCCAATAATACGCCCGCCCGCCCGGACGGTCGCGCGCTTCGCAGATCGTCGTCTTCACGCCCGCCGACTGCAGCCGGATGGCAAGCGCCAGCCCGCCGAAGCCCGAGCCGATCACGACCGCGCTTCGGGAAGCACCGCCAATCGGGCGCATGGCGTTCACCGTCATCTCGTTCATCTTATGCCTCGAATGGCGTGAAGGGCGCGCCCGACCGGGACGGGGGGCTTGCCCATGAGGATGCGGGCCTTGTCGCCCATCGTCGAGCGCCCCGCGTAGAAACGGCCGATCAAGTGACGGTCGAGCCGGTAGAAACGCTCCAGCACGCGGTAACGCCCGTCCGGTTCCGCCGCGCGGAACAGCATCGCGTCGAGCATGCGGTAGAATCGCCGCGATCCCCAAGTCGTGAGCGCATGGTCGTGCGTCAACCGGTGGAGGTCCGCGCCGGCGAAATCGCGCAAGCCCGCGATCATGCACGCGGTCCGGACCGCGTCGGGGAGCGAATAGCCGGTGGTCGGGTGGAACAGACCCGCGCGCATCCCGGCCTTGGCGACCTTTGCCCCGCCCGACCGCCAATAGGCCTCGAAATCGCCGCCGATCGCGACGGGGAGCACGCCCTGCTCCTCGCGCACCGTCTCCCCGGCCCAGCCCTTGTCGGCGACGTGTCGGTCGAGCCGTTGCGACACCGCGCGGACGTTCAGCGTCGGGGAGTCGCTATAATAGGTGTCCTCGACGAACAGCCGCGTGTCGGAAAACGGCATCACGTATACGAAGCGGTAGCCGTCGATCTGCTTGACGGTCGCGTCCATCACCACCGGGCGCTCGACGCCGTGGGCCGCGTCGCACGCGATCTCGCGCCCCAGGAACTTCTGCCAGCCGAGCTCCAGCGTCGACAGGTCGCCGACCCCGCGCGCGTCGATCACGCCCGTCGCCTCCAGCCGGTCGCCATCGACGAACGCGACCGCGGTCGGCGACACGTTCCCGACTTTCCGTCCCAACATCACCGCATGCGACGGCAGCGCGGCGCGCACCACCTCGTCCAGGCGCGAGCTCTCGATCGAGTAATAGGTCGCGGCGATCGTCCGCGCGTGCGCGGGAAAGGCGATCTCGTAATCGCGCCAGCCATGCACCACCAGCGGCGCGAGCAGCCAACGGTCCTCCTCCGCCACGTCCGTTCCGAAAAACGACCAGAGATGGTTGCCTCCAACGCTGTCGCCCGCATCGATCAGACGGACGTCGAGCCCGGGGTGCTTTCGCTTCAACGCCAGCGCCAGCAGCCCGCCCGCCAGCCCCGCGCCGACGATGGCGACGTCGCAGACATTGTCGTTGGAGGGATAGGCCATCTGCGAACGGTCTAGCCGCTCCGGCTTCCCAAACGAAACCATTTCCGAAAAACCGGTGCCTCACGTTATCCATGGGTGGTGACCGCGCCCATCCTCCACACCGCGCGCCTGATGCTTGCGCCCCACACGCCCGCCGACCTGGAGGAGATGGCGGCGATATGGGCCGACCCCCGCGTGACCGAGCATATCGGCGGCCGCCCGCTGTCGCGCGAAGAATGCTGGCGCAATATCCAACGCTATGTCGGCCACTGGACGCTGTTCGGGTGGAGCTATTTCGCCGTCCGCGAGGCCGCGACGGGCGCGTTTTTAGGCGAGGTCGGCCTCATGGACTCGCGCCGCGACACCCGCCCGAGCTTCGAGGGGACGCCCGAAGCCGGCTGGGCCTTCGCCCCCGCCGCGCACGGCCGGGGCTATGCACGCGAAGCGGTCGCGGCGTTGCTGGCATGGGCGGACGGGCAGGGCATCGCCCGCACCGTCTGCATCATCGACCATGCCAATATTCGCTCGGTCCGGCTGGCGGAGGCGGTCGGCTTCCGCCCGGCGGGCGAGGTCGATTACCGCGAAAGACGAACGCGGCTGTTCGAGCGGCAGGTCGGGTAAGCCCGCCCCCGCCCCTCGCCCCCGCCCC
>NZ_CAXSBH010000010.1:61358-72946 GCF_964235535.1 uncultured Sphingomonas sp.
CGCCCCCGCCCCTCGCCCCCGCCCCGCGCCTTCGCGCATTGAGACGGCGACGATGCGGCCGGCAGGTCGGCAACCCGGAAGCGCAAGGACGCATCGATGCTATCGCCGCAGGAAGTCGTCAGCCCGGAGGAGCGGGATCGGGGGCTCCGGTTTCTCCTGGTCGACGCCGCCGCGGCGACGGCGATCGGCGCCCTGAACAGCGGCGTGGTGCTCCTCGCGCTTGCGCTCCATATCGGGGCGACCGGGGTCCAGATCGGCATCCTCGCGGCGGTCCCGCTGCTCACCCAAATGCTCCAGGCCCCGACGGTCAAGCTGGTCGAGCATGTCCGCAAGCGGCGGCTGATCTCGGTCCTCGCGGTCTTCGGCGCGCGTCTGGCGCTGCCGGTCTATGCGATCGTCCCGTTCGTCGCCGACCGCGATGTTGCGGTCGCGGTCCTGATCGCCGCCGCGCTGGTCCATTACGGCCTGAACGCTGTGGGTGCGTGCACTTGGAACAGCTGGATGCGCGACCTGATCCCGCCCGAGCGCCTGGGGCGGTTCTTCTCCCGGCGCGCATTCTACGGCACGCTAGTCAGCGTGGTCGCGACGGTCGCCGCGGCGGGCGCACTCGCCCTCGCCGGAGAGTCGCGCGATGCCGGCGACCGCGTTTTCTGCGTGCTCTACTTGTTCGGCTTCGCCTGCGGTCTGCTCAGCACGGCGTCGCTGGCCCGGGTGCCGGAGCCGGAGATGCCGCCCCCCGGCCCGAATGCCCCGCTTCACCGCCTCCTCCGATATCCTTTGCGCGACCGGAACTTCCGCAACATGCTCCACTATCTCGCGAGCTGGCAATTCGCGGTGAACCTCGCGACGCCCTTCTTCACCGTCTATTTCGTCCGGGAACTCGGCTTTCCGATGAGCTTCGTGCTGATGCTGAGCGTGGTCAGCCAACTGGCCAACGTCGCCGTAATCCGCGGCTGGGGAACGCTCGGCGACCGGTTCGCGAACAAGTCCGTCCTCGCCACCGCGACCCCGCTCTTCATCGGGAGCATCCTGGGGATCAGCCTGACCAGCCAGATCGCCGGAACCGAGGCCCGTGTCGCCTATCTGGCCCTGCTCCATGTCATCATGGGGGCGGCGGGCGCGGGCGTCGGGCTGGCGTCGGGCAACATCGTGATGAAGCTCAGCCCGGCGGGATCCGCGACCAGCTACATGGCGACGACCGCATTGGTCGGCGCCGTCGCCGCGGGCCTGGCCCCGGTGGTCGGCGGGCTCACCGCCGACTTCTTCGCCCGCCGCCGCATCGCCCTTCATGTCGACTGGTCGAGCCCGCGCGGGACGAGCGAGGTGTTCGGCCTGATGTTCACGCGGTGGGAGTTCTTCTTCCTGCTGTCGTCGCTCCTCGGCCTGTACGCCCTCCACCGCCTGGCGAACGTCCACGAGCCGGGCGAGGTCGAGCCTCGCGAGGTAGTGGCCCATATCTGGACCAGCGCGCGCCGGACGCTGCGCAACGCGTCCTCCGTCGCGGGGCTGCGGCTGGCCGTCAGCTTTCCCGGCGCCGACCTGATCAAGTCGCGCGAACGCCGGCCGTTCGTGCTCGAGTATCTGTTCGGCCAGCACGGCGATAGTGGCAAGCCGGCGAGCCCCGCCGCGACGATCGGCACGCTTCTGGGCGCGTCGTTCGGAACCGCCCCGACCGACGACGGGATGGACGCGTTGCTGGCGGAGTTGCGGGAGGTCGAGAGACGCCGCGACTGACCCGATCCGACGCCGGCGGCCTAGGATGGCCACCTGCCGGTCGCGGCTTGCCGCATCATTTTCGTGACTTGGGACGAACAAGCCGCTTGATGGCGAACGGCCGGGACGGTAGCGAGGGATGATAACGTTCACACAATAAAGGTGGAGGGATGATGGTTAGATCTAGGGCGCTGCCGGCAGCCGTAGCGGCAGGTGCGATCGCGATCGCGATATCGGCCTGCACCCACCGTGACACGACGTCGTCCGCCGTCGTGGCGTCCGCCTCGTCCGCCTCGTCGGACACGACCGCGCTCTGGCCGATCGTCAAAAGCCGCGTCGCGCGCGATCCGGCGGTGGAAGCGCGCATCGACCGGATGGTGGCGGGCATGACGCTGGAGGAGAAGGTCGCGCAGACGATCCAGGCCGAGGCCGCCGTGATCGCACCTGCCGACGCAGGACGCTACAAACTCGGCTCCGTTCTCACCGGCGGCAATGGCGGCCCGGGCGGCGTCGAAAAAGCGCCCGCCCTCGAGTGGCTCAAGCTCGCGGACGCCTATTGGGATGCGTCGCGCGCCGGTGTGCCTGCCGACAAATGGATCCCGATCGTGTGGGGCATCGATGCCGTCCACGGCCACGCCAACATCGTCGGCGCGACCATCTTCCCGCATAATATCGGCCTGGGCGCGACGCGCAATCCAGAGCTGATGCGTCGGATCGGCGAAGTCACCGCGCGCGAGATGGCGGTTACCGGCATCGACTGGACCTTCGCCCCCACGCTGGCGGTCGTTCGCGACGACCGCTGGGGCCGCATCTATGAAGGCTTTTCCGAGGACCCGGAGATCGTAGCCTCCTACGCCGGCGCGCTCGTGGAGGGGCTGCAGGGGCGCCCGGGCACGTCCGAGTTCATGGGACCGGGCCGGGTATTCGCCACCGCCAAGCATTTCGTCGGGGACGGCGGCACGGCAGGCGGCAAGGACCAGGGCGACAACCCGGCCAGCGCCGCCGATATCGCGCGCATCCACGGCGCAGGCTATCCGCCCGCGATCGAAGCGGGCGTGCAGTCCGTGATGATCTCGTTCTCCTCGATCCGGGGCGTGAAGACGACGGGCGACCGCGATCTCATCACCGGCGCGCTCAAGGAACGGATGGGCTTCGATGGCTTCACGGTCGGCGACTGGAACGCGCACGGCCAAGTGCCCGGCTGCACCGTCCAGTCCTGCGCGGCCGCGATCAACGCCGGCCTGGACATGTTCATGATTCCGACCGACTGGAAGCCGCTATACCAGAACACGCTGGCCCAGGCGCGTTCGGGCGAAATCGGGGCCGCGCGCCTCGATGATGCGGTGCGCCGTATCCTGCGCGTCAAGATCCGCTCGGGCCTGTTCGAGAAGCCCAAACCGTCGCAGCGGCCCCTCGCCGGTCGTCTCGATCTGTTGGCCGCGCCCGAGCACCGCGCGGTCGCGCGCCAGGCCGTGCGCGAGTCGCTCGTCCTGCTCAAGAACGCCGGTAAGGCATTACCTATCCGCGCGACGGCGAACGTGCTCGTCGCGGGCGATGGGGCCGACGATATCGGCAAGCAGTCGGGCGGCTGGACGCTCAATTGGCAGGGCACGGGCAACACTAACGCCGACTTTCCGAACGGCCAGTCGATCTTCGCCGGCATCCGCGACGCGCTCGGCGCTTCGGGCGGCCGCGCGACACTGAGCGTCGAGGGGCGCTACACCGCCAAGCCCGACGTCGCGGTCGTGGTCTTCGGGGAAGGCCCGTATGCGGAGTTCGTCGGTGATCGGCAGACGTTGGAGTACAGCCCTTCGGATAAGAAGGACCTGGAACTCATGCGCCGGCTCAAGGCCGCCGGCATCCCCGTCGTCGCCGTGTTCCTGTCGGGTCGCCCGATGTGGGTGAACCCGGAACTCAACGCGTCCGACGCGTTCGTCGCCGCATTCCTGCCCGGCAGCGAGGGCGGGGGCGTAGCCGACGTACTCGTCGGTGATCGCAATGGCCGCGCGCGGAGCGATTTCCGGGGCAAGCTCTCCTATTCCTGGCCCAAGCGCGCGGACCAGACACCGCTGAACCGGGGCGACGCGAATTACGATCCGTTATTCGCCTATGATCACGGCCTGACCTATGCGAGCGCCGGCGACCTACCGCGCTTGTCGGAAGATCGCCCAGCGGGCGTCGCGGCCGGCGCGGACGGCATCCTGTTCGGACGCGGACGGCTGCCCGCAGGCTGGTCGCTCGACCTGGCGCAGGAAGGCGGGCCCACCGTGGTCGTCACCGGGCCCACGGGGGCGACCGGCGAGAACCGCGTCCGCGTTTCGGGCGTCGATCGCCGCGCGCAGGAGGACAGCCGCCTGTTCACCTTCGATGGCGCGGGCGTCGCCACCGCGCGGATCAGTGCGCCGCGACCGCTCGACCTCACCCGCGAGGCGAACGGAGAACTCCACCTCATCGTCGACTACCGCGTCGATGCGGCTCCGACGGGCGAGGTGCTGCTCGGAATCGACGACGCGACCGTGCCGATCACCGGCTTCGTCCGCGCGGCCAAGCCCGGCCAATGGACGACGCTCAGCGTGCCCCTGCAATGCTTCGCGCGAGGTGGGGCGAACTTCCAGCAAGTTCTGGCACCGTTCGTGCTGCGCACCGGCGGGCGCTTGCGGATGGCCGTGTCCGACATCCGCCTCGCGCATCCGGGCGGATCGCTGTCGATGCAGTGCGGCCGGCCCTGAACGACCGAGGTGCCGGGGGCGCCGGGTCGCGGAACCGACCCACCTCCGTCGGCCCCGCTGCGGACGGTTCTGTTCCCGCCCGGCTTGTCCTATATCCCGCTGATGGCCGTTGCCCTCCTCCTCGCCGCATTATCGATGACGCTGATCGTCGGGGTGCGCTACCTGCTCGTCTCGGGCGGATTTGCGCTGGCGACTCGGCTCCGGCATCCGCGGCTCTATGCCGGGCTCGACGCTCAGGTGCGGCGCGAGATCGGGTGGAGCCTCGCCTCCGCCGCGATCTACGGCGTGCCCGCCGGGCTCGTCATGTGGGGCTGGCGCGAGCGGGGGTGGACTCGTGTCTACACCGACATTGACGCCTACCCGCTCTGGTGGCTGCCCGTGTCGGTGTTCCTGTATCTGTTCGCGCACGATACCTGGTTCTACTGGACGCACCGCTGGATGCACCGGCCGGGGCCGTTCAAGCTCGCGCACGCCGTCCATCACGCCAGCCGCCCGCCCACAGCCTGGGCGGCGATGGCGTTCCACCCGGTCGAGGCGCTGACCGGCGCTGTGGTAATTCCGCTACTGGTGTTCGCGATTCCGATACACATGAGTGCGCTCGGGTTGGTGCTGGCGGTGATGACGGTTATGGGCGTGACCAACCATATGGGGTGGGAGGTGTTTCCTGCGTGGATGTGGCGGGGGCGGCTGGGGGGCTGGCTGATCACCGCATCGCATCACCAGCGGCACCATGAACGCTACGGGTGCAATTATGGCCTTTATTTCCGTTTCTGGGATCGGCTCTGCGGCACCGACGGCGGCGTCGGCGACTTCGCCAAGGCGCATGCGCAAGCCGCTCGCCGTGCTGGCGACGACAGGAGCGTTTCTCCTGCTGGGCGCGGCGACGCCGGTCGGGCGGCTTGACGTCGCGGTCGCCGGGCTTCGGTCCGCGAACGGCGTGATCCGGCTCTGCCTTACCGCCAGTCCCAAGGCGTTTCCCGCGTGTCACAACGACGCGCTGGCGGTGCGCCGCAATGCCCCGGCCGGCTCGCCGCTCCTCGCCTTCGACGGCCTGCCGCCCGGCGACTATGCCGCCGCGGTGATGCATGACGAGAATGGGAACAAGCGGCTCGACACCTTCGCGGGCATCCCGCGCGAGGGGTTCGGCTTCTCGCGCAACCCGGTCGTCCGCTTCGGCCCGCCGCGCTTTTCCGCCGCGCGCTTCACGGTCGTGGGTGCGGCGAACAGACAACAGGTGCGCATGCGCTACATGTTCTGACGGGCACGGGGCGGACCCGGGGAGGCCGGATGCGCGTTCCCGTCTTCGAAACGACACAGATTAGGAAATCCGCCTTGCGTCTTATCGCCCCCGTCGTCGCCGGCGTCATCCTTATAGCCCAGCCCGCGTTCGCGCAGGATACCGGCCCGGTCGCCGCGCCACCCGCCGACAACGACCGTACGCGCGTGACGGTCGGCCTCGGCGCGGTCAGCCTGCCCGATTACGACGGCGCGGACACCAACGACATCATCCCCGGCGCGGTCGCGGTCGGGCGGATCGACGGCTACGACTTTTTCACGCGCGGCACCCAGCTCTATGTCGACCTGGCGCGCGATCCCCCGGGCCCCGGTACCGGCTTCGAGCTCGGCGTCATCGGCGCGTTCCGGCGCGAGCGCGTCAGCAACATCGACGACCGACAGGTCCGCGCGCTCGGCAAGATCGACACCGCCTACGAAGCGGGGGCGTTTGTCGGCGTCTCGCGAACGGGCGTGATCATCAGCGATTTCGACACGCTGACCGCCCGCGTCGGCGTCGTCCAGGATGTCGGCAGTGCGCACAAGAGCTACGTCGTCACGCCCCAGCTCAACTACACGACCCCGCTCTCGCTCTCGACGCTCGTCTCGCTCGGCGTCGCGGCTGATTACGTCGGAAAGGGCTACGGCCGCACCTATTACAGCATCACGCCCGCCCAGACGCTCACAAGTGGGCTGCGTGCCTACGACGCGGGCGAGAGCGGGTGGAAGCAGATCAATTTCTCGCTGTTCGGCGTCCAGTCCCTGTCGGGCGACCTGCGCCGTGGCTTCGGCGTCGGCGGCGGTGTCCTCTATGGTCGCCTGCTCGGCCGCTACAAGAACTCGCCGATCGTTCGCGATGTCGGCGACAAGCATCAATGGTCGGTCGCCGGCGGCGTGACCTACACCTTCTAGCGGTCAGATCGTCGTGAGCGGCCCGGTGACGATCACCGGGCCGGTCGGCGCGCCCGTGGTCGATCCGCCGCGCGGCTCGATCGAGATCGCCAGCACGACCGTCGGCGACAGCCGCGCGCGAGCGCCCGGCGCGACCGCCAGCCGCGGCGCCCCAGCCCCCAATAAGCCCAATGACCGGGGAACCCCGTCCGCGGCGATCGTCCACAACTCGGCGACCCGGTCGGCGGGCAGTGTGATGGTACCCACCAACGTGATCACACCCGTTCGTCGGTCCACCGACGCCGCGAGCGGCTTCGCGTCGTCGGTCGGCGTCAGCACCGCCAGCAGCGGCGCGGGTCCGATGGCCGCTTGGGCAGACGGACGCGGCGGCAGGGTACGCTCGGGCTGGAGCACCAGCGCCGCGAGCAATCCCGCCGCCGCCAGCGTCGCCGCGCCCGCGACCCCGCGCCAGCGGTTTGCCGCCCGCCGGAATGACGGCACGCCGGGCCCGGACGATGCCGACCCCGGTAGGGCGGCGATGATCCGCTCCTCCAGCCCAGCGTCCGGCATGACCTCCGGCCACTGCGCGAACCATCCGGCGAACCTGTCGCGCCACCATTCGACCTCCAGCGCGAAATCGCGGTCGGACAGCACCAGCCTGAGCGCCTCGGCGCGCTCCTCGCCGTCCAGCAGGCCGAGCGCCAGTTCGCCGGCCGTGGCCCGGTCGTCAGGCGTCATCGGTCAGGCAAGCCCGCAACCGTGCCAGCCCGCGCCGGACCCAGCTCTTGACGGTGCCCACCGGCACCCCGCGCCGTCCCGCCAGCTCGGCATAGGTCAGCCCGCCGAAGAAGGCGGTGCGGATCGTTTCGCGCTGCGTCCCGTCGAGACCCTCGAGGCAGAAGAACAGCCGCCGCTCATGCTCCTCCACGAGGAGACCCGTCACCGCGTCGGGGCTGGGATCGGGGACCGCGTCCGCTTCCTCGCTTCCGCCCGACACGCGGTGGGGGTGCTGCCGACGCCAGTCGATCGCCCGGTTGCGCGCGATCGTCGCCAGCCAGGTGATCGGGCTGGCGCGCCCCGGTTCGAACGCGCCCGCGCGTTTCCAGATGATGAGATAGACTTCCTGCAACACGTCCTCGGCCGCCTCCCGCGTGCCGCAGATACGCAGGCAGATGCCGAAAAGCTTCGCGGAGGTCAGCCGGTACAGCCGCCCGAACGCGGCGCGGTCCTCGACGCCCGTCGCGACGATCGCGGCGACCAGCGCCGAGCGGTCGGAGTCCCGCTCCGTGGTCGTCGTCGCCGACTTCATCGACCGATGGGGTACCCGGAACGTACGGCAGCCGCAAATTATTTCCCGGCGGTTAACGGCCCTCGCATCCTTTGTAACGGCGGCGCGTACCTGCCCCGTGAAGGCGAGGGAAGAACTCGTCGCCTACGCAAGCTTTCGTACCGTTCAGGGAGGATTTTCATGCCGGACACCGCCGAAATGATTGAGGCGTTCGACGCCCGCGCCAAACGACGCGACTTCTTCAAGTCCGTGGTCGGTGCGGCGGTCGTCGGGGCTGGCGGTTTCGCCTTCGCCAACGCCGCGCAGGCGCAGGCCGGCCCGACCGACGCCGATGTCCTGAACTTCGCGCTCAATCTCGAATATCTCGAGGCGCAGTTTTACTCCTTCGCCTTCTTCGGGACCGGCCTCGCCAACTCGGACCTGACCGGCACGGGGGTGCGCGGCGAGGTCAGGGGCGGCCGCCAAGTCGCATTCAGCGACCCGATCGTTCGGCAATACGCCCGTGAGATCGCGCAGGACGAGATCGCGCACGTCAAATTCCTCCGCACCGCGCTTGGGGCCGCCACGGTGGCGCAACCGGCTATAGACATTCGCGGCGGGGCCGGCGGTCCGTTCGCCGCCGCCGCAGTCGCGGCGGGCGTGCCGAACGGCGCGAATTTCGATCCTTACGCCGATGACAATTCGTTCCTGCTGGGCGCGTACATCTTCGAGGATGTGGGCGTGACGGCTTATAAGGGCGCGTCGCCCCTTCTGACCAACAACGCGTTCATCGACGCGGCGGCGGGCATTCTGGCCGTGGAGGCGTTCCACGCCGGCATCGTCCGCGGCTCGCTCTACGCCCGCAGCGTCGCCGCCCCCGCGCTGCGCACCAACGCCGACCTGATCTCGAACGCCCGCGATTCGCTCGACGGGGCCACCGATCTCGACCAGGGCATCTCGCCTGTCGCGACCGCGCTCACCACCTCGGCGGGTACGACCACGGCGCTCGCGTCGAACTTCGTGCCTACCGACGCCAGCGGCATCGTGTTCAGCCGCACCACCGGGCAGGTGCTCAATATCGTCTATCTCACGCGAGCTGCCGCGACCGCGGGCGGGTTCTTCCCTGTCGGCGTCAACGGCCCCATTCGCAGCAGCGCCGCCAACTGAGCGTCCAGAGGAGTTATCATCATGAACAACAAGCAGAGCCTCCTCGACATGCTCGATCAGGCGGAAAACCAGCGGTCTGCGCGGCGCGACTTCATCCGGATGTGCGGCGGCGTCGCCGCGATGTCGGGTGGGCTGTCGCTGCTGAGCGCGTGCGGCGACGACGACAATGACGACGACGTCGCCGTGGTGGCACCCACCCCGACGCCGACCACCGCCGCGATCGGCGACGCCGACATCCTCAATTTCGCGCTGTCGCTCGAATATCTCGAGGGCAACTATTATTCCTACGCCGTTGCCGGCGCGGGGATCGCGACCGCGCTGCAGACGGGCGTCGGGACCCAGGGCGCCGTGGTCACGGGGAGCGGCAGCGGCGCGGCGCGCGCCGTCGCCTTCACCGATCCGGTGGTCGCGCAGTTCGCGCGCGAGATCGCCGCGGACGAGATCGGACACATCACCTTCCTGCGCGGCGCGCTCGGGGCCGCGGCCGCGGCTCAGCCGGCGCTCAACCTGTCCGGAAGCGCCAGCGTGACGATCGGCACCGGCACGGCGGTGGGCGCGTTCACCGCCGCGGCCCGCGCGGCGGGCGTGGTCGGCGCGAACGAGGTGTTCGATCCGTTCCTGAACGACGAGAACTTCCTGATCGGCTCCTACCTGCTGACCGATGTCGGGGTGACGGCCTACCGCGGCTCGGCCCGGCTGCTGTCCAACAAGACGGTGCTCGAGGCGGCGGCGGGCATCCTGGCGGTGGAGGCCTACCACGACGGCGTGATCCGCTCTTCGCTCTACGCCCGCGGCCTGGCGGCCCCGAGGATCTTCACGACCATCCAGCGGATCTCGGACACGCGCGACGGCCTGGACGGCCCGTCCGACCTCGACCAAGGCATCGGCACGGCCGCCGAGGCCAATCTGGTGCCGACGGACGCGAACAGCCTGGCGCTGGGCCGCACGGCCGAGCAGGTGCTCAACGTCGTCTACAACAACCGCGCCGCAGTCAGCCAAGGCGGGTTCTTCCCGGCGGGCGTCAACGGTGTGATCCGGACGAGCGGCGCGAACTAAGCTTTCAACGGAACGGGACGAGCCCGGACCGTTGAACGTAAGCGTCATGAACGCGGACAGGGCCGCTCCTTCGGGGGCGGCCCTTTTTCGTTGGCGCGCACTTCCCAAAAAGCGTATTCCCCCGCCATCCCCGGGGGAGCGCCGCGCCGCGCTTGAGAGGAGGGCAGGAGCCCTCGACCCGCCGAACCTGATCCGGTTGACACCGGCGTAGGGAGGGAGAGGCGGTGACACCCGTGCTCCCTCCACCAATGGAGAGAGCAGATGGCCGACATGCCCGCGCGTACTGAGATTGGCGTAACCACCGGCCCCATCCGGGGCTCGCGGAAAGTCCATGTCGGCCCGCACCGCGTCGCCATGCGCGAGGTGATCCTCGACCCGTCGTGCGGCGAGCCGCCGTTGCGCGTCTACGACCCGTCGGGCCCCTATACCGACCCCGCCGCCCATATCGACATCATGGCCGGCCTCCCCGAGCTCCGCCGTTCCTGGATCGAGGCGCGCGGCGACGTCGAGCCCTACGCACGGCGGGAACTCAAGCCCGAGGATAACGGCCAGCTAGGCCCGGACCGGAGCGGCGGCGTCCAGCCGTTCCCCAACGTCACGAAGCGCCCCTTACGCGCGAAGGTAGGCGCGAACGTCACCCAGATGCACTACGCCCGCCGTGGCATCATCACCCCCGAGATGGAATACGTCGCGACCCGCGAGAATCTCGGCCGCGACATGATCCGCGATCATGTCCGCGACGGCGAGAGCTTCGGCGCGGAGATCCCCGACCACGTCACTCCCGAATTCGTCCGATCGGAGATCGCGAGGGGCCGCGCGATCATCCCCAACAACGTCAACCATCCCGAATCCGAGCCGATGGCGATCGGGCGCAACTTCCTGGTCAAGATCAACGCCAACATCGGCAACTCCGCGGTCGCCTCGAACGTCGCGGCCGAGGTCGACAAGCTCGTCTGGTCGATCCGCTGGGGTGCCGACACCGTCATGGACTTGTCGACCGGCCGTAACATCCACGACACGCGCGAATGGATCATCCGCAACTCGCCCGTGCCGATCGGCACCGTCCCCATCTACCAGGCGCTCGAAAAGGTCGGCGGCGTCGCCGAGGAGCTGACCTGGGAGATCTTCCGCGACACGCTGATCGAACAGGCCGAACAGGGCGTCGATTACTTCACCATCCACGCGGGCGTCCGTCTCCCCTACGTTCCCCTAACCGCCAAGCGCGTGACCGGCATCGTCAGCCGCGGCGGCTCGATCATGGCGAAATGGTGCCTGAGCCATCACAAGGAGAGCTTCCTCTACGAGCGTTTCGACGAGATCACCGAGATCATGAAGGCCTATGACATCGCCTATTCGCTCGGTGACGGTCTGCGCCCCGGATCGATCGCCGACGCCAACGACGAGGCGCAGTTCGCCGAGCTCTACACGCTGGGCGAACTCACCCACCGCGCTTGGGCGAGCGACGTCCAGGTGATGATCGAGGGCCCCGGCCA
>NZ_CAXSBH010000011.1:0-72739 GCF_964235535.1 uncultured Sphingomonas sp.
ACTCGGCTGGTTCGTCGAGGAGCCGACGCTCTCGAAGCCCGCGACCAAGGTGCTTCTGAACCTCGTGCTTGTCGCCGCCGACGCGCTCGTCCGCGGCGGAAGCCTGCATGTGGGTGCGGAGGAGAACGGGAACGGCGCGGAAATCGTCATCAAGCTCGAGGGCCAGCGCATAATCCTCGACCCCGCGCTGCGACGCATGCTCGTGGAGGGCGAAGGCGCGGGCGAGGACGGTGCCGTCACCGCCCGGTCAGCGCCGGCCTACGTCACGCACGAACTCGTCGCGCAGACCGGCGGTTCGATCCAGGTGTCCGAACCGGCCGAGGGCGTGATGATCTTCGGCGCGACGCTCCGGACCGGGTAAACCCGCATTTAACCTCGAGCGTCCATGGATCGTCCCCTGAAACGGGGATCGCATGGACGAGCTGCTGCAGGAATTCATCGCGGAAACGCGTGAGACGCTCGAGGCGCTCGCGGGCGAGGTCGTCGCGTGGGAGGCGAACCCGACCGACCGCGCCCGACTCGATGCGATCTTCCGCTTCGTCCACACGGTCAAGGGCAGCTGCGGGTTCCTGGACCTGCCGCGTCTGGCGCGCCTCAGCCACGCGGCGGAAGACGTGCTGGCCGACGTGCGCGACGGCAAGCGGCAACCGGATACCGCGCTGGTGAACGCCGTCCTCGCGATCGTCGATCGGATCGGCGAACTGGTCGAGGCCATCGACGCCGGTCATGCGCTGGACGACTCGGCGGAGGACCTGCTCGTCGCCGCGCTCGCCGAGGACGCGCGACCCGCCGCGCAGAACACCGCGCCGGCCGGGCTTCGTGCCCCGACCCGCAGCGTGCGCCTGAATGTCGATCTGCTCGATCGCATGATGAGCGGCATGTCCGACATGGTGCTCGCCCGCAACGAGCTCGCCCGGCGGATGCGCGACGGCGACGGCGATCCGCGCGCCGACGCCGCGCTGGAACGCCTGTCCGCGACCGTCGCCGAAATGCGCGATACGGTGACGCGCACTCGGATGCAGCGGATCGAGGCGCTGTTCTCCGCGCTCCCCCGCATGGTCCGCGACACCGCCGCGACGCTCGGCAAGGCGGTGACGCTCCATGTCGAGGGATCGGACGTCGAGCTGGACCGCGAAATGATCGAGATGATGCGCGATCCGCTCGTCCATATCATCAGGAACGCGGTCGATCACGGCATCGAGACGCCCGCCGCCCGGCGTGCGGCAGGCAAGCGCGAGACCGGCCGCCTGTCCGTCTCCGCGCGCCAGTCCGGCAACCGCATCATGATCGAGGTCGCGGACGACGGCGCGGGGATCGACGTGTCGCGCCTGGCCGCCAAGGCGGCCAAGGCCGGCCTTCACGACGCGTCCGCGCTCGCGGCGATGGACGACGCCGCCCGCCTCGATCTGATCTTCGCGCCGGGCCTGTCCAGCCGCGACACCGTGTCCGACATATCGGGCCGCGGCGTCGGCATGGACGTGGTGCGCGCCAACGTCGAACAGATCGGCGGCCGCGTCTCCCTAATCAACGCGCCGGGCGCGGGGCTGACGGTGACGATGGAGGTGCCGCTCACCCTATCGATCCTGTCGACAATCGTGGTCGGCGTCGCCGACCAGCGTTTCGCGCTGCCGCGCCAATCGGTCGAGGAGATCGTGACGCTGCGCGGCGACGCGGTGCGCGTCGACCTGCTCGGCGACTCGCCGATCGTCACGGTGCGCGGGACCAGGCTGCCACTCGTCGACCTTGCCGCGCTGCTGGACCTGCGCGCGAGCCTGTTTTTCGATCTCGAGACGATCGTGGTCGTGTCCACGCGCGACGGTTCGTTCGCGCTCGCGGTCGACACGGTGATCGACACCGAGGAGCTGGTGGTCAAGCCCGCCGCCCCGGCGATCATGGCGGCCGGGTTGTATGCCGGCCAGACGCTCCCGGACTCGGGCCTGCCGATGCTCCTTCTCGACGGCGCGGGAGTGGCCGCCGCCGCGGGGCTGCGCTTCGGGCTCGCCGATCCCGTCCAGGAGGAGGTCGCGGAAGACGATGCCGGCATGGACGCGCTGCTGTTCCGCGACCTGGACGGCCGCCGCCGCGCGATCGTGCTCGCCTGCGTCGACCGGGTGGAGACGGTGTCCGCCGACGCGATCCGCCTGACCGCCGGCCGGCTCAGGTTGGCGATCGACGGCCGCATCCTTTCGCTGCACGCTGTCGATGACGCGCCGGACGGCCCCACCGCGACCGTGCTCCGCCTGACCGACGGCGACATGCTGATCGGCTACCGCATCGCCGAGCCCATCGATATCGTCCGGCTGCCCGCCATCCTCGCGCCCGCCGCCGTCGGCCGCTATCTGGGCGTCGCCGTGCTGGACGGCGAACAGGTCGAGGTGGTCGACCCGCTTACGCTCTTCGCCGAGGCGGGAACGGTACCGTCGACCGGTCCGCTCTGCCTGCTCGACGCCGACAGGGGAGGGTGGATGGGCACTTTTCTCCGGCCCACGCTGGAGGCGGCCGGATATCGCTGCGTGACCCGGTTAGCCCCCGGCGAGCGCGCGGCCGTCGCGCTCGCCTTCGACGACGCCGATCATGGGGAAGGGCGGGGCGACACGCCCGTCGTCCGGCTCACCGCCGACCGCGCCGCCGCCGACGGCGCGCGTGCGGTCCACCGCTACGACCGCGACGGGCTGCTCTCGGTCATGGCCGCCCACGTCGCTCAGGACCGGGCCGCCGTCAGGAACGCGTCATGACCGAGCTATTCCTCATCGCCCACATCGCCGGGCGCGGCGTCGCCATCCCGGCCGCCCAGGTCGACTCGGTGGTCGACATCGACCGGATCGTCGCGGTGCCGCGCGCGGATGCGTGCATCAAGGGATTGGCCGCGCTCCGCAGCCGGGTGGTGACGGTCATCGACACCGGCCTGGCGCTTGGCCTGGCGCCGCTCGGCCGCACGTCGCGCGCGGTAATCACGCTCGTCGACGGACACCATTACGCGGTGCTCGTCGACACGCTGGAGGATGTCCGCTCCTTCGAGCGCCGTCCGCTATCGTTCGGTGTCGCACTCGGCTCCGGATGGCGGACCGCGGCGACCGGCTTGGTGGACCGCGACGGGGAGCCGCTTCTGATCATCGACCCGTCCGCGCTCATCCCCGCCGCGCTCGGGCAAGCGGCTTAACCCGCTCGTTACCTATCCCCGGCTAACTGACTGTCTGTACATCGGAAGGTTTCCAATGAAGACGTGCCTCGTCGTCGACGACTCCAAGGTGATCCGCAAGGTCGCGCGTCACATCCTCGAAACTCTCGACTTCACCGTATCGGAAGCCGCGGACGGCCGCGAGGCGCTGGACCGCTGCCTCGCCTCGCCGCCCGACGTGATCCTGCTCGATTGGAACATGCCGGTGATGAGCGGCATGGACTTCCTGCGCGCGCTGCGCACCTCGGACGTGCCGACCCGGCCGAAGGTGGTGTTCTGCACGACGGAGAACGGCATGGCCTACATCCGCGCCGCGATCGAGGCGGGGGCGGACGAGTACGTCATGAAGCCGTTCGATCGCGATACGCTCGAATCGAAGCTCCAGATCGTCGGCGTCGCCTGATCGTCCGAGGCTACATCCGGACCTCTCGATGCCTGTCGCCGCACCATTCACCGATCCCGCGCCCGGTCGCGTCCTGATCGTCGACGACTCGGCGGTCGCACGAGCGGTGTTGGCGCGCATCATCGACGGATCGGATCGGCTGCGCGTCGTCGGCTCGGTCCCGACGGCGACCGGGGCACTCGCGTTCCTGCGCGACGCCTGCGTCGATCTGATCGTGCTCGACATCCATATGCCGGGCATCGACGGTCTGACCGCCTTGCCCGATCTGCTCGCCGCCGGCCGCGGAGCCCGCGTGCTGATCGTCTCGTCGGTGGCCAGGGACGGCGCGGCCGGCACCGTGCGCGCGCTCGCGCTCGGCGCGGCGGACACGCTGGTCAAGCCCGCGCCCGGCCAGCGATTGCGCGGGTTCGAGGCCGGATTCATAGAAAAGCTCGAGCGCCTGCTCGCGCCGCGCGAGCGACCCGCGGCTGCCCCGGTATCGCCCCCGCCCGCCGCGCCCATCGCGTTCGCACCAGGTCCCGACGCCTTCGACGTGATCGCGATCGGCGCGTCGACCGGCGGCATCCACGCGCTCTCGCACCTGCTGCGCGCGTTGCCTGCTTCCATGGCCGTCCCGATCCTCGTGACCCAACATCTGCCACCCTCCTTCATGCCGTATTTCGCCGCGCAGCTCGCCATTCTCGCCGACCGCCCCTGCGATGTCGCCACCGACCGGATGCGACTGCGGCCCGGCCGCATCGTCGTCGCGGCCGGCGACGCGCACATGCGGTGCGTTTCGGTGGGCGACGGCATGGGCGCGATCCGCCTGACGACCGAAGCCGCGCCGTGCGGCTGCATGCCGTCGGTCGACCCCATGTTCGACTCGGTCGCCGAGACCTTCGGCGCGCGCGCGCTCGGCGTGGTGCTGAGCGGCATGGGCCGCGACGGCGTCGAGGGCGCGCGCCGGTTGACGGCGGCGGGCGGCTGTATCGTCGCGCAGGACGAGGCGAGCTCGGTCGTCTGGGGGATGCCGGGCGCGGTGACCGCCGCCGGGCTGACGACCGCGCTCCTGAATCCCCGCGCGATCGGCGAACTGATCGCCTCGCGCAGGCGCCCTTTGTGACGGCCCCGCACCGCCCGGACGCATCCGGCGTACTCGCCGCGCTGCTGGAGGCGCGTACCGGTCAGCGCCTGGCGAGCGACCGCTCCTGGCGCATCGACGTGACGCTCGGGCCACTCCTGCGCGAGCTCGCGGTCGGCACCCTCGACCAGCTCGTCCAGCGCCTGCTTGGCGGGGCCGACCCCTCGCTCGGCGACCGCATCGTCGACGCGCTGCTTAATCAGGAATCGTCCTTCTTCCGCGACACCTCCGTCTTCGATCTGATCGGCCAAGCGATCGCGGAGTTGCCCGCAGGCCGCCGTGCGCGCATCTGGAGCGCTGGCTGCGCCGCGGGGCAGGAACCGCTCTCGCTCGCGATGCTGCTGGCCGAGCAGGCGGGCGCTCCCGAATTCGAGATTCTGGCGACCGACGTGTCCGAAGGCGCGCTCGCCCGCGCGCGCGCCGGACGCTTCACCCAGTTCGAGATCCAGCGCGGACTGCCGATACGCCGCATGATGCGCTGGTTCGACGCGGCCGATCCCGATTGGGTCGCCCGCCCCGATCTGGTGCGTCGCCTGACCTTCCGCCGCGTCAACCTCGTCGCGGACGCCCCGCCGCCCGGGCGCTTCGACCTGGTGACTTGCCGCAACGTGCTCCTCTATCTCGCCCCGGCCGCGCGCGGGGCGGTGTTCGACCGGCTGGCCGCGGCGCTCCGGCCCGGCGGCCTGCTCGTGCTCGGCGCGGGCGAGACCGTGATCGGCCAGACCGACGCCTTCACGCCCAGCACGCGGTACCGCGGCCTGTACGAGGTGACGGAGCCGCAATCGCGCCGCGTGGCCGCCTGACGGTTTACAACCGCGCGGCCGCCCGCCAAGCTGTCGGCAGACATGACGTTCATCGACACGCCCTCGCCCAATCACGACGAGCGCCTCGCCCCGGTCACGATGATCGTGCTTCATTATACCGGCATGGTCGACGCGCAGGCCGCGATCGAACGGCTGCGCGATCCCGCCGCCAAGGTTTCCGCGCATTACCTCGTCGCGGAGGACGGCACCACGCTGCGCATGGTCGACGAAGGCCGCCGCGCCTGGCACGCGGGCGCATCCCACTGGCGCGAGGTGGACGACGTGAACTCGGCCAGCATCGGCATCGAGATCGTCAATCCGGGCCACGAATTCGGCTATCGCCCATTCCCGGGCGAGCAGATCGGGGCGGTGATCCGGCTCGTCGCCGCGATCAAGGACCGGTACGGGATCACGCGCGGCAACATCGTCGGCCATTCCGACATCGCTCCCGCCCGCAAGCGCGATCCCGGCGAGCTGTTCCCGTGGCACAGCCTTGCGCGACTCCGCTTGGCGTTGCCACGCCCGACCAAGAACCTGATGGACCCGAACTGGACCGAGGGCGGCTTCCTGCTCGCGCTGGAACGCTTCGGCTACGACGTGCGCGACCGGATGGCCGCGATCATGGCGTTCCAACGCCGCTTTCGCCCCGAACTCGTCGACGGCGAGATCGACGCGGAATGCCGCATGATCCTGCTCGCCCTTTTACTTCCCAAACCGCAGGGTGACGAGTGAGCCGCGGCGCGGCCTGACGCGCGTCGCGGCAGGACACGCGCAAGGCCGGCCGGCGGCGCTCGCGCCGTCCGACGACGCGGAATTTACTTCCGCGTAGGACCGCTCGGGGCTAGACCGCTATCCGTCAGAGGGTCGGGCGGCCGCGTCGCATCGCGAGATGCGTCGAGGAAAGTCCGGGCTCCGCGGAATAACGGTGCCGGGTAACGCCCGGCTGGCCAGAGAGCGATCTTCGGCCAAGGGAAAGTGCCACAGAAAGCAGATCGCCCACGGCTTCGGCCAGGTGAGATTGAAAGGGTGCGGTAAGAGCGCACCGCGTCTCCGGCAACGGCGACGGCACGGCAAACCCCACCGGGAGCAAGACCGAATAGGGACGGCGTGGAGCTCCGGCTCCGGGGCGTGTTCCCGCCCGCCGTCCGGGTTGGTCGCTGGAGGCGGCGCGCGAGCGCCGTCCGAGAGGAATGGTCGCCCAGTCCCTCACGGGATGGACAAAACCCGGCTTACAGACCCTCTGGCACTTTTCGCGACCTTCCGGCACAAGCGGGCCGACGAAGGAGCCTTGTCATGTTCCGTTTATCCGCCTTCCTGCTCGCGTCCGCCGCCGTGATCGCGCCCGCCGCCGCGGACGCGCAGCAGGCCTCGACGACGCAAGCCGACTTCGACGCGGCGACCGCGCTCGACGCCAAAAACGATTATGCGGGTGCGCTGGCGATTTGGGAGCGGCTGGATAAGAAGTCGGGCCTCACCAGACGCACCCGCGCGGTCGTGCGTGCCCGCCTGGGCCGGACATTGTTCGCGCTCGGCCGCACCGACGAGGCGATTGCCGCCGCCCGCGCGGGCCTAGCGGACCTGCCCACGACCGACCCGACGCTCGTGGAGGATCGCCACCAGACGCACCTCGCGCTCGGTCGCATGAGCGAGGCGGCGCTCGATTATGCCAGCGCCGCCGACGAGTACGCCAAGGCGGAGGCGTTGGCCGCGACTCCAATTGCCAAGCTGTCGGCGCTACACGGCCTCGCCGCGACGCAGACCTTCATCGACCCGGTGGCCGCCGGCCTTGCGCTCGACCGTGCCGATCGCCTCGTGGCCGGCCTGAAGGTCGACAATATCGTCGCCGCCAGCTTCGCGCGCCGGCGAGGTCTCGTCCTGCTGAACCAAGGCGACTTCGCCGGCGCGCGCACGCACAGCGCACGGGCGGTGAAGCTGCTCGGCGGCCTGACGCTCAAACTCGACAGCAACGACGTGTCAGCCCGCAGCGACGCGGCGATCGCCTATCTGCTTGGCGGTGATCCCGGCAAGGCGCGCGAGTACCTCGCCTACACGGGCGCGGGTCGCATGCCCAAGGGCAACTTCGATCCCGGCACCCAGATGACCGTCCCCGATTGCGGCGCGGAGGCCGGCCTGAAACCGGCCGACATGGCGGTGATCGAGTTCACCGTGGGCGACGACGGGCAGGTCGTGCTCGCCACCCCGATCTACGCGGCGGGCGGCCCGAAGGTCGCGCTCGAATTCGCGCGCGAGGCGCGGGGATGGTCCTGGTCGCCCGAGCAGGTCGCCGCCATGCCCAAATTCCTGCGATATCGTGCGCGCGTCGAGATGCGCTGCTCCACCGGGTTCGAGCGCCCCTCCGTCACGGCGCTGCTCACGGCCGATCTCGAAAGCTGGGCGGCCGCCAAGGGCATCGCCGTCGCATTGCCGGGCGGATCGGACGCCGCCCAGGTCGTCGGCCAGCGCGCCGCCGTCGCCGCCGTCGAACGGACCGGCGGCGCGGCGCTGCTGGTCGCGCTCACGCGGCTGTCCGCGAACGCCGCAGCGCCTCGCGAGGAGCGGCATGCGGCCGCCGCCCGTGCGCTCGCCCTGGCCGCTACGCTGGGCGCGCCGGCCGGCGGTCGCCTCGAGCTTCATCTCCGCGAGCGCGTCACTTCGGTCGCCGAGCCGTGGAGAAAGGGCGGCCACGGCGCGCTGTTCAGGCCGCTCCTGTCCGAACCCGCCTACGCCGCCGATCCGCGCGCGCGAGCCGCGCTTCGCCTGCTAATCGCCGACACCGAGAAGGACGACGTGGCCAGGGTGCTGCTTGCCCAGGTCCGCGATGACAAGGCATTGCCGGCGGCCGACCCGTTCCGGGTCGGCGCGCTCGTCCGCCTCGCCTCGATCGAACACGCCGCGGGCGATCCGCTCGCCGCCCGCTCCGCCTTCGAGAGCTCGGGTCTCGCCGCAAGCCAGTGCGCGATCGTCGACAAGGCTCCGAAGCTCGTTCGCGCGGGCGGCGTCTTCCCGACGGAGGCGATCAGTTGGGGTTTCGAGGGCTGGACGCAGACGCAGTTCGACATCACCGCCGACGGGCGAGTGCAGGGCGAGCGCGCGATCCTGTCCTACCCGCCCTTCGTGTTCTCGAAGGCGGGCGCTCAGACGATGGCGGGCGCGCGGTACGAGAAGTCGTTTCGGCCGGACGGCGGGCTCGGCTGCGGCGCGCAGACCGGCAGGGTCCGCTTCCGGCTGCCGGGCTGACGCGGATCAGCCTGCGGCCACTGCGGCCGTCGACGCCTCCAGCTCCGCCGTCGGCACCAGCACCCGGTCGGGCTTTCCGACTTCGCCCAGCGTCGTGCCGCGGTCGATCTCCATCAGCGGCTTCAACAGCCCGTCGCGGATGTCGTACACCCAGCCATACAGCGTCAGCGGCTGTTCGCGCGCGAACGCGTCCTGCACCGTCGCGGTGCGCGCCAGGGCGAGCAGCTGGTCGCGGACGTTGACCTCGACGAACCGGTTCACGCGCGCCTCCTCGTCCGGGAGGGCGTCGATCTCGTCGGCATGCGCGGCCCGTACCGCGCGGGCGTTGTCCAGCCAGCGGTCGACCGGCCCCGTCGTGCCGCCCGCCACCGCGGCCTTGATCCCGCCGCACCCGTGATGCCCGCACACGATGATGTTGGGCACCTTCAGCTCGTCGACCGCGAATTGGACCACCGACATCAGGTTCATGTCGCCCGGATCGACCAGGTTGGCGATGTTGCGGTGGATGAACATCCGCCCGGGCGACGTCTGCGTCATCTGTTCCGGCGAGACCCGGCTGTCGGAACAGCCGATCCACAGGAACTTGGGCTGCTGGCCTAGCGCCTGCTGCGTGAAGTAGTTCGGATCCTCGTCGAGGAGCTCCGCCGCCCATGCCTTGTTGGACAGCAGCAGCTGCTTGTTGTCCTTCATGCGAAGCTCGCTTCCGCCGGTGGCGCCTGGATCAGGGGAGCGGTCCGCTTACCGATGTCGCCGCGTACCTTGACCGCGATGTTCCGGTATTGCGCGCCCTTGATGAAGGCATTGATGATCTCGACGTTATCCAGATCGACGTAGTTGGTCGATGACAGATCGATCAGCAGGTCCGACCCGTCGGGCACGCGGCTCAACTCGCGCTGCAACTCGTATTTGTGGATGAAATACAGGCTCCGCCGCGCACGGATCAGGCAGTCGGTTCCGTCGCACGCATAAGTGATCGCGGTGCGGAAATTGCGCGCGATCACGAAGCCGAACCCGACGACCATGCCGATGCCGATGCCGATCAGCAGGTCGGTGAACAGGATCGCCAGGATGGTGGCGACGAACGGCACGAACTGCGTCCATCCCTGCTTGTACCGCGACAGGAACAGCGCGGGCTTGGTCAGCTTGTATCCCGTGGCGATCAGCACGGCGGCCAGCGCCGCCAGCGGGATCAGGTTCAGCAGGGCGGGGATCAGCGCGACGCTCAGCAGCAGCCACGCGCCATGCATCATTGTCGACAGCTTCGACTCCGCGCCCGAATCGACGTTGGCCGACGATCGCACGATCACCGACGTCAGCGGCAGCCCGCCGAGCAGCCCCGACACGATGTTGCCCGACCCTTGCGCGAACAGCTCGCGGTTCTTGTCGGTGGTGCGGCGCTTGGGGTCGAGCTCGTCGACCGCCTTGACGCTTAGGAGTGACTCCAGGCTGGCGACGATCGCCAGCGTCAGCGCCGTCGTCCACACCGCCATGTTGCCGATCTGCCCGAAATCGGGGAGCGAGAACAGCCCGACGAACTCGCTCAAGCTTCCCGCGACCGGCACCTCGACCAGGTGATCGCGGCCGAGCCGGCTGGCGGGCGCGAGCAGCCCGAGCAGCATGTTGCCGACCACGCCGATCACCACCACGACCAGCGGCCCCGGCAGGAACCGGAACGGACCATCCTTGGGCCGCGCCTTGTCCCACCAGAACAGGAACGCCAGGCTCACCCCCGCGATCAGCACCGCGCCCGTCGTCGTGCTCTCCCGCGCGGCGCGCCAGATGGAGGAGAAGGTGTTGTACCCGTCGGCTTGAAAGAACTCGAAATCGCCTCCGTAATCGCCGTCATACCCCAGCGCGTGGGGAATCTGCTTCAGGATCAGGATCAGGCCGATCGCCGCCAGCATGCCCGTAATGACCGAAGACGGCACGAACTCCGCCAGCACGCCCCCGCGCGTCAGCCCGAACGCGACCTGCATGATCCCGGCCAGCATCACCGCCAGCAGGAACGCCTCGAAGCTCGGCATCCGCTCGATCGCGGCGAACACGATCACCGTCAGCCCCGCCGCGGGGCCGCTGACCGACAACGGCGACTTGGACAGCGCGCCCACCACGATCCCGCCGACGATGCCCGCGATCAGGCCCGAAAACAGCGGCGCGCCCGACGCCAGCGCGACGCCCAGGCACAGCGGCAGCGCCACCAGCGCGACCACGATCGACGCGGGCAGGTCGGCCCGCAAGGTGCCGAACAGGCTTGGACGTGTTGGCATCGGAACTCCAGGATTCGGACCGGTCACGGAACGACGCTCCGGGCCATATCAGAGATGAACCTCCGGTGAAATCGCCCGACGCTCGATGCTAGGTTCGGTTGCGCCGCGCGCGCGGGGGCCTATGTCGATCCGATGGCGCGTACCTCCGGCAGATCGAGCGATTGGGGCTTTCCCCGCTGGCGGGGCTACGGCTCGGACCGCGGCGCGACGCAGGTCCGCATCTGCGATCGCCACGGCTGCACCGAACCCGGCGACCGCCCCGCGCCCAAATCGCCCAACAGCCCGGACCGCTGGATGTTTTGCGAGACGCACGCGGGCGAGTACAACCGCGGCTGGAACTATTTCGAGGGCCTCAGCGCCGAGGACGCAGCCGCGCGCGAGAAGCAGGAGACGGGCGAGGGAGAGGCCTACAAGCAGGCGGGTCATTACAGCTGGGCGGGCTCGGGCGACGGCAGCCGCTCGCGCGACGAGATGCGCGCGCTCGACGTGCTAGGCCTCGACCCCGACGCCGATTTCGATGCGGTGCGCGCCGCCTGGCGCCGCCACGCCAAGGCCAGCCACCCCGACGTCAAGCCCGGCGACGAGGCCGCTGCCACCCGCTTCCGCGCGGTCCAGGCCTCCTACGAGGTGCTCCGCGCCGCCGAGGACCGCCGCCAATGGAAGCCTACCGCTTGAGACCGATCGTCCGCGCCGAGTGGGAACGCGCGCTCCTCGTCTGCGTCAAATGCTCGAACAAGGTAGGCGGCGGCTTTGGTCCGAAGGGCAGCACCCCGCTCGCCAAAGCCCTTCGCAAACAGCTCGGCTTTGGCAAGAAGCGCAAAGCCCGCATCGGCGTGGCGGAGGTGAAGTGCCTTGGCATCTGCCCGAAGCGCGCCGTGGTGGCGATCGATACGGGTGCCACGCGCGTTTGGCATGTCATTCCGGCGGGTACCGATATCGCCGATGTCGCGCGCACCCTGCTCGGTGACGCGGCCGAGCCGGTAGAGCTCGCCGTCACGAAGCCGGCGATCCTCCCCGATCAGGCCGCCGCCGCGTAACGCTCCGCCGTCTCGCGGATCAGCGCGATCATGTTGGGCACGCCTTGCGTCCGGCTCGAGCTCAACTGCCGCTTCAGATCGAACGGCGCGAGCGTCTCCGCGATGTCGGTGGCGAGGATGTCCCCCGCCGCCCGGTCCTGCACCGCGAGCAGGATCAGCGCGATGATCCCCTTGGTGATCGACGCGTTAGAGTCCGCCAGGAAGTGCAGCCGGTCTCCTGCCCCCGACATCGGATAGACCCAAACCGAAGCCGAACACCCCCGCACCAGGGTCGCGTCCGTCTTGAGCGCGGCGGGCATGGGCTCCAGCTCGCGCCCGAGGTCGATCAGCAGGCGGTAACGGTCGTCGGGATCGAGGAACTCATATTCCTCGCGGACATCGGACAGTGTGGGCATGATCCGTAGGTGGGATCGGGGCAGGGAAGGGGCAACGCCCGCCACCAACCCTCTCCCGCTTTCGCGGGAGAGGGAAAGACGCGCGAAGCGCGGCGAGGGTGAGGGCCGGACCTCTCCGGGCGCGGCCGGTCCCTCACCCTGGCGCTCACGCGCCTGTCCCTCTCCCGCGAAAGCGGGAGAGGGCTCTTTCACAGCTCCACCCCCGCCGCGATCGCCTCCAGCTTCCTGATCCGCTCGCGCAAATCCGCGATCTCGATCCGGGCTCCTGCGCTCCGTCCCGGCTGCACCGCCGGCTCCGCCCGCGCCTCGATCTCACGCCGCTTCAGCGCCACCCAGTCGCGCCACCCCGCCAGCCCTGCCGCCACCACCATCGCCAACCCGGCGAGGCCCGACGCGGCGAGCGTCACATACAGGTTCACATCATCCATCGCCGCCTCCTCTTTAATTCAGCTCTCGCTTGATTGAGCAGTCGCCTAATTCAGCGGCCGATCGTCGCGCAGCCGCTCGATCTCACCCGCCAGGTCCGCGCCGCGGTCGGTGACGATCCGCTCCAGCACCCGCACCCGCTGCTCCAGCCGCTCGGTCTGCGCCGCATATTGCGCGGCCTTCTCGGCGGTCATCGTCACCTCCATCTCCATCCTGCGTTCGCGCAGGCGGATCATCGGCTTGACGACCACGTTGGCGATAATCGCGACGATCGGGATCAGCAGCGCGAAGATCGGTATTAGTAGCGGGCTCATGGGCTTGGTCCTTCCGTCGGCGTGGTCGCGTCCTAGCGCAGGCTGTCGATCTCGCTCGCCAGCTGCGTGTTGCGGCTGGTGTAGAAGGTCTCCATGTCCGCCAGCCGCCGGTCGATCTCGCGCAACTTGGACCGGACCTCGGTCGTCGACCGCGTCGGGTTGGTGCGCACCCCTTGCCAGAACTTGGCGTCGGCGGGGGTGTCGTACAGCCCGCTCGGCCGCTCGTTGGCCATCCAGGCGACCAAGAGATATGCGACCAGCGTCCAGGGAAAGCCCCCCGCCAGCGTCAGCAGGATCACGCCGATGCGGACCCACATGACCTCCAGCCCGGTATAGTCGGCCATCCCCGAACAGACGCCTTTCCATTTGCGGTTCTGCCGATCGAGGTAGAATTTGGTGCGGCTGCCGGACATTTCAGTTCCTCCGATCGACGGGGTGGGGCTGGGGAGAGGACAGGCTCGACTTCCACTCGGGCGCGGGCGCGCTCAGGCCGGGCCGGAAGTCGGGATTGTCGGCCGCGACGATCCGCTCGATCGTGTTGAGCCGGTCTTCCAGCCGACGGGCGAGGACATGCATCTCGTCGAGCAGCTTCTCGTCCTCGTTGGTGATGCGCGGCAGCTGCTTCCACTTGGTTATGTAGTGCATGATGATCCACGGCATGCCGATGAAGATGGCCGGGATGACGATGAGGGGAACCAGGATGTCGTCCATGCTCAACCCTCCCGGTTGCTGTTGGCGTTCAGGCGGCGCTTGAGCTCGGCAAGTTCCGCGTCGACCCGGTCGGACGCTCGCAGGTCGGATATCTCCTCCTCCAGCGTCTTCTGCACGCCCAGGCCCATCGCCTCCGCGCGGCCCTCGGCGTCGTCGACCCTGCGCTCCAGCACGTCGAAGCGGCTGAACGCGTCCTCCGTCTTCGCGCCGGCATACATCTCGCGCAGGCGCACCCGGTTGTTGGCACTCTCCAGCCGCGTCTGGACCGAACTCTGCTTTGTCCGGGCCTCGCGCAGCCGCGTCTGGAGCTTGGCGATATCCTCCTCCGACGCCCTGAGCGCGTCGTCGAGCACGCCGACCTCCGCCTTCAGCTGATCGGCCATGTCCGTCGCCTTCTGGCGCTCGACCAGCGCCGCCTTGGCCAGGTCCTCGCGGTCCTTGCTCAGCGCGAGCTCCGCCTTTTCGGTCCAGCTGGCCTGCAGCCCCTCGAGCTTGGCAATGTGCCGCCGCATCTCCTTCTGGTCGGCGATCGTCCGCGCGGCCGACGCGCGGACCTCGACCAGCGTCTCCTCCATTTCCAGGATGATCATGCGGATCATCTTGGCGGGGTCCTCGGCCTTCTCGACCAGGTCGGCGAAGTTAGCGGCGACGATGTCGCGGGTGCGGGAGAAAATACCCATGAAACTGTTACTCCGGTGGGGTGATCAGGCGATGAGAACGATCGGTGCTGGCGTACTCTGGGTGCCCGCCTGCGCGGGGCCGACCGCGCCGATGATGCAGGTCGCGCTCATCACCACGGTGCAGAGGATGGCGGCGAAGCGGCGGGCGAGGTCGGTGTTCAGCATGGTGTAGGCTCCCTTGATTGGCGTCGTATGCGCCGTTGTTCGCGGTACGCCGACAGCTTTGCACAGCCCGTGCCAATCCAATCCCAAACCGTCATCCCAGCGAAGGCTGGGATCTCAACGTAAGTATAAACAACACCTTAGAGCATACCCGGCCCAAGACCCCAGCCTTCGCTGGGGTGACGGACAGAAGAGAGACTTGCCAACCATTGGGATTTCGCGCCAAACAGCTGGCGTGGAACGCGCATCCCAGGTCATCGGCGAGTCCGGCGCCTTTCTCGACGTGCTCGAACGCGCCAGCCGCGCCGCCGCGCTCGACCGGCCGGTGCTCGTCATCGGCGAGCGCGGCACTGGCAAGGAGCTCGTCGCCGAACGCCTCCACCGCCTCAGCCCGCGCTGGGACGGCCCGCTCGTCATCATGAACTGCGCCGCGTTGCCCGAGACGCTGATCGAGGCGGAGCTGTTCGGGCACGAGGCGGGCTCCTTCACCGGCGCGACCAAGGCGAGGGCGGGGCGCTTCGAGGAGGCCGATGGCGGCACCTTGTTTCTCGACGAGCTCGGAACGTTGTCGATGGCCGCGCAGGACCGCCTGCTCCGCGCGGTCGAGTATGGCGAGATCAACCGCATCGGCTCGTCGCGCGCGATCCGCGTCGATGTCCGCATCGTCGCCGCCACCAACGAGCATCTCCCCGACAAGGTCGCCGCCCACGAGTTCCGCGCCGACCTGCTCGACCGCCTGTCGTTCGAGGTCGTCACGCTACCGCCGCTCCGGGCGCGCGCGGGCGACATCCTCGTCCTCGCCGATCATTTCGGCAGGCGGATGGCCGCCGAGCTCGGCTGGCGCACCTGGCCCGGCTTCGGCCCTGCCGCTGTCCGGATGCTGAGCGATCACGACTGGCCCGGCAACGTCCGCGAACTCCGCAACGTCGTCGAACGCGCCACCTACCGCTGGGACCGCGAGGAACCCGTCGACCGCATCGAGATCGACCCGTTCGACTCGCCCTACCGTCCCCGGACCAGGACCCGCGCCGCCGTCACGTCGGACATGGCCGAGCCCGCCGCCGCGCCAGCCGACGACGCGCCGATCGTTGCCTGCGAGACCGGCCCGTCCGACTTCAAGTCCCAGGTCGCCCGCTTCGAGTCCGACCTGCTCGCCCGCGCCATGGCCGAACACCGCTTCAACCAACGCGCCACTGCCGAGGCGCTCGGCCTGACCTACGACCAGCTCCGCCACGCGCTGCGCCGCCACGACCTGCTCGGGGCGGGATGAAGAACCGCCGGTGTTTCTCTTTCCGTTCGCCCTGAGCTTGTCGAAGGGTCGTTCTTCTTTGTACCGGGGTGGAGAACAAGGCTTCGACAAGCTCAGCCCGAACGGATGAGGACGACCGATCAATGAAACGTTGCGCTCTTATGTTCTCGACCGTCCTGCTCGCGGCCCCCGCGCTCGCCCAACAACCCGCCGAGACCAAGACCGAAACCAAACTCGAACGCACCGACCCCGCGATCCCACTGCCCGTAGTCTCCACCACCCGCCACTCAGGCAGCTTCGGCGGCCAGCGCCTCTCCTACCGCGCGGTCGCGGGCGAGACCTACCTCAAGGACAAGGACGGCAAGCCCCTCGCCGCGATCACCTCCTACAGCTATCTCAAAGAAGGCGCGGTCGCTCCCAAACGCCCCGTCACCTTCCTGTGGAACGGCGGCCCCGGCTCCGGCTCGCTCTGGCTTCATATGGGCGCGTTCGGCCCCAAGCGGGTCGTGATCCCCTCGGACGCCAAGGACGACGGCGGCCCGCCTTACCCCATCATCGACAATGCCGACTCGCTCCTCGATGTCACCGATCTCGTCTTCATCGACCCCGTCGGCACCGGCTTCAGCCGCGCGCTCGGCAAGACCGATCCCAAGGATTATTGGGGCGTGACCAAGGACGCCAAGTCGATGGCGCAGTTCATCCGCCAGTGGCTCGACGCCAACGGCCGCTGGAACGCGCCCAAATACATCGGCGGCGAGAGCTACGGCACCACCCGCGCCGCCGCGGTCGTCAACGAACTGGAGGGCAGCTACACCGACGTCGCGATCAACGGGATCATCCTGATCTCCGCCATACTCGATTTCAGCCAGGCCGCCGATGTCCCCGGCAACGAGCTAGGCTACGTCACCAACCTGCCCTCGATGGCCGCGACCGCCTGGTTCCACGACAAGGTCCAGAGCAAGCCCGCAACCGTCGAGGCTTTCGTCGCCGAGGCGCGCGCCTTCGCGATCGGCCCCTATGCGACCGCGCTGCTCAAGGGCAACGCGCTGACCCCGGCCGAGCGCTCGGCGATCCGCCCGCAGCTAGCCCGCTTCACCGGCGTCTCCGAACCGTTCCTCGACCGGGCCGACCTGCGCCTCTCGCCCAGCCGCTTCTACAAGGAGCTGCTCCGCGACCGTGGCCTGACGATCGGCCGCCTCGACACCCGCTATACCGGCCGCGATTACGACAGCGCCGGCGAGGAACCCGACAACGACCCCAGCTTCTACGCGATCGACGGGGCCTACACCGCCGCGATGAACGCCTATGCCCGCCAGACGCTGAAATACTCGCCGGACCTCGTCTATTCGTCGATCGGCGGGGTGAGCGACTGGGACTGGAAGATCGGCGGGGGCGCGCGCGGCGGCTCCGGCTACCTTAACGTCGCGCCCTATCTCGGCCGCGCCATGCGCGAAAACAGCTCGCTCCGGATCTTTGTCGGCCAAGGGTACTACGATTTCGCCACGCCCTTCTTCGGCGCGGAATATTCGCTGGGCCGCACTGGCATCCCGAACGACGGCCGCATCCAATGGCGCTATTACGACGCGGGCCACATGATGTATGTCCGCGACGACGACCTGCGCAAACTATCCGCCGACCTCCGCACCTTCATCCGCGCGCGCTGATCCGTTACGATTGCGAAACGAACCAAGCAGCCCCAGACACGTTGATCACGGCACCTTCGCCAACATCCGGGAGACGATCATGGCCTTCGACCTACCCCCGCTGCCCTACGATTACGACGCGCTCGAGCCCGTCATCGACGCCGAGACGATGCGCTTCCACCACGACAAGCACCACAAGGCCTACACCGACAAGCTCAATGAGGGCGTCGAAAAGGACGCTGCGCTCCAGGGCAAGTCGATCGAGGACATCCTCGGCATGATCTCCAGCCAGCCCCCGCTCGTCCGCAACAACGGCGGCGGCTACTGGAACCACGACTTCTTCTGGAAAAGCATGAAGAAGGGCGGCGGCCAGCCCACGGGCAAGCTCGCCGAGGCGATCGCCCGCGACCTGGGCGGCCTCGACCAGCTCAAGGAGCAGTTCAACGCCAAGGGCGTCGGCCAGTTCGGATCGGGCTGGGCGTGGCTGATCGCCGACGCGTCAGGCACGCTCAAGGTGACGAGCACCCCCAATCAGGATAATCCCCTGATGGACGCCGTCGCCGACCGCGGCACGCCCTTGCTCGGCAACGATGTCTGGGAGCACGCCTACTACCTGACCTACCGCAACGACCGCGCCGCCTACCTCAAGGCATGGTGGGACGTGGTAGATTGGGACATCGTCGGCCAGCGTTACGAGGCGGTAGCGGGATAAGGAATAAGCCCCTCCTCTTCAGAGGAGGGGTTTGGGGAGGAGAACGCCGCTTGAGAGGATAACGCGGCAGGGTGCCTCAACCGGCAACCAGCACTCCCACCCAAACCCCTCCCCTGAAGGAGAGGGGCTTAAACGCCGCCTCACCCCTCCGGCGGCTTCGCGACGACAGCCTCATCCGCAACCTGCAGCCCATGCCGCAGCAGCATCGGCACATTCGCCAGCGCGAACACCAACGTCAGCGGGATCGCGCCCCACAATTTGTACGAAACCCAGACATCCCAACCGAACGACCGCCAGACCAGCTCGTTCAGCACCGCCATCGCCACGAAAAACACCGCCCAATTCCGCGTCAGCTTGCGCCATCCCTCGGCCTGCAACCCCGGATAAGCCGTACCCAGCAGACCTTCGAGCAGCGGCCGTCCCGTCACCAGCCCGAACACCAGCACCGCCGCAAAGGCGAGATACACGGTCGTCGGCTTCATCTGGATGAACCGAGGATCGTGAAAATACACGGTCAACCCGCCGAACACGACCACCAGCCCGCCCGACAGCCATAGCATCGGCGAGACGCGCCCCAGCTTTACCTTGGACACGATCATCGCCACCACCGTTGCGATCACGAAACCGACCGTCGCTACGATCACCCGCGCGATGACCAGCGCGGACATTCGGTCCAGATCCGACAGGAACCCGCTCGTTGCCGCGACCAGCCGTATCGACACGGACGCGGGAACGAGGAAGTTGAGCGCGAAGAACACGATGAGCGGCGCATAATCGACAAACATGCGGACGCCCGGCGCGTCGCTCCCAACCTCGCGCGCGACCGCGTCGGCCCGGACGTCCGATCCGATAGTCACTTCCGCACGCCTTCCACACCCGCGATGATCCGGCTCACCTCGTTCGCGTCGAACGGCCGCAGGTCGCCGATCGTCTCGCCCACCCCGATCGCATGGATCGGCAGCCCGAACCGCTCGGCCGCAGCGACCAGCACGCCGCCGCGCGCCGTGCCATCGAGCTTGGTCATGACCAATCCCGTCACCCCCGCCACGTCGCGGAACACCTCGATCTGATTAAGCGCGTTCTGCCCCGTCGTGGCATCGAGCACCAGCACCACGTCATGCGGCGACGCCGGGTTGAGCCGCCCCAGCACACGTCGGATCTTCGACAGCTCGTCCATCAGCTCGCGCTTGTTCTGCAACCGCCCGGCCGTGTCGACGATCAGCACGTCGATCCCCGTCGCGGTCGCCTGCTTGACCGCCTCGTACACGATCCCCGCCGCGTCGCCGCCTTCCTTGCCCGACACGATCGGGACGCCGACCCGCTCGGCCCAGGTCGCCAGCTGCCCGATGGCGGCCGCGCGGAACGTGTCGCCCGCCGCCAGCATGACCCCGTAATCCTGCTCCATGAACAGGTGCGCCAGCTTGGCAATGGTTGTCGTCTTGCCCGATCCATTGACCCCGATCACCAGGATCACCTGCGGCCGGGGGAATGCGTCGATCTCCAGCGGCCGCGCGACTTTGGCCAGCGCGCGCTCCACCTCCTCCGCCACGACGAGCCGGATCCCAAGCTCCTCCATGTTTCGTTCAAATTGCCCCTCCGCCAGCCGCGCGCGGATGCGCATTGCGGTTTCCGGCCCCAGGTCCGACGCGATCAACGCCTCCTCGATCCCGTCCAGCGTATTCTCGTCCAGCCGAGCGCCGCCGAGGCCCGCCAGATTGCCGACCAGTCGATCGGACGTGCGCTTGAACCCGCCGAGAAGCTTGTCATGCCATGAAGGGGTGGTGCTCACGATCCGCTCGCGGCGATGTCGGGAAGGGGGATCCGCATGGCGCGCGACTTAGGGACGGCGTGCCTGCAAGTCCACGATCACGCCGCCGTACGCTCCCGGCCCGCTTGCGCTGCGCGGCGGCTTGATCTACCTAATGTCGCACGTTCCGTCCTCGGACGCACGCTGGCCGGCGAGGTTTCGTCCGCCGGCGCTTTTGCGTTTGGGGCGGGCGATCCGGAGTGACACCATGTTCGAGACCCTGAGCGATCGGTTGGGCGGCGTCTTCGACCGCCTGCGCGGCCGCGGCGCGCTGACGGAGGCCGATGTCCGCACCGCGATGCGCGAAGTCCGCGTGGCGTTGCTCGAAGCCGACGTCGCGCTTCCCGTCGCGCGCGATTTCGTCGACAAGGCCACGGAAAAGGCGATCGGGCAGAACGTACTACGTTCGGTCACGCCGGGCCAGCAGGTCGTCAAGATCGTCAATGACGCGCTCGTCGAGATACTGGGAGCCGACGAGTCTGCGCTCGCGTTGGACGTCTCGCCCCCGGCGGTCGTGATGATGGTCGGCCTCCAGGGTTCGGGCAAGACGACTACCACCGCCAAGATCGCCCGCCGTTTGAAGGGGCGCGAGGGCAAGAAGGTCCTGATGGCGTCCTTGGACGTCAATCGCCCCAACGCGCAGGAACAGCTGGCGACGCTGGGCATACAGACCGAGGTCGCTACGCTCCCGATCATCGCCGGCCAGCAGCCCGTCGATATCGCCAGGCGCGCGCTGCAAGCGGCCAAGCTCCAGGGCTTCGACGTGCTGATACTCGATACGGCCGGGCGCACCAGCATCGACCAGGCGTTGATGGACGAGATGCGCAACGTCGCCGATGTCGCAACCCCGCAGGAAATCCTGCTCGTCGTCGACGCCCTGACCGGCCAGGACGCGGTCAACGTCGCCACAAACTTCTCGGCGCATGTGCTGCTGACGGGCGTGGTGCTGACCCGCATGGACGGCGACGCACGCGGCGGCGCGGCCCTATCGATGCGCGCCGTCACTGGCAAGCCGATCAAGTTCGCGGGCACGGGCGAGAAGCTCGACGCCCTGGAGGCGTTCCACCCGGAGCGCGTCGCTGGCCGCATCCTGGGGATGGGCGACGTCGTCTCGCTGGTCGAGCGCGCGGCCGAGTCGATCCAGCAGGAAGACGCCGACCGCATGGCGGCCAAGCTGGCGAAGGGGCAGTTCGACATGAATGACCTGCGCGGTCAACTGGCCCAGATGCAGCGCATGGGCGGCCTCGGCGCGCTCGCGGGTATGATGCCCGGCATGAAGCAGGCGCAGGGCCAGCTGGCCCAGGCGGGCGGCGACAAGATGCTCGTCCATATGGACGCGATGATCGGGTCGATGACGCTTAAGGAGCGGACCAAGCCCGAGCAGATCAACGCCAAGCGCAAGATCCGTATTGCCAAGGGCTCTGGCACCACCGTTCAGTCGGTCAACAAGCTCCTGAAAATGCATCAGGAGATGTCGACCGCCATGAAGAAGATCCGCAAGATGGGCGGCATCAAGGGCATGATGTCCATGCTCGGCAAGGGCGGCCTGGGCGGCCTCGGCAACGCCATCGGCGGCCAGGGCCTGGGCGACATGATGGGCAAGATGGGCGGGCAGCAGGGTCCTCTGGCCGGGCTGCCCGGCGGCCCCGGCACTCCCCCGTCTCCCCCCGGCTTTCCCAAGTTCGGCAAGAAATAACCCGTAAACCTTGAACCAACGATCAGAAGGAAGATTACATCATGGCCATCAGCATTCGCCTGTCGCGCGGCGGTTCCAAGAAGCGTCCTTACTACCGTATCGTGGTCGCCGACGTGCGCAGCCCCCGCGACGGCAAGTATCTTGAGAAGATCGGCACCTACAACCCCCTCCTCGCCAAGGACTCGGACCAGCGCATCCAACTCGACGCCGACCGCGCGCGCCATTGGCTCTCCGTTGGCGCGCAGCCGACCGACCGTGTCGCTCGCTTCCTCGACCAGGCGGGCGTTCGCGAGCGCGAGGCCCGCAGCAACCCGACCAAGGGCAAGCCCGGCGAAAAGGCGACCGAGCGCGCCGAGGAGCGCGCCGCCAAGCAGCAGGCCGCCGACGAGGCCGCCGCCGTCCCGGCCGAGACGCCCAGCGAAGCGCCGGCCGAGCCCGAAGCCGCGACCGCCGAGTAAGGGCACCAGGTCGGCGTAGGCGCGTTATCCCTATTCATAGGAGTACCGAGCCGATGCCGACCGACCCCGATCATGAGCAGACCCCCGACCACGAAGCCGACAACCAGGGCGTCTCGGCCCCCGACCCCGCCGAAGGCGCGGACGAAGGCCCCACGCCCGGAAGCCCCGGCGGCTGACGAAGGCTCCCTCTCCCCCGCAGGGGAGAGGGCAGTGCAGGACACCCCCCGCCGGGTCGTCCTAGCCGCAATAGCCGGCGCGCATGGCATCACCGGGGAAGTCCGCCTCAAGCTCTACACCGACGACCTGGCCCCCTACACGCGGTTCAACGACGGTGCCCTCACGCTCAGGTCGCTCCGCGTCGCCCCCACCGGCGCGATCGCCCGCTTCGCCGAGATCCCCGACCGCACCGCCGCCGAGACGATGCGCGGAACGGAGCTCACGGTGTCACGTGAAGAACTGCCGCCGCTGAAGGAGGGCGAGTTTTACCATGCCGACCTGATCGGCTTGCCCTGCGATACGCAAGGGGCTGACTTCATCGGCCAAGTTGTCGCTGTCGAGAATTTCGGTGCGGGCGACATCTTGGAAATCGAAAAAGCCGACGGAACGCGCTTCATGGTGCCCGTCGTCGCTGCCGCCTTCGGCGATCGGGTAGTGATCGACCAGGCCTTCACCGGATAGATCGGCTCACGATCAACGCCGCGGTTCGATGATGGTGGCTTGGCGCGCGGTGAGGAGCCAGCGCCCGTTCGCGTTCCGCCACAAGTCTGTAAAACGTCGCCTGACCTGCTGCCCCGCGAGCGGATTGGGCGATTTGGGTACGACCAGTTCCTCGCCCATCAGCAGCACCATGTCGCCGCGTATTCCCGCATATTCGATGACGCGGTCGTATTTCGAATAGCTGATCCGACCGATCGAATTTAACCGTACGGTCGCGCCGTGATCCGAGATGACGTTGCCCGGATTGTTGACGACAAGCTCGTCCGCCATGAGCGACGAGAAGACGGCGCGATCGTCGGCGACGAGTGCGGCGTCGAGGCGATCGATGGTCGCCAGCACCGCAGCGACTTGCGGGTCCTTGCTGGCCTTACGGACTTCGGCCCCGGCGGGCTTCCACTCGGCCGATGTCGGCGTGGCGTACAAACCGGCCGCGACCAACCCACAGGCAATGCGCATGAGCATCGTGAGCCTCCGATCCGCGCGGTGCTGCCCCGCGCCGGCCTATACGATAACACAGGTCACGCCGGAATAAACTCAGTTCTCGCGCCTTTACCGCACCAGCGCCCTCTGCTCCGCCATGTCGTTGCGGATCGTCACCGCCGCGACGCCGCCTTCGCCCATCGCGTGGCTGATCTGGTCGAGCCCCTTCACCACGTCACCCGCCGCGTATAGTCCTGTCACGCTGGTTCGCTGATGGTCGTCCACCACTAGGCACCCGTCCACGGAGGCGTCCGCGCCCAGCGACACCGCCAGTTCCGACCGGATCACCGACCCCAGCGCCGGGTAAATGCTGTCGAAGCTCAGCTTCCCGTGCGGCGTCGGCACCGTGATCTTATCGCCGTCCAGCCTCAGCGCCGCGCATGGCCCGCCTAGCGCCTCGACACCCAACTCGGCCAGATTGGCGCGCTGCTCCTCCGACAGCTCCAAATCGGTGTCCGGGGCGATCAGTGTCACGTCGCGCGTGTACATACGCAGGAAAACCGCTTCCTTGAAGCCATGCGTGCGGTTGCCGATCACCCCCACGCGCTTGTCGGTGACCTCGTACCCGTCGCAGATCGGGCAGTAACGCAGCAACCCCCGGTCCATCGCAACCCGGTGCAACTCCGGCGCGATCGGCGGCGACTTGTTCACCACGCCCGTCGCCAGCAATACGGTGCGCGCACGAAGCGCTTCGCCGTCGACCGCCGTCGCCTCGAACCCGTCCTCGACCTTGGCCACCCGCTCGATCACCCGCTCTTCGACCGCGACCCCGAACTCGGCCGCCTGCTCGCGCATTTTCGTCAGCAGCTCGATTCCAGGTATGCCCCCCGGATAGCCCGCATGATTATGCGTTCGGGGTATCCAGGTCACCCGGCTTTCCCCGCCATCGACGACGCGCACCTTTAGGTGGAACCGAGCCAGATAAATTGCGGCGGTCATGCCGGCGGGACCCCCGCCGATTACGAGGCAATCTTCCATGGGCGATCCAATGGGCAGGGTGGGGGAGGGTTCGTTGCAGCTTTTACCAACCGAATATACGCAATTTATGTACGGAGACGATGATGGGCAATCAGTACAAAGCCAAGACGTTCAAGTCCGGTAATTCGGTCGCGCTGCGGTTGCCAGCGGCGTTGGGTGTCGAGCCGGGCCGTGAGATGCTGGTCGACGGGGACGCTGACGAGTTCGCGGTCAAGTGCGTAGCCGCACCGAAATGGAAGATCGATCTGACCGACGTCTGGGGTTCCGTGCCTGACTTCGGTTTACATCTGCCGACTCGCCGGGAGTTCGATGATTGGCCGAGCGCGCCGGAGGCGGACGATAAAAAGTAGTGAGTGCGACGTTGCACCTGCTCGACTCCAGCATTCTCGTCCACCTGCAAGAGGGCTGGCCGGCGGTCCTGCTTGAGCGGGTGCAGATGTCGGATGAAGGATTGCTCGTGGCGTCCACGATCGCTTATGCCGAGGTCATGCTGGGTGCGGTCCGGGTGCGGTCCGGGTGGACAGGGTCGAGCAGGCCGAGCGGCTGATCCGACGGTTCCCTCTGCTGCCCTTCGACGAAGCGGCGGCGGAGCAATATGCGTGGTTGGCTTTCAAGCGCGGCAGTTTCGATCGGCTGATAGCGGCGCACGGGCTCGCGTTGGGTCTGCCGGTCGTGACCGCCAACACACGCGATTTCCACAACATCCCCGGCCTGAAGATCGAGAACTGGACCAAGTGACTTTCGCCGCCACTGTCTTGACTCTCTACCCGGAGATGTTCCCCGGCCCGCTCGGAACCTCGCTCGCCGGCCGTGCGCTAGGCGAGGGTCGGTGGTCGCTGCACACCGTCAACATCCGTGACTTCGCGACCGACAAGCACCGTTCGGTCGACGACACGCCCGCGGGCGGCGGAGCGGGGATGGTGCTCCGCGCCGACGTGGTCGCCGCCGCGCTCGACAGCGTCGCCGACCACCGCCCGATACTGGCCATGACCCCGCGCGGCCGCCCGCTCACGCAAGAACGCGTCCGCGACCTTGCGTCCGGCTGCGGCGCGATCGTCCTGTGCGGCCGGTTCGAAGGCTTCGACGAACGGCTGTTCGACGCCCGCCCGGTCGAGGAGGTTTCTATCGGCGACTATGTCCTGTCGGGCGGCGAGATGGGCGCGCTGGTCCTGCTCGACGCTTGCGTCCGCCTGCTGCCCGGCGTAATGGGCGCGGCTTCAAGTGGGGTGGAGGAGAGCTTCGAAGGCGGCCTCCTTGAATATCCTCATTTTACCCGACCGCAGATGTGGGAAGGGCGCGCGATCCCCGAAGTGCTGCGATCGGGGGATCATGCGAAGGTCGCCGCCTGGCGTAAAGCGAAGGCGGAGGCCGATACACGGCTAAGGCGGCCGGACCTTTGGGAGCGCCATGCCGGCGCTCGGGTCGGGTCGCCCTCTGGCGCGCGGCATGACGAGGACGACCAGTGAACATCATCCAGCAACTCGAAGCCGAGCAGATCGCGAAGCTCACCGCTACCAAGACCCACCCCGAATTCCGACCGGGCGATACGCTTCGCGTCGGCGTCAAGGTCGTCGAGGGCGAACGCACTCGCGTCCAGAATTACGAGGGCGTCTGCATCGCCCGTTGCAATCGCGGCATGGGCTCGAGCTTCACCGTCCGCAAGATCAGCTTCGGCGAGGGCGTTGAGCGCGTGTTCCCGCTCTACTCGCCCAACGTGGACTCGATCGAGGTGGTCCGTAAGGGTGCTGTCCGTCGCGCCAAGCTCTATTACCTGCGTGGCCGCACCGGCAAGTCGGCCCGCATCGCCGAGCGCCGCGATTCCCGACCGGCCAAGGGCACCGTCGCCGCCGAGTAGGCCGGACCGGATCGAAAAGGAAAAGGCGCGGCGACCTCGGTCGCCGCGCCTTTTCCGGTTCAGGCAGGCTGGAACTCGCCTTGGTCGTCCATCACGTGCATGCGCGCTTCGCCGATCCCGAACCAGGCGCCGTGCAGCTTAAGCGTGCCCGCCTCGACCCGTTCTCGAATGAATGGAAAAGTCATTAGGTTGCCCAGCGACTCGCGCACGCCCTCGAGTTCCAGTTCGTGCGCGGCATCCGGCCCGTCGCCGAACTTGGCCACGACGCGCTCGCGCGCCGGATCGAGCGTCTTCACCCACTCGCCGACGAACCCGCCTTCGCCCGGTTTGGCGTTCGCGAAAGCCTGAGACAAACACGCGCCCACGCCGCCGCACGCCGCATGGCCCATGACGACGACCTCGGTTACGCCAAGCTTGGTTACCGCGAACTCGAGAGCGGAAGCCACGCTTCTGGACCCGTCGGCCTCCGAATAGCGCGGTACGATGTTTGCGACGTTCCGCACGACGAACAACTCGCCGGGATAAGTGTCCAGGAGCTGCTCGGGTGCTACGCGGCTGTCGACGCAGGATACGATCATCACCTTTGGTTCCTGCCCACCCGCCAGCTTGCTCCAGCGCGCGCGCTCTCCCTCGTGTTGGTGCTCGTGGAAGCGATGATGCCCCTCGATCATATCGGAAAACGCGGTCATGTTTCCTCCTGCATTGCTTGTCAGGGCCCCCTAGCGCCCCGCCCGCGAGTTGTGGAGTGGCCATGCCTTCGCTATCTCATGAGCCATGAACGATATGATCCCGCTCGCCCGCCCTCCGCGTGAGCGCAAGCCCGATTGGATCAGGGTCAAGGCCCCAACCAGCGTCGGTTTCGGCGAGACCAAGGCGCTGATGCGCCGCCTCGGCCTCGCCACCGTGTGCGAGGAGGCGGCCTGCCCCAATATCGGCGAATGCTGGACCAAGAAGCATGCCACCGTGATGATCCTGGGCGACACCTGCACCCGCGCTTGCGCCTTTTGCAACGTCAAGACGGGGATGCCGCGCGCGGTCGACCCGCTCGAGCCGATGCACACCGCCACCGCCGCCGCCGAGCTAGGGCTGGAGCACATCGTCGTCACCTCCGTCGACCGCGACGACCTCCCCGACGGCGGCGCGTCGCAGTTCGTGAAGGTCATCGAGGCGCTACGCCGCACCACGCCCTCGACCACGATCGAGATCCTGACTCCCGACTTCCGCAACAAGGCGCAGGCGGCGGTCGAATCGATCGTGGAGGCCGGCCCCGACGTCTACAATCACAATCTGGAGACCGTCCCGCGCCTTTATCCGACGATCCGTCCCGGCGCGCGCTACTATGCCTCGCTTCGCCTGTTGGAGAGCGTGAAGCGCCACGATCCGTCGATTTTCACCAAGTCGGGCGTCATGACCGGCCTTGGCGAGGAGCGGATGGAGGTTCATCAGGTGATGGACGACATGCGCTCCGCCGATATCGATTTTTTGACTATGGGCCAATATCTCCAGCCCACACCGCACCACGCCAAGGTCATGGAGTTCACCGCCCCCAAGGCGTTCGACGCCTACGCCGCGATCGCGCGCGCCAAGGGCTTTCTCCTCGTCGCCGCCTCGCCGCTTACTCGATCCAGCTATCATGCGGGCGCAGATTTCGCGAAGCTGAAGGCGGTGCGCGCAACTAAGCTGGGCGGGGTCATACGTACGGCTGTAACCTGATGCCCTCTCACCAAGAAACCCGCATCCTTTCATACACTACCGAACAGATGTTCGACCTCGTCGCGGACGTCCGCGACTACCCGAACTTTCTCCCCTGGGTGATCGCGCTCCGCGTTCGCCGGGACGACGCGGCCGAAACGCTCGCCGACATGATCGTCGGCTTCAAGGGCCTCCGCGAGACTTTCACCTCCCGCGTGAAAAAACACCGCCCCGACCACATCCACGTCGATTATGTTGACGGCCCGCTCCGGCACCTGCGCAACGAATGGTGCTTCCGCCCCGACCCTGCTGGCTGCGCGGTCGACTTCTCCGTCGATTTCGCTTTTAAAAACCGCATTTTCGAGCGGTTGGCGGGCACCGTTTTTGAAGGCGCGCTCCGACGCATGATTGGCGCGTTCGAGGCCCGCGCCGCCGAGCGTTATGGGACTTCGGAACCTACCGGCAACAGCAGCTCGAGCGCGCAGAGCGCCGCCTGAAGCCTGATCCCGCCGCGCCCCCGGTCACCGAAGTCACGGCGGATCGCATGCACGTCCGCCGGATCGCCGTCCTTCTCCGCGCGCGCGAATACGACCGTCCCGACCGGCTTCTTCGCCGATCCGCCGCCCGGCCCCGCGACCCCCGTCACAGCCACCGCCACATCCGCGCCGGTATGCTTGAGCGCGCCCTGCGCCATCGCCCAAGCGACTGCGATCGACACCGCGCCGAACGTTTCGATCAGATCGCTCCGGACCCCCAGCGTCGCCGTCTTCGCCTCGTTCGAATAGGTGACGTACCCCGCCTCGATCACGTCCGAACAGCCCGCGATCTCCGTCAACGCCGCCGCCACGAGCCCGCCGGTACAGCTTTCCGCCACCGCCACGCGCCGCCCGGCCGCGCGGTTCAGTTCGACCACGCGCCGCGCCGCCTCGACCAGTTCGGCGGGCAAGACCGTATCCGCGATCACCGCGCGGCCTCCGGGCATAGCGGCAGGTCGGGCACGTCCACCCGCTGTCCCTTGGCTCGCTGCGCCTTCAGATACGACAGCGACGTCACCACTAAGCTTGCGACGTTGCGCGGCGGCAACGGCTCCAGCTGCGTCACTAGCTGGTCGATTGTTCCACAATCCTCTGGCGCGATACGTCCGACGAGTTGGGGCACGATCAACGACACGATTACCGGCCGCGCGAAGTCCGATCCGAGCAGCATGTCCGCTATCCCGAGCGACAGCTTGCCCAATGCCGCCCGCGCCCCCGGCCATGCGCCGTCGGCGGCCGCGTCGTACTTGGCCAGGAACGGCCCGGCTTCGCGCCGCACCAAGCTCCCCGTTGGCAGTCGCCCCGCGCAGACCCGCCCCGTCTCGCGGATGATCTGCGGCATGGCGACGAGCGCGAACGCCTCCGCCTCCGCCTCCGTCACGCATGCCCGCTGCGCCCGAACAGGGGAGGTGAACATGGCCAAGGCCGCCAGCGCCGCCGTCGTCCTCACGCGGGCACCCGGACGGTCGCCACAGCCTGGGCCGCGATGCCCTCGCCGCGACCGGTAAAGCCTAGCCGCTCGGTCGTCGTCGCCTTTACGCTCACTTGGCCGGCGGGCAGCTCCAGCAGCTCGGCGATCCGCGCCGTCACCGCCGCGCGGTGCGGGCCGATCTTAGGCGCTTCGCAGATGATCGTCACGTCTACGAATTCGATCTCGCCGCCCCGCGCGCGGATCAACCCGGCCGCATGCCGCAGGAACTGACCGGACTCCGCACCTCGCCATTGTGGGTCGCTTGGCGGGAAATGCGTGCCGATGTCGCCCGCGGCGATCGTGCCCAGCAGCGCGTCCGTCAGCGCATGAAGCGCGACATCCGCGTCGCTATGCCCCGACAAGCCTCGGCTGTGCGGGATCAGCATGCCGCCCAGCCAGAGGTCCTCGCCATCCTCCAGCCGATGGACGTCGAACCCCGTCGCCGTCCGCGTCCGCCAAACCGGGCCCGCGCGCGCCTCCGCCAAGACGAGGTCGGCCGGGTAGGTCACCTTGTCGAGCACCGGATCACCCTGGACAAGCGTGACCGACCCGCCGACGTGCCGGACCATCTGCGCATCATCGGTCGCCTCCTCGTTCTCAGGCCATGCTGCATGCGCCGCGATGATCGCCTCCAGCTGGAATCCCTGCGGCGTCTGCACGCGCCACAGCCCCGTGCGCGGTACCACATCACCCAACAATCCGTCGCTCCGCGCCAGTGTGTCAACGACAGGCAGGGCGGGGATGGCGCCCTGATGTTTCCCGAGCGCCCCGGCTACCGCCGCGATCACGCCCGCCGGCACGAAGGGCCGCGCGGCGTCGTGGATCAGCACGCGCGTAGCACGCCGCGCAGTTGCCGCCGCCAACCCGTGCGCCACCGACTCGCGCCGGCTCGCGCCGCCCATGACGATGGCGACCTCCGCCCCGACCGCCTCGCGCGCCGCCGCCTCCATGCCCGGCGCGACCACAAGCACGACCTCGTCGATCATGGGATGATCCGCGAACGCCCGGTACGCATGCGCGACCAGCGCGAGCCCGCCCACGCGCTGGAACTGCTTGGGGGTATCCCCACCCGCGCGCGACCCCTCGCCCGCCGCTACGATGATCGCGATCGTCCGTTCCGCTTCGCTCATCCGCGCCGCCTAGCCGACCGCTGCCACGCTTGCCAGCATGGCGGGCCGCGAGTATCCGCTGGCCCCCAGGTAATCACGATGCGCACGCTCCAACCCATCCAGATCGGCCCCGTCCGGATCACGTCGCCGGTCATCCTCGCCCCGATGACCGGCGTGACCGACCGGCCGTTCCGCACGCTCGTCCGACGCTACGGCTCGGGGTTGAACGTCACTGAGATGATCGCCAGCCAGGCGATGATCCGCGAAACTCGCCAGTCGCTGCAGAAGGCGGCGTGGGATCCGGTGGAAGAGCCCGTATCGATGCAGCTCTCCGGCTGCAGCCCCCACGAGATGGCCGAGGCCGCCAAGCTCAACGCCGACCGCGGGGCTGCGATCATCGACATAAACATGGGCTGCCCGGTCAAGAAGATCGTCAACGGCGACGCGGGCAGCGCGCTGATGCGCGACCTGAAGCTCGCGGCCGCCATCGTCGACGCGACCGTCAAGGCCGTGGACGTGCCCGTCACGCTCAAAATGCGGATGGGCTGGTGCCACGACAGCCTGAACGCTCCCGAACTCGCCCGCATCGCCGAAGACCTCGGCGTGCGGATGATCACCGTCCACGGCCGCACCCGCAACCAAATGTACAAGGGATCGGCCGATTGGGCCTTCGTGCGCCGGGTCAAGGACGCGGTTACGCTGCCCGTCATTGTCAACGGCGATATCTGCACGGTCGAGGACGCGGAGGCCGCGCTCGACCGATCGGGCGCGGACGGCGTGATGATCGGCCGCGGCGCGTACGGCCGCCCGTGGCTGCTCGGGCAGGTGATGGCCTGGTTCGCCACCGCACGGCGCATTCCCGACCCGTCGCTGGACGAACAATACCATGCGATCGTCGGGCATTACGATGCGATGCTCGGCCATTACGGCATTGAGACCGGGGTCAATATGGCTCGCAAGCATATCGGTTGGTACACGCGCGGGATCACCGGCTCGGCCGAGTTCCGCAACCGCGTGAATCAGGAGTCGGACCCGATGAAAGTACGGCTGACGCTTGCTGAGTTCTATGCTCCGTATCGCCATCGCGTCGCGGCCTGAGCCGATCGACCAGAAGTGGTCCGACTGGCCCGAGCTGTCCGGTTCGCTGCCGGTCGCGATCTTGCTTCTCGATCCGGATGGCAGGGTTGCACGTGCGAACGCCCGCGCGGAACAATTGCTGAACCTGTCTGAGCGGGCGGCGGCCGGTCGACCGCTTGCCAATCTTCTGCGCTCTCCGCTGATTGAAGCCGTCGCGTGCGGCGACGATCTCGCGGTTTACGATGCCCAGGTCGCGACCGATGGCGGCGTGCTTCGTCTCGACATCGCCGTCGCGTTGGTCGCGGACCACTCCGACAGGCGCGTGGTTACACTCCACGCCGCGGAACCGCGCCATACGTCTGACCGCGGGGAAGCGGGACGGGTCGCCGTCGGCGCCGCTGCGATGCTTGCGCACGAAATCAAGAACCCGCTGTCGGGCATCCGCGGCGCGGCGCAGCTGCTCGGCCCGGGCGAGCTGTCCACGTTAATCGTGACGGAGGTTGATCGCATCGCCGCCCTCATCGACCGCATGCAGCTGTTCACCGACACACGCCCGCTGCCGCTGTCGGCGGGAAGCATCTACCCCGTCCTCACCCACGCGCGGCGCGTTGCCCTGGCCGGCTTCTCACGTGGTATCAACATCGACGAAAGCTACGATCCGTCACTGCCCGCCGCGCTCATCAACGACGATGCGCTCGTTCAAGTCCTATTGAATCTTTTAAAGAACGCGGTCGAAGCGTCTGGTGATAAGCGAGAACCCCGAGTCTCGATCACCACGGCCTACCGTCATGGGACAACCCGCCGCATAGATCAGGATCGTCAGCTTCCGCTGCTTCCCATCGAGGTCTGCGTGCGCGACGACGGGCCCGGTCCGCCGTCCGACATAGCTGATCAGCTGTTCGATCCCTTCGTCTCCGGCCACCCCGACGGAACCGGCCTTGGGCTTGCGTTGGTGGACAAGCTCGTTCGCGACATGGGTGGGCTCGTTCGCCACACCCGTGAAGGCAATGAGACGGTGTTCCGCGTCCTCCTAGCCCGCGCGCCCGCATGAGCCGGGTGCTCGTCGTGGACGACGACACCGCCATCCGCACCGTTGTGGCGCAGGCGCTTCGCCGCGCCGGTCACGACGTGATCCTGGCCGCATCGCTGACGGAGGGCGACGCCGCGCTAGCCCGGCGAATGCCCGACGTGCTCGTCACCGACGTGCGGCTGCCCGACGGCGACGGCCTTGATCATCTCCGCACGATAGCCGAGCGTCATCCCGCGCTGCCCGTCATTGTCCTCTCCGCTCAGAACACCCTGTCGACTGCGGTCCGCGCCGCCGAACACGGAGCATACGAATACCTTCCCAAACCGTTCGACCTGAACGCGCTTGCCGCTGCCGTCGATGGCGCGCTCGGCCGCACCAACTCCACCTCCGCCATAGAGGTAAGCGACGAGGGCGGCCTGCCGCTGCTCGGCCGCTCACCCGCGATGCAGGCCGTCTATCGCGTGATCGCCCGCGTCATTTCGAACGATCTCACCATCCTCATTTCTGGCGAGTCCGGCACCGGCAAGGAGCTTGTGGCGCGTGCGGTCCATGATCTCGGACCTCGTCGGGCTGCACCCTTCGTCGCGATCAACATGGCTGCCATCCCCCGCGACCTGATCGAGGCCGAGCTGTTCGGGCATGAACGCGGGGCGTTCACCGGTGCGACCTCGCGCGGCGTGGGCCGTTTCGAACAGGCGGCGGGCGGCACTCTCTTTCTGGACGAGATCGGCGACATGCCGGTCGATGCGCAGACCCGCCTTTTGCGCGTCTTGCAATCGGGCGAGTTCACGCCGGTAGGCGGTGTACGAACGATCCACGCGGACGTGCGCATCGTCGCCGCCAGCAACCGCGACCTGATCGCGAGGGTCGCCGGCGGCCTGTTCCGCGAGGACCTGTTTTACCGGCTCAACGTGGTGCCGATCGCGTTGCCGCCGCTTCGCGACCGCGGCGATGATATCGCGTTGCTCGCCCGCCATTTCCTGGACGGGGCTGCGGCACAAGGCCTGTCACGCCGGCGGCTGGGCGACGATGCGCTGGCGGTTCTTCGCGCACATAGCTGGCCCGGCAATGTCCGCGAGCTTGAGAATTTGACGCGGCGTCTCGCCGTACTGGCTCGCGACGAGGTGATCGACGCGGATGCCGTCCGGGCAATGCTTGGCGAGGCTCCGGCGATGGCGGAAGAGGATACGGGCATCGCCGTAGCCGTCCGTACGCTGATCGACCGTATCGGGGTCGAGCGCCCCGGCGCCTTTGATGACGGGACGCTCCACTCCCGGGTGATCGCCGAAGTCGAGCGGCCGCTGATCGAGGCGATGCTCGAGCGCCACGCTGGAAACCAGCTTCGCACCGCCCGAAGCCTTGGGATCAACCGTAACACGCTGCGCAAACGCCTCGACGCACTAAGGATCGACTTGCCCCGTGTGGGCGGGTTGGATGCTGATTAACCTGCGACCAAATCGTGGCTTGCGGGCAACACGGGACGGTTTAGGGCGGAGGTGATGAACGTTGCGACGCCGCACACCGAAGCGGACGAACCGCCCGGCCGACTGAGCATCACGCCGGCGGTCGAAGGTGCGGTGTTGGCGACCGCCGTTCTGGTCGCCGTTGCTAGCTACAAGATTATCTCCGCTGCCGCCGTACCGGGGCGGCTACTGACGCCGTTGCTGATCGCCGCGCTGCTCGTCGCCAATCTCGTCCCGGGCGTGTTGCTGATGATGCTGTTCGGGCGACGTGTCGCCCGCCGGCGCGCTGCAGCGTCGCCGGTGGGCGGCACCGGGCGCCTTCATGTGCGGCTCGTGGCCCTGTTCTCAACGATGGCGGCGGTGCCGATGCTCCTGGTCACGATCGTCGCTTCGCTGTTGTTCCAATATGGCGTGCAGTTCTGGTATTCGGACAAGGCGAGCGGGATGCTCGAGAACGCCACCGGTCTTGCGCGCACGTCGTATCTCCAGCAGCTCGAACGCTGGCGGGAAGCGACGCTGACCATGGCTGACGACATGAGCTATCAGCTTCGCCGAGAGCCGATCGACGATCCCGAATTTCCCACCTTTTTCGTCCAACAGGTGTTCTACCGAAGTTTGTCGGAGGCGGCGTTGTTCACCATATCCCCGCGCGGCGAGATACGAACGCTGGCGCTGGTTAATCCGTATGAAATTCAACTCGCTAAACGGCTGACGCCTCGCGCGGTCGCTCGGTTGCGCGCGGGGGAGCGCAGCGTCGTAGCGGTCACGGGCGATCGCATTCAGACGGTCACAACTGTACCCGGCGCGGTTGAGTTGCTCCTCTACACCGCGCGCGTCGGTGATACGAAGCTCATGCTCGAACAAAATGCGCGCGCCGAGGCGGTCACCGCGGACTACCGCGCTTTGCTGGCGCGCGCGCGCAGTCTGCAACTTCAGTTCAACGCCGCGCTTCTGATGATTTCTCTCCTGATCGTAGGCATTGCAGTGTGGATAGCGCTCAAAGTCGCGGATCGACTCGTCGCGCCGGTGGGCGAACTCGTCGGGGCGGCTAGGCGAGTGGCTGGCGGGGACCTGACCGCGCGCGTGTCCGATCCGCGTAGCCGTGACGAGGTCGGCACGCTCGCACGCGTTTTCAATCAAATGACCGGTCAGCTGGAGCAGCAGAATGGCGCACTCGTTTCCGCAAACGCGCAATTGGAGAATCGCCGCGCGTTGATAGAAGCGGTGATGGCCGGCGTGTCGGCCGGGGTGATCGCGACTGCGCCCGGCCGCACGATCCAGATCGCCAACCGGTCCGCCGGCGCGTTACTCGGCGCAAACGAGCTCGTAGGACGGGAGCTCGTCCAGGTTTCGCCCGAGCTCGACGCATTGCTGGACGGAACGCAGCGTGAGGGAGTGGTGCAGATTGGTCACGGCCTTGACGCCCGCACTCTCGCCGTCCGTATCGCCCACGCGCCGGCCGGGCCGATCCTGACTTTCGACGACATCACGCAGCAACTCTCCGATCAACGCCGCGCGGCTTGGTCCGACGTGGCGCGCCGGATCGCGCACGAGATCAAGAACCCATTGACCCCGATCCAGCTCGCCGCCGAGCGGCTCCAACGTCGGTACGGCAGCAAGGTCGAGGAAGGCGACGCGACCTTCGTCCGTTTGACGGAAACGATCATTCGGCAGGTAGGCGACCTTCGCCGCATGGTCGACGAGTTCTCGTCCTTCGCGCGCATGCCTAAACCCGCTTTCCATAACGAGGCGATCGTCAACGTGGCGCGTCAAACGCTGTTCCTGCATGAGGTCGCACATCCCGCAGTCCGCTTTCGACTGGACTATGACGAGCCCGAGCCGCTGCTCGTTTGTGATCGACGTCAGATTGGCCAAGCTTTGACGAACATCGTTAAGAACGGGGTGGAAGCGATTGAGGCAGCAGGGAAGAGCGGCGGCACGATCGGATTGTCCATTCGACGATCCGACGATAATGTGGTGATCATGATTGAGGACAGTGGTGTGGGCCTGCCCGTGGAGCGCGAGCGGATCGTCGAGCCATACATGACGACGCGAGCGCGGGGCACCGGCCTGGGACTGGCGATCGTGAAGAAGATCGTCGAGGAACATCACGGCGTCATCGCCTTTTCCGACCGAGATGGCGGCGGCACCATAGTGACGATGCGTTTCGACGCGGTCGCACTGTCCGCATTGAATGATGATCTCGCGCCTATCGTGCATGACCGGCTCACCCATCCCTCGACCGATCGGACCTGACCGCCATGGCGCTCGATATCCTCATCGTCGACGATGAATTGGACATTCGCGAACTGGTTGCCGGCGTGCTGGAGGATGAAGGCTACCATCCACGCGTCGCGGCCGAGAGCGACGCCGCACTGGAGGCCATCGCCACGCGCCGCCCATCGCTGGTGCTGCTTGATGTTTGGCTACGCGGGTCGAAGCTGGATGGGCTCGAGTTGCTCGACGAGATCAAACGCCGCGATCCTTCCATCCCCGTGCTGGTCATCTCTGGGCATGGCAGCTTGGACACGGCGGTCGCGGCGGTCCGCAAAGGTGCCGCCGACTTCATCGAGAAGCCGTTCGAGGCCGAGCGGCTTCTGCTCCTCGTCGCTCGCGCCACCGAGACGGAGAGCCTGCGCCGCGAGGTAGCGTCGTTACGCCTTTCGGCCGGTCGCGAGAGCGACCTGACGGGGAGCTCGGGCGCGATCAACGGCGTCCGCGCAACGCTGAAGCGCGTGGCCGGCACCGGCAGTCGCGTGCTTATCATGGGTCCGGCTGGCGTGGGTAAGGAAGTAGCCGCACGCCTTCTTCATGGCTGGAGTCAAAGGGCCGATGCGCCCTTCGTCATTGTCAGCGCGGCCCGCATGGCGCCCGAACGGGTCGAGGAGGAGCTGTTCGGCGTCGAGGAAGGAGGCGACCTCGTCCGACCAGGCCATCTCGAACAGGCGCATGGAGGCACCTTGTTCCTCGACGAGATCGCCGACATGCCGGTCGCGACGCAGGCCCGGATCCTGCGCGTCCTGACCGACCAGAGCTTCTCGCGCGTCGGCGGCACGCGCATCGTCAAAGTCGACGTGCGCGTCGTGTCCGCGACGTCGCGCGACCTGACGGTCGAGATTGCCGAAGGGCGGTTCCGCGAAGACCTGTATTATCGCCTAAACGTAGTGCCGGTGATGATCCCACCGTTGGCCGAGCGTCGCGAAGATATCCCGTCGCTAATACAACACTTCATCGCATACTATGCGAGCGAACGTCGAGTGCCAACGCCGGAGGTCGCCGCCGATGCGGTCGTCGCGCTGCAAAGCTACGGTTGGCCCGGCAACGTGCGCCAGCTACGCAACATCGTCGAGCGCACGTTCATCATGGCACCCGGGGACCGGATCGGTCGCATCGATCTTGATCTGCTGCCCGCCGAAATACTGGGCGATCAAAGCGAGGCGGCTGGCCGGGGGACGAGCGCGGTTATGGGCGCACCCTTGCGCGAAGCGCGTGAGACCTTCGAGCGCGAATACCTTCGCGTCCAGATTCGCCGCTTCTCCGGCAACATTTCGCGCACGGCGAGCTTCATAGGGATGGAGCGGTCAGCGCTTCACCGCAAGCTGAAGCTGCTCGGCATCACCGACTCGAAGGAAGACTGAATGCAGGTTTGTAGGACCTCTCGCCAGGCAATCCGTTTCATACCGCGCGGCGGAGGGAACGACTTGCCTCGCCGAGTACTTGTGTCGGGCAATCGCTGATAACATGATCGCTAAGCTGGGCTGCTTCCGGCCATCCGACGCCGGGAAACGGCGCACCGGCGAGGCGTCGACCTCGCGCTGAAAAGGGCAAAGATCATGGCCGACAAGCAGAGTTCGCTCCAAGACCTGTTCCTCAACGCGCTTCGTCGTTCCAAGACGCCGGTAACGATGTTCCTGGTCAAGGGTGTCAAGCTACAGGGCATTGTCACCTGGTTCGACAACTTCTCCGTCCTGCTCCGTCGAGATGGGCAATCGCAATTGATCTATAAGCATGCGATCTCGACCGTGATGCCGGCGGGACCGATGGACCTCGCCGCGCTAACGGACAGTGTGGCCGAGGCCGCGCGCAAGCAGCCTTCGCTTCAGGAAGTGTTCCTCTCCGCAGTACGTCGATCGGAGGATAACGTGACCATGTTCCTCGTCAATGGCGTGATGCTGCAGGGCCGAATCGCTGCATTCGACCTATTCTGTATGCTGCTTCAGCGCGAGGGTTTGATCCAGCTGGTTTATAAGCATGCTGTCTCTACCATTCAGCCGGCTAATCCACTCGATCTGCAGGGTCAGGCCGCCGACGGGCAGGACGAGGCCGCTTGAGCCAGGGGTTCGAGCGGGACCGGGACGATTTTGCTCGCGGTGCGCGAGCGATCGTCGTGTTGCCCGATCACGGCGGGTCGAAGCGCGATCCCGAGGCGCGATTGGCCGAAACTGCGGGTCTCGCCGCCGCGATCGGGGTGGTAGTCGCCGACCTCGTCCATATTCGCGTTCGCGCGCCCAAGCCGGCGACTCTGATCGGCTCCGGTCAAACGGAGGAGCTTGCCATTCGCGTCCGCATGGAGGACGCGCAGCTCGTCGTTTTCGACGCGGCGTTGACGCCGGTCCAGCAGCGCAATCTGGAGACTGCGCTGGACGCGAAAGTCATCGACCGTACCGGCTTAATTCTCGAGATTTTCGGCGAACGCGCGGCCACGGCCGAAGGTCGCCTGCAAGTCGAGCTGGCGCATCTCGACTACCAGGGCGGCCGTCTTGTGCGCAGCTGGACCCACCTCGAGCGTCAGCGCGGCGGCTTCGGCTTCCTCGGTGGCCCCGGCGAGACACAGATCGAGGCGGACCGGCGCTTAATCCGCGATCGGATGGCGCGCCTGCGCCGCGAGCTCGATCAGGTCACGCGCACTCGTGGGCTGCACCGCGAGCGGAGGCAGCGTGCGCCGTGGCCGGTGATTGCGCTAGTCGGCTACACCAACGCCGGCAAATCGACGCTGTTCAACCGCCTGACCGGCGCCGACGTCATGGCGGAGAACCTGCTGTTCGCGACACTCGATCCAACGTTGCGCCAGATCGGCCTGCCCGGGATCGAGAAGGCGATCCTGTCGGATACGGTCGGCTTCGTCTCCGACCTGCCGACTCAGCTCGTTGCCGCGTTCAAGGCGACGCTGGAAGAGGTGGTGTCGGCCGACCTTCTCATCCACGTCCGCGACATCGCCCATCCCGACAGCGAGGCGCAGCGCTTGGATGTCGAGGCGGTGCTGACCGAGCTGGGGGTAGGGGAGAGCACCCCGCGTTTCGAGGCGTGGAACAAGTTCGATCTGGTAGCCGCTCACGGCCGCGACGACCTGCTGGATCAGGCGGAACGCCGCGACGATGTGGTCGCGATTTCCGCGCTGCGCGGCGATGGGATCGATGGGTTGCTGGATAAGGTCGCGGTCAAGCTCACCGCCAGCCATCGCCGCTACAGCATCATGGTCGAGGATGCGGATGGGGCGGGGCCGGCCTGGCTTTACGCGCATGGCGAGGTGCTGGAGCAGCGGGTGGAGGAGGGGCGTACGACCTACGACGTCCGACTATCCCCGACGGATTACGAGCGGTTCAACCAGCGCTCGTTTTGACTTGCGACCAGAGTTCCTCCTTTTGCTCAAGGGAGAGAGAGGGGAACTCGGTGCCAGCAATTGCCTCCATGCCCGCGAACCGGCGTTCGAACTTGGCGTTCGCGCGTCGAAGCGCGGTTTCGGGGTCGACGCCGAGATGTCGCGCCCAGTTCACGACGGAGAATAACAGATCGCCGACCTCTTCCTCGATCTCACCAGAAGGTGCCGCTTCGATCTCGGCCAGCTCCTCGTCGATCTTGGCGCGCGGCCCGTTCGCGTCGGGCCAATCGAAACCGACACGCGCGGCCCGTCGCTGAAGCTTCTCGGCGCGGGATAGCGCCGGTAGCCCGATCGTCACGCCCGCGAGCGCGCCTGCGTGCGTGTCGATGCGTTCACCGGCCTTGATTGTTTCCCAACCGGGCGAGGACTGCGCGTCGTCGAAGATGTGGGGATGCCGGCGCTCCATCTTGTCGGAGATCGCGTCGATGACGTCGGATATCGCGAACAGGCCGGCTTCCTCGGCGATGCGGGAGTGGAACACGACCTGGAGCAAAAGGTCGCCGAGTTCGTCACGGATGTTGGCGAAGGTGCCGCGATCTATCGCGTCGGCGACCTCATAGGCTTCCTCGATCGTGTAGGGCGCGATCGTCGTGAAGGTCTGGGCGCGGTCCCATTCGCAGCCGTGATCGGGGTCGCGGAGGCGGGCCATGATGGCGGTCAGGCGTTCGAGCATCGGCATGATCCATCAAGTCGATAATTTATATTATGTAAAACTAAGATGTGCTTTTGGGCGTCAGGATGAGCGTGCTTCCCTCGACCCGCCATGAGGCCAGTCGCGACAGGAAGTTCATGCCGATCACGTCCACATCGCCGAACGCCGACGAGACGACGACGCGCAGCTTCTCCGTCCGTACCGATCCTACCTGCACTTGGTCCGCCGTGCCGCGCCGAGCCGCGACGGTGCCGTTCGCGGTCCGCAGCAGGATCGGAACGCCTCCCGTACCCGTCTCGATACCGGCCTCCCGAGCGGTCTCTTCGGAGATCGCAGTCAATGTGGCACCGCTGTCGACGAGCATGCGCCGGCCGACACCGTTGACCGTAACCTTCGCCCAGAAATGCCCGTCCGGGCTCATGCGGATACGCGTCTCTTGGCCGACCACGTCCTGATCGTCGATCAGCTGGCCAAAGTCGGGCAGACGGTCGCGGTATTGAACGGCGGCCAGCCCGATGCCGAAGATCGCGATCCAGGCGACTAGCGACCGCAGCGTTTGGCGAAGAGTGGATCGCCGCGCGAAAAGCGCCGACAAGGGCAGCAGCAGCAGCAGTCCGTAGATGACGATGTCGACCGTGCGATCGGTCATGCCGTGACCACCAGGCCGTCGTAACCGGGCTCGACGCCTCGTGGCAGCTCACCGACGAGCGTCGCGTAGTCCATGCTGTGATCCATATGGATCAAGATAGTGCGCTTGGGTCCCAATTCTTCCACCCAGCCCAATACCGTCGATAGATTGGCGTGGCTCGGGTGCGGCTGCTTGCGCAGCGCATCGACAATCCAGACGTCCAGGCCCGTATAAAGCGCGCGAAGATCGTCGGTCATGTCGCTGATGTCGGTAGCGTAGCCGATCGCGAGCCCGCTCGCTTCAAACCGCAACCCGGTCGACATCGCCCATCCATGCGGCTGGTCGGCGACCGTCACGCTCAGGCCGGCGACTGTGAGCCGGTCGGGCAGCACATCGACCTCCGCCGTCGCCGGATAGCCGGTCTTGCCGTCAAAAACATAGGCGAACCTCGCTCGCAGCGAGTCGAGCGTCGGCCGCCTGGCGTAGCAGGTCACGGGTCGCCCGAGCGCGTGATAGACTTGCCGCAGGTCGTCGATCCCATGGCAGTGGTCGGCATGGTCATGCGTCCAGATTACCGCATCGATGTGGGCGACCTCGGCCGCCAGAAGCTGCTCGCGCATGTCTGGGCTCGTATCGACGAGTAGGCGCACGCCCTCATGTTCGACGAGTAACGAAGCGCGTGTACGCCGGTTGCGCGGCTCGGCCGGGTCACATGCGCCCCAATCGTTGCCGATGCGCGGCACTCCCGACGAAGTGCCCGATCCCAGAACGCGCGCCCTCACCCGGCTGTCTTGGCAAATAGTCCGTGGAAGTTGGCGGCGGTTCGTTCGCGTAAGCCCTCTTCGTCCTCACCCCTGAGCTTGGCGAGGAACGCGGCCGTATCGGCGACGAACGCCGGCTCTCCCGTCTTTCCTCGGTGCGGCACAGGCGCGAGGAACGGCGCGTCGGTCTCGATCAACAAGCGGTCCGATGGGATGCGGGCGGCGACCTCCTGCAGATCGCGGGCATTCTTGAAGGTCACGATGCCGGAGATGGAGATGGACAGCCCGAGTTCCAGGGCGATGTCGGCGAAGGCACTTGTGCCGGTAAAGCAATGGATCACGCCGCCGAACCATCCCTTCCCCATCTCGTCCCGCAAGATCGCCGCCGTGTCGTCCTCGGCGTCACGCGTATGGACGACGATCGGCAGCCCGGTTTCGCGCGCGGCGGCGATGTGCGCGCGAAAGCTCGTGCGCTGCCGCCCCCGGTCGGAACGGTCGTAATGGAAGTCGAGCCCCGTCTCGCCCAGGCCGACGACGCGCGGATGACGCGCCCGGTCGATCAGTTTGGCGGCGTCGACGTCCGGATGCCGGTCCGCCTCGTGCGGATGAACGCCGACGGTGGCCCAGACGTCCGGCTCGCGCTCGGCGGTGGCGATCACCGCATCCCACTCGGACTCGCGGGTCGCGATGTTGAGCATCGCCGTCACGCCCCGCGCGCGGGCGCGGGCGAGGACCGCCGGCTGATCGTCGACCAGGCCCTCATAGTTCAGATGGCAATGGCTGTCGGCGAGCATCAGGCCGCCTCCGCCGGCAGCTCGAGCCGCGGAAAGACCGGCGACGGCGCGGTAATCCGGAAGCCACTTGCGGCATGGCGTTCGTACCAGCCGTCATCATCGACATCGGCGTGATTGCGATCGACGGCTCCGATCTGGTCCAGCACCCTCCCCGCCCCCTCCGGCACGACGGGCAAGATCGCGATCGCGAGCATGCGGATCGCGCGAACCAGCGTGCGCAGGACGGCGTGCATCCGGTCGGGATCGGTCTTGCGCAGCGCCCAGGGCGCCTGCGCGTCGATATAAGCGTTGCAGGCGAACACGCCGCGCATCCAGGTCTCGATCCCTTGGCTGAGCATGAGGTCGCCGAACGCGGCCTGGAGGCCGGCGCAGGCGACGACGACCTCCTCGATCAGCGCTCCATCAGCCGCGTCCGCCCTGCCGACCTGCGGAAGTTCACCGTCCAAGTTCTTAGCGATGAATGACAAAGTGCGCTGCGCCAAGTTGCCGAAGCTGTTCGCCAGCTCGGCGTTGACGCGCGCGACGATCGCCTCGGCGGAGTAGCTGCCGTCCTGGCCGAAGCTGACGTCGCGCAACAGAAAATAGCGGAGCGCATCGACGCCGAAAGCGCGCGTGAGGTCGCCGGGATCGACGACGTTGCCAACCGACTTCGACATCTTCTCCCCCCGGTGAAGCACGAAGCCGTGACCGAAGACCGTCCTGGGCAGCGGCAGGCCCGCCGACATGAGGAATGCGGGCCAATAGACGGCGTGGAACCGCACGATGTCCTTGCCGATCAGATGCAGGTCCGCGGGCCAGTAACGCCAATCGCCATCCCGTTCGGGATAGCCCAGGCCGGAGATGTAGTTGGTCAGCGCGTCGACCCACACATACATGACGTGATCGGGCGAGCCCGGCACCTTTACGCCCCAATCGAAGCTGGTGCGGGAGACGGACAGATCGGACAGGCCGCCCTCGACGAAGCGCGCCACCTCGTTGCGGCGCGTGTCCGGCCGAATGAAGTCCGGATTGGCCGCATACAGATCCAGCAACAGCTGCTGGTAGGCCGACAGGCGAAAGAACCAGCTCTCCTCGACCGTCCACTCGACCGGCGTGCCTTGGGGAGAAAGCTTGGTCCCCTCGCCACCCGCGACCAGCTCCTTTTCGTCGTAATAGGCCTCGTCGCGGACCGAGTACCAACCCTCGTACCGATCGAGATACAGGTCGCCCTTGGCCTCCATCGCTTCCCAGAGTGCCTGGCTCGCGGCGTGATGTGCTGGCTCCGTCGTGCGAATGAAGCGATCGTACGAGATGTTCAGGTCGTCGCACATAGCCCTGAATAAACCGGACATCTCGTCGGCCAGATCGACAACCTCCCGGTCGGCCGCGCGGGCGGCCTGCACCATCTTCAGGCCGTGCTCGTCGGTTCCCGTCTGGAAGCGTACGTCCCGGCCCGCCTGCCGCTGAAACCGCGCGACCGCGTCCGCGGCTATGGCCTCGTAGGCATGTCCGATATGCGGGCGGCCGTTCGGATAGCTGATCGCGGTGGTGATATAGAAGGGGTCGCCCATGGCGGCGTCCCTAGAGCATCGGGTCAGGCCCGTGAAGCCAACCGCGCCACGATGCCCGCCATCTCGAACACGGTCACCTGCGGATCAAGGGACAGCCCCGTCGCCGCCCCCGCCAAGTCGCGCGCGTCGCGATGTGCGTCGAGCGCGAGATTAAGGTCGGCCCCGGTCCGGCTCCGTGCCTCGGCGGCGATCGCGGCAGGCGCGCGTTCGAGGAAGGCTTCATAACGCGGCTGGGCCGCCTTGGCGGACAAGGACTGGGCCAGTTTGACGCGCTCGGCGTTGGCCGGGTCGCCCGACCGGATCAGACGCCCGATCGCCTCGTCGAGCGCCGCGATCTCGAGACCGGCAAATTGGAGCGCACGTCCCGGTGACCCCTCGCCCGCTTCGATCGCGCCGCGTAGATCGACTTCATCCGCTTCCGGCAACGTGACCGTAAGCACCTGCCGCATCTCCTCACGGCTCAGGTCGCCGAAGCACAGCTGCCGACAACGCGATCGGATGGTCGGCAGAAGGCGGCCCGGTGCATGGCTGACGAGCAGGAAGATCGTACCGGCGGGTGGCTCCTCCAAGTTCTTGAGCAACGCGTTGGCCCCGCCACGCTCGAGATCGTCGATAGCGTCGATGATCACCACGCGCCTGGGTCCGAGCGAAGGCGAGGTCGCGAACATGGGCTGGAGCGAGCGGACCTGGTCGATGGTGATCGACCGCGCGATCGTATCTTGGCCGGTGTCGGAGACCTTGGTCAGGCGGCTCAGTATGCGCAGATCGGGATGCGAGCCCGCCTCGATCAGGCGACGCGTGGGATGATCGTCGGGGGTGTCGAGACCGGCCGCGAGCGGCGGTTCCCCGCCCGCCTCGGCCAGCATGCGCGCTGCCGCCATCCGCGCGAAGCGGGCCTTACCGACGCCCTCCGGGCCGGCGAGCAGCCAGGCGTGATGAAGCGATCCGCTCCGCAGCGCGCCCAGGAACGCCGCCTGCGCCGCCGCGTGCCCCACGACCGCCGTCATGGCAGCAGATCGGCCAGTTCCGCCATGATGGCGGCCGCGACCCGTTCCGGCCCGTCGGTCGCGACGATGCGGCGGACCCTAGCGGGTTCGCGCGCGGCGAGGCGATCGAACGCGGTGACCACACGCTCGTGAAAAGAGACATCCCGACTCACGAAGCGATCGGCATCCGTCCCGTCCCGCTCGGTCGCGCGCCTCACCCCTTGCTCGGGCGGGAGCGCCAGAAGCAGCGTGCGGTCGGGAAGCAGGCCGTGCGAGCCGAAATCGTGGAGCGCGAGGATGTCGGCGTCGGCGATCCCGCTCGCGCCCTGATAAGCGCGGGTAGAATCCACGAAGCGGTCGCAGACCACCCACGCACCCGCCGCCAGCTCGGGTTCGATCACCTTTGCGACGTGATCGGCGCGGGCGGCGGCGAAGAGCAGCGTTTCGGCACGCGCGCTCCAGCGGTCCTGGTCGCCCTGCATGAGCAGAGTCCGCACCATTTCCGCGCCCTCACTGCCCCCGGGCTCGCGGGTCAGGACAACGCGCAGGCCCCTCGCCTCCAACGCAGCCGCGAGGAGGCGCGACTGTGTCGACTTACCAGCCCCTTCCCCGCCCTCGAGTGTGATGAAGCGGCCCCTCACCCGAGGAGGGAGGTCAGGCCCACCCAGGCGCGGCCGAAGAAACCGGCCTCACCCACGTCGTTCTCCGCCACGAGCGGCAGGCGCTGCGCAGGCATGTCGGGCGAGCTCACCAACAGGTCGGCAATGTGCTGTCCGGCCTTGATCGGCGCCTTGACCGGGCCGGCATAGACGACCTTGGCCGCGATTTCCGGCGCGGCTCCGGCGGGGAGCGTCACGGTCAGGTTGCGGGGCGCGACCAGGCCCACCTCGCTCGCATCGCCGAGTTGAACGTCGGCGGTCTGGACGCGGCGACCCTTGGCGACGACCGGCTTGGCCTGCCACGCCCGGTAGCCCCAATCCATGAAGCGGACCGACTCCTCCGCGCGCTGGCCCGAGCTGGTCAGCCCGGCCATCACCATCACCAACCGGCGACCGCTCTGGTCGGCCGAGCCGGTGAAGCCGTAGCCCGCCTCCTCGGTATGGCCGGTCTTGAGCCCGTCGGCGCCGGCGACGCGGCCGAGCAGCGGGTCGCGGTTGCCCTGCGTGATCGCGTTGCCGCCCATCGTCTGGCCCCAGGTGAAGTCGCGCCGGGAATAGAACTGTTTGTAGAGCTTGGGATGGTCGCGGATCGTGGCGTTCGCCAGCTTGGCCAGGTCGCGCGCGGTGACGTAGGTGACGCCATTGTCCGGCCAGCCGTTCGAGGTGCCGAAATTGCTGCCCGCGAGCCCGAGCTGTTTGGCGGCGCGGTTCATCCGCTCGGTGAAGGCCTGCTCGGAGCCGGAGATGCCCTCGGCCAGCACGACGCAGGCGTCGTTCCCCGACAGGACGACGATGCCGTATAGGAGGTTCGCGAGGCTGACGCTCTCGTTCGCGGACAGGAACATGGTGGAGCCGGCGGCGGGGCCGTGCCACCGACGCCAGGTTTCGGGCCGGACGGTGAAGCGCTGGTCGAGCTTCAGCTCCCCCTTCCTGATCAGGTCGAAGGCGACATAGACCGTCATCATCTTGGCCATCGAGGCGGGCGGCATGCGGCGATCCGCGTCGCGCTCGAACAGGACCGCGCCCGAGGACAGGTCCTCGAGATAGGCGACGGGCGCGGGCGTCTGGAACTGAGGAGCGGCCGCGGCGGTCGGGTAGGCGAGCGCGCCGAGGGTCACCGGAGCGATCAGGGGAGCAAGGGCGAGGATCTTCATGGGCGGCGGTCCGGGAACGAGGTGGATCGGGTCACTGGCGGCCGATCGCGTCGGCGAGCAACCCGACCGAGAGCGCGTAGTGATTGGAGCAGTTATAGTCGAGGATGACGCGGTAGTTGCCGGTCAGGAGGTAGGCGGTCCCGCCCTGCCCGTCCGGCTCGACGAGCGTGGCCTGGATGTCGTCCGCTGGCCAGGCCGCACCTTGCGTGGCCAATCCGAGGGCGCGCCACTCGGCGACCGAGCGCCAGCCGCTATGCCGCTCGAACACGCGGGGACAGCGCGGCGAGACGAGGCGGTTGCGGGTGCCCTCGCGGCTGAAGGTCGCGGGGACCGACACGGCGAGACCCCAGGGCTGGCCGGGACGCCAGCCGGCGTCGACGAAATAGTTGGCGATGGAGGCGAGCGTGTCGGCGGGGCTGGCCCAGATGTCGGCGCGGCCGTCGCCGTCGCCGTCCTTGGCCAGGCGGAGATAGACCGACGGCAGGAACTGGGGGTTGCCGGTGGCCCCCGCCCAGCTGCCGAGCAGCTGGTCGCGGCGGACCCCGCGATCGATCATCTTGAGCGCGGCGATCAGCTCGCCCTCGAACAGCGCGCGGCGGCGGCCTTCATAGCCCAGGCTGGCGAGGCTGCGGACGAGATCGAAATCGCCGGTGTAGCTGCCGTAGTTGGTCTCGTGACCCCAGATCGCCATCATGACGGGGCCGGGGACGCCGGTGTCGCGGGCGATGCGGTCGAGGCGTCCGCGCTGCGCGGCGTAGTTGGTGCGGCCGCGGCCGATGCGGGCGGCATCGACATGGGTGGCGCGGTAGGGGGCGAAGCGCGACGGCGGGCCGCCGGGGCTCGCGCCGGGCTGGGCGCGGTCGAGCTCGACGACGCGGGTGTTGAGCGTCAGGCCGGGGAGAGCGGACCGGACCGTCTCCGGACGGACGCCCTGCGCGACCGCACGCTCGCCGACCTGACGCAGATAGGTTTGGAAGCCGCCCTCGTCCTGCGCGCGGACCGGGCCCGCGCTCAAGGCGAGGGGAAGGCCGGCCCAGGCTAGGCGCCGCAATGATCTACGCACTTGGTCGGGTTCCCACATCGCGGACAGCATGGCATGGGCCGTCGGCCTCGTGAACCCGGCTTCGTCGCGGCGCTTGCACCCGCCGTCGCTCGCGCTAGGAGCGGGGCGGCTTCGGAGCGGTGGCCGAGTGGTCTATGGCAGCGGTCTTGAAAACCGCCGTGGGTTCACGCCCACCGTGGGTTCGAATCCCACCCGCTCCGCCGACCGCCCGACCTTATCGCTTGAGCGTGAGCCCGCCGAACCGCTTGTTGAAGCGGGCGACCTGGCCGCCGGCGTCGAGCATCGTGCCGCGGCCGCCGGTCCAGGCGGGGTGCGCGAGCGGGTCGATGTCGAGCGTCATCGTGTCGCCCTCCTTGCCCCAGGTGGAGCGGGTCTCGAACACGGTACCATCGGTCATCTGGACCTTGATGGTGTGGTAATCGGGGTGGGTATCTTTCTTCATGGTATTCGCTTTCCGTGAGGGCTGATCCGACCAGCCGCAAGAGCACGGGCCCTTATGGGAGGGGTGTCCCGAAGTCAAAACGGGAAAAGAAGGTAACGCCGGGTAACGCTCAGACCGTAGTCGGCGCGTCGGCGATCATGGCGGTAAATCCGGCTTCCGCAACGGTTTGGCCGTCGATCTTAGCGCGGCCGGCGAACTTACACACCTTGGCGCGTTTTTGGATGAATTTGGCTTCGAGATGCAGGAGGACGCCGGGCTCGACGGGCTTGCGGAACTTCGCGCCCTCGATCGCCATGAAATAGACGAGCTTGCCCGTGCCCGCGAGGCCGAGCGACTCCACCGCTAGGACGCCCGCGGCCTGGGCGAGCGCCTCGACGATGAGGACGCCGGGCATGATCGGGCGACCCGGGAAGTGACCCTGGAAGAACGGCTCGCTCATCGAGACCGCCTTGACCGCGACGATCGACCGGTCGGGGATGAGTTCCACGACGCGGTCGACCAGCAGCATGGGGTAGCGGTGCGGGATCGCCGCCATCACCCGCGCGATATCGAGCGGGTAGCCGGCGACCCCTGCGGTTTCGTCGCTCACCGGCCTTGAGGGCGGCGGGCCGGGGTCGTGGGAGCGGGTACGGCCGGACGAGCGCCGCCGGCGGCGGGTGCGGCGCCCTGCTGGCCGGGTTGCCAGCCCGGGGGCGGCGTGATGCCGACGGTGGGGACGAGCCGGTCGAGCTCGGTCGTGATCGCGGGCGTGATGTCGGCGGTCGGCTGCGAGAAGAGCGCGGCGGCGGGGCGGAGCAGCAGCGTGACGTTGCGAGCGCGCACAGCCGCTTGCACCGCGTCATTGAGACGACGTGAGATCTGTTCGAGGGCATAGGCCTGCGCGCGCTGGGCGGGTTCGGTCAGGCGACCGAGCTCCTGGTTGGCGGCGGCCTCGCGCGTCTGGAGCGCCTGGGCCTGGGGGCGCAGGCTCGCCTCGCTGGCGCCGGGCTGACGCGCGGCGGTCTGATAGGCGGTGACGAGCGGCTGGAGCTCGGCGGTGACGGCGCGGCGGCGTGCGTCGGCGGCGTCGAGCTGCGTCTTGTAGGTGGTCTGGATCTGGCCGCGCGCGGCGGTCCAGGCGCGCGAGGCGGCGACGGCTGCCTCCGGATCGGCGACGGCGATGCCGGACACCTGAGCTTGGGCCTGGGTCGTGGCGACGACGCCCGGGACCGCCAAGGCGACCGCGAGCAGAAGATGTTTGGTGCTGGTCATTAGAACTGAGTTCCTACGTTGAAGGTGATGAGTTTGTCGTCGTCGCCCTGCTGCTTGAGCAGCGCCCGCGCGATGTCGATGCGCAAGGGGCCGAACGGCGAGTTCCAATTAACGCCGAACCCGACAGAGAGGCGCGGCTTGGCGGAGTTGCCGAGGAAGCGTTCGATGAACGGGTTTTGCGAGTCGGTCGAACGCGTATTAGGTGTCGCTCCGATGCACGCTCCGGTCGCGTCGGGAATACCTGTCGCGCAGATCGTTTCGGCTTGCTGGGTGGACCCGGGGACCGTGTAGAGAAACAGCGGCTGCCCCGCCGCGTTGTTACGGTCGACGACAAGCGCACCGGTATAGCTTTGGCCGGTGGTAGGATCAATAATCGTCGGGAACACCGCCGTCGGCAACGGACGCGTCACCTTGAACAGGCTGCCCGCCTGGACATAAATCGACGGACGAAGGCCGAGTTCGCGCGCGCCCGAGCCGAGCGGAATCTCGAGTTCGGCGCGACCGAGATAATAGGCGCGGCCGCCGAGCGCGTCGTCGGTAATCTGGTCGCGGCTCTCCAACAGCACCTGGCCGGGTGAGGCGGTGTCGAAGAAGACGCGCTGGATGCGCGGGCCGACGCCGCGGATGTTGAAGCCGCGGAACTGCGGCTCGCCCAGATAGAAGCGGTCGACGATACGGACCTTGTCGATGCCGGGACCACGGCTGTCCTCGAGCGAATGGATATAGCCGCCCTCGCCGAGCAGCGAGAAGATGAAGCCGCTGCCGACATTGAAGTATTTGGAGCCACGCACCGTGCCGCGAAGATACTTCACGTCGCCGCCAAGGCCGGCAAAGTCGCCGCTGATCGTCAGATTCTGACCCGAAGTCGGACGCAGCCGGCTGTTGAGACTGTCATAGCTGAGCGAGAAGCCGACCGACGAGTTGAGACGGTTGCCGAGCTGATCGCACAGATAGCGGCCGACGCGGAAGGCGTCGCACGTGCCGTTGGTCAGGAGCGAGCTGTCGAGATCGACCTCTTCGTAAGACAGACCGTAGCGCGCGGAGAGCGACCAATATTCGGTGAGCGGCACGCCCGAACGGATCTGGAAGCCGGTCGATACCTGATCGTAGAGCGTCTGCCGTTCGTTGTTGACGAAGTTGAACGAATTGTAGTCGCGGCGGAACACGTCGACGCCCACCGCGATATTCTTGTCGAACAAATAGGGTTCGGTGAAGCCGAGCTCGACCGATCGCGAGTAGGTCGAGTAGTTGACGCCCGCACGCAGCTCCTGACCTTTGCCGCGAAAATTGCGCTGGGTGATGTTCGCCTGGACGATGAAGCGTTCAAGCGAGGAGAAACCCGCCGAAAGCTGAAGCTCGCCGGTCGACTTCTCCTCGACGGTGGTCTCCAGCACGACGCGGTCGGGGCTGGAGCCCGGCGTCTGCTTGATCTCCAGCTTGTCCTGAAAGTAGCCGAGCGAATTCAGGCGGTCCTGCGAACGTTTTACCTGGAAGCTGTTGAACGCGTCACCCTCGTTCAGCCGGATCTCGCGGCGGATGACCTTGTCCTGCGTTTGCGTATTGCCGTTGACCTCGATCCGCTCGACATAGGTACGCTGCGCCTGGGCGATGTTGAACGTCATCGTCATGGTCAGCGTTTCGCGGTCGCGCTGGAACTCCGGGTTCACCTCGGTAAAGGCATAACCGAACAGGCCGGCGGACTGGCTGAGCTGGTCGATCGAGTCCTCGACGAGCTTGGCGTTGTAGAAGTCGCCCTTCTTCATAGGTAGCGAGCGGGCCAGCGCCTCGTTGTTGAAGTCGCGGATGTCGCTGTCGACCGTGACGTCGCCGAACTTGTAGCGCGGCCCCTCCTCGACGACGTAGGTGATGATGAAGTCCTGCTTGTCGGGCGTCAGCTCGGCGACGGCGGACGTGACGCGGAAGTCGGCGTAGCCCTCGGACAGGTAGAATTGGCGCAGTTTCTGCTGGTCGTAGGCGAGGCGGTCCTGGTCGTAACTGGTGTTGGACGAGAAGAAGCGGAACAGGCGCGACTGCTTGGTCGCCATCTGGCCGCGCAGGTCGTCGTCGGAGAACTTCTCGTTGCCGATGACGTTGATCTGGCGGACCTTCGACTTCGGACCCTCCGCGACCTCGAACACGACGTCGACGCGGTTCTGGTCGAGCGCGACCATCTTGGGTTCGACGGTCGCGCCGAAGCGGCCCTGGCGGCGATACAGCTCGACGATGCGCGCGACATCGGCGCGGACGGCGGTGCGGGAGAAGACCTGGCGCGGCGCGAGCTTGATCTCCTTGGTGATCTTGTCGGATTTCAGGCGCTTGTTGCCTTCGACTATCACGCGGTTGATAATCGGGTTTTCGCGGACGCGGATGGTCAGGTCGCCGGTCTCGACGCCCGCGATCGTCACGTCGGCGAATAGGTCGGACTCGAGCAGGTCGCTGATCGCCTGGTCGACAGTCTCGTTGGTGTAGGGCTGGCCGGCGCGCAGTTTGGTGTAGGAAAGCGCGGTCTCGGGCTCGATGCGCTGCGATCCCTCGACGCGGAGCGTGCGGATAAGGCGCTGGCCGGTGGTGGAAGCCTGCGGCGTAGCGCCAGGCTGGGCCACGGGGGGCTGGGACACTGAGGGCGGCGGTGCGGCCGGACCCTGAGCGGCGGGTGCCGTCGCGGTCTGCGCGAATACAGGCGCGCCGGACAGGATGGTGCTCGCGAGAAGGATCGCGCCCGCGCGTTTACTTTTAGTACCGTTCAACGTCACTCACCCACCCCGACCACCTGCTTGTGGAACCCCCGTTCCGCGCCCTGCCCCACATTAGTTAACCGATCAACCGGCGTCAGCCGATCAGCCCGGCCAGGTTCCGCCATAAGCCGAACGCGCCCAGATCGTTGAACGTCACCAGCAGCATCAGCGCGAGCAGCGCCATGAGGCCGCCGCGGAACGCCCATTCCTGCACCCGTGGCTCGATCGGGCGGCGGCGAACTGCCTCGATCGCGTAGAAGAACAGGTGCCCCCCGTCGAGCATCGGAACTGGCAGAAGGTTGATGAACCCGAGATTGATGGAGACGAGCGCGAGGAGGAACACGAACGCGCCCACGCCCAGCGACATCTGCTCGCCCGAGACCTTGGCGATCTGGAGCGGGCCGCCAAGCTCGGCAACCGAACGGCGGCCGGTGATCACCTGGCCTAGCGTCTCCACCATCAGCGTAACGATGTCGCCGGTGCGGCGGACGGCGATAACGGGTGCTTTGAGGAGCGACACAGGCTCGATCACCGGCGCGGTGGCGCCGACGCCGAGGCGGCCGAAGCGGTATTCGTTGCCGAAGCGGTCGCGCTCGCGGCGGGAGCCGATCACCACGTCCGCCGATCGGGGTGCGCCGCTCCGGACATATTCGACGCGGACGCGCTCGCCCGCGCGGATCTTGACGATGCCAACCATATCCTCGAACGTGTCGACCTCGCGACCCGCGAGCCGGACGACGCGGTCGCCGGTGCGCAGGCCCGCGACGGCGGCCGCGCTGCCGGGCTCGACGATGCCGACCGCGGGCGGGGTGCGCGGGTCGCCATAGGCGAGCGCGAAGCCGCCCAGGATCAGGATGGCGACCAGGAAGTTGACCGCGGGGCCGGCGGCAACGACGATCGCGCGCTGCCAGACGGGCTTGGCCTGGAAGGTGCGGGCGCGCTGTTCGGCGGGGAGCGAAAGCCAGGCCGCGTCGGCCTGGCTGGCGGGGTTCATGTCGCCCGCGAACTTGACGTAACCGCCCAAGGGCAGCCAGCCGAATTTCCAGCGGGTGCCGCGCTTGTCGGTGAACCCGGCGACCTCGCGGCCGAAGCCGATCGCGAACGCCTCCGAGTGGATGCCGAACACGCGGCCGGCGAGATAATGGCCCATCTCGTGAACGAAGACGAGCGGGCCGATAACGAGCATGAAGGCCAGTATCGTCAGGAGGATGCCGGGAGTTTCGATCAAGCCGTCAGATCCTTGCACAACGCCGCCGCGATCGCCCTCGCCTCCCCGTCGACGGCGAGCACCGCTTCGAGGGTGGTCGGCGACGGCGGATCGTAGCGTTCAAGCGTGTCGGCTACGACCGCCGCGATTTCCAGGAACTGAACGCGTCGGTCAAGAAACGCGGCGACCGCTATCTCGTTGGCGGCGTTGAGGATCGCCGGACGCGCGCCGCCCGCGTCCAGGGCCTCGCGCGCCAGGCGGAGTGCGGGAAAACGGACGGGGTCGGGTGCTTCGAAGTCGAGGCGGCCGAGCTTGACGAAATCGAGCGGCTCCATGGGCGTGGGCATCCGGTCGGGCCAGGCCAGACAGTGCGCGATCGGCGTACGCATGTCGGAAGGCCCGAGCTGGGCGAGCATAGAGCCGTCGACGTAATCGACCATGCCGTGGACGATCGATTGCGGATGGACGACGATCTCGATCCGCTCGGGGGCGACCGGGAACAACCGGGCGGCCTCAATGAGTTCGAGGCCTTTGTTCATTATGGTTGCACTGTCGACCGAGATCTTCGCGCCCATCGCCCAGGTGGGATGCGCGACCGCCTGTTCGGGGGTGACGCGGGCCATGTCGGCGAGGCTCCGGGTGCGGAACGGGCCGCCGCTCGCCGTCAGGACGATGCGGCGGACGCGGTCGGGACGCTGGAAGTCGAAGCACTGGAAGATCGCGTTGTGCTCGGAGTCGGCGGGGAGCAAAGTCGCGCCGCTCGCGCGGGCGGCGGCGAGGATGACCTCGCCCGCGGACACCAGCGGTTCCTTGTTGGCGAGGACGACCGTACCGCCCGCGGCGACGGCGGCCATGACCGGTTCCAGCCCCGCGCAGCCGACGATCGCGGCCATCGTCCAGTCCGCCCCGAGCGCGGCGGCCTCGCTGACGGCCTTCGGCCCGCCGGTCGCGCCGATGTCCGTGCCGCGGAGCGCCTCGCGGAGTGCGGGGAGGCAAGTCTCGTCGGCGACGACGGCGAGCTCGGCACGCGTGCGGATCGCCGCGGCGGCAAGGCCGGCCACGTCGCAGTTGGCGGTGAGCGCGCGGACACGGAAGCGCTCGGGCTCGCACTCGATCAGGTCGAGCGTCGACGCGCCGACGGAGCCGGTCGCGCCGAGGATGCTGACGGTCCTCACGGCAAGATGGTGGGCAGGAAGGCGAGCAGCGCGGCGACGGGCGCTACCGGCACCAAGCCGTCGAGGCGATCGAGGACGCCGCCGTGCCCGGGTAGGAGGTGGCCGCTGTCCTTGACCCCGGCGCGGCGTTTGAGCGTGCTTTCATAGAGGTCGCCAAGCTGCGCCAGCACGGCAAGTAGCGGCGTAGCTGCGGCCAGGCGGAACGGCAGGCCGGCCTGGGTGTGGAGGACGGCCGCGAGCACGGTGGCGAGCAGGACGCCACCGATGAGGCCGGCCCAGGTCTTGGACGGGCTGATCCGGGGTGCGAGCTTGGGGCCGCCGATCGAGCGACCGGCGAAATAGCCGCCGATGTCGGTCGCCCAGACGAGCGACAGCGTCCAGAGCGCGAGCGTGAGCCCCGCCTCCTCGCGGCGCAGGATCACGAGCGCGAGCACCGGGAGGCCGCAATAGACCACGCCGCCGGCCAGGCGCGGGCGATGGGTGACGATCGCGGTGAAGAACGCCGCGCCGACGAGCAGGCCGAGCGTGAAGAAATAGCGGCTTTCCAGGATCAGCGACGCCGGGGCCATGAGCGCGAGCGGGACCGAGAGCGCGAACTGCGCGATGCGCTTCTCTCGCGGGCTCGCGCCGACGAGGTCGGCCCATTCGGAGAGCATCAGCAGCGACGCGACGACCGCGAGCAGCCAGAACAGCAGCCCGCCCTGGAGAAGGCCGACGAGCGCCACGGCGATCATGGCGATGCTGGCGATCATGCGCAGGCGCAGGTTCGACGGCGTGCGCAGCTTCTCGTCGGGGGCGGTCACAGGCCGCCGAAACGGCGCTGGCGCAGGCCGAACGCGGCGACCGCGTCGGCCAGCGCAGCCTCGGTGAAGTCGGGCCAGAGCGTGTCGACGAACAGCAGCTCGGCGTAGGCCGCCTGCCATAGCAGGAAGTTGGACAGCCGCTGCTCGCCCGAGGTGCGGATCAGCAGGTCGAGCGGCGGCAGGTCGTGCGTGTCGAGCTCGCGGTCGATCAGGTCCGGGCTGATGGCGGCGGGGTCGAGTTCGCCGGCGAGCGCGCGCTCGGCCAGGCGGCGGGCGACGGCCGCGAGTTCGCCTTGCGCGCCGTAATTGAGCGCGATCGCGAGTAGCGGGCCGGTGTTGGCGGCGGTGCGCGCGACGGCGTCGTCGACCATCGCCACCAGATCGGGCGCGAAGCGGCGATAGTCGCCGATGATGCGCAACCGGACGTTCTCGCTCGCCAGCTCGTCCAGGTCGGAGCGGATAAATCGGCGGAGCAGGCCCATCAGGTCGCCGATCTCCTCGGCGGGGCGGCGCCAGTTCTCCGAGGAGAAGGCGTAGAGGGTCAGTGCCTCGATCCCCATCGCGCGGGCGGCGCGCGACACGCGGCGCACCGCCTCGACGCCCGCGCGGTGGCCGGCGAGGCGGGGGAGGAAGCGCTTCTTGGCCCAGCGGCCGTTGCCATCCATGATGATGGCGACGTGGCGCGGCACGACGCCCGCTCCCGTTCCCGGATGAGCGAGGTGATCGACGGCCTTGGCGGCCACCGGGATCACTTGCCCAGGATCTCCTTCTCCTTGGACGCGGCGGCGGAGTCGATGTCGGCGATGGTGCCATCGGTCAGCTTCTGCACCTCGACCTCGAAGCGCTTGCGCTCGTCCTCGCCGAACACGCCCTTCTTCTCGTCGGTCTTGAGGCTGTCCATGCCGTCGCGCCGCACGTTGCGCGCGGCGATGCGAGCCTTCTCGGCATATTGGTTGGCGAGCTTGGCAAGTTCCTTGCGGCGCTCCTCGGTCAGGTCGGGGATCGGCAGGCGGAGCGTCTGGCCGTCGACGATGGGGTTCAGGCCCAGGCCCGCCGAGCGTATCGCCTTGTCGACCGGGCCGACATTGGTCTTATCCCAGACCTGCACCGACAGCATCCGCGGCTCGGGCACCGACACGGTCGCGACCTGGTTGAGCGGCATCATAGAGCCGTAGACGGTGACGTTCACCGGATCGAGGAGCGAGGTCGAGGCGCGGCCGGTGCGCAGGCCCACCAGATCCTGCTTGAGCGCCTCGACGGCTCCGGCCATGCGCCGCTCGAGATCGGCCTTTTCAAACGCCGGCATCGGCCTGTTCCTTTTGTACGATGGTGGAGACGCCGTGCCCAGCCAGCACGGCGGCGAAGTTGCCGTGCTCGCGGATGTTGAACACGACGATGGGTATGTCGTTGTCGCGGCACAACGCGATCGCGCTGGCGTCCATGACCTTTAGGTCGTCGGACAGCACGCGCGAGTAAGTGACTGTTTCATAGCGCTTGGCGGTCGCGACCTTCTTGGGGTCGGCGTCGTACACGCCGTCGACGCTCGTGCCCTTGAACAGGGCGTCGCACTTCATCTCGGCGGCGCGAAGTGCGGCGCCGCTGTCGGTGGTGAAGAACGGGCTGCCGACGCCCGCCGCGAAGATGACCACGCGACCCTTCTCCAGATGACGCTCTGCGCGGCGGCGGATGAAGGGCTCGCAGACGCTGGCCATCGGGATGGCGGACTGGACGCGCGTTTCGACGCCGATCTGCTCCAGTGCGTTCTGGACGGCGAGCGCGTTCATCACGGTCGCGAGCATGCCCATATAGTCGGCGGTCGCGCGCTCGATGCCCTTGGCGGCGGCGGACAGGCCGCGGAAGATGTTACCCCCGCCAACGACGACGCACAGCTCGAAGCCTTGCGCACGGACGTCGGCGATCTCGCTCGCGACGCGCGCGGTGGTCGCGGGGTCGATGGCGAGCCCGGCCTCCCCCATCAGGACCTCGCCCGACAATTTTAGAAGGATGCGTTTGAAGCGCAGGTGCGGCATGGGAACTCGGGTAATCGGAAAAAATGGGTGGCACTCAGCTTAGGCGGGGGGTGCGTAAGGGGCAACCATGTTGGGCGATGGTGCTGACCACCTTCCCGTCATGCCGGACCTGATCCGGTATCCCGCTTCCTACGTATCGACGTGGGAAGGTAGCGGGACCCCGGATCAAGTCCGGGGTGACGGGATGTGGGGAAGCCGGTTTCAAAGCGGTTCGGAACTGCCCTCACCCTTCCGCCGCTGCGCGGCTCCCTCCCTCTCCCGGGGGGAGAGGGAGAGGCGGGGTTATGCGGTTGGTTCGGGCTCGCGGTTCTGGGGTACGCCCGAGGCGGCGGCGACTTCGGCGGCAAAGTCGGACTGCTCTCGCGCGATGCCCTCACCCAGCTGGAAGCGGACGTAATCCTTAAGCACGATCGTGGCTCCGGCGTCCTTGCCGGCCTTGGCGACGACGTCGGAAATCTTCGTCTTGCCGTCCATGACGAACAATTGGCTGACGAGTGCGTGCTCCTTGCGGAACTTGGCAATCGAGCCTTCCACCATCTTGGCGACGATGTCGGCGGGCTTGCCGCTCTCCGCCGCCTTTTCGGCCGCGATCGCGCGCTCGCGCTCGATCAGCTCGGGATCGAGATCGGCCTCGTTCAACGCCTGCGGGAAGGCGGCGGCGATGTGCATCGCGACCTGCTTGCCGAGCGCCTGGAGCGCGGCGTCAGGCGCGTCGGACTCGAGCGCGACGAGGACGCCGATCTTGCCGATGCCGGGCGCCGCGGCGTTGTGGACGTATGGCACGACCGCGCCCTTAGCGACCTCGAGCCGCTTCACGCGGCGGAGCGACTGGTTCTCGCCGATGGTGGCGATGTTGTTGGTCAGCGTGTCGGCGACCGTGGTGCCCGACGGCATCGCCGCCGCCTTGATCGCGTCCACGTCGGCCACGCCGCCCAGCGCGATATGCGTGACCTCGCGCACGAAGTTCTGGAACTGCTCGTTCTTGGCGACGAAGTCGGTCTCGGAGTTGACCTCGACCGCCGCGCCGACAGTGCCGGACACGGCGACGCCGACCAGGCCCTCGGCCGCGGTGCGGCTGGACTTCTTCTGCGCGGCGGCGAGGCCCTTAGTGCGCAGCCAGTCCATCGCGCCGTCCATATCGCCCGAGGTCTCGCTCAGTGCCTTCTTGCAGTCCATCATGCCCGCGCCGCTCTTCTCGCGCAGGTCCTTGACCATCGCTGCCGTGATATCGGCCATGTTCGTCGTCCTTCTATTCTGAATGTGGTCGCGGGCGAGGCGAGGCTTGTATGCCCTGCCCCGCCCGCGTGACGTGTTCGAGACAGGAGTTCAGGCGTCGACGGGACGCTCGCGATCCTGCGCCATCGCCGGCTCGGCGGGCGCCTCGACATCGCCTGCCACCGCGGGCGCGACCTCGGGCTGCGCGTTCAGCGCCTCCTCGGCGGGCGGCTCGGCCATCGCGCCGAAATCGACGCCGCGGCGCTGCTGGCTCTCCGCGCCGCCACGGGTGGCGGCGATGGCGATCGCCTCGCAGTACAAACGGATCGCCCGGCTGGCGTCGTCGTTGGCGGGGACCGGAAAGGCGATGCCGTCGGGCGAGACGTTCGAATCGAGGATCGCGACGACCGGGATGCCCAGCGTGTTGGCTTCCTTGATCGCGAGCTCCTCCTTGTTCGCGTCGATCACGAACATGACGTCGGGGACGCCGCCCATGTCGCGGATGCCGCCGAGCGACAGCTCGAGCTTGTCGCGCTCGCGGGTGAGCTGGAGCACCTCCTTCTTGGTCAGGCCGACTGTGTCGCCCGACAGCTGCTCATCGAGCGCCTTCATGCGCTTGATCGAGCCGGAAATGGTCTTCCAATTGGTAAGCATGCCGCCGAGCCAACGGTGGTTGACGAAATGCTGATTGGAGCGACGTGCGCTATCCGCGACCGGCTCCTGCGCCTGGCGCTTGGTACCGACGAACAGCACCTTGCCGCCGCCCGCGACGGTGGTCGATACGAATTCGAGCGCGCGCGCAAGGAGCGGCACAGTCTGGCTGAGGTCGAGGATGTGGACACCGTTGCGATCGCCAAAGATGAAAGGCTTCATCTTGGGATTCCAGCGGTGGGTCTGGTGGCCGAAATGCGCGCCGGTTTCGATAAGCTGCTGCAGCGTGACGACGGGTGCCGCCATAGGGATAACTCCTTCCGGTTAAGCCTCTGGAAAGCGGATGACGGATCGACCCAAGGGCCGGTCCGCACCGGGCTATGGTGCTTTCCATGTGGGGTTCAGTGCGGCGCGGATAGCGGACGATCGCCGCAAACGCAATCGGAACGAATCGCTTGACGGGTGGAACGGGAGTGGAACATACCAGCACCAGAGCAGGACCGGTAATGATCGAGATCACAGTCTTGGTGTTTACACCGGGATTAAAGAGCGATCGCTGCAGGTTTGTGGAACCGCTCGCGACTTCAACACTTTATTGTAGTTGATTGTAAGTTCGCGACATCAGGGAGGCGCAGATGACGCCGATTTTGGGGCTTCTTGTTTTCACCGGCGCGTTCGCGCTTTCCGTGACCGTCATAGCCGCATCAATCGGGCCGCAATGGCACCGGATCGTTCGCCTTGCGACGGGGCATGTCGAGCATAGCTTCAGCCCACTCTCCACGCTTGCGGGCGCGGAGCGCAGGATCGCCGTCAGACGCTGGGCGTCGGTTCCGGTTCCTCAGACGATGACCCGCTTGCGCGAGGTCGCCTGACCCTTGCGTAGCTTGCGACGCTGAACGGCACTGTCGCGAGGTAGACCAAGCTGATCGTCGCCAGCGTATGCCAAGGCGCCGTAACCAAGGCGGCGAAGATGATAACTATCAACACCAGCGCCTCGAAGCGAATGTTACGGCGTAAACGAAGCGACTTCCACGAATAGGTCGCCACGCTCGACACCATCAATGCGGCGATCAGCGCGGTCCATGGCGCGACGAGATAAGGCGATGCGAAGACGGCTTCGTCGGTGCAGAACCACAGATACATCGGCAACAGCGCCAGCCCGGCCGCCACGGGGGCCGGTATTCCCGTCAGGTAGCCGGCCGATTTGTGCGTTTGTTCGGCTTCGTCGATCCGGGCGTTGAATCGCGCTAGGCGGAGCGCGCAGAAAACGGCGAAGGTCAGCGAGCAGATCCAGCCGATTCGGGGAAGCGCGGAAAGCGACCATAAATACAGGATGAGCGCGGGGGCGACCCCGAACGAGATTGCATCGGAAAGCGAGTCGAGTTCCGCGCCGAACCGGCTTTCTCCGTGCAGCAATCTCGCGATACGGCCGTCGATCCCGTCGAGCGCGCCCGCGAGTATGATCATCGCGACCGCAAGCTCCCACTGTCCGCCGATTGCGAAGCGTACGCCCGACAGGCCCGAGCACAGCGCGAGCGCGGTGACGGCGTTGGGGGCGACCGCCCGGAGCGGCAGGCCGCGGGGAACGCGGGGCCTCCGGCGGATCGGTCGCGGTGGGATCATTGCGAGACGCCGTCGACCGCTCGCGCGCCGCGCCGTCCGATCAGAGTCTCGCCCGCGATGGTGCGCTGGCCGAGCGTGACCTGGGGAGCGTAGTCGTCGGGCAGATATACGTCCAGCCGGCTACCGAAACGGATCAGCCCGACCCGCTGGCCGGCAGCGACCATGTCGCCCGGCTTGACGAAGCCCATGATCCGCCGCGCGACCAGCCCCGCGATCTGGGTGAACCCGATGCGGACGCCGTCCCGATCTTCGATCACGAAATGCTGACGCTCATTCTCGTCGGACGCCTTGTCGAGGTCGGCGTTCAGGAACTTGCCCGACAGGTACACCACTTGGCGGATCGTGCCCGCGACCGGGCTGCGGTTGATGTGGACGTCGAACACGCTCATGAACATCGACACGCGAAGGCGGGTCGCATCGGTGATGCCGTTGCCCCCGTCCATCTCGCGCGGGACGGGTACGCGCTGGATCATGGTGACGAGCCCATCGGCGGGGGCGATGATCATCCCCTCCCCTACCGGGGTCGTGCGTACCGGATCGCGGAAGAAGGTGGCGACCCAGATCGTCACGCCGACGAGCGGCCAGAACAGGACGTGCGACACCGCCCAAGTCAGCAGCAGCGTCAACCCGGCGGAGATCGCGACGAACTTGCGGCCTTCGGGATGGACGGCGGGGAAGCGCCACTTGACGGTGGATGTGACCACCGGCGGCTTTTCGGTTGATGCCATTTCAGCGTGTCTATCGGCCCGGGGCGGGCCGCACAACCTAGCCCAAGCGGCGCGCGCGACCTCGGTTGATCCCCGGGGCCTTCCTGCCTAGACGGCTGGGCGACCCTCCCCAAGGAAGAGAACATGGCCAAGATCAAGGTGAAGACGCCCGTTGTCGAAATGGACGGCGACGAGATGACACGGATCATCTGGGAGTGGATCCGCGAGCGCCTGGTCAAACCGTATCTCGATATCGATCTGGAATATTACGACCTGTCGATCGAAAACCGCGACGCGACCGACGACAAGGTCACCGTCGAAAGCGCGCGGGCGACGCAGAAGCACGGCGTCGCGATCAAATGCGCGACGATCACCCCCGACGAGCAGCGCGTCGAGGAGTTCAACCTAAAGAAGATGTGGAAGTCGCCCAACGGCACGATCCGCAACATCCTGGGCGGGGTCGTCTTCCGCGAGCCGATCGTGATCAAGAACGTGCCGCGGCTGATCCCGGGCTGGACGCATCCGATCGTCGTCGGCCGGCACGCGTTCGGCGACCAATACCGGGCGACCGACTTCCGCGTTCCCGGCCCCGGCAAGCTAACCATGAAGTGGGAGGGTCAGGACGGGCAGGTGATCGAGGAGGAGGTGTTCCAATACCCCTCCGCCGGCATCGCGATGGGGATGTACAATCTCGACGACTCGATCCGCGATTTCGCGCGGGCGTCGCTGAATTACGGGCTGGGGCGGAAGTGGCCGGTCTATCTGTCGACCAAGAATACAATCCTGAAGGCCTATGACGGGCGCTTCAAGGACATCTTCGCCGAAGTATTCGAAGCGGAGTTCGCGAGCGAGTTCAAGGCCGCTAACATAGTATACGAGCATCGCCTGATCGACGATATGGTCGCCTCCGCGCTGAAATGGAGCGGCGAGTTCGTGTGGGCCTGCAAGAACTATGACGGCGACGTGCAGTCGGATCAGGTGGCGCAGGGGTTCGGTTCGCTTGGGCTGATGACGTCGGTGCTGATGACGCCCGATGGCCGCACGATCGAAGCGGAAGCAGCGCACGGTACCGTGACGCGGCATTACCGCCAGCATCAGCAGGGTAAGTCGACCTCGACCAACCCGATCGCGTCGATCTTCGCCTGGACGGGCGGGCTGAAGTACCGCGGCAAGTTCGACGACACCCCCGACGTGACCCGCTTTGCCGAGACGCTGGAGCGCGTGTGCATCGAGACGGTCGAGCAGGGCGCGATGACCAAGGACCTGGCAATCCTGATCGGCCCCGATCAGCCCTGGATGACCACGGAGCAGTTCTTCGAGGCGGTGCGGGTCAACCTGGAGGCGGAGATGGCCGCGTTCGCGTAAATCGCTGACGCGTTCGGGATCGAACCGCTACGATCCCGGCGGTGGCGATCGAGATCCAGAATGAGGGCGTCAGCGATGCGCTGGTGATCCTGGCGGCGGCGGGGCTGGTCATCCCCGCCTTTGCGCGCTTCAAGGTGAGCCCCGTGATCGGGTTCATCCTTGTCGGGCTGCTGGTCGGGCCGTCCGGGCTGGGCGCGTGGGTGGGGCAGCTTCCCTGGCTGTATTACATCACGATCTCCGACCCTGGGTCGATCGAGCCGTTCGCCGAGTTCGGGATCATCCTGCTGTTGTTCACGATCGGGTTGGAGCTGAGTTTCCGGCGATTGTGGACGATGCGGGCCCAGGTGTTCGGGACGGGCGCGGCCGAGCTGTTGGCGGCGGCGGCGATCATCGGGGTGGCGCTGCATGTGCTGGGGCAGGACTGGCCGGGGGCGGTCGGGCTTGGGCTGGCGCTGGCCCTATCATCGACGGCGCTGGTGCTGCCGCTGTCGGGGACGACCGGGGCGGTCGGGCGCAGGGCGTTCGCGATCCTGTTGTTTGAGGACCTGGCACTGGTTCCGATCATCTTCGCGCTGGGTGCGATGGCTCCGAGCGGGTCCGGCGGCTGGGACGTCGCGGCGGGCGTTGCGATGCGGGGCGGAGCGACGGTAGTCGCGATCTTCCTGGCGGGGCGGGTCCTGCTGCCGCCGCTATTCGCGCAGGCGGCGCGGACCAAGAGCCCCGAGCTGTTTCTGGCGGCGTCGCTGCTGGTGGTGATCTTCGCCAGCGTGGCGACGACGGCGGCGGGGCTGTCGCCGATCGTGGGAGCGCTGGTGGCGGGGTTGCTGATCGCCGAAACGGAGTACCGATCCGAGGTCGAACTGGTGATCGCGCCGTTCAAGGGGCTGGCGCTCGGCGTGTTTCTGCTGACGGTGGGCATGAGCCTCGACTTGCGGTCGATCGCGGCGAACTGGGCGGCGCTGCTTGGGGCGCTAGCCGGGGTGGTCGTGGTCAAGGCGGTCGTGACGTTCTTGCTGCTGCGCGTCGCGAACGTGCGGCGGAGCGTCGCGGCGGAGATCGGCCTGTTGATGGGAAGCCCGTCCGAGACGACACTGATCGTCCTGGCCGCGGCGCTCGGTGCGGGGTTGATCCTGCCGTCGACTGCGGGTTTCTGGCAGACGGTGACGGCGCTGGGGCTGACGCTGACGCCGTTGCTCGCCAAGGCGGGGCGCGCAGCGTCGCGGGCCATGGAAGCTCGGAGCGAGCCGGGTGAGACGTCGATCGGACCGGACGGCCCCGGCACGGTCATCATCGGGTTCGGCCGGGTCGGCCGCATGGTCGCCGACATGCTCCAGGCGCACGCGCAGCCGTTCGTCGCGGTCGAGGCGGACATCGACGCGGTCGCCGACGGGCGGCGCGCCGGTTACCCGATGCTGTTCGGCGACGCCTCGCGGATCGAGCTGATCGAACGGATGAACCTGACGTCCGCGCGGGCGCTGATCCTGACGATGGACGATCCCGTCCTGACCGCGCGCGTGACGCGTCAGGTGCGCGCGCTCCTACCCGACCTGCCGATCATCGCGCGCGCGCGGGATGCGGATCACGCGGCCGAACTGTACCGGGCGGGCGTAACCGACGCGGTTCCGGAGACGTTGGAGAGTTCGCTCCAATTGTCGGAGGCGGTGCTCGTCGATTTGGGAGTGGCGATGGGCCCGGTGATCGCGTCGATCCACGAGAAGCGCGACGAGCTGCGCCAGGCGATCCGGCGCGACGCGGCGCTGGAACGCGAGCCGCGCATCCGGCGGGTACGAGGCCGTGGCGAGGTAGGCTGAGCATCGTGCGGGAACCCGAACGGGAGATATCTCGTTTTCATAACGCAATCGTAAGGAGTAAAATTATGATATTTTCCGCACGCGTGGCGCTGGCCGCCGCCCTATTCAGCCCGGCAGCCTCGCAAGCTCAGACGGCTCCGGCGGCACCCGCGACATCAGCTGCTACGGCGACACCGGTCGCAGGCGCGACCATCTACGACTCCGCCGGCGCGGTGGTCGGGACGGTCGATCAGGTCACGCCGCAAGCGGTGGTCGTGAATGTCGATGGCTCCAAGGTCAGCCTGCCCCCCGCGTCGATCGGATCGGGGCCGCAGGGTTTGCGGATCTCGATCACCCGCGCGGAGGTGGTAGCGGCGGCGAAGCAGGCCCAAGCGGGCGCTCAGCAGCAGCTCCAGGCGCAGTTGATGCCGGGCGCGACGGTGCGCGGATCGGCCGGGGCGGTGGTCGGGACGGTCAAGTCGGCCGATGCGCAATTCGTAACGCTGACCACGACCAAAGGCGACGTGCAGCTGCCGATGAGCGGGTTCGGCATGGGCGCGAACGGTCCGGTGATCGGTATGACGGCCGCGCAGCTCGACGCCGCGGTCATGGAGGCGCGCGGGTCCGCCGCTAGTTCGGAGGCGACCTCGACGGAGGCGACGGGAGCCGCGGCAGCAGGAGCCGCTGCGACCGGAGTAGCGAAAACGACTACGACCGCAAAGAAGACGACTACCACGAGGACGCGTCGCAAGCCGCGCTGATCCGAATGTGGCGGGTCGGCCATCGGCCGGCTCGCCTATTCGGTTATGGTGTACTTCCCGACCTCCCCGTTCATGCCGCCTGCGTCTGTTCCAGCATCGCACGGATCGATCCCACCGCGTCTTCGGCTCGCTCCGCGTCGGGACCGCCGCCCTGCGCCATGTCCGGACGCCCACCCCCGCCCTGCCCACCGAGCGTCGTCACGGCGCGGCGGAGCAATTCCACCGCATTGAACCGATCGACCAAGTCGGCGGTGACGCCGACCGCGACCGAGGCCCGGCCATCGCTGGTGGCTACCAGCACGGCCACTCCCGATCCGAGCCGCGCCTTGGCGTCGTCGACGGCTCCGCGCAGCCCTTTGGCTTCGAAGCCGTCCAGCACCTGGCCGATGAAGCCGATGCCGGCGACTTGTTCGGGACCCGCAGCTTGGCCGGTGGTGCCACCGCCGAGCGCGAGGGCGCGCTTGGCGTCGGCGAGTTCCCGCTCGAGCCGGCGGCGGTCGTCGAGGAGCGCCGCCACTCGCGCAGGCACCTCGTCGGGGGTGGATTTCAGCGTAGCGGCGGCTTCGCGGAGCTTCTCGTCCCGGCCGTTAAGATAGGCTCGCGCGGCCTCGCCGGTCAGCGCCTCGACCCGGCGTACGCCGGAGGAGACGGCCGACTCGCCGACCAGCTTGAACAGGCCGATGTCGCCGAGCGCCGACACGTGCGTACCGCCGCACAGCTCGACCGAGTAGCGGCCCCCCTCTCCTGCCGATGCGCCCGTTCCCATCGATACGACACGGACCTCATCGCCGTATTTCTCGCCGAATAGCGCCATGGCACCTTCGGCAATTGCTTGGTCGGGGGTCATAAGGCGCGTGGATACGGGCGTGTTGGCGCGGACCTGCGCGTTCACGTCGGCTTCGACCTCCGCGAGGTCGGCGGGCGACATCGCGCTCGGGTGCGAGACATCGAAGCGAAGCCGCTCGGGCGCGACCAGCGAGCCCTTCTGTGCGACATGCGTACCGAGCCGGTCGCGGAGGGCAGCGTGGAGCAGGTGGGTGGCCGAGTGGTTGCCGCGGATCGCGGCGCGGCGCGCACGGTCGACGCGGAGCTTCACCGCGTCCCCGATCGCGATCTCGCCTTGGTAGACACGGGCGTGATGCACGTAGAGACGGCCGAGCTGCTTCGACGTGTCGGTTACGATGGCCTGCAAACCATTGTCGGCGTTCAGTTCACCTGAGTCGCCGACTTGGCCGCCGCTTTCGGCATAGAAGGGCGTTTGGTTGGTGACCACCATCACCTCGCTGCCCGCGACCGCACGGTCGACCCGTGCACCATCGTCGATGATGGCGACGACCGCGCCCTCGCCTTCCTCAGCCGCATAGCCGGTGAATTCGGTCGCGCCGGCCTCCTCTACGATGTCGAACCATAGATCATCGGACGCCTTTGCGCCTGAACCGCGCCAGGCAGCGCGGGCGGCGCGCTTCTGTTCGGCCATGGCGGCGTCGAAGCCGATGCGGTCGACCTGGAGTCCTTGCGCGCGGAGAGCGTCCTCGGTCAGGTCGTAGGGGAAGCCGAAAGTGTCGTAGAGGCGAAAGGCGGTGTCGCCGGCGAGCGTGTCTCCCGGTTTCATCGATGCGGTCGCCTCGTCGAGCAGCTTCAGGCCGCGGTCCAGCGTCTGGCGGAAGCGGGTCTCCTCTTGCTGCAACGTCGCCTCGATCAGCGGCTGGGCGCGGACGAGTTCGGGATAGGCAGCACCCATCTCGGCAACGAGTGACGGCACCAGGTGGTGCATGAGCGGCTCGGCGGCCCCTAGCAGGTGAGCATGGCGCATCGCGCGACGCATGATGCGGCGCAGGACGTAGCCTCGCCCCTCGTTGGCGGGCAGCACGCCGTCAGCCACGAGGAACCCCGCCGCGCGGAGATGGTCGGCGATGACGCGGTGGCTGGCCTTGTCCGCGTCGTCCGCGTTCGTGCCCGTCAGCTCGGTCGAGGCAGCGATCAGCGCCCGGAAGGTGTCGGTGTCGTAATTATCGGTGACGCCCTGCAGGACGGCGGCGACGCGTTCCAGCCCCATGCCGGTGTCGATCGACGGCCTGGGAAGATCGCCGACGATCTTGCTGTCTTCCTGCGTGAACTGCATGAAGACGAGGTTCCAGACCTCGACGAAGCGGTCTCCGTCCTCGTCGGGGCTGCCCGGGGGGCCGCCGGGGATGTGGTCGCCGTGATCGTAGAAGATCTCGGAACACGGGCCGCACGGGCCGCTGTCGCCCATAGCCCAGAAATTATCGCTTGTCGGGATGCGGATGATGCGGTGGTCGGGCAGTCCGGCGATCCTGCGCCAGAGCGCGGCGGCCTCGTCGTCGGTGTGGTAGACGGTGACGGTGAGCCGGTCGGGATCCAAGCTCCATTCGCGCGTGAGCAGCGTCCAGGCATGCTTGATCGCCTGTTCCTTGAAGTATGCGCCGAAGGAGAAGTTGCCGAGCATCTCGAAGAAGGTGTGGTGGCGCGCGGTGTAGCCGACATTGTCGAGATCGTTGTGCTTGCCGCCGGCGCGGACACACTTTTGCGACGAGGTCGCGGTAGCGTAGGGCCGGGATTCGAGGCCGGTGAAGACGTTCTTGAATGGCACCATACCCGCGTTGACGAACATCAGCGTCGGGTCGTTCTGCGGGACGAGCGGCGCGGAGGGGACGACTTGGTGTCCGGCGCTGGCGAAGAAGTCGAGGAAGGAACGGCGGATGTCGTTGGTCGAGGTCATGTGTGGCGGCTTAGGGGAGACGTGCCCGGCCCTCAAGCGATGCAAGCGCCGTCACGCGCCCTCGACATCACGGCCGCGTCATGGCCTCCAACTTCGATTTGAATTCCCGCAACATGCGTAGGCGTTCTTCCGCCTGTGCGCGGCCCGATGATGCCGGGTCCTCGATGCGCGCTTTCTCAAACCAGCCGATCGCCTCCGCCAACGTCGCCCGGTCGACCCGTTCAGGCGAGGGGGCGGTACGGATCAAGCGGACGAACGTTTCGTTGCCGAGCAACAGCGCGGCCTGCTTCTGGCCGCCCGCATCAGCGTCTCGCCACCAGCGCGCCGCAGCCGCATTGTCCTTGGGCGTACCGTCGCCATTCCAATAGATCTGGCCCAATGTGAGTGCCGCATCGGCTCGGCCGCGTTCCGCCGCCGCAGTCAGCAGCCGGCGCGCCAGGACCGGGTCACGCGACTTCGACCGCGGGTGTAGCGATACCGCCGCAATGGCCAACTGCGCGTCGAGGTCTCCCGCCAGCGCTGCGTCGCGGCATCGCTGAAGCAGCGCGGCGGGAGTCGGATCACCCGCCGTGCAGGGCTCTGCCGCAGCGACGAGCAGGATCGGGAATAGCATCGCGAGACCTCGAAGCGTAGCGTGGCGAATGAATGTTTCAGGCCTGCGACTTGTTAGACGGGCTGCTCTATCGAGCGCGGGGGTTCGCTGAAGTATTTCGGGCCGCTGGGCGTCATGTGGAAGCAGTCCTCCAGGCGGATGCCGAACTTGCCGGGGAGGTAGAGGCCGGGTTCGTTGGAGAAGCACATGCCGGGTGCGAGCGGGGTCGTCTCGCCGCGGACGAGATTTACCGGCTCGTGACCGTCCATACCGATGCCGTGGCCCGTGCGATGCGGCAGGCCGGGGAGCTTGTAGTCGGGGCCGTAACCCTGTTGCGCGTAGAAATGCCGGACCGCGTCGTCGACTTGGCCTGCCGGAGTGCCTGGCTTTGCGGTCGCGAAGGCGAGCTGCTGGCCGCGCGCCATGTGGTTCCAGACGCGCGCGACCTCGGGCGTCGCGCGGCCGAAGACGCCGGTGCGCGAGATGTCGGACTGGTAGCCCTCGACCGAGCAGCCGCAATCCATCAGCACGACCTGGCCGGGGGCGACGCGCTGCACTTTCTTCGTCCCGTGCGGGTAGGCGGAGCCTTCCCCGACCAATACGAGCGCGAACAGCGGCTCGCCGCCGAGCTTGCGCGTGGCGGCGTTCATGAGCGCGCCGATGTCCGCGCCGGCCATGCCCGCCTCTATGCGCGGCCAGGTCCAGCGGTAGGCGGCGACCGTGACGTCGCTCGCGGCCTGCATAAGCGCGATCTCGGCGGGGGTCTTGATGGTGCGACAGGTGCGGACGACGGGGTTGGCGGAGACGAGCCATACGTCCGGGAGGGCGCGGCGGAGGCCGTCGGTGGCGAAGGCGCGGACGGTCTCCTCGATACCGATCGGGCGGGCGGCGAGGCCGCGTTCGGTGAGGAAGGCCGCGACGAGGCGGAGCGGGTCGTCGTGCTCCTGCCAGACGCGGACGGTCGCGGGTAGCCCAAGCGTCTCGCGGATGCTCGGCTCCTCGAAGAAGGGCGTGACGATCAGCGGCTCGCCCTCGGCGGGGAGAACGACGGCGGTGAGGCGCTCGCTGCGGCCCCAGCGAATGCCGGTGAAGTAGGTGAGGCTCGCGCCCGGTTCGATCAGGACCCCGCCGATGCCGTCGGCGCGCATCAGCGCCTGGGCGCGGGAGAGGCGGCGGGCGCGCTCGGCGGGGTCGATCGGTTTCACGCCGGTCGTAATGTCGCGGAGCGCGGTCAGGTCCGGTTCGGCGGCGCGCAGGATTGCGGGGGCGAACGGTGCGAGCGCGGCAGCTGCGACGGCTTGGCGGCGGGTGGTCAGCATGGGCGGCACGTTACGGTGCTTGACCGAGCGGCCGCAATCCCGTTCCGTGCGGCGGGTTCCCTCCCCTGCTCGAAAGCGCGTAATGGCCAAGCGGCTGACCTATTACATCCTGATCGGGCTGGTGCTCGGCATCATCACGGGGCTGGCGATCCACCTGTCGCTCAATGATGGATCGCCGCAGGCCGCCGAGCGGCTGAAGGGGATCGCCAAGGCCTTCAGCTACGGCAGCACGATGTTCCTGCGGCTGATCAAGATGATCATCGCGCCGCTGGTGTTCGCGACGCTGGTGCAGGGGATCGCGCAGATGGGCAACACGGCGGCGCTGGGGCGGGTCGGCGGGCGCGCGGTGGCGTGGTTCCTGGCGGCGACGCTGGTGTCGCTGGGGCTGGGGTTGCTGCTGGTCAACATCATGCAGCCGGGTGCGAGCTTGAACCTGGAGCTGCCGCCCGCGACGGCCGTGTCGGGCGTGGAGACGGCGGCGTTCTCGTTCGAGAAGTTCCTGACGCATATCGTGCCGACATCGATGATCGACGCGATGGCGACCAACGAGATATTGCAGATCGTCGTCTTCTCGATCTTCGTGGGCGTGGCGATCACGGCGGTGGGTGCGCCGGCCCAGCCGCTGGTGCGGGCGGTCGACGGGCTGGTGGCGGTGATGCTGAAGATCACCGACTACGTGATGCGGGTCGCGCCGATCGCGGTGTTTTGCGCGGTGGCGGCGACGCTGACCGAACGCGGGCCAGGCGTGATCGGGCAGCTCGCCTGGTTCATGGGGAGCTTCTACATCGCGCTGGCGGTGCTGTGGGCGGTGCTGCTGGGGGCGGGTTTCCTGTTCCTGGGGGCGCGGATCACCGAGCTGGTGCGACATGTGCGCGAGCCGATGCTGGTGGCGTTCTCGACCGCGTCGTCGGAGGCGGCCTACCCGCGGATGCTGGAGGCGCTCGATCGGTTCGGGGTGCCGCCGCGGATCGCCAGCTTCGTGCTGCCGCTGGGGTACTCTTTCAACCTAGACGGGTCGATGATGTACATGACGTTCGCGTCGTTGTTCATCGCGCAGGCCTACGGGATCGACCTGCCGCTGGGGACACAGGTGGCGATGCTGCTGTTCCTGATGATCTCGTCGAAGGGGATCGCGGCGGTGCCCAGGGCCTCGCTGGTGGTGATCGCGGCGACCCTGCCGTTGTTCAAGATACCCGAGGGCGGGCTGCTGCTGATCCTGGCGATCGACCATTTTCTGGATATGGGGCGGACTGCGACCAACGTGATCGGCAACGCGGTCGCGGCGGCGGTGGTCGCGAAGTGGGAGGGCGGGCTGGATGCGCCGCAGCCGGTGGTGGATGGAGGGCCGGTATCGCCTACGCACCCGGTCGAGGCTGAAACCGACGCGTTCCGATAGGTCGGCCATCCCCTCCCCGTCACCCCGGACTTGTTCCGGGGTCCATCGTTGCGCGGGATCAAGCGTCTGGGTTCGTACACCGATGGACCCCGGAACAAGTCCGGGGTGACGGAGGGAGGTGGGGTCAAGCGTAAGCGTAGGGTCCGCCTTTCGCGAGCGCGGTCTGGTAAGCCGGGCGGGCGTGGATCTTGTCGAGCCAGGCGATCGTGTGGGGGCGGCTCGCGTCCAGGCCGCCGCGGGCGCGGGCGGCTTCGAGGGGGAAGCTCATCATGATGTCGGCGGCAGTCATCGTGTCGCCCGCGAACCAGGGGCGCTGGGCGAGCTCGGCTTCGACGTAATCGAGATGGATGTCGATCATCGGCTGGATGCGCTTGACGATGCGCTTGCCGAACAGGGGGATGCGGCTGAGCACCAGGTTGAGGAGCAGCGGCGGCATCATTGACCCCTCGGCATAATGGAGGAAGAAGCGATAGCGGAGCGCGGCGTCGCGGTGCGGCGGAGCACCGAGGCGGCCGTCGGCGAGCTCGACGAGGTACTCTGCAATCGCGCCCGTCTCGGCGATGATGCGACCGTCGTGATCGATGATCGGGGACTTGCCCAGCGGGTGGACGGCCTTCAGCTCGGGCGGGGCGAGCATGGTCGCCTTGTTCCGCTCGTAGCGCTTGATCTCATAGGGGAGGCCGAGCTCCTCCAGCATCCAGAGCACGCGTTGCGAGCGGGAGTTTTCGAGATGGTGGACGGTGATCATGAGCGGGGCTCCGGCTGCGGAAGTTGAACAAAGTTGACGCCAAGAACGCTCGGCGGGTGGCGTATGGGTGCGTCAGGC
>NZ_CAXSBH010000012.1:0-69800 GCF_964235535.1 uncultured Sphingomonas sp.
AAAGTTGGACGCCTATCCGCCCCGAACGGGGTCAACATTGCAGGCCGACTCACAGCGTGGAACTCAGTCGAAAGCTGGATGCACGGCCTTCTGTCTTGGCAGCTCGGGCGTGGCGATAAGATGCAAGCGCTAACTGCCCACATGGGAAACGTGGCGCTTACGGACATCATCCGAACCATCGCGGCAGACTTTTCGACGGACATCATTCGCCCGCACCTTATTCATGCCGCAGAGTATTTTGATCGGTTGCGCGCATATCGCAATTATTATGCGCACAGCTCGCTTCTTATGTGGCCTGAGAACAGCGAAGCGCGCGCATACCTTCACCAAGCGACAGCGAAAGGAAGGTTCGCCCTGCACCAGACCTTCATTCGCATTGGTGACGTAGAGCGTCTGATCCAACACTGTCAGACGTTGCACGAGTACGCGAGCGCACTGGTCACGATCGATGAGCAAGGGATTGTGCATCCCCCGATGCAGCAACCATCATTGCTTCAAAAACCACTTCTGCCAGATAACTTGCAGAAGCCTCGCCTACTTCCGCGACAGCCAAAGCCCCCGCCTCAATCATCGCGGGACTGATCTCAATCTGAACGCCGGCCTGTCCCGAATCCTGTAGCACGTTTCACCTGCGTAGTTAAGTACACAATTGCCCATTGTCCGCAGGGAACATCCTGATCCTGTGCGCAAATCACCACCGCCAGATGCACTATGGTGACGTGACGGTCACAAGGCGCAGCAACCACTTCACGATAGCGATTGACGACGCAGTCATCGATGTGAAGCGATTTGGCTTGGAGGCGATCGATTGTCACCCCCGGCATCCTTCCAAAAGCCGGAAGAAGCTGGACAGCGACATACCGGGCGTAGCGTCGCTATGCTCGCAAGTTATATGATCTCGGCCAATAGCCGCTTAGCGAGCATTTAGTTTGAAGGACAGTTCGCTCCCTCCCCGAGCTCCGTTTTATGATGGCGGAACGCCACTTCCAATCCTGCCGGATCCGACGTTCTATTCACATTGCATAGAGGCGAATCAGATCGCTCAGATCGACTCATGACGGAGAGGTATATGCACACCTTACGCGGCGATGCCGCAGCTAAGTCTTTGGTTTTGTTCGTCTACCCTGACTTACGGTTAGTGCAGCTTTGTCGCACGTCGTCCGACACGCCTAAGTAGTTTTTTTGCGCGTAATTTTCTGATCTACGGACTGCGCAAAATGACTTGTCGGACCTGCATCTTTGTACTAGTTATGTTCTGCCTTTCGCAGCGCGACCACGCTCCTCCGTCAAATTGGAGATGCGTAATGTCGTTTGATATTTTGTTCAGTTTCCGCGTGACGCCAACCGAGCACGCGGGAGTCAAAGCGCTCGCCGAGCAGCGCGGGTTGAGCGTCAGCGCGCTGGTGCGCTCGATGATCGAGCGTGAACTGGAAGCGTATCCTCGCCGTGAGCAGCGGAAGCAGGAAGCGTTCGACCAAATACTCTACCTCGCGATATTGTTGGACGGTGTTTACGCCCAGCGCGAGCCCGATCTGCGGTCAAAGTTGATCCAGGTCTGGCGCGACCGCCTCGCCGAGGAGGGCCGCACGCATGGCTAGGCCCAACGCATTGACGCATGAGTGCGCGGCGGAGGTGGCCCGCATGGACCCGCTGACTGTCCGCATCCCCGTCGCGGTGAAGCTCACCGGCATCGGTCGGTCAAAGCTCTACGAGCTGATCCGAGCGGGCGAGCTGGACGTCGTGAAGGTCGGCACCGCGACGCTGGTCACCATGACGAGCCTACGGCGGCTGGCGGAGCGTGGATCAGCCTGAGGGCTGATCCACCACGCCCAAGCAGAACGCCGCCCAGTCGCGCATCAGCGCACGCCGTTTCTCCAGGAAGTCGGTGCGGCGATAAGCTGCCTCGACCTTGTTCGGGATGGCGTGCGCGAGTGCCGCTTCGGCGACCTCGCTGGGGTAGCTTGTCTCCTCCGCCACCCAGTCTCGGAACGCCGAGCGGAAGCCGTGGACGGTGTAGGGCAGCTCGAAATCCCGCATGACCTTGAGCAGCGTCATGTCGGAGATCGGCTTCTTTAGGCTTTGCCCGGGATAGACGAGATTAGTGCAGGGTACGCGCAGCGGTTCGGCGCGACGAAATGCCTCGATTGCCCCCGGCGCGAGCGGGACGTGGTGGACGCGGCCCATCTTCATACGCTCGGCAGGGACCGACCACATCCCACCTTCTAGATCGACTTCGGCCCAAGTCACCCCGCGTATTTCTCCCGAGCGGGCGGCCGTCAGGATCAACGCTTCTAGGGCGAGCCGGCCGACCGACACGCGTTCCCGCAAGCGCGCGATGAACGCGGGGACAACGGCATACGGCATGGCCGCGAAATGGCCGTCCTTGCGCGGCTGGCGCGGCAGGCCCTTGGACAACGAGCGCATCGGCGCTTCGCTTTTCCGATAGCCGTTAACGTAGCTCCAATCGAGCACCGCGCCGATGCGCTGGCGGACGCGCCGGGCCGTCTCCGGCTTGCTAAGCCAGATGGGCGCGAGGACATCGCGGATGATCGGGCCTTCGATCTTATCCACCGGTCGGTCGCCGAGCATGGGGAAGACGTAGTTCTCTAGCGTGCTGAGCCACTGCGCCTGGTGCTTGCCGTTCTTCCACGCCGCCTTGTGGTCGGCATGGACGCGGGTAGCCGCATCGCGGAACGTCGGAACGGGATCGACTACCTTCTTCTTTTCCGCGATCGGATCGACGCCACGCGCGATTTCGCGGCGCAGCTCCACCGCCTTGGCGCGGGCTTCGGCTAGGGTGAGTACCTTGAGCGAGCCAAGACCCATGTTTCGGCGTTCCCCAGCGATACGCACTCTGAGTATCCACTGCTTTGATCCGCCGGTCGCAACCCGGAGCATCAAGCCATCGCCGTCAACGTAGCGCCCCGGCTCCGTAAGCGCTTTGATCCGAGCTACCGTCAGGCTCCCCATACGTCCTCCCAACCACGAACCCCCAATTTGTCCCACCAACAACGGGGGACAGACGCGGATTGCGGCGGACAAGCGCGGATGAAATGACCACCAAAACTCCAGCTTTTTAGCCGTTTTCTGGCGATTTTGGAAGGCCCATACAGGGCAAGGTTGGCGGAGAGGGTGGGATTCGAACCCACGGTACCCGCAAGGGCACAACGGTTTTCGAGACCGTCCCGATCGACCACTCTGGCACCTCTCCGCAGAGGCTCGGGATCCGCTCGGCGAGCGGACCGGTCGGTCGCCGCGAGCACTTAACGGGTCGCCCGCTGGCAGGCAAGACCTGCGCTTGTGTCCGGGCCAGCAGTCATTAGATTGCCCTTCATGCAATTCACCGACCTGCCCGACCCGGCCGCCCGGGCCGCCATCTCCGCGCCGCCGATCGCGCATGCGAGCTTCTCGATCGGCGATGTCGTGCGTCACCGCGTGTTCGACTTTCGTGGCGTCATCTTCGATGTCGACCCCGTCTTCGCCAATTCGGACGAGTGGTACGATGCGATCCCCGCGGCGATCCGGCCGTCCAAGGATCAGCCCTTCTATCACCTGCTCGCCGAGAACGCCGAGTCGAGCTACGTCGCCTATGTCAGCCAGCAGAACCTGCTCGTGGACGACAGCGACGAGCCGGTCGACCATCCGGCGATTTCCGGGCTGTTCCGCGACTATCAGGACGGGCGCTACGCTTTGAAGCGCGAGCACCGCCACTAGGGCCTGAGCGACCGTCTCGCGGTTGACACGCGACCGGCTCGTGACTAGTCGGCGCATCTTTCCCGGCGAGCATCAGCGCGCCTGGGATGTTCGATTTTGAGAAAGACACCAGGGCCATGTTCGCGATCGTGCGCACGGGCGGCAAGCAGTACCGCGTCGCCGCCGGAGATAAGATCGTCGTCGACAAGATCGACGGCGAAGCCGGATCTTCGATCGAACTGGGCGATGTCCTGCTCGCAGGCGATGGTTCGGAGCTCCGCTCGACCGATGGCCTGACCGTCGCCGCCGAGATCATCGCGCAGGCCAAGGGCGAGAAGGTCATCGTGTTCAAGAAGCGTCGCCGGCATAACTACCGCCGTCGCAACGGTCACCGCCAGCGCCACACGATCCTGCGGATCGTGGGCATTGGCGGTCATGGCGGCGGCGAGCAGCGGTCGGCGGACACCGCCGAGCCCGCTCAGGCGTAAGGAAGCGAAGAATGGCACATAAGAAAGCAGGCGGTTCGTCGCGCAACGGTCGTGACTCCGCGGGCCGCCGGCTCGGCGTGAAGAAGTTCGGCGGGCAGGAGTGCGTCGCGGGCAATATCATCGTGCGCCAGCGCGGCACCAAGTTCTACCCGGGCGCGAATGTCGGCATGGGTAAGGACCACACCTTGTTCGCGCTCGTCGACGGTCGCGTCGCGTTCGCGGAAGGCAAGCTCGGTCGTAAATTCTGTTCGGTCCAGCTTACCGCGCAGGCGGCCGAGTAGCGGACGTCCGTTAGGGGTCGTCCACCAGGGCGACCCGGGTTTCGGCGACGGAACCGGACATCCAAGAAGGGAGTCGGGTCGCACCGGCTCCCTTTTTTACTGCTCCCTTCACCTTTGTTGTCGCGGGCGCGTCACGCCGACGTGCAAGCGACTTCGTGCACGGAGGAGAGCCGATCATGTTCGCCCTGACACCCCGCCTGACGCTGCGCCCCGGCTGGCCGGAGGATGCAGCCGAACTGGCGCGTGCGATCGGACATGAGGCGGTGGTGCGCAACCTGGCCCGCGCCCCTTGGCCGTACGGAACGACGGACGCCGAGGCGGTGCTGGCCAAGGCGCAAGCGCCGCACGAGCCCCGCTTTCTGATCTTTGATCGGACCGGTCCCGCCTCAAGGCTTGTCGGTGGGATGACGATCGATCTGACCGAGCGGGATGGCCCGGATTTGGTATATTGGATCGCGCCGCAAGCCTGGGGTTTTGGCTACGCTACCGAGGCGGGCCGCGCCGTGGTGGCGATCGCGCGCCACGCGCTTCGGCTCGGTCGACTCCAAGCGGGTCACTTCATGGATAACCCAGCGTCCGCACGGGTGCTCCACAAGCTCGGCTTTCGCTCGACGGGCCGTGTGGTCCTGCGCCATAGTCGCGGACGTGGCCATGCGGCGCCTTGCGAGTTGTTCGAGCTCGACCTCGACGACGTACGGGTCGGACCACTGCCTCTCGCTGCATAGCTGGGAGCGGACGCCGATTGCGTTCCCCGCGCAAAACGCCGAACGGCCGTGGTGATGCCCACAGCAGCCCTCCCGATACGCCGCCGCAACTCGCCCGAGGAGTCGCGCGACGCCGCGCTCGACGCGGCGCGCGCGCTGCTCGTCGAGGACGGGCCGCAGGCGGTGACGCTGAAGGCGGTGGCGGCGCGAATCGGGCGGACGCACGCGACCTTGCTGCACCATTTCGGCTCGGCCGAGGGACTGCAAACGGCGTTGATCGCGCGCATGGCGACATCGATTACCGCCACCATCCGCGACGCCGTGCTCCGCAGCCGCGCGGAGGACCGTGGTCCGCGCGAGGTGGTCGACCTGACGTTCGACGCGTTCGGGCGCGGCGGCGCAGGCGCGCTGGCGAGCTGGATGATCCTGTCGGGGAACGAGGACGCACTCGATCCCATCCTGACCGCGGTCCATGACCTGGTCGATGAGCTCGCTGCCGATGAGCATGCGCAGGCCGACCGGCCGATCCATGAGGATACGCTACAGCTCGTGCTGCTCGCGCTCGGCGACGCGCTGCTTGGCGCACCAATGGCGCGCGCGCTCGGGCTCCGTCGCGACGCGGCGCGCGACATCGCCGTCGGGGCACTTGGGGCCGGGTAAGTAGGTTATTACCAACGTATACTAAGTGCGTCGCGGAAAAGCTGCGTCGTCGGTCCTCGCTTTAGGCGAGGCCGGCCGGGCAAGCGCCCAAGCCTCGCTTTAGCCGCACCAAAGCGGTAGGCGCGCTCGCCATGCACTTCTTAGATCAAGCCAAAATCTACGTAAGCTCCGGCGGCGGCGGCCCCGGCGCCGTCAGCTTCCGCCGTGAGAAGTACATCGAATATGGCGGCCCTGACGGCGGCAACGGCGGCAAAGGCGGCGACATCGTGTTCGAAGCGGTAGCGGGCCTGAACACGCTGATCGACTTCCGCTACACCCAGCATTTCCGCGCGCCCCGGGGCTCCGGAGGATCGGGGTCGAACCGCACGGGCGGAGGCGGCGACGACCTCGTGATCCGCGTACCGCTGGGCACGCAGGTGCTGAACGAGGACAAGGACGAGGTACTGCTCGACTTCACCGAGGTCGGCCAGCGCGAGGTGCTGCTGCGCGGCGGCGATGGCGGGCGCGGCAACGCCAGCTACAAGACGTCGACCAACCGCGCGCCGCGCCAGCACGGATCGGGCTGGCCGAGCGAGGAGGCTTGGCTGTGGCTCCGGCTCAAGCTGCTCGCCGACGCGGGCTTGGTCGGGCTGCCCAATGCGGGCAAATCAACCTTCATCAACGCGGTCACGAACGCGCAGGCCAAGGTCGGCGCCTACGCCTTCACCACCACCCGCCCGCAGCTCGGCGTGGTCCGCCACAAGGCGCAGGAGTTCGTCGTGGCCGACATCCCCGGCCTGATCGAGGGTGCGGCCGAGGGCGCGGGCATAGGCGACCGCTTTCTCGGCCATATCGAACGCTGCCGCGTACTGCTTCACCTTGTCGATGCGCAGGACGCCGACGTCGCAACGAGCTACCGTATCGTTCGCGACGAGCTGGCCGCCTACGGCGCGGGGCTGGCCGACAAGCCGCAGGTGCTGGCGCTGAACAAGATCGACACGCTCGACGACGAGCTGATCGAGGCGCTCGTCCGCGAACTGCAGGATGCGAGCGGGGCGGAGGTGATCCCCATTTCGGCCGCGGCGGGCACCGGCCTTGATTGGGCGCTCGACCGTCTGCTGGAGGCAATTGGGCCGATGGCGGTGATGGTCGGCGCCGACGATGCGGACGCGGACGCGATCGAGTGGTCTCCGGTGTGAGCGAGGCGGCGAGCTGGCTTTGAGCCACATGTCCGATCTGTTATGGTCAAGCTATGGCGACGCAACCCGACTATCCTCTGCTGACGGCGGCCGAGTTCCTCCAAATCGACTTTGGCGATCGCAGGGCAGAGCTGGATAACGGCGTCATACGCATGATGGCGGGCGGTACGGCGAGGCATGCTGACGTTCAGCTGAACGTCGCCGCCGCGCTTCGATCTAAGCTTCGCGGCACGGACTGCCGCTCATATATTTCCGACATGGCGACGCGTACCCGGGATTATTCGATCCGATATCCGGACGTGACCATCTATTGCGGCCGCAACGGCCCGGCGAACGACGATCTGAAAGCGTTCGACGATCCACGCGTGATTTTTGAGGTGCTGTCCGCCGGCACCGCGCGCACCGACCTGCGCGTCAAGCTGGAAGAGTACAAGGAGCTGGCGAGCGTCGACACGATCGTGTTCGTCGATATCGCGACCGAGCGGCTGCGGGTCGTCCAGCGCACCGGCCCGAATGGCTGGAGCGAACTCATTCACCAGGAACCGGCGGTCCTCGCCCTGCCTTCGCTCGGCGTCGAGCTGACGCACGAGGAGATCTTCACCCGCGACTGAAGGTCGGGCGGGCGTGATTGGCGGGCCGGCTCGCACGCGCTAGAGCCGCTCGTCATGAACGCGGGCGCACATCGGTGCTGATCGCCCTGACGGGCGCTACCGGCTTCGTCGGGCGGCGAACGCTCGACCTGCTGGTCAAACGCGGCCACTCGGTGCGCGCGCTGACGCGTCGGGCGCAACCCGCTCGGACCGGCGTGACGTGGATCGACGGGGCGCTGGACCAAGCCGATCGGCTGGATCCACTCGTCGCCGGAGCGCAGGCTATCCTCCATGTCGCGGGTATCGTGAACGCGCCCGATCGGGCGGGCTTCGCGTTCGGCAACGTCGACGGTACGCGGGCGATCGTAGACGCGGCGACCCGGGCGGGAGTCGCCCGCTTCGTCCACGTCTCGTCGCTGGCGGCGCGCGAGCCGGGGCTCTCCGACTATGGCTGGTCCAAGGCGGAGGCCGAACGGGTGGTCGAAGCTTCATCGCTCGCTTGGACGATCGTGCGTCCGCCCGCCGTCTACGGGCCCGGCGACCTGGACATGCGCGATGTGTTCCGCATCGCCAAGCTCGGGCTCGCGTTGCTGCCGCCGCCGGGGCGGATGTCGGCGATCGCGGTCGACGACCTCGCGCGGCTGCTGGTGACGCTCGCCGAGCGCGGCGGCCCGCGTGCTTCGTACGAAGCGGACGACGGCCGAACCTACACGCATGTCGAGTTCGCGCAGGCGATCGGCCGCGCGGTCGGGCGGCGCGTGCTGCCCCTGCCCTTGCCCGCCGCGCTGCTCCGGGTCGGCGCGCGGATCGATCGTCGGCTGCGGGGAGACGGGGCCAAGCTCACGCCCGACCGCGCCGCCTATCTGGCACACCCGGACTGGACCGCCGACCCGGCCAAGCGCCCACCGCCGGAGCTGTGGATGCCGCGGATCGTCCTCGACCGCGGACTGGCCGACACCGCGCGTTGGTACCGGGACAGTGGGCTGATATAGTCGGTCCCACTCCCGCCGCATTCCCCGACCATGGGCCGATAGCATGATCGACCGTCAGCAGGTTCTAACTACCGTCACCGCGCAGATCGAGCCCTTCAACAAAAAGGGCGTCGCGATCGCGGAGGCGACGACCTTCCAAGGCGATCTTGAGTGGGACAGCCTGACGGTCATGGACTTCGTGGCCGCGGTCGAGGACGAGTTCGATATCGTCATCACCATGAACATGCAGGCGGAGATCGAAACGGTCGGCCAGCTGGTGGACGCGGTCGGGAAGCTCCGGATATGAGCGAGACGGGGTTCCAGGCGGAGACGCTCGATCTTGATCCGCCCGCGGTCGCGCCTGAACGCGACCTGTTCTCCAAGTTCGATCCGCTGATCGCCGAGCGCGAGGCGCTGCTGACGTCGGGCGTCCGCGATCCGTTCGCGATCGTCATGGACGAGGTCCGCTCCCCTACCGAGGCGGTGATCGGCGGCCGCGAGACGATCCTGCTCGGCACCTATAATTACATGGGCATGACGTTCGACGCCGACGTGCTCGCGGCGGGGAAACGGGCGCTGGACGAATACGGATCGGGCACCAACGGCAGCCGCATGCTGAACGGCACCTTCCGCGACCATGTGGACGCGGAGGACGCGCTCAAGGAGTTTTACGGCGCACGCCACGCGATGGTGTTCTCCACGGGCTATCAGGCCAATCTCGGGGTCATCTCGACGATCGCCGGCAAGGGCGAATACATCATCCTCGACGCCGACAGCCACGCGTCGATCTATGACGGCTGCGCGCTCGGCAACGCGGAGGTCGTGCGGTTCCGACATAACTCGGTCGACGATCTCGACAAGCGCCTCGGCCGCCTACCGAAGGAACCGGGCAAGCTCGTCGTGCTCGAGGGTGTTTACTCGATGCTCGGCGACATCGCGCCGCTCGCCGAGATGGTGGCGGTCGCGCGCAGGCACGGGGCGATGGTGCTCGTCGACGAGGCACATTCCATGGGGTTCTTCGGTCAGAGCGGCCGCGGCGTGTATGAGGACCAGGGGCTTGCGCTGGGCCGCGACGTTGACTTCGTGATCGGCACTTTCTCCAAATCCGTCGGCACCGTCGGCGGCTTCTGTGTTTCGGATCATCCCAAGTTCGAGGTGATGCGATTCGCCTGCCGCCCTTACATCTTCACGGCCTCCCTACCGCCCTCGGTCGTCGCGACCGCGGCGACCTCGATCCGCAAGCTGATGACGGCGCACGACAAGCGCCGACGGTTGTGGGTGAACACGCGCCGGATGCATGACGGGCTTACTGCGCTCGGCTTCGATCTCGGCACGTCGAGCCCCGAGTCGGCCATCATCGCGGTGATCCTGGAGGATCAGGTCCAGGCGATCGCGATGTGGCAGGCGCTCCTCGAGAACGGCGTCTACGTCAACATGGCGCGTCCGCCCGCGACGCCGGCTGGCACGTTTCTGCTCCGCTGCTCTCTTAGTGCGGAGCACCGGGTGGAGCAGCTGACGAAGGTCCTCGCGCTGTTCGAGCGGACCGGGCGCGAGCTGGGCGTGATCGCCTGACCTTCATGCGCTTTTAACCGTTCGCGCGTTGTAGTAGGCGGGTGTCGATGGAGGGCGAGGCGGGGGAGATGGGGCCTCTGAGGGGCGGTCCGCCGTGGCGGACGATCACGCTGATCGTGATGGCGATCCTCGGCGCGGTCACGCTCGCCGCCTTGATCGTGACGGTGGGCGGCGCGAACCGCGAGCGCGACCGCGCGCTGGTGGCGCAGGGCCGAAGCTACGACGTCATGATCGTGGCGCGCACGCTGGCTGGCACGATCGCCCGGTCGGAGGCATCGCTCGGGCGTTACATGACTTCGGGCGATCGGTCGCTGGGGCAGCTTTATTTCGATCAGTGGCGGTCGGCGGCGACGCAGATCACCTATCTGGGTCGGCTCACCACAAACAATCCCGCCCAGCAGCGCCACATCGTCGCCTTGCGCCGCGCTTACGACGAACGCGGCGAAGAGCTGTCGCTGATCGCCCTCTCGACGCGATACGCAAAGAACGCCCAGGCACTGGCACTTTACTATAAATCGCGTGACGCCACGTCGCTCACGCTCATCGACCGGTCGCTCGCTCGCATCATCCGCAGCGAGCGAGCGATCCTCGACCGACGGAGTTCGGCGGCTTTGCGGCTTGTAGAGCGATCCACCACCGCAGCGGTCGGATTGGCGGTATTCGGCGGGATGCTGGTGCTCGGCGCCATCCTGCTTGGCTGGTACACCGTGCGCACGCTTGGCGACAGCATAACGGCGCGCGGGGAGGCGGACGCGGCGGAGGCGCGCGCGGACGAGCTCGCCGCCGCCGTCCGCGTCGCTACCGACGAGCTTCGCGTGCAGGAAGCCAAACTCCGTCAGGTCCAGAAGATGGACGCGGTCGGCCAGCTGACCGGCGGCATCGCGCACGATTTCAACAATATGCTCGCCGTCGTGCTCGGCGGTCTCGAGCTTGCGCGCCGCAATCTGGGCAAGGAGTCCGCCGCGCGCCATCTCGACAGCGCGACGGAAGGGGCGGTTCGTGCCGCCGCGCTGACGCGCCAGCTGCTCGCCTTCTCGCGCGAGGAGGCGCTCAAGCCGGAAGCCGTCGAGCCCAGGGCGCTCGTCGCGGGTATGTCCGACCTGCTCGACCGGACGCTGGGCGACGCGGTCACGATCCGCGTGCTCGACGAAGCGGGGGGGTGGCGCGTCCACGCCGACCGCGTGCAGCTGGAGAACGCGCTTCTGAATCTGGCGGTCAACGCGCGCGACGCGATGAACGGCCGCGGGGACCTGACGATCGTCACGGGCGCGGTCACGCTGGCTCCGGCCCAGATCGGCCAGTGCGCGGGCGGCGAGTATGTGACGTTCGCCGTGTCCGACAGCGGCTGCGGCATGGCTCCGGAGGTTGCCGAGCGCGTATTCGAGCCGTTCTTCACCACCAAGCCAGTCGGCAAGGGAACCGGCCTCGGCCTGAGCCAGATCTTCGGCTTCGTACGGCAACAGGACGGCGAGGTCGGTATCGACAGCACGCCGGGTCGAGGAACCACCGTGACGCTCTACCTCCCGCGCCACCGCGGCGAGCAGGTCGCCGCTGGGGCGGTCGAGCAGACGTCCGAAGCCGCCACAGCCCCCGCGCCGCTGAAGGTGCTGGTCGTCGAGGACGACCCGCGCGTGCTCGCCGCCACGATGGGCGCGCTGGAGGAGCTCGGCCATGTCGGCATCGCCTGCGACGACCCGTTCCACGCGCCGTCCATCGTCCAGGGCGACCCCGGCATCGATCTCGTCATCTCGGACGTGTTGATGCCGCGCCAGACCGGGCCGGAGATGGTGGCCGGACTGACCGCGCGGTATCCGGGGCTGGCTGTGCTGTACGTCACGGGATACGCCGGCGACGCGGGCGGAGCGAACGAGTTCGGGGGACATCACGTGCTCCGCAAGCCGTTCACCCTGCTGGCGATCGAGCGAGCGATCACCGCCGCCATGGCCGACCGCCTGACGCATCCGGAGCAGATCGCGGCGGAGTAGCGCGCTCAGGCGACGGGATATTAGGCGTGGCGCCCCCACCGCCCCTCTCCTATACCGCCGCCGTTCCATCACAGCCGAGCCTGCATGAAATCGATCGATCGCTACATGGTCCGGCTGATCGCGGTGCCGCTCTTCTCCACGCTCGTGATCGCGGCGATGCTGCTGGTCCTCGATCGGATGCTGCGCTTGTTCGACTTCGTCGCGACGCAAGGCGGGCCGGTCAGCGTGGTGTGGCGCATGCTCGCCAACCTACTGCCCGAATATCTGGGGCTCGGCATCCCGATCGGGTTGCTGCTGGGCGTGCTTCTGGCCTTTCGCCGGATCGCCACCACGTCCGAGCTCGACGTGCTGCGCGGCGTCGGCATGAGCTACGGCCGGCTGTTACGCGTGCCTTATATGTATGCGGTCGTGCTGGCGGCGGTGAACCTCGCCATCGTCGGATACGTCCAGCCGATCGCCCGCTATTATTACGAGGGACTGCGCTTCGAGTTGCGTACCGGGGCGCTCGGCGCGTCGATCAAGGTCGGCGAGTTCACGCATTTCGGCGACCGCATGACGCTGCGCATCGAGCAGAGCCGCGACAAGGGCCGCGAACTCAGCGGCATCTTCGTCCATTACGACAATCCGCGCGGCATGAGCTACTCGGTCACCGCGCGCGAAGGGCAGTTCCTGGCGACCGACGACCCCAACACGATCATCTTCCGCCTCACCGACGGCACCCTCGTCCAGAGCAACGCCAAGTTCCGCACGCCGCGCGTCCTGACCTTCAGCGCGCACGACCTGCCGATCCCGCTTCCCCGCTCAGAACGGTTTCGCCTGCGCGGCGGCCGCAATCTTGAATTCACGCTGCCCGAACTGGCCCGGCTCGGCCAGACCGCCGGCTCGGAGAAGCAGCGCGCCTCGTCGCGGTCCGAGTTCCATTTCCGCATCGTCGAGGTCGCGACGATGTTCCTTCTGCCGATGCTCGCGGTGGCGCTCGGGGTACCGCCCAAACGATCGACCTCGTCGCTGGGCGTGTTCTTGGCCGTCGTCCTGATCGTCACCTATCACAAGGTGAACGAGTATGCCGCGTCCTTCGGCGAGCTCGGCCGCGTCGATCCGCTCGTGGCACTCTGGGTGCCGTTCACGCTGTTCGCCACGCTCGTGATCTGGATGTTCCACACCGTCGCCTATGTGCCCGGCGGCCAGCCGCTGGGTGCACTCGAACGGGCGCTTGCCAAGACCGGCGCGGCCATCGCCCGCCGACTGCCCGGTCGCCGGAAGGTCGCGACGACATGAGCCTGCTCCGGATATTCCCATCGGCCGTCGTCGCCCGGTACATGGCACGGCTGTTTCTTGTCCGCACCCTTGGCATCACCTTTACGCTCGTACTGATCCTGCAGGCGCTCGATCTGTTGAGCGAAACGGGTAACATCCTGGGCGTGCCCGGCAACGGTCAGACGGAGGTGCTGCGCTACGTCTCGCTCCGCGCGCCGCAGATCGCCGCCTTCGCGCTGCCCTTCTCCGTGCTGCTCGGCACCATCCTGACGCTGATTACGATGAACCAGAACAGCGAGATCGTTGCGCTGAAGGCGTCGGGGCTGTCCGCGCACCAGGTACTTGCCCCGCTGCTGATCGCGAGCTTGGGCGTCGCGGTGTTCTCGTTCGCCTTCAACGAGCGCGTGGTTTCGCGCGCGACCGCGACGCTGGAGGCGTGGAAGCGCGTCGAATACCGCGCGCTGCCGATCGACCGCGGCGATCGCACCAACGTCTGGGTGCGCGAAGGCGACGATCTGATCGAAGTGACGCGTATCACCGGGCGCGGCGAGGCGGCGAGGCTGGCAGGCGTCGTCATCTATGACCGCGAGGGCGGCTCGCTCCGTTCGACGATCAGCGGACCGGACGGCGTACGCGCCGGCGACGGCTGGCGGATCGGTCCGGCCGAACGGTTCGACGTCGCGACCGGCGCGGTCACCAAGCTGGGATACGTCGTCGTCGCGCGTGGGGTGCGGCCGGATCAGTTCACGCTCGCCACGGTCAATGCCGATGGTCTACCCTTCGGCCAGCTCCGGTCCGCGATCCGCGATCTCAGCGACGCCGGCCGTCCGACACAGGCGCTGGAGAGCGCGTTATGGCACAAATTGTCGGGACCGCTTTCATCGGTGCTGATGCCGCTGCTCGGCGCAGTCGCGGCGTTCGGGATCGCGCGGTCGGGTAAGCTGTTCATCCGCGCCGTCATCGGCATGGCGCTGGGCTTCGGCTATTTCGTAGCCGACAGCTTCGCGCTCGCAATGGGCAATCTGGGCGCGTACCCGCCATTCCTCGCCGCCTGGGCGCCGTTCCTGCTGTTCTTCCTGATCGGCGAGGCCGTGCTGATCCGCACGGAGGAATAACGACTTAGCGTGACGCGAGGGTGCTCCGCACCAATCGCCCGAGCAGGCCTGGCAGCCCGTCGTAGCTCGCCTTGTGATAGGGCGAGTGCGTGTCGACCACCGCCGAGATGCGCCGATGTGCCTCGCCCAAATTGTGGTACGGCAATCCTGGCAGCAAATGGTGGAGCGCGTGGTAGCGCAAGCCCACCGGCGCCCAGAGCGCGGGAAGCAGCGTCGGCGGTGGGACATTCACCGAGTCGAGATACTGCGCCGTGACCGACATCGCCTCGCCCTCATTCTCCCATAGATGCGCGACCAACGTGCGGACCTGGTTAATCACCGTCACCGCCGACACAACGCCCAAGAAGATCAGGAACGCGCGCAGCGGCACCGTATCCGTCGCGACCGCGGTCAGCATCGTGATCGCCCACGCGCTCGTCGCCAGCTCCACCCGGGTCCACTCCGCCTTGGCATCGCCCTCGGGCGCGCGGCGGCGGAATTGCGGATTGATCGCCAATGCCGACAGGCGCTCGACGACGAAGCGGCGAAGGCCGGGCACCGCGAATGACACCGGCGTCAGCACGGCGTAGCGGATCAGCAGCCCGATTGGCGCCAGCGCGGCGACGAGCACGAACACCGGCACCGTCCACGGCTTCATCAACGCGAGCGGCAAATATTCGGGGTCCTCGACTGTGCCATAACGCGTCTTGGCATGATGCAGATTGTGGACGCCCTCATACATGAAGGACGGTACCATCAACGGAATGCCGACCAGCGCGTTCCATCCGCCTCGGAAACCGGGCAGCGCGGCCAGCTTCACATGGCTGATTTCGTGGATGAAGCTGCCCGCGCGGTACAGCGCCAGCACCGCGATCATGCCCGCCACGAGCGCCCAGCCGACCGGCCGGATCAGCATCGCGGCCGCAAGTGCGCCGTAACCGACCATCACGGACGCGACGAGGTCGCCCCAATAGATTGCCGGGCGGGGCTTGTTCAGATCTCGCGTCAGCTCGGCCGCGGCTTTCAGCATCGCCTTGTCGTCGGCGACGCGTTCGGCGCGCGCGCGCGGCGCGGCCGCGACGAATGACGACACGGCGTCGGGCCGAAGCGATAGGAGGCTGCTCATGACGCGTTGCATTGTCATGACATAGTGGCGTCTTCGTGGCGTTTACAGGGGCGGCGGCGGTGCTTGCCCCGCCCGGGGACGTGGCTACAGACGCGTACGACGCGCCGCTTGGGACCCTGGATGACCGACGACATCACGATCCGCCCCGTCCTGACCGCGCCCGACCGGCGGCGCTTCGTCGACCTGCCCCACCGCCTGTACCGCGACGATCCGCATTGGATCCCGCCGCTCCGGCGCGAGGCGCTGGCGCTCATTACGCCCGCCAGGAACGGGTGGTTCAGCCATGCGGAGGCGCAACTCTTTCTGGCCGAGCGCGACGACGTGGTGGTCGGCCGCATCTCCGCGCACATCGACACGCTCGCGCTGACGATGCCTCCCGACCGGGGCTTCGGTCCCGGCGTCGGGCAATGGGGTCTGTTCGAGGCGGAGGACGCCGCGGTCGCAGCGCGCCTTATTGTCTCTGCGGAGGGGTGGCTGCGCGACCGGGGCATGATCCGCGCGCTCGGGCCGATCAGCATGTCGGTGTGGGAAGAGCCCGGGCTGCTGGTGGACGGATACGACCACCCACCCACTGTGATGATGGGCCACGCCAAACCCGAATATCGCGGGTGGATCGAGGGAGCGGGCTATCATCCGGTCAAACGGCTCCTGACCTACGATCTCGACATCACCCGTCCCTTTCCGCCGTTGGTTCAACGCATCGTCCGGTCCGGCGAGCGGAACCCGCGCATCCGCGTCCGTACCGTGGACAAGTCGCGCTTCGATGAAGAGGCGGCGCTGATCCTCTCGATCCTCAACGATGCCTGGTCGGACAATTGGGGCTTCGTACCCCTGACCGCGCCCGAGATCGCCGATGTCGGGGTTAAGCTGAAGCCGATCGTCTATGAAAACCTGATCCGCATTGCCGAACTTGACGGGCGGCCGGTCGCGTTCATGATCACGCTTCCCGATTTGAACGAGGTGCTGAAACCACTAGGCGGTTCGCTGTTCCCGTTCGGCTGGGCCAAGCTCCTGCGTTGGCTACGCCGTCCCAGGGTCCGTACCGTTCGCGTACCGTTGATGGGCGTTCTCAAGGAGTTGCAATCGTCGCGGCTGGCGAGCCAACTCGCTTTCATGATGATCGAATATATCCGGCGCGCCTCGGTCGAGGGGTATGACGCATCCCGCGCGGAGATCGGTTGGATACTGGACGACAATCAGGGAATGCGCTCGATCGCGGACGCGATCGAATGCCGCGTCAACAAGGTCTACCAGATCTACGCGCGCGACCTTTGACGATCGCACGGCTGATGGATCAGCGCAGGCGGACCCAAGTCGGGGCATGGTCACTCGCCTTTTCCCGCCCTCGATGCTCCTTGTCGACGCCCGCGGCCACCAGCCGGTCGGCGACCGCCGGGCTGAGAAGCAGATGGTCGATCCGAAAGCCCGCATCGCGCTGCCACGCGCCCGCCTGATAGTCCCAGAACGTCCAGACCCCACCCTTCGGCGCGCGGATCCTAAGCGAATCGGTCCAACCTTGCGCAAGTAGCCGGCGGTAAGCGGCACGGCTCTCAGGCTGCATCAGCGCGTCCTCCGCCACATTCGCGACCGAGTAGCTGTCGTCGTCGTTGGCGATGACGTTGTAATCGCCCGCAAGCACGGCTGGTACTTCATCGGCCAGCATACCTCGCGCATGCGCCAGCAGGCGTTCCATCCAGCGCAGTTTATAGTCGAACTTGGGTCCGGGCCGGGGATTGCCGTTGGGTAGGTAGATCGACGCCACGACCAGCCCGTCGATGTCGACCTCAAGATAGCGGCTCTGATCGTCCTCCGGCTCGCCGTCCAGGCCGCGTCGGCGTAGCACCGGGTCCGCTCCACGCACGAGCACCGCGACGCCGTTGAAACCTTTTTGCCCATGCCACAGCCCGCCATAACCGGCGGCGCGGATCTCGAATTCCGGAAAGGTCTCGTCGGTCGTCTTGAGTTCCTGAAGGCAGACCACGTCGGGCTGCTCCTCGGTCAGATACTCGATCAGGCGCGGCAGGCGCGCCTTGATGCCATTGACGTTGTAGGTGACGATCTTCACGTCAGATCGAGAAACTCGACCCGCATCCGCAGCCGCTTGCGGCGACGGGGTTCTCGACCCGGAACGCCGCCCCACCGAGCGACTCGACATATGTTACCTGCGCGCCGCGCACGAGGTCCAGGCTAACGGAGTCGACTACCAGCCGCACGCCATCTGTTTCGGCGATGGCGTCGTCGTCATCCGCCGCGTCCGCGAAACCGAAGCGGTACTGAAAGCCCGAACAACCCCCGCCATCCACCGACAGCCGCAGGATCGCCGGGTGCCCCTGCTTGGCCGCGATCGCCGCGACGCGCTCGGCGGCGGAAGGCGAAAGCGAGATGTCGGAGGAGAGTGCAATCATGCTCGGAAGATAGGCGCGCGCGCTATCCGGGGCAACAGCCGTCCCGCCCCGTGCGGGCCGGGGTTCACGCTCAATCGAGTGACGGCGGCACGTTCGCGGAGGTCGGCACGATATGGACCGATCGGTCCTGCGCGGCGAGCAGATGGTTGGCGCTGGTCAGGAACGGCACCGGATTGACCGCGCGACCGTCCATGCGGACCTCGTAATGCAGGTGGCTGCCGGTCGACCGGCCGGTTGAGCCCATCAGCCCGATCAGCTGACCGCGCTTGACGCGCGCGCCTGCGGTGACGAGCAGCCGCGACAGATGGCCGTAGCGCGTCGCGATGCCCTTGCCGTGATCGAGCTCGATAAGGTTGCCGTAACCGCCGCGTCGATCCGACCCGGCGACGATCCCGTCGGCGGTGGCGTAGATGGGCGTGCCGAGCGGCCCGCGGATATCGACGCCCGAATGCATTGCCGCCGTGCCCCGGAACGGGTCGGAGCGAATGCCGAAATTACTGGAATAATCCATCTGCGCGACCGGCTGGACCGACGGAATGGCGATCTGGCCGATGCTGCTCGGACTTTGGCCGCCGTCCAGCTTCTTCCAGGCAGTGAACAGCGAGCGGAAATTGCGATCCGTGCCGAGAACCGAGGATGCCTCGACACTGGCTGCGGCGATCAGGGGACCGCCGGTCTGGGCTGTCGCGATCACGGATCCCTTATCCGCCGGCTCGGCGGCAAGCGCCTGGCCGGCACCGATCGTTGAGAGCAGAACCGTCGCCGCGACGCGGCCAATGACATGCTTCTTTATCAAAATTCGGTAGCTTTCGCTTGTTGACTTCTCGCCTAAGCGGGTTGTCGACCCCCAAAACACCGTCCTGATACGCAGCCCCACCGCGTCTCAGTACGGATTCGTGTGTGGGCGAAACCGGTTAATGACATCAATAGAGCCGGTTCGGAACCGGGGCGGACCGGCGCCAGGACGAGGCAAACCGTTGAGTCGAGCGAAAGTTCCGGTCCCTGCAACACATTCGACTCACCGAACCGGTCGTCCCGGACCGGCATCGCCGCCCATCTTGGCGGCGGCCAGCACGGTTTGCGCATGTCCCGGCACCTTTACCTTGCGCCATTCCTCGATCAGCAATCCTTGCGCGTCGAACAGGAACGTCGCGCGCTCGATGCCCATGTATTTACGGCCGTACATCGACTTCTCGGTCCAGACGCCGAACGCCTCGCAGGCCGCACCGCCCTCATCGCTCAGCAGCCGCACGCGCAGATCGTATTTGGCCACGAACTTGTCGTGGGTGGCGGCATCGTCCTTGGACAGGCCGACGAGCTGGATGCCCGCCGCCTCGAACTCGGGGGCGAGCGCGGTAAAGTCCTGCGCCTCGCGCGTGCAGCCCGACGTATCGTCCTTGGGATAGAAATACACGACTGCCCACCCGCCCACGAGCGAGCGGAGCGGTACCGCCCCGTCCGCGTCGGCCACGGTCACGGCCGGTATCGGATCGCCCTTGTTCATGCGCCTGCTCCTACTCGGGTCCAGATTGCCGCGACCTCATGGCGGGTACGCTCGAACTCGGCAACCACGGTCGCCCAGTCAGGTTGCCGCAGCGCGCGCGCGATCAGGGCGCGGGTGCTCTCGGCCGGCTCCCGCGCGTCGGGCGCGAGAAGACGCGCCGCTACCAGCAGCCGCGTGAGTAGATCGTGCGCCGCGACCATTTCCGCTGGAACCAATCCACGCCGGGCCAGGATCGCGATCGCCCGGCCAAGATGCGGCTCGAAACCGGTCCGCTCGGTCAGCTGCACCACGTGCACCGCGAACTCCAGATCCACGAGCCCGCCTTCCAAAAGCTTCGCGTCGAGCGGCCCGTTCGCGGGTTTGTGCGCGCGCAGTTCGGCCCGCATCGCGCGCGCGTCGGCACGGATGTCGCGACCGGGACGCCCGCCCGCCAGCACGCCCGCGATTACTGCTCCCACAAGGACGCGCGCGCGCTCCGACCCGTGCACGACGCGCGCGCGAGTGAGCGCCATGTGCTCCCACGTCCACGCCTCCTCGCGCTGATATCGCGCGAAGCTGTCGACCGAAACCGCGAGCGGCCCCTTGTTCCCCGACGGCCGCAACCGGGTATCCACCGGATAGAGCGGCCCCGCCGCGGTCGCGACCGACAGCGCGCCCGTTACCCGCTGCGCCAGCCGGTTGAAATACAGCGTCGCGCCGAGCGGCCTGGCCCCGTCCGACTCGGCACCGAAGTCGCCGGTGAACAGATAGACTAGGTCGAGGTCGGACGCATGGGTGAGCAGCCCGCCCCCCATCCGCCCGAGCGCGAGCACGACCAGCTCGCCGCCCGGTACCCGGCCGTGCACCCGCTCGAACTCCCCGGCCGTCCCCGCCGCCAGCGTGGTGATCGCCGCCTCGGCGATCCGGGCGTAGCCTTCGCCGACCTCCAGCGGATCGGCGCGTCCCGCCACGATCTGCGCCCCCAACGCGAACCGCATCTCGCCCACGACCGCGCGGATGTGGTCGAGCCGCACCTGATAATCGCCGGTCGGATCGCCCGCCATTCCCCGGGCCACGGCCTCGACCGACCCGACCGCCTCGAATGCGGTGGCGTCCACCAGTCCGTCGAGCAGCGCGGGCCGCCGGGCTATCTCGTCCGCGAGCGGTGCGGCATGGCTCAGGACTGCGATCAGCAGGTCGACGAGCGCCGGCCTGGCCTGCAGCAGACGGAGCAGGTTGACCGCGCTCGGCAACCGCTCCAGCAATCGATCGAGCCGCAGCAGCGCCGCATCGCGGTCGGGTGCGCGGGCGAGCGCCGCGAACAGTCCGGGCAACACATATTCCAGCGCCTCCTGCGCGGCCGGGCTTCGCAACGCGGGGTAGCGGGCGGCGCGCCACCCGGCGATACGCTCGGCAGGTCCGCCCGGATCGACGTGACCCATCCCCCGCAACGTCTGGTCGAGCGCGGCCGGGTCGCGCGGCAGGCCGGGCCGCGCCTGATCCTCGACCGCGTCGTAGATTGCGCCCACCCGGTCGACGTGCGGAGCGATCAGCCCCAACAGCGCACGCCCGTTGGTGAGATCGTGGAGGCGCGCGACCCGGTCCAGCGCCTCACCCGTCGGAAGGGCATGCGTCTGCCGGTCGTCGAGCATTTGGACGCGGTGCTCGATCGTGCGCAGCAGAGTGTAGGCGTGCGACAAATCCGCCGCCTCGTCCGGATCGATTCGCCCCGCCTTCGCGAGCGCGGCGAGCGCGGCGCGGGTCGCAGGCGCGCGTAGGTTTGGCTCGCGACCGCCATGGATCAGCTGGTGCATCTGCGCGAAGAACTCGATCTCGCGGATGCCGCCCCGCCCTCGCTTCAGGTCGTATCCGGGACCAAACGCCTGACCACGCGCGTGATGGTCGCGGATGCGCCGGGTAATCGCGCGGATCTCGCCGATCGCGCCATAATCGAGCGAGCGCCGCCAGATAAAGGGCTGGATCGTCCGCACGAAACGCTCGCCCAGCCCCCGGTCGCCCGCCGCCGCCCGCGCTTTGATGAAGGCCGCACGCTCCCAGGGCAGCGCCAGGCTTTCGTAATAACCGATTGCGGCGTCGACCGGGATCGCGATCGGCGTCATCTCGGGCGACGGTCGCAGGCGTAGATCGACGCGGAACACGTATCCGTCGCGGTCTCGCGTCTGCAGCAGGTCGACCACGCGCCGGGCGATGCGGACCGCCGCCTCGCCGGGTTCCTCGCGCGGGCGGCGCGGCAGCGTCTCGGGATCGAATAGCAGGAGCGGGTCGATGTCCGAAGAATAATTGAGCTCGCGGCTACCCTGCTTGCCGAGCGCAATCGCGACGAAGCCGCCCGGCTTCGTCCCCGGCGTCCGCTCGGCGATCGCGGTCCGGATCGCCAGATCGAGCGCAAAGTCGGCGAAATCGGCCAACGCGGCGGTGACCTGCGTCAGGTCCCAGGCACCCGACAGGTCGGCCAACGCGACCAAGAGCGAGAGCCGCCGACGTGCAAGACGCAGGCGACGCGGCACCGGCACATCTCGCTCGGCCGCGTCGAAGATGGAGATTGCCGCACCCGCCGACAGATCGCTCACCACAGCGGGATCGCGTCCGATCAGGTCGGCGAGGAAGGCGGAGCAGGCCTCCGCGCGGCGGACGGCCGCGGAAAGCTGAGCTTGATTCGCGCCGCTGCTTATGAATGCGAACCGATACTCATCTGAATCAGCATGCTCCGGGAAACGATTTGCAGCGATCGACGTTTCTAGTCGCATGACGGACATCATGTCAGGACCGGCTGATCGCGGCGTATGCGGCTATGTCGTCCGTCGCCCGATGGCGACCGATGCGGTCGGCGGGGCTCTGCTGCGGGCCTTTTCGCATGCCGCGGCAGTGCCGGACGACATGCGCCGCTGCCTCGACCGGCTCGACCGGGAGCGCCGCTGATCCATCCCTTCCCGGGAGGCGTCACCGCTCCCTGCTAAGTTGATCCACCTCGCCCATTATCGTGTCGAGCGCGGTCTTGTTCACATCCTGCTCGTGATCACGCCGTGACGGCAGCGCACCACTCGTCAACAATGCCTCCAATGCGACGCGCCCTCGCGCGACCCGGCTCTTGATGGTGCCCACCGCGACCCGGCAGATGTCGGCCGCCTCCTCATACGCGAAACCGCCCGCGCCGACGAGGATCAGCGCCTCGCGTTGCGGTTGCGGCAAGTGCATCAGCGCGCGCTGCATGTCGCCGAGTTCGACATGCCGGTCCTGGCTCGCGGGAGCGGCGAGGATGCGGTCGGCGACGAGGTCGTCCCACTCTCCCTTGAACCGCGCTCGGCGCATCTGCGAAAGATACAGATTGCGCAGGATGATGAAGGTCCAGGCGCGCATGTTGGTGCCCGCCTGAAATCGCTTGCGCGCCGCCCACGCCTTCAGAAGCGTCTCCTGCACAAGGTCGTCGGCGAGATCGCGGCTGCCCGACAGCGACCGCCCGAAAGCGCGCAGATGCGGAATGACTTGAGCCAACTGCGTCTTGAACTCGGGATCCGACAGCGAGACATGCTCGATCTGCTCGGGCGCGGCACCATCGTCTCGCGCGACTGCGTCCGTCATGTAGATCCGATCATCCCCAAACAGGCGCGGCCAGCGCGCACACGCTAGAGATAGGCGAGCGGCGTCGCATATGCCAGCGGCGGCGGGAAAAGCCTGTCAGGCCAGGATGATGTACGCGAAGATGGCGATGACCAGCACCAGCGAAATGGGCAGGATCACGCGCGTCATGTGCGGCGTGGCCCCTCCGCGTGCGCGGTCGGTGGAAATGTGGATCGGTTTCTCTTCGTCAGCCATGATGCTTAAACCTTCCGAGCTCGGTTTGGGTCCGCCCAGCCGGCGATCAGTCCACCTGCGCGGGAACGGTCGACTGGTCGAAGAACAGCGCCTGGCTGATCGCCGCCTTTACCGTAGAGCGCTGGAACGGCTTGGTGATCAGGAAGGTCGGCTCCGGACGCTCACCCGTCAGCAACCGCTCGGGGAATGCGGTGATGAAGATCACCGGCACCTGCAGGTCCACCAGGATATCCTTGACCGCGTCTATGCCGGAGCTGTCGTCGGCCAGCTGGATGTCGGCGAGCACCAACCCGGGGCGATCGTCCAACGCCAGCGCCACCGCCTCGTCGCGCGTGACCGCGACGCCCGTCACCTCATGCCCGAGATCCCGGACGATCGTCTCGATGTCCATCGCGATCATCGGCTCGTCTTCGATGATGAGCACGCGCGCGCGGGTCTGCTGCTCGATCTCGGCGAGCGCTTCGGCGACGAGCACGTCGACCTCGGCCGTGTCGACCTCGATGAGGTACCCGGCATCTTCGGGCGTGAAGCCTTCCATCGCCGTCAGCAGCAGCGCTTGACGCGACAGCGGGGTCATTTTGGCGAGGCGTGCCCGCGTCACCGCCTCTGCGCCTTCGCCGGGCTCCGCGTGACCTTCCACCTCGTCGTAATTGGTCGAGTTCCAGATCCCCTGAAACATCCGGTACATGCCCAGGCGCGGATCGACGTCGCGCGGGAACTCATCGGGCGCGGCGACTATCGCCTCCAGCGTGGCGCGGACATACCGATCGCCCTGCACCTGGCTGCCGGTAAGCGCGCGGGCATAGCGCCTGAGAAATGGTAGATGCGGTGCGAGTTGCTGTCCGAGCGACATGAGATGACTTAGCTCCCTGGAAGTCCGCGTTCCCTGAACCCCCACGGCACCCGTTGCAACGCTTGATGATGACGCCGACGCCGTTGGGAAAGGTTGACCGTTTTTTTCTTCGCGCCGGAACTCACGACCCGCTTTTTAGTTTCACGCGTAGGCCTCGACCTAACGCGGACGGGGCGAGGGGATAAGTCGCATGCGTTTGTGACGACCGAAACCTCCGGTGGGCGGTACAGAGGATCATGCGTTGAGTTCGGAAAAAGAGCCGCCCGCCAAGAAGCCCGCGGCCGGCCAGCGCGGTCCAGCCGATGTCCGCGAGCGCGAAATGGGCGAGGCGCTTCGGTCCGTGTACGACGAAGCCGTGCAGGAATCGGTTCCCGACGAGTTGCTGGACCTTCTGAGCAAGCTCGACTAGCCGGTGCGTGATCAATATTCCGCAGGTTGAACGCGGGCTGGGCGCCCCGCTCGGGGCGCTCTCGCGACTGCCGACCGGAGCCAAGCTCTTCCTGATCCTCTCGGCGGCGTTACTCCCGCTCGCGTTGATCGCCATCGTCGCCACGCTCCAGACCAGCCGCTTGGCGGACTCCGAAGCGCGCGCCCGGTTGCGGGTAGCCGCGACCGAAAGCGCTCGGTCCATCACGATCGAATTGGTCGGCGACATGACCGCTCTCAGGTCCGCGCTCGGCATGCTCGGGCGAACCGGGGCCGATCCGGCGTCATGCGCCCGCGTGGAGGGCGTGTTCGCCCAGCAGGTCGAACTCGGCACGCGCTTCGTCATCCTCGATCGCGCGGGGCGGGCGGTGTGCGGTCGGTCGTTCCAGTCTGCGCCGATCAGCGCGGACGGCGGTTCGTCGATCGCCGGCGCGATCGTACCCGGTCGCGGACTGGTGCTGTCCGTCTCGGACCGGAACGGTTTGACGGCGCGCGCCTTCTTTTCGGGCGCGTTCCTGGGCCGGATCGGGGCACCCACCAGCCAACCGACCAGCTACTCCCAATCATTGATGCTGGGCCCCGATGCGATCGATCTCGCGACCATCGCGGATGCGGCTCCGCTCGACCGTATGGAAACGATACGGTTGCCGCTGGGGCTGGCCGACCTCTTTTTGCGGACGAGCATACGCGCCGCGCCGATCACCTCCTCGTTCGTGGTGGCGATGCTGCTGCCGATCCTGATGTGGGCCGCAGCCGCTGGGATTGGGTGGTTCGTAGTCGATCATCTGCTCATCGCGCCGCTTCGCCGCCTGCGCACGAGCGTGGCGACCTACCGACCTGGTCAGGTGATTGACGCCGGTGCGAGCACGCTGCCCGCGCAGGAGATCCGTGAACTCGGCGCGACCTTCGATGCGATCACGCGCACCGTTGCCGACCATGAGGCGGGCCTGGCCGAGGGCCTGGTTCGTCAGACTAGACTGACCCGCGAGGTTCACCACCGCGTCAAGAACAACCTACAGGTCATCTCCAGCCTCATCAATTTTCACGCCCGCGGCGCTCCGACGCCCGAGGCGGTGACGGCCTATGCATCGATCCAACGGCGGGTTGATGCGCTCGCGGTCGTCCACCGCAACCATTTCGCGGAGATGGAGGACAATCGCGGGCTCGGCATGCGGTCGGTATTGGGCGAGCTCGCCTCCAACATCCGCGCAACCGCGCCCGACGGAGCTTCGGGCTTAAGCATAACGCTCGATATCGACAATTATCTCGTCACGCAGGACGTGGCGGTCGCGGTTGCGTTCATCGTTACCGAGGTCATCGAGTTGGCGATGAGCATCGATCAGGCCTCCGTCATCCGTATCGCGCTGAAGCGATCCGACACGGACGATCGCGCTCGCCTGCACATCTTCTCCCGGGCACTGGTCGAGAATGGCGCGCTGCGGGATCTGATCGACACGCGGTACGGCCGCGTCATGGCGGGTCTTGCCCGCCAGCTACGCGGGCAGCTGCTCCACGATCCGGAGTTGGGAGCGTACGAGATCACCGTCGCGGTGATCGGCCGAGATTGATTTGCACGCCGCAATTTTTTTTTGGGAACCAGCGCGCGATCACGTTGTTTGGTACCCTGAGCATCGACGAACAGCCCCCCCGCTCTCGTTGCTCAAGTGATAGGCCCGGAAGCGTCCACCCCTCCCCCCCCCGGTGACGCTTTCGGGCCTTTTCCCAGATTGTGCTCCGCGTGATGACGCTGTCGAGCTTTCAAATTCCATTCAAGCTTCGCTGCCGGAACGATCGGCCTTCCTGATCATTTCCTCCGCGGCGATGACGCCCGCTTTTCGGAGATACCATCATGCGTAAGTTGTTCGGTTCGGCGCTCATTGCTGGAATGCTGTTGATGGCTGCTTGCAATACCGTCGAGGGTGCGGGCAAGGACGTGCAGTCTGCAGGCAAGGCCGTCGAAAAGGCCGCCGATTAATCGACGTTTCGGGCTCGGTCAGTCGACCGCGACATCGGTCGCGACCGAGCCCTTCGCCCTGCGACGTTCGGTGATCCAGATGCCGATCAGCGCCAGTTCGTACAGGATGCATAGGGGAATCGCGAGCAGCAGCTGCGACCCCACATCGGGTGGTGTAAGGACTGCCGCGATCGCGAACGCGCCGACGATCGCATAGCGCCTGGCACCCACGAGTTGCTTGCGCGTCACGACGCCAGCCCGTTCCAGGAACATCAGCAGCACGGGCAGCAGGAAAGCCAGCCCGAATCCGAACAGGAACTGCATGATGAACGACAGATAATAGCCGATCGCCGGCAAAGCCTCGCGCCGCACACCTCCGACCTCGCCATCGAATCCTAGCAGAAAGTGGAGCGCGGTCGGGATCGCGACGTAATACGCCATCGCTGCGCCCATGCCGAACAGCACGGGCGTCGCGAACAGGAATGGCAATACAGCGCGCCGTTCCTTGCGGTACAACCCGGGGGCGATGAATTGCCACATCTGGCTGGCGATGATCGGAAACGAGACCATCGACGCCGCGAAGAACGCGACTTTGATCTCGACGAAGAACGCCTCGAACACCTGCGTGTAGATCACCGTCTTCTGTCCCGCCTCCAGCAGCGGCTGCAACAGGAACCCGAAGATCGGTCGCGCGAAATACAGGCACGCGGCGAACGCGATGGCTACGGCGACCAAGCAATATAACAGCCGTTTTCGAAGCTCGAGCATGTGGTCCATCAACGGCGCGCGGCTCTCGTCGATTTCGCTCACGACGTGACCCCATCACCCTGCGGCGGCAGCGACTTGCCCGGCGCGGGGCGCAGTACGGGTTGCTCTAGATGAACGGGCTCGGCGGTCGCGTCGTCGGACTGATCCGCACCGGCCGGGTTCCCCAGCGACGCAGGATCGACCGCCTCTGCTTCGGTTCCGGCGGCGTGTTCACGCATGATCCGCTCGTTCTCCGCAGCCCAGCGCTTCTCCATCTCCTCCAGCTCCGCCTCGCGCACCATCGTATCGAAGCCCGAACGGAACTGCCGCGCCACCCCGCGCATGCGCCCAACCCAGTAACCGACGACGCGCATCGCCTTGGGCAGATCCTTCGGCCCAATTACAAGCAGCGCGATCACGGCCACTAGCAGGAACTCGGTCGGCGCTACGTCGAACATGCTGGCCGTGCTTCAGGCGAGCGGAGCGGCGTCAGCGATCGTCGCGGACGCGCGCGCCGTCACGGTCATGAGCAGGCTCGACAACCTTGGTCGTCTCGATCCGCGTGATGGGCTTGGACGTATCCTCCTCCTCGACCATGCCCTTTTTGAAGTTCTTCACGCCCTTGGCGACATCGCCCATCAGGCTGGAGAAGCGACCGCCGCCGAGCAGCAAAATCGCAACGACCGCGAGAACGAGCAGGTGGATGGGGCTGAAACCGCCCATATTGAATCTCCCGTAACGACTCAACATGATCTAAGGTGCCGCGACCGCATTTGCCACCGCCCCTATCGGACCAGCGCAAGGAACGCATCCCGCTTCGCGATCAGCTCGGCGAAATCGCCCTCTGGCGACGTCATCGTCGCCATTGCACGGTCCAGCCGCACGCGCGATCGGTCGCTGATCTCGCCGAGCGATGCCGCGATGTCCTCCATCTCCGCCATCCGCGCCCAGCAATCGAGCGCAATGTCGCATCCGGCCGCCACCGCGCCCGCCGCCTTCTGTCCGGCGGTGCCCGACAACGCCTTCATATCGATATCGTCGGTCATCAGCAGCCCATCGAAGCCGATGCGCTCGCGGATTACATTCTCGATCACGATGGGCGATAGCGTCGCGGGCCGGTCGCGGTCCCATGCCTCGAACACGATATGCGACGTCATCCCCATCGGCGCGTGAGCGAGCGCTTGGAACGGCTCCAGGTCTATCGCCAGCTCTTCGGCCGTCGCGGTCACGGTGGGAAGGTGATAGTGCGTATCGACGACCGCGCGGCCATGGCCCGGCATATGCTTGACCACGCCGACGACGCCGCCCGCGGCCAGACCCTCCAACGTTGCGCGGCCCATCGCGGCGACGCGCATCGGCTCGCCGCCATAGGCGCGCGTCGCGATCGCATCGGTCGTTTCCGCGCGCGTGACGTCCAGCAGCGGCAAGCAGTCGACGGTGATCCCCACCTCCGCCAGCATAAGCCCAAGCGCTTGCGCATTCGCGCGCGCCGCCTGGATCGCCGACATAGGCGCGATCTCATATAACTCGTCAAAGGCCGGACCCGCGGGAAAGGCCGGCCATTCCGGCGGCCCCATCCGCGCTACACGCCCGCCCTCCTGATCAATCAGCACGGCTAGGTCCGTGCGGCCGGTTAGATCGCGGAGCGAGTCGGTCAACGCCCGCAACTGGCTCCGATCCACGACATTGCGCTGAAACAGTATAAACCCGGCCGGGTCGGTGACGCGGAAGAAGGCGGCTTCGTCGGGCGTGAGAACCGGCCCCGACAGGCCGAATATGACGGGCTTCATGCCCGGTTTGTTAGCGCGACCTATCGAACCGCGCCACAACTGTCGGCTCGAACGTCAGCTCGTGACGAAGCACCCCTCGCCCGCGACGCGCAAGCGCCCACAAATATTCGCCGCCTGGCCCGCGCTGCCCGCATTGACGCGCAGGCGGTAAACGGTACGCCCATCCACCTCGGCGGCCTCGACCGACTTGCCCAGCGCGGCCAAGTATCCGAAACGCTTGGCGAAGTTGCCCCACGCTCCGTTCGCCGCACCTTCGCTCGGAAATGCGCCGAGCTGGACGAGCGCGCCGCCTCCGACCGCGCCGGGGATGGCCCCGCGCGGCGACCCTATCGGCACGGCCGCCACCAGCCGTCCGCCGGACGCGGGCACCTGCGCTACCGTGCTCCGCCCGACAGTGGGCGATGGGTTCGGGGTGCGACGAGGATCGCGGGTGGTTAAGGCAGGCACTTCGGGCACCGCCTTCAGGTCGACCGCGCCGTTGCCCGCACCCTCGCCCGCGCTGGTGGCGATCGCCGCGTCGCCCTCGCCCTCAACCTTCAAGCCGCCGGGATCGTCGGGGCGAACCTTGTAATCACCCTCTTGCGCAGCGATCAGCGTGCTGTCGCCGCTCGCGCTCGGACCGCGTTGCCACTGAGCGAGGCCGAGCACGATCGCGACCAGCAGGCCGACCCCCAGTAACGCAAGCGCGACCGTGCGCCCCGTGTTGCTCCGGGGCGGCTCGTCCGGCTCGACCGTTTCCAACCAGGGCAGGCGATCCTCGTCACGCGGTTCGGTCCGCTCGGCCATCAATTCATCTCCTCGACCGCCGTCACGCCCATTACGGCAAGCCCGTTGCGGATCGTCTGCCCGATCGCGGCGCTCAGGCAAAGCCGCGCGCGCGTCAGATCGTGATCCTCCGCCTGGATCGCGCGACGCGAGGGCTCATCGTTCCCTACATTCCACCAGCCGTGAAAGGCCGCCGCTAAATCATAGAGGTAGAAGGCTATCCTGTGCGGCTCACGCGTCGCCGCCGCCGTTTCGACCACGCGCGGGAACTGCGCTGCGATCTTGATCAGCGCCAGCTCCGCCGTGTCAAGCCGCGACAGGTCGGCCGATCCCGGCACGACTCCCGCCTCGAGCGCGCGACGGTGCAGCGACGCGATCCGCGCATGCGCATACTGGACATAGAAGACCGGGTTGTCCTTCGACGCCTCGACGACCTTGGCGAAGTCGAAATCCATCTGCGCGTCAGCGCGACGCGTGAGCATGGTGAACCGAACCACGTCGCGCCCGACCTCCCGCACGACATCGGCCAGCGTGACGAAGTTGCCCGCGCGCTTGGACATCTTTACCGGCTCGCCGCCACGCAGCAACCGGACCATCTGGATTAGCTTCACATCGAACCGCGTCCGCCCCTCGGTCAGCGCCTGTACGGCCGCGACGATGCGCTTGACGGTGCCCGCATGATCCGCGCCCCATATGTCGATCAGCGCGTCGGCCGTTTCCGCCTTCTGATAGTGGTAAGCGAGGTCTGCGCCAAAATATGTCCACTGCCCGTTCGACTTCCTGATCGGGCGGTCCTGATCGTCGCCGAACCGCGTCGATCGGAAGAGCGGCAGCTCGACCGCCTCCCAGTCGTCGGGCAATTCCCCCTTTGGTGCCTCGAGCACGCCATCATAGACCAGGTCGCGCGCGCGCAGCGCCGCCTCCGCCGCCTCCGGCTTGCCCGCCGCTTGCACCGCCGCCTCCGACGCGAACACGTCGTGATGGATGCCAAGCAGCGCGAGATCCTCACGGATCAGCACCAACATCGCCTCGACCGCGCGCGTCCGGAACGTGACCAGCCAGTCGCCCTCGGGCGCGACGGCGTAGCGGTCGCCGAACTCGCCCGCGAGCGCTTGGCCGACCGGCACGAGATAGTCGCCGGGATATAGTCCTTCGGCTATGATTACGCTTTCGCCCAGCGCCTCGCGATACCGAAGGTGGACCGACCGCGCGAGCGTATCGACCTGGCTCCCTGCGTCGTTGACGTAATATTCGCGGATCACCTTGGCACCCGCGAACTCAAGCAGCTTGGCCAGCGCGTCGCCCACCACCGCGCCCCGGCAATGGCCCATATGCATCGGACCCGTCGGATTGGCGGAGACATATTCGATGTTGACCGTCCGGCCCTCGCCCGTCCGCGACCGCCCGTAATCGTCGCCCGCTTGCGTGATGGCGGCCAGCTCGTCCCGCCACGCATCGTCGGTCAGCGTCAGGTTGATGAAGCCCAGCCCGGCGACCGCGACCGCGCTCACCTCATCCAGCCGAACGAGCTCGGCCGCGATCGCCTCGGCGAACTTGCGCGGGTTCGCGCCCGCTGGCTTGGCCAGCACCATCGCGGCGTTGGTAGCGAGATCACCGTGCGCGGCATCGCGCGGCGGCTCAACCGTCACGTTCGCGCGGGCAAGGCCCGCCGGGATCGTACCCGCGGCGGTAAGGCTGTCGAGCGCCGCGTCGATGTGCGCGGCGAAACGGACATATAAGGTCATGCAGCGCGTCTTAGCCCAGCGCGCGCGAGGCTAGAACCCCTCGGGCAGGTCGATCGGCCCGACCACCTCGCGGTAGCGCGTCACGGCGTAGCGATCAGTCATCCCTGCGATAAAGTCGGCGATATGCCGACTTCGCCACGGCTCGTCTCCGGGCAGCCGTGCGCGCCATGCGGGCGGCAGGGCGTCTGGACTAGCGCGGTAGGCCGCGAATAGCCCCGCCACCACGTTGTGAGCCGCCGCCGCCGCCGCAACCTGGCGTGGGTGATGATAAAGGTTGGCATACATAAACCGTTTTAAGTCACGCTCCGCCTCACGCACCTCGTCGGAGAAGCCGACCAGCGCGCGCCCGGCCCCGCGCACGTCGGCGATGTCCCCTACCCCGGACACCGCGATCCGTCGGTCGGTCTCGACCAGGAGATCGTTGACCATCGCCCCGATCTGTCCGCGCACCAGTTCGCCCAATAGTCGGTTGGGCTCGACCTTCGGATATCGCGCACGTGCGGCGTCCCAACTCTTCTGGACGATCGGCACCGCCAGCAGCTGATCGAGCGTCAGCAACCCGGCACGAAGCCCATCGTCGATATCGTGATTGTCATAGGCGATATCGTCCGCGATCGCCGCCACTTGCGCCTCGAGCGATGGCCAGCATGAAAGATCCATCGTTAACTCCGCCTCGGCCTGCGCCAACGCCCAGCCGGGCTGACCTACCGGGCCATTATGCTTGGCCAAGCCTTCAAGCGTCTCCCAAGTTAGGTTCAAGCCATTCCAAAGCGGGTAAGGTCGTTCGATCTCGGTAAGGGCCCTCAATGTATGACCATTGTGATCGAACCCACCTTGCTCCGCGAGCGCTGCCTTCAGCGCGTCCTCGCCCGCATGGCCAAAGGGTGGATGGCCAATATCGTGCGCTAGGCACAACGCCTCAGTCAGATCCTCGTTCAGCCCCAGCGCCCGCGCGATCACGCGGCCGATCTGCGCGACCTCGATGCTGTGCGTCAGGCGAACACGGAAATGGTCACCGTCGGGTGCCATGAAGACCTGCGTCTTATGGCGCAGTCTGCGGAAGCTGATGGAATGAACGATGCGGTCGCGGTCGCGTTGAAACGCGTCGCGCGGTCCCCGCTCCGTCGCGATTTCGAGATGAAGGCGTCCTCTGCTGCGCGCCGGATCCGACGCGCAAGCGCGCGGCACGGTCACTTGGCGGAAAGCTTGGTCATCTTTTGGCCCGTCACGCTCTTAAACTGAAATGCCGAAACGCCCTGCTTTGCCAATTGGTTCACAAACAGGCGCGCTTCGGCGTCGGTCTTGAACGGACCGGTAACGACGCGGTTGGTCGCGCGTAGCGGTGTCACGTAAGCCGCGCGGCCTTTCAGCACCGCCGCTTTCTTTTGGGCCGCATTCCAGGCCCGCGGCAGATCGCCCTCGCTCGCGCCGCCCGCCACCTGCACCCAGATGCGCTCGGGATCTTTTTGCACCTTCTCGACTTTTGCGCGGACCGCACTGTCCTCGGCCAATTCTGCCCGCTCGGCAGCGCGGCGCTCGGCGGTGGTCCTCGGGCCGCGTACATTATGCCCGACAGGCCTGGCTTCCACCGCCGACCTCTTCGCCGCGATCGCAATCGTGCGGACGGCCGCGGCACGGTCGGTAGTCTGGCTTGCCGCCTTGGCGGCACCGGCAGCGAGCACGCGCGCGGTGGCGGGCTCGATTGCGGCTACGCCCGGCGAGTGCCGCCCGGCCTGCACCACGCCCAGCTCCGCGCCGGGGATCGTGATTGACGCGACGATTCGCGCGAGGATCGAGTCCTCGCTCCGGACCGCCGTGGCGGACAAGGGCGGTACGACGGCCGTAGTCGCCACCGAGGTCGGCACCACGGCCGACCCGGGCGCGAGGTTTGCAAAGCCCGGGCTCGCCGCAATCATGTCAATCGTTGCGGCTGGTGTTGGATTAGAAGTTGTCGCCGAAGCCACGGGGGTTGGAGCTAGCGTCGTGTTCGCTGTCTGGATCGGGGTCGGAGTTCCCGACGACGGTACGCCCGCGGTACGCACCGGCGCGCTCGTGTCGGGTACCGACTTGATCGTCCCTGGAAGCGAGTAACTCGGCAGCGTGGGCTGCGGCGTGATCGTCGGGAGCGCCACGACCTGCGTCGGCGCGCTCGCGGGCGGAAGGACAGGCCCTACAACGAGCGGCGCAGCAGCGCTCGGGCTCGGTAGGGCCGGAGCGGCCGAGGCGACCTGGACAGGGGTCGGCGCGACCGAGGGCGTCGTTGCCGACGCCGCGACGGTTGCGGGTGATCCACTTCCTTCAATCTGCGCCAACGCCCGGAGCGCGGCCAGCGCCGGGGCATCGATCGGATCCGGAGCTGTCGCGGCGACCGCAACTGGTTCGCGCCGCTGCTCGACCGGAACGGCCACGGCGACCGGTACGCGACCCCGTTCGATCGAAGCGGGAATGCGCGGAGCAACCGACGCCACGACCCGGCGCTCGGGCGCAGCGACCGCGCGCGGCACGGTCGATGCGACTACACGCGGCGGGACAGGTACGGCGGCCTGGCGCTCGACCCGATCGCGGACGCGCCGACGATCCCCACGCGACGCGAGCACCACCGGCGGCGTCGCGGTACGCGCGACGGCGACCCGCACCGGCGGGAAAGGATCGGGTCCTAGCGGAGCCAGGCCCGGTTTCATGCGCGCATCGGCTAGGCGCGCAGGCGTCGGCCGCACCTCGCCGAAATGCACGGCGAAGGCGCGGTCGGCGGCGGATAGCGACGGCAGCCTTTCGAAAAAAGGCTGAAGCCCGCCCGCCATGCCGCGCGGCATCATCGTCACGGCTATCGTCGACGCGCCCGCGACGTCGCCGCTCATCGCCAGCACGAACGCGCGCACGCGCCACGCCGCGCGGTCCTGCCGCCGCGTCAGCGGCTCCAGTTGTTCGAGCGCCAGCGCCTGCCGCCCGGAGATGCCGAGCGACAAGGCGTAGCGCCTGATCGTCTCGTCGTCGGCGATCGTCCGGAGCGCCAGCCGGTAATCGCGTTGCGCCCGCTCCTGCTCGCCAAGAAGATCATACGCCAATCCCCGGTCCGCCGCGAACCGGCTGACCGGATGCCCGAGCCCTTCGGCCGTCTGGAAATAGCGCAAAGCCTCGCCTGGCCGCTCGGCGCGCACCAGGATCGCGGCCATACCCGCCTTAGCGCGGCCATTACGAGGATCGATCTTCTCGGCACGTGCGAAAAATGCGGCGGCGGCGCTCATATCGTCCAGCTTGATCGACAACTCGCCCGCCGACAGCAACGCATATACGTCGGTCGGAGCCGCCGCGACGCGCCGCATCACGGTCGCGAGCTGGTCGGCGGTCGCGGGCGGCTGCATGACCGGCACAGCCGCCCGATATTGCGCCGCGGTTGGTCCGGCGAGGCCCGTAGAGAGCGCCAGAGCGATGTAGTATAAGCTTCGCATCCGCCGACGATTTAAACCCGACACCGCCTGAACCGGCAATGACGTAACACCTTATACGCGGCGGATCGGGTCCCGCGCACGGCGAAGCGGCGCGGTTTCACCCTGCTCGACCTTGTCGTCAACTCACTGATTGTTCTGGCGATGCAGAAAGCGCGGGATGTCCAGCTCGGCCTTGTCCTCGGGAACCTGCTCGTCGCGCTGAACGCCTCTCGCGGCATTGGACATCCGCTCGAACAGCGTTCCGCCCATCTTCACGCGCGGCGCGGCCGGCGCGGGCTCGCCCGCCGCCTGGACGTCAGCGCCCGGCGCGAGCCAGCGGCGGCGTGCTGCGGCGTCGTCGACCGAACCGCCGGTGGGCGCGATCGGCGGTGCGGGCACGGCCTGACCCGCATAGCCATCGGTACGCTCGCCCGGCACCTGTGGCACGATCGTTTCCGCGCCCAGCACCAGTTCGTCATTCGCCGCGTCGGCCGTCTCGGGCAGCGCATCGGCGGCCTGCGCCTGAACGGTCGCGAGATCGAGCGGCTCCTCCTTGACCAGCGTCGGCGCGGCCTTGGGCGTCACCGGCGTGGCCACAGCTGTCGGGATCGACGCCGCAGAAGCAGCCGGGCGGAAGGATTGCGGCTCGTCACTCTTGCGCGCGAGGCCGAAGCCGAAGGACCGCGTCGCTTCCGGCTGCGCAGGCGCTCCGGCCATTTGCGCCTCCGCCTCGATACCCGTCGCGACGACGGATACGCGGATACGCCCCTCCAGATCCTGGTTAAACGCCGATCCCCAAATGATGTTGGCGTCGGGATCGACCAGGTCGCGGATGTGGTTCGCGGCCTCATCCACCTCCAGCAGACGCATGTCGTCGCCGCCGGTGATCGATATGATGACGCCCTTGGCCCCCTGCATCGACACGCCGTCGAGCAGCGGATTGGCGATCGCCTTTTGCGCCGCCTCCAGCGCGCGGTTGTCGCCGCCTGCCTCGCCGGTGCCCATCATCGCCTTGCCCATTTCCTGCATCACCGACCGCACGTCGGCGAAATCGAGGTTGATGAGGCCGGGCATGACCATCAGGTCGGTGATGCCGCGCACGCCCTGCTGCAGCACCTCGTCCGCCATCTCGAACGCCTCCTTGAAGGTCGTGTTGGCGTTGGCGATCAGGAACAGGTTCTGGTTGGGGATGACGATCAGTGTGTCGACATACTTTTGCAGCTCCTCGATGCCCGCCTCGGCGCTTTTCGAGCGACGCTTGCCCTCGAAGGCGAAGGGCTTGGTCACGACGCCCACCGTCAGGATGCCCATGTCGCGCGCCGCCTTGGCGATGACGGGAGCCGCGCCCGTGCCGGTGCCGCCGCCCATGCCCGCTGCGATGAAGCACATGTGGCTACCCTCGAGCAGCTTGGACAGCTGGTCGATCGTCTCCTCGGCCGCCGCGCGCCCGATCTCGGGCCGCGATCCCGCGCCGAGCCCTTGCGTGATCTTCGCACCCAACTGGATGCGCTGTGGCGCGATCGACTGCTTGAGCGCCTGGCTGTCGGTATTGGCGACTAGAAAGTCGACGCCCTGTACGTCTGCGCGCATCATGTTGGCGATCGCGTTGCCGCCCGCCCCGCCCACGCCGATTACCGCGATGCGCGGGGTCAGCTCGTCCACGTCGTTGGTGTCCATGAACTCGATCGGCATTCGACTCTACTCCACACCCCGAAGCCGACCTCGCGGCCCCCGATAATTAACCGTGAATGCACCAACGACCCGTGCGCCGCCAGTCCGAATGTCCCGCCTCTTCAATAATTCGCGCGCGCCGCCTGGATCAGCTTGCGAACCAGCTGGAACCCACCCGGACGGTACACCGTCTGGGCCTGCGGAGCCATCGCGCGCAGGTCGATCGGGTCGGACGCGGCGTAGAACGCCAGCCCCGCCAGCGTCGCGAAGGCGGGTCCGCCATGCGCGTCAGGCAGCCCCGTCAGCCCGCGCGGCCGCCCGATCCTGACCGATCGGCCCAGCGCCGCCTGTGCGTAATCGGCCACGCCCTTCAGCTCTGCGCCGCCGCCCGTCAGCACCACTTGCCGCCCGACCGGCCCCTCGAACTTCAGCTCTTTGAGCGCCCTGCCGATCTCGCCTGTCAAATGTTCCAGCCGCTGGCGGATTACGCCGATCAGCTGCGCCTTGGTGATCTGCACCGCATCGCCCGCCCCGTCCTCCGCGGAGATCGGCAGCACGGAGATCATGTCGTGATTGTCGCGCGGGCTCGTGTTCGCCGAGCCGTGGAAGCACTTCATCCGCTCGGCCTGCTGCCGCCGCGTTCCGAAAGCGGAGGCGATGTCGTCGGTTACGTCCGCCGCCCCGAACGGGATGGATGTGAGCCCGACGAGCATACCCCCTGCGAACAGCGACACGTTGGTGATCCCCGCTCCCATCTCGACCAGCGCGACGCCCAGCTCGCGCTCCTCGTCCGACAGGCAGGCAAGCCCCGTCGCGACGGGCGATGCGATGATCGAGCGCACCTCCAGATGCGCCGACCGCACGCACAGATCGAGATTTCGGACCGGCGACCCGTCCGCCGCGACGACATGGATGTGGACGCCCAGCCGGTCGGCATGAAGCCCGAGCGGCTTCTTGACGCCGGTCAGCCCGTCGAGCGTATAGAGCGCGGGCTGCGCATGGAGCACCATGCGCCCGTGCGGATCGATCGACTGACGTCCGGCCGCGAGCAGCGCGTCGATATCGCCCTGCTCCACCCGGTGCCCGCCCAAGTCCGACTCGACCGACGCCACGTCAGAGATCAGCCCTCCGGCGGAGAAACCTACCCACACATCCTCGATGTTCAGTCCCGCTACCCGCTCGGCCTGCTCCACCGCCTCACGCACCGCCGCCTCGGTCGCGCCCATGTCGGCGATGTAGCCGCGCTTTACGCCCCGGCTCTCGCGCTGACCGGTGCCCAGCACGATCAACTCGCCGCCGTCGCCCTTACGCGCGATCATCGCCGATACCTTGGACGACCCGATATCGAGCGCCGTGATCAACCCTTCAGGTGCCGTCTTCGCCATCCTCAGCCCTCCCTGCTCGTCGGCTTATCACCAGACTCCGCGTCGCCCCCCGGCGTCGCAGTTACACGTTCGCTCGAATCCGGCTTGCGCGCCACCAGTTTCGCCGGGTCGCGCATGTCGAACCGCTTCCACCCGCGCCCCAGCAGCGGACCCGACCGGTCGAGCTCGGCGAAGCGCACGATAGCGCGCCGCGCGTCCTCCTCGGGCAGCGCCAGCACCTCGCCCGTCCGAAAGGTCAGGTCCCAGCGCCGGTGACCCACCCAGGTCGCGGCTCGCACGCGCGCCCTAAGCCCCGGCGCGGCGGCGAGCAGCGCCTGATAGCCGCGCTCCTGCCGATCCGCACCCGGCCCGATCCGAAGCGGCAGGTCGAATGCTTCGCCGGGCGCCACCGGCGCGAGCAGCACACCCTCCGCATCGATCAGCGTCAGCCGCCCACCATCCTGCCACACGGCGGCGGGTACGCGCTCCACGATGTTGACAAGCAACGTATCGGGCAACCGCCGCGACACCTGTGCGTCCGCGATCCAACCGTACCTAAGAAGCTTGCCTCGCACCGCCGCCAAATCAACCGACGGCATCGCCAGCGACCGCTGCTCCATCGCCACGGCGTACACGTCCAGGCGGCTCATCCGTTTCAGTCCGGTGATCTCGATCCGCCCGACGCGCAGGCCTGCGCGGCCCGCTCCCTCCGACAGCTCGGCCCCAATCATGGCTGGCATCCCCGCCCAGCTTGCCGCCGCGACTACACTCGCCCCAACGACGCCCAGCATCGTCCAGGTCGCCGCCTTCGCGAGCAGCTCCGGGCTGACCGGCAGCCGCCCGAGCACCCGGTCGAACAAGGGCTGCTTCTTGACGACCTTCCGCCGTAAGGACTTTCGGGGCGGCGCGCCGCGCTTGATCGTCCGACTCATCGGGCCATCGCCTCTTCGACGATCGCCTGGACCAGCTCGGGGTAACTCATGCCCGTATGCCGCGCCTGTTCGGGGACAAGGCTGAGCGGCGTCATACCCGGCTGGGTATTGACCTCCAGCAGGAACAGCCCGTCGACGCCCTGACTGTCGTCCCATCGAAAGTCGGCGCGCGACGCTCCCCTGCAGCCGAGCAGCCGATGCGCCTCGATCGCGATGCCCCGGCACGCGTTTGCGACCTCGACAGGGATATCCGCTGGAAAGACGTGCTCGGTCATCCCGTCGGTATACTTCGCGTCGTAATCGTACCAGCCCGACTTGGGCTTGAGCTCGGTCACGCCCAGCGCCCGCCCGCCCAGCACCGCAGTCGTCAACTCGCGCCCGCGTATGTACGGCTCCGCAAGCAGCTCATCGAACTTCTGCCACGGTCCCTGAACATCGGGCGCTATCGGGTTCCCATAATTGCCTTCATCGGTAACGATCGCGACGCCCACCGACGACCCTTCGTTCACCGGCTTGAGCACATACGGCCGTGGCAGCGGATCGCGCTGATGCACCTCGGCCGACTTGACGATGCGCCCTCCTGGCATCGGCAGGCCGTGCGGGACCAGCAACTGCTTGGTCAGCACCTTATCGATCGCTATCACCGAGGTCGCGAGCCCGCTATGCGTATACCGGAAGCCCATCAAATCGAGCATCCCCTGCACCGACCCATCCTCACCGGGTGTTCCGTGGAGCGCGTTGAACACCAGGTCGGGCGCGGACTCGGTTAGCCGCGCGGCGACATCGCGCCCCATGTCGATGCGCGTCACCCGGTGACCCAGGCTCTCCAACGCCTCGGCGATGCCGGACCCCGACGACAGCGACACTTCGCGCTCCGCCGACCAGCCACCCATCAGCACGACAATGTGCAGCGGCCCGCTCACGCCGGCCTCCCCACGCGTTGTATCTCCCACTCCAACTCGATCCCCGAATGCGCCAGCACGCGCGCACGCACTTCCTCCCCCAACGCCTCGATCTCAGCGGAACTCGCGCCGCCCAAATTGAGGAGGAAGTTGCAGTGCTTCTCCGATACTTGTGCGTCGCCCTTGCAAAGCCCCCGACACCCCGCCGCGTCGATCAGCCCCCAAGCCTTATGCCCGGCGGGGTTCTTGAAGGTCGACCCGCCCGTCCGCGACCGCAGCGGCTGCGAAGCCTCGCGCTCGGCGGCGATCCGGTCCATCTCCGCCTGGATCGCGCCGACCTCGCCCGGCCGGCCGCGGAACGTCGCGCTCGTCACTACGCACCCGTCGGGCAGCTCGCTATGGCGGTAGCTGTAGCCGAGCTCGCGCGCGGCGAACACGCGCCGCTCGCCCGAGCGGAGCACGATCTCGCACTCGACGAGGATGTCCTTCACCTCGCGGCCGTACGCTCCGCCGTTCATGCGCACGACGCCGCCGACCGTTCCGGGAATCGAACGCAGGAACTCCACCCCCGCTATCCCCGCATCCCTCGCACTGGACGAGACCAGGATCCCGCTCGCGCCGCCACCGCACCGCAACATCGTCGCATCCAGCCGCTCGACACCGGCGAAAGGCTTGCCCAACCGCACCACGACACCGGACATGCCGCCGTCGCGAACGATCAGGTTTGAGCCGAGCCCGAGCGCCATGACCGGGACCGCGGGACCCAGGTCGGCCAAAAACGCCGATAGATCGTCCGTATCTCGGGGCTCGAACAGCATCTCGGCCGCGCCTCCCGACTTGAACCAGACGAGCGGCGCGAGCGGTGCATGTTCGGTGATCCGCCCGGCAACACGCGGAATGGTCGCGGCCATGCTCACGCCGCCGCCCGCTCGCGCCGTGCCGCGATCGCGTCCGCAAGCCCCGCCGCCCATTTAGTGATGTCGCCCGCGCCCAGGCACACCACAATATCGCCAGGCTCGATGGTCCCCACCAGCTCCACCGCCAGCGCATCCGCGTCCGCGACCGTCGCCGCATACCGATACCCGCGCCGCTTCAACCCCTCGACCAGCGCGTCCGAGTCCACCCCCGAGACCGGCTGCTCGCCCGCCGCATAGACCGGCGTCACAAGCACCCGGTCGGCGTCGTTGAACGCCGTCTGAAACTCCTCCATCAACGCGCCGAGCCGCGAGTATCGATGCGGCTGCACCACCGCGATCACACGACCGCGCACACCCTCACGCGCCGCCGCCAGCACCGCGCGGATCTCGACCGGATGGTGACCGTAATCGTCGATGATCGTCGCGCCGCCTACCTCGCCGACCTTGGTGAAACGCCGCTTCACCCCGCCGAACTTCGCGAAGCCGTTCTGGATCGTCGCGTCGTCGATCCCCAGCTCCAGTGCCACGCCGATCGCCGCCAGCGCGTTCTGAACGTTGTGGCGGCCCGGCATCGGCAACTCGATCCCCTCGATCGAGCGAACCGACCCGTCGCGCGCGCGCACCAGACACTCGAACCGATTGCCCCCCGCGACGGGCACGACGTTGACGCCGCGCACGTCCGCCTGCGCCGAAAAGCCGTAGGTCACCACTCGTCGGTCGCGCAAACGAGGCAGGATGCCCTGCACTTCCGAATGGTCGAGGCACAGCAAGGCCGCGCCGTAGAAGGGTACGTTCTCGACGAACTGGACGAACGCGTCCTTCACCGCCTCGAACGAGCCGTAATGGTCCAGATGTTCGGGATCGATATTGGTGACGACCGCCACCGTGCCATCGAGCCGAAGGAACGACCCGTCGCTCTCGTCCGCTTCGACGACCATCCAGTCGCTCGCACCGAGCTTCGCATTCGACCCGTAGCTATTGATGATCCCGCCGTTTATGACGGTCGGATCAACCCCGCCCGCATCGAGCAGAGCCGCCACCATCGACGTCGTCGTCGTCTTGCCGTGCGTGCCCGCCACCGCGACCGTCGATTTCAGCCGCATCAGCTCCGCCAGCATTTCCGCCCGCCGCACTACCGGCACGCGCCGCTCCAACGCGGCCTCCACCTCCGGATTACACCGCGTGATCGCGGTCGATACGACCACTACGGCCGCTTCGCCCAGATTGTCCGCGCTGTGCCCTATCGCGACGGGAATACCCTTGGCGCGCAAGCCCTGGACGACATACCCCTCGGCGACGTCCGACCCCTGGACGCGGTAGCCCAGGTTCATCATCACCTCGGCGATTCCCGACATGCCGATCCCGCCTATCCCCACGAAGTGGATCACGCCGATGTCGGTCGCGGCCATTCTCACGCGCCGAAAGCTCCCGCCAACGCCGCCTTGCGCCTGGTGTTGGCGACCCCGACCGGCAGTCGCGATACGGGCGCGCCCAGATTCTCGACCAGATCGGCCAGCTCACGCGCCGCGTCCGGCTTCCCGCAAGCCCGCGCCCGCCCGGCCGCGTTCTCCAGCGCCGCCGGGTCCAGCCCCAGTTTCTGCATCTGTTTGGCCAGTTCCACCGCGGTGAAGTCGCCCTGCGCGATCGTCCGCGCGCCGCCCGCCGTGGTGATCTCGCGCGCGTTGGCCGTCTGGTGGTCGTCGGTCGCGCTCGGCAGGGGCACCAAGATGCCCGGCCTCCCCGCCGCCGTCAGTTCGGCGATCGTCGATGCGCCCGCGCGCGCGATCACGAGGTGCGCCCAGGCCAGGTGCTCGGGCATATCGGGCAGGTAAGTGGCGAGATCGGCGGGTATCTGATGCGCGGCGTATTTGGCGCGCACCGCGTCGATGTCCTCGATCCGCGCCTGCTGCGTTACCTGCAGCCGCCGCCGAAAGGTGATCGGCAGCATCGCCAGCCCGTCGGGCACCACGTCGGCAAGGATCGTCGCGCCCTGGCTACCCCCCGTCACCAGCACGCGGAAGATGCCGTCCTCCTCCAGCAGCGGATAGGGCCGACTCCGCAAAGCCAGCACCGCCTCACGCACCGGGTTGCCGATGTGCCGCACCTTGCCCGCATACCTGCCCGCCAGCCGCTCGGTCTTCGCGTACGATGTGGCGATCGCATCGACCCGCCCCGCGACCAACCGATTGACGCGCCCCAACACCGCATTCTGCTCGTGGACCGCCGTCGGCACGCCGTCCGCGAATGCCGCCAGCAGTGCGGGCAGCGCCGGATAGCCGCCGAAGCCGATCACCGCCTCTGGCTTGAAGGTCCGGTACAGCTCGCGCGCCATCGACCGCCCGCGTAGCATCTCGCGCCCGGCCCGCAACCATCCGACGGGCCCGCCCGCGATCCGGCCGGCCGGGAGCACATGCGTCTGCACGCCCCCGGGACCATCAGCGAAGACCCCCGGAAAGCGAATCCCACGCTCGTCGCTGACCAGCGCAACCCGGTGTCCACGCCTCCCCAGCTCGGTCGCCAGCGCCGCCGCCGGCACCATGTGCCCACCGGTGCCCCCGGCCGCGAGTACGAAATGCCTTGCCGTCATTGTCCACTCCAGCGGACCACATAAGGGCTCCGCGTCAGGAACGGATTGCGCCGGGTGAACGCCAGCAGCAACCCCATGCCAACCGACAATGCGATCGTCGAGGATCCACCATAGCTGATGAACGGCATCGTCATCCCCTTCGACGGGGCAAGCCCCGTATTGACCGCCATCGACACCAGTGCCTGCGCCCCGAACTGCGTCGCCAGCCCCGCAGCCGCGAGCAGACGGAATTCGTCCTGCTCGTCGAGCAGCTTGACGAACACGCGCACGACGATCGCCAGGAACACTACCGCGATCACCGAACAGGCGATCAGCCCGAATTCCTCGCCGATGACGGAGAAGATATAGTCGGTATGCGCCTCGGGCAGTCCGAACTTGGCGTTGCCGCCACCCGGCCCCGTTCCCGTCCATCCGCCCGACGTAAGCGTCCGGTGCGCCGCGTCCGTTTGAAAATGGTCTCCAGCGCCGACGCCTTCGACATCGGGAAACAGGAAAGCGTCAATCCGATTGCGTGCGGTTCCATAAAAGAAATATGCTGCGACCAATCCGACGGGCACCATCGCCGCCAGCCCGGCCATTATCTTGGTCGGCGTTCCCGCGATCATTAACAGAGCCATCCAAACGAGACAGAAGATGATCGTTTGCCCGAAATCAGGCTGGAGCATCAGGAGCAGCGCGACGAACCCGGTTGCGCCTCCGGTCAGCAGCACGGTCGGCAGCTCCTCGTCTTTGGCCTTGAGCGAGAGGATCCAGGCGAGTGAGACTATGAACATCGGTTTGAGGAACTCGGAAGGCTGAAACTGCGCGATGCCGAGGCCGATCCAGCGCCTGGCCCCGTTCACCTCCACGCCGATCAGCGGCGTCAGGGCGAGCAGCGCGACGAACAACGCCGCCCCGATCAACGCCAAACGCCGCGCTGCCGCCACGGGTAGCATCGACGTCGCGACCAGAACGGGCAGCGACACGCCTACCCACATCAGCTGCCGCCAGAAGTAATATAGTGGCGCGATCCGCACCGCCTCGCCCGAATAGCGTCGGGCGCTGGCGGGCGAGGCGGCCGCTACTGCCAGCAGCCCGATCGCGATCAGGAACAGCGTCAGCAACAGCAGCACGCGGTCGATATCCCAGAACCAGGTGCCGAGCGGCGACCGGTCGCCGCGCCCGCCCCGACCCTTCATGCGTGACATGATCCCGCCCGCCTGCGCACTCGCCTGCTCGCCGCGCCCCAGAGCGTCGCTCACGCCAGTTCCCCCACGCACGCGCGGAATACATCGCCGCGCTCTTCGAAATTGCGAAACTGATCGAACGACGCTGCGGCGGGCGACAGTAGCACGACCTCTCCCGGCCGGGCGGCGCTCGCAGCCGCCTCGACGGCGCGGGCCACCGTCCCCGCCTCCTCGACCGCAACGCCCGCCTCGCGCAGGTATGTGGCGAAGTGTGGGCCCGATTCGCCGACGGTGTAGGCTCGCACGACCCGATCGAACCGCGGCCGGCAAGCGTCCAGGTCGTTGCCTTTCGCGCGACCGCCTAATATCCAATGCACCCGCTCGAACGAGCCCAGTGCCGGAGCGGCTGCCTCCGCATTCGTGGCCTTGGAGTCGTTCACGAACGAAACTTTGTTCCGAACCGCGACCTGTTCCATCCGATGCCGCAGTCCGGAAAAGCTCTCGAGCCCGCGCGTGATGTCCTGCTCGCCCACTCCCAGTGCCCGTCCGACCGCGATCGCGGCGAGCGCGTTCTGCGCGTTGTGCGGCCCCTGCAACGCGGGCCAGCGCGACTGATCCATGCACACGCCCGGCGCGATCTTCGTCAATCGCTCCCCGCGCCCCGACAACGACCGCGCGATCTTCGCGGAGGCGTCGTCCCCGATCCCGATCACTGCCTCATGGCTCGCCGACTGCATCGCGAACAGCCGAGCCTTGGAAGCGGCGTAGGCGTCGAACCCGTCATATCGGTCGAGATGATCGGGCGTGACGTTCAGCAGCACCGCCACCTCGCAATCGAGCGTGGCCGTGAGGTCAATCTGAAAGCTCGACAGCTCGAGCACATACACGCCGCCCCCGGGCAGCGGCTCCTGAGCTAAAATCGGCAACCCGATATTGCCGCCCATAAGGCTCGGCACCCCCGCCGTCCGCAGGATATGGTGGACGAGCGCAGTCGTGGTCGACTTGCCATTCGTGCCGGTGATGCCGACCACCTTGTGCGTGGGCAGGTCCGCCCTCGCTTGCGCAAACAGCTCGATGTCGCCGATCACCGTGAGTCCAGCTGTCCGCGCCCTAGTGACAAGCGGATGCGTGTTCAGCGGCACGCCGGGGGACAGAACCAACGCATCCAGCCCGGCGAGATCGACAGTGTCCAGGTCGGCGATAGTAAGCCCCTCCCCTTCAGGGGAGGGGTTTGGGGAGGGGGCCGCTGTCAACGAGCTAGCACCCCGGGACCCACTCGGCTGATGGCGTTCCCCTCCCCAACCCCTCCCCTGAAAGGAAGGGGCTAAGGGACCGCGCCGTTCCTCATCCTTATCCCACGCGATCACATTCGCCCCGCCCGCGACCAGCGCGCGCACGGCCGCCGTGCCCGACCGGGCCAGCCCGAGCACGGCGTAACGCTGCCCCGCCCAAGTCCGGCTCGTGATCACCGCAGCTTCAGCGTCGACAGGCCGGCGAGCGCCAGCACTAGGCTGATGATCCAGAACCGGATCACGACCGTCGGCTCGCTCCACCCCAGCTGCTCGAAATGATGGTGGATCGGGGCCATCTTGAACACCCGCCGCCCGGTGCGCTTATAGAAAAACACTTGGATAATGACGCTCATCGCCTCCGCCACGAACAGCCCACCGATGATCCCCAGGACGATTTCGTGATGCGACACTACCGCGATCGTTCCCAGCGCGCCGCCGAGCGCGAGGCTTCCCGTGTCGCCCATGAACACGGCGGCGGGGGGCGCGTTGAACCAGAGGAACGCCAGCCCCGCGCCGACGATCCCGCCGCAGAAGATGGCGAGGTCGCCCGCCCCCACGACGTGCGGGATGCCCAGATACTCGGAAAAACGTGCATTCCCAACAAGATAGACGATGATCATGAACGCCACCGAAGCGATGATCACCGGCATCGTAGCCAACCCGTCGAGCCCGTCGGTCAGGTTCACCGCGTTCCCGAACGCCACGATCGTGAACGCCGCAAATACTGGGTAAAACCAGCCTAGCTCCAGATAATACCGGTCGGTGAACGGGAAATAGAGTGGCGTTCCGTTCTGCCGCATGACGATCAGCGCGGCGATTCCCGCCACCGCGAACTCAAGCAGCAGCCGTGTTCGCCCGGACACGCCCGCCGTGCTGGCTTTGCGCACTTTGTCCCAATCGTCCATGAATCCGATCGCGCCGAAGCCTAGCGTCACGAACAGGCATGCCCACACGAACGGGCTCGACAAGTTCATCCAGATCAGCACGGCCAGCGTCAGCGCGGTCAGGATCATCAGCCCGCCCATCGTCGGCGTGCCGCGTTTGGCCAGATGCGATTGCGGTCCGTCGGCGCGGATCGGCTGGCCCTTGCCCTGGCGCACGCGCAGCCAGCCGATGAATTTCGGCCCGATCACCAGCCCGATGGCGAGCGCGGTCGCGACTGCGCCGCCCGTGCGGAATGAGAGGTAGCGGATGAGGTTCAGAGCGCCGGGAAAGCCCAGCGCCTCCGCGATCCAATACAGCACCTATGCGCCTCCGAGGCCTGCGACCACGCGTGACAGCCCCACCCCGTTCGACCCCTTGACCAGCACCGCGTCGCCGGGCGCGATCAGATCGCGCAAGGACGACAGCGCCGCGTTGGCGTCAACGACATGCACCAGATCCACCGCGCCCTCAAGCGCGCGCGCCAGCGGCACCGTCGCTTCGCCGACCAGCAGCGCCCGTTCGACGCGCGCGGCGATCACCGCATCTGCCAATCCTGCATGGAGCTCGCCCGATCGCTCGCCCAGCTCGCGCATCTCGCCCAGCACCGCGATCCGCCGCCCCGGCTCGTCGCCCAGCACGGCGAGCGCGGCGCGCATCGATGCGGTGTTGGCGTTGTAGGACTCGTCGATCACCAGCGCCTCGCCGCCCGCGACCGGCACCCTGATCCGCGCGCCGCGACCCGCCAGCCCACCCAGCTCCGCCAAGGCCAGCCCCGCCTGCCCCAAATCCGCGCCGAGCGCATCGACCGCTGCCAGCACCGCCAGCGCGTTCGACACATGGTGCGCGCCGGGCTGCCCGACCGTGAGGCTCAGCTCGCGCCCGCCGCCCAGCGTCACGGTCACGAACGTGCCGCCCGTCCCCACCCGCATTGCCTCGCGAGCATGGACGTCCGCGCCCTTCTCCAACCCGAACGTGACCACCCGCTCCGCGTGCTCGCGCGCGGCGGCCACGAGCCGGTCGCGGTGCGGGCTGTCGAATGGCACGATCGCCGTCCCGCCTGGCTCCAACCCCTCGAACACCTCCGCCTTGGCATCGGCGATCGCCGCTTCGTCGGCGAAGAACTCCAGATGCGCAGGCGCGATCGCGGTGACGATCGCAACATGCGGCCTGACCATCCGCGTCAGCGCGGCGAGCTCGCCCGCATGATTCATCCCCATTTCGAACACGCCGAACCCGGCGTCGCGCGGCATCCGCGCAAGGCTGAGCGGCACGCCCGTATGGTTGTTGTAGCTCTTGACCGACCGGTGCACTTGGCCGTGGTTCGACCGCTCCAGCGCGGCGTACAGCGCCTCCTTGGCCGATGTCTTGCCGACCGATCCCGTCACCCCGACGATCCGCGCCGCCGACCGGTCTCTCGCCGCGCGCGCGAGCGCCTGGAGCGCCGCGAACCCGTCCGCCACCCGCACATGCGGGCCGTCACACCGTTCGGACGCTATCGCGCCGCCCGCGCCCGCCGCGAAGGCGTGGGGCAGGAAGCGGTGCCCGTCGGTAGCCTCACCCGACATAGCCACGAACAGGTCGCCCGACTCCACCTCGCGAGAGTCGAATGCGACGCCTGTTACCTCGAAGTCGCCCTGAACCGTGCCGCCGGTCGCTATGGCGATCTCGGCGGCCGTCCATAAGCTCACCGCGCGCCTTCCACCCGGGGCAACGGCCGCGCGGAGGTCTCCCCGCTCCCGAATTTCAGCCCCAGCTTGGGTCGCTTGCCCTCGTCTTTGCGAGGCTCGAACATCGCTTTGCGTTCCGTCACACTCATGCTGCATACTCCCTGGCCACGGCCACGTCGTCGAAAGGAAGGATCAGGTCGCCGATGACCTGACCCTGTTCATGCCCCTTGCCGGCCACCAGCACGACGTCGTGCGGCCCGGCCTCCCCGATCGCCGCCGCGATCGCGTCACGCCGGTCCCCGATTTCCAAAGCTTGCGGCGCGCCCTCCAGGACCATGCGGCGGACGGCCGCCGCGTCCTCGGTGCGCGGATTGTCGTCGGTGACGATCACGTGAGCCGCCCCGGTCGCCGCGACCGCGCCCATGGCCAAGCGTTTGCCCGGGTCGCGGTCGCCGCCCGCCCCGAACACCAGGATCAGCCGCCCGCCCGCATGCGGCTTGAGCGCGGCGATCGCCGCCTCGAGCGCGTCAGGCGTATGCGCGTAATCGACATAGACCGGCGCGCCCGACCGCGCGATCGCCGCGCGCTCCAGCCGCCCCCGCACGGGCTGCAGCCGCGCCAACGCCTTGAGCGTCGCATCGACCGAGCCGCCCGTGGCGATCACCAGCCCCGCCGCGACCAGCGCGTTGGCCGCCTGATACGCCCCGATCAACGGCAGATCGACGATGTGCGTCGCGCCCTCCGCCTCGATCGCCAACGTCTGGCCTAGCAGCGTCGGGGTCCGACCGACGAGCCGCAGCAGCTCGCCGCGCTCGCCCACCGTCAGCACGCGCGCGCCGCGCTTCCGGGTGACCTCGCCGACCCGGCCGGCCATGGGATCGTCCGCCCACACCACCGCCGCGCCGCCGACGCCAAGCATCTCCGCGAACAGCCGGAGCTTGGCGTCGAGATACGCCTCCATCGTTCCGTGATAATCGAGATGGTCGCGCGACAGGTTGGTGAACGCCGCCGCTGAGACCGGTACGCCCTCGGTCCGGTACTGATCCAGCCCATGGCTCGACGCCTCGAACGCCAGATGCGTCACGCCCTCGCGCGCGAGCCCAGCCACGTTCGACAGGAAGGTGACGATGTCGGGCGTGGTCAGCCCCGTGACGACGCGCTCGTCGGCGGTCGTCACGCCCAGCGTCCCGATCGAAGCCGCATGATGCCCCGCCATGCGCCACAGCTGGCGACACATCTCAACGGTCGACGTCTTGCCGTTGGTGCCGGTCACCGCCACCGCCACCTGCGGAAACGGTTCGAAGAACCGCGCCGCCAGCCTGGCGAAGCGTCTGCGCGGATTGGCGTCGGCGATATGAGCCGCGCCCCGCACCACCGCGTTCGGCCCCGCCACCACCGCCACCGCGCCGCTGCCGATCGCCTGCGGGATGAACGCCTCGCCGTCGAAATGCGCGCCCGGGAACGCTCCGAACACCGTGCCCGGCGCGACCTTCCGGTGATCGATGGCGAACCCCGTCACCGCCGCGGTCTCGTCGCCGCCGGTGAGCGCGCCCAGCCTCATTTCCAGAGCCTCATTCGCCATGCCCGCCGCTCTCGCCCGGCGCGCGCCACAGCAGCGGCATGACGTCGCTTTGGTCGACATCGACGTGGTCGTCGGGGATTACGCCCAGGATCGCGCCCGTCCGCGCGATCACCCGGCTGACGACCGGCGCGGCGGTGTAGGCCGCCGTGGTCTGGAACTGATTGGCCTCGACGCGCTTCGGCGAATCCATCATCGCGATCACGACATAGCGCGGCGCGTCCATCGGGAACGCCGCGGCGAAGGTCGATACGTTCGCGTTCGATGCGTACCCGCCGCCCTGCGCGACCTCGGCCGTCCCAGTCTTGCCGCCGACGCGGTAGCCCGGAGCCTCACCCTTGCGGCCGGTGCCCTCCTGCACGATCAGCCGCATCATCTGCCGCATCCGCCGGCTGGTCTCCGCGCTGATTACGCGCCGGCCCTTGGGCGCGCGACCCGGCTCGACCTTCAGCAGGGTAGAGGGTCGCCAGACGCCGCCGTTGATCATCGCGGCGTAGGCGCTCGCCAGATGCAGCGGCGTCACCGCGATTCCATGGCCGTAGGCGGTCGTCATCACCGTCGTCCGGGCCCAGAAGGTCGGCCATAGCGGCCGGCCCTTTTCACGCAGTTCGATATCGGGCTTGGTGTCGAATCCCAGCCGCCGAAACATCGCCTGCATCCGCGCCGCGCCGATCTCGTCGGCCATGCGCGCGGTGGCGATATTGGACGAATGAACCAGGGTCTCGGGAATATTGAGCCACCGGCCTTGCGGATGATCGTCCTTGATCCTGAACCGCCCCACCTGGAGCGCGCCCGTCGCGTCGAACCGGCGCGACAGGTTCGCGACCCCGGTCTCCAGCGCGATCGCGGCGGTGATCACCTTGAAGGTCGAACCCAGCTCGTACACGCTCTGGGTATTGATGTTGCGGAGTTCCTCCGTGCCCGCCATGCCGACCCGGTTAGGGTTGAACACGGGTAGCGACACCATCGACACGACCTCGCCCGTGTCGACATCGAGCACCAGCCCCGCCGCCCCGCGCGCGCCATAGGCCGTCATCGCGCGGCCGAGTTCCGACTCCATCGCCGCCTGGACGCGCGTGTCGATCGACAGAGCGACCGGCTTGCCGTTCAACGCCGGGTTGGTCAGCCGCTCGTCGAGCACACGCTCCATCCCCGACATACCGTGGCCGTCGGTGGACAGGAAACCGAGCGCATGCGCCGCCATCGTCGATTGCGGGTAGAGCCGCTGCGTTTCGCGGTCGAATACGATCGCAGGCTCGCCGATCGCGTTCACCGCCTCGACGAGCGCGGGCGACGCGCGCCGCTGGAGATAGGTGAACGAGACATCGTTCGTTAGCAGCCGGTGGAAATACGCCTGATCGCCCCTGTCCGGCATCAGCTCGGCCAGCTTCGTCGCGATCTCGGCCGGGTCGCCGATCAGCTTCCTGGGATGCACCGCGATCGTCCAGGCGTCGATCGTGCGCGCCAGCGGCTGGCCGTTGCGGTCGACGATGTCGCCGCGCGGGCTCCGCTGGAGCATTCCCGCCTGCGTCTCGCCGCCCGACATCAGCGCCAGCATCGCCAGCCGGCCGATCACGAGCGTCACGCCGGCCGCGAACAGCAGCATCAGCATCATCAGCCGCATATGCGCGACCGCGACCAGCGCATGACGCTGCCCGGCGGTGCGGCGGCCGGACGCCAGCGGGCGGGCCAGCACCAGGGTCAACGGCGTCCCGCCTCGTCGCGGGCGCGGGAGGTCAGGTCGGACAACAGGTCGCCGTCGAGCATCGCCACGCGCTGCGGCTTGGCCGAAGGACGACGCTCGGTGGAGACGGAGGCGGAGTCAGACGCGACCGCCACCGACGCCTGCGGTCGGACCAGGTCCGGCCGCGCAATCCGTTTGGGCGCGGACGCGACCATCTTGGCGGTCGTGGCCGCCTTTGCGACGACGAATGCTATCCGCTGTCGGGCAGGCGTCGGCGTGGATGCGGACGCAACCGGAACCCGTGCTGGGATCGATGCGACCACCACCGGTGCCGCGATCGGCTCGATCGCGGGCATCGACGGCACTACCAGCGCCGCCGTCTTCATCTCGGCTCCGCTGAGCGGCGCGGGCCCGTCGAAGCGCACCGACGCCAGTTGGGCCTCATGCCGAACGAACTGGCCCGCGACCGGCGCGGACAGCGCCAGGATGTCTCCGTTCCACCGTTCCAGCTGCTGCAGGTTCGCGCGCGTGTCGAACTCGGTCTCGAGCGCGCGGATGTCGCGTTCGGCGGTGCGGATGCGGCCGTTCAACGCATCGAGCTTGTTCCGCTCGGACGCGACCTGAAGCGAGACCAGATAGAAGCCCAGCACGATCGCCGTGCAGCTCGCGAACCAGCCCAGCCCCTTGAACCTGTATGCCGCGGTCATATGCTCTTCTCCAACCAGGGCGCGGCAGCACTTCGCCGCGCCGTACGCAAAGTCGCCGACCGCGCGCGGGGATTGCGCGCCAGCTCGGCCTCGCCCGCCTTCACCGCCGGCCCGATCTTCTCGAAGCTCGCCGCCGGGCCGCCTGGCCCTTGCGGCAGGTGGCGCGAGCCGCCGGGCGCAGCGCCCGACCGGTCGCGCAGGAACCGCTTCACCAACCGGTCCTCGAGCGAATGGAACGTGACCACCGCCAGCCGTCCGCCGGGCTTGAGCACGCGCTCGGCCGCTGCGAGCCCGTCGGCCAGCTCGCCCAGCTCGCGGTTCACGTGGATGCGGATCGCCTGGAAGACGCGGGTCGCCGGATCCTTCTTATCGTGCGGCCTGTGCCCCAGCGCGCGGCGCACGACGGTGGCCAGCTCGCCCGTGCGCGTCAGCGGCCGCGCCTCCACGATCGCGCGCGCGATCCGCCGCGATTTGGGCTCCTCGCCATAGGTGTAGATGACGTCGGCGATCGCTCCCTCGTCCGCGTCGTTCAGGAAGTCGGCCGCGGTCGGTCCCTCCCGGCTCATCCGCATGTCGAGCGGTCCGTCCGCCTGGAACGAAAAACCTCGCTCGCCCCGGTCGAGCTGCATCGACGATACGCCGATATCCATCACCACGCCGTCGACGGGCGCGTCGATCCCGCGCTCAAGCCCGGAGAAGTCGTCGTGAACGAGACGCAGGTCCGACTCGGCCTCCAGCGTCCGACCGTCCGCGATCGCGTCCGGATCGCGGTCGAACGCGATCACCGCCGCGCCCCGCCCCAGCAGCGCGCGCGTATAGCCGCCCGCCCCGAAGGTCGCGTCGACCATGACCTCGCCGGGGACCGGCGCGAGCGCGCCCACCACCTCGTCCAGCAGCACGGGGACGTGCGGGGCGCCGTTCGTGTCGGGGCTCAAAACGCGATCCCCTTTTCCCGGCAATGGTACCGGCAGGCGGACACCATCGCCGGCGCGACGCCCGGCGTGGCGAGCAACGTCGCGGGATCCCAGATCTCGATATAGTCGAAGGTGCCCCAGAAGAACGCGTTCTGCCCGATCCCGGCGTGGAATCGCGGAAAGCCGGGCATGATGAAGCGGCCCGACCCGTCGAACGGCACGGCCTCGCCGTTCGCGCCGCCACGCTTGATGTTGGGATCGATCTTGCCGTCGGCCCCGCGCGACAGTTCGGCGCGGCGGTCGAGCTCGACCTTCAGCTCGGTGAGGTAGGCGGGATCGTACGCCATCAGGCACGGCTGGTCCTCGTGCACCGCGACGATGATGGTTCCGCCATCCTTGCCGTCGGGCCGCGGCGCGTTCTCGGCCAGGATCGAACGGAGCGCGTTCGGGATGGAGACGCGACCCTTGTCGTCCACCAGCCCGAGCCCCCCACCCTGATACAGACGCCTGTCCGACACGCCACCCTCACATCCGGGAGGCGCACGACCCATCGCATTCGGCCCGCGACCTTCGCCGCGATCCGCCCCTGTCTCCAGCGAACGATGAGTCTGCCCCGTTGTGATTTGGGTGTACCAATCACCCCATCGGGACGCAACGGGAGATTACGGGATTTTTGGGGATAACTATCCTAATGTGGATTGATCGGCCGTCGTCCGGGACACAGCGCACACCCATCGTTCTTTTTTCGGGATGCCGGCTTCGGTGGCCGACTCAGCGGCCTTTCGCGTTCTCCGCCGCATCGACGCTGGCCGATCCGGGCGCGACGCCGAGATCGGCCAACGGCTCCTCCGACTTGTTCAGGACCGTCTCGTCTGTCGTCGCCAGGTTCGCGACCACGGACGCGTTGCTGCCGCCCGCAGCCTCCGGCGCTCGGTCGTCACGCACACGACCCAGGATGACCGAGGCCAGCCCGATCAGCAGGATGATCGCCAGAAGCCCGATCGTCCCGACCCGGACCCGCTGCGCCGTCTGCGATTTTTCATCGGCGAACCGTTTCATTTCGGCGACGAGCCTAGCCCGATGTCGAGCGACTGTCGATCCGCGTCAGGCGGGGAGCCCCTTGGCCGCCCGCCATTCGGGGTCGTGCAGCGTCGACAGATAGCGGAAGCCCGTGTCGCACAGGATCGTCGCCACGCGCGATCCGGGCCCCAGTTCGCGCGCCAGCCTGACCGCGCCGGCCACGTTGATCCCCGCCGACAGGCCCAGGCACAGCCCCTCCTCGCCCAGCAGCCGCTTGACCCAATCCCACCCTTCGGCATCCGACACCCGGAACTGCGTGTCGACCGGCGCGCCTTCCAGGTTGCCCGTGATGCGCCCCTGCCCGATCCCTTCGGCGACCGAGCTGCCCTCGCTCCGAAGCTCCCCGTGCGCGTAATAGTCGTACAGCGCCGCTCCGTCCGGGTCGGTGAGCGCGATCGTCACGCGATCGTCCTTGGCCTTCAGTCCCAGCCCGACCCCCGCCAGCGTTCCGCCCGTCCCGACCGCGCAGGTGAAGCCGTCGATGCGGCCGTCCATCTGCGCCCAGATCTCCTCGGCGGTCCCGACGATGTGCGCGCGGCGGTTGGCGACGTTGTCGAACTGGTTGGCCCACACCGCCCCCGGCGTCTCCTCCGCCATCCGCCGGGAGATGTGAACGAAATGGCAGGGCGACGAAAAGGGCGCGGCCGGCACCAGCACCAGCTCGGCGCCCAGCGCGCGCAAGGTGTCCATCTTCTCGCGGCTCTGCGTCTCGGGCATGACGATGATTGTCTTGTACCCCTTGGCGTTCGCGACGAGCGCGAGGCCGATGCCCGTATTTCCGGCCGTTCCCTCCACGATCGTGCCGCCGGGCAGCAACGCCCCGCGCGCCTCCGCATCCTCGACGATGAACAGCGCCGCCCGGTCCTTCACCGACGCGCCCGGATTGTTGAACTCGCATTTGCCGAAGATCTCGGCCCCGGCCGCCTCGCTCGGGCTCTTGAGCCGAACGAGCGGCGTGTTGCCGATTAGCGCGAGCGGGTCGGATAGGATGGTCATGGTCCGCGCCAATGACGCGCGCTTGCATGCTCGGCAAGGCAAGTGCTCACCGCCGGGCTAAAGCTCGGCTTGCGCGGGGTCCGCCGCCCGGCTTGACGAGTGTTAACGCCTCCGCCAAGCGCCGCCGCGTCATGAAAACCATCCTCCTCCCCGTCGCCGTCGCCGTCGCCTTTGCGCTCACCGGCTGTCAGCAACCCGCCCCCGAGGTGGTCGACACCAACCCCGATCCGATGGCGAACCAGCTCGCCGCCGCCCCGCCCGTGGCCCTGCCGCCTGCGATCAAGGCGGAGAAGACGCTCCGCTGCAAGGACAACAGCCTCGCCTACGTCACCTTCTTCCAGGGCGATGCCCAGGCGTTCGTCCGTACCGAGGAGGGCGGCGCGCCGACCACGCTGCGCGCACCCGCGGCGGGCCAGCCGCTGGTCGCCGAGGGCGGCTGGTCGCTGACCGGCGGTCCCGACACGGTCACGCTCGCGCAACCCGGCAAGCCCGCCCAGAGCTGCCGCGGCTGAGGCTTGCGCGCGGGCCGACGGCGCGGCACGGTCGGCCCGCATGGCGACGGTTGCGATCTATTCCCTGAAGGGCGGCGTGGGCAAGACCACGCTGGCCGTCAATCTGGCCTGGGCGTCGGCGGTCCGCTCCGCCCGGCGGACGTTGCTGTGGGATCTCGATCCCCAGGCCGCCGCCAGCTGGATCCTGTATGACGACCGTCCGGAGAACCGGCGGCGCGACCGCGCGCAGGCCGTGTTCTCGCGCGATGTCGAGCCCGCCCGGCTCGTGCGGCCGACCGCCTATCCCGGGCTGGACCTGCTCCCGGCCGACGCGTCGTTGCGCGGGCTCGACCACCTGCTGCACGATCTCGACAAGAAGAAGCGCCTGGGTCGCCTGATCGACGCGCTGGACCATGACCGCGTCCTGCTCGACTGTCCGCCGGGCCTGACCGAGACCGCCGATCAGGCGATGCGCGCCGCCGATCTCGTGCTCGTGCCCGTGGTGCCGTCCGCGCTCTCGACGCGTGCCTACCGGGAGGTAATCGACCACTTACGCGGCCGCACGCCGGTGCTGCCCGTCCATTCGATGGTCGACCGCCGCCGCCGCCTCCATGCCGACGCACTCCGCGCCGAGCCCGACTGGCCGGTGGTGCCGATGGCGAGCGGGGCGGAGGCGGCCGCCGCCGACCGCGTCCCGATCGGGGCGTTCGCGCCCCGCTCGGCCGCCGCGCTCGCCTTCGTCGAGGTATGGCGCGCGGTCGAGCGCCGCCTCGCCGCTTGAGCAACGTGTTTTGAGCGTACGCGCGGTCCCGCTCGACCCCGATCTGGTGCTCGGCGCCTACGCCGTGGGCGTGTTCCCGATGGCCGACCACCGCGATGCCGCCGGCGTCCACTGGGTCGAACCGCGCCGCCGCGCGGTGCTGCCGCTGGACGGCTTCCACCTCTCGCGCTCGCTCCGCAAGGTTGTGGGCTCCGACCGCTTCCGCGTCACCGCCGACCGGGCCTTCGCCGAAGTGCTAACGCTATGCGCCGAGGCGGTCGACGATCGGCCGGAGACGTGGATCAACACGGACATCGAGCAGGTGTTCCTGCAGCTTCACGCGCGCGGCTTCGCGCATTCGGTCGAATGCTGGGACGGCGACCGCCTCGTCGGCGGCCTTTACGGCCTGGCGCTCGGCCGCGCCTTCTTCGGCGAGTCGATGGTCAGCCGTGCGACGGACGCGTCGAAGGTCGCGCTAGCCTGGCTCGTCGCGCGGCTCCGGGTCGGCGGCTTCACTCTCCTCGATTGCCAATTCCAGACCGACCACCTCGCCACACTGGGTGCGGTCGAGATCGGGCGCAAACGCTATATCGAGTTGCTGGGTGCAGCGCTCTGCGGCGCGGACGAACGCTCGCTCGCGCTGTCCGGCGCGGGCGCGGGCGACTTCCGCGCCCTTGATCGGCTGGGCGTCCCAGCCGTCGCCGCACCCGGGTCGAGCGCCACCGTATCCGCGCCGCTTTCCGGAAAAACGGTCGCGCAGCTTTTAGTCCAGACGTCGTAGACGGGATGCTGGACGACGTTCAGCCCGGGCCGTTCCTTGTACAGCCACCCCGAGAACGCGCGCTTCCACCGCTGATCGGCCTCGCGCACGTCGAACTGAACGAAGGCTCCGGTCAGCTCCTCCGCCTCCCAGGGGGCGGTCCGCTCGCACGCTCGCAACCGCACGACCGTATCGCCCAGCCGCACCGCCTGCCCGGGCCTGAGCGTCACGTCGCGCGCCAGACCGTTGCGCTTGTTGAGCAGTCCGAGCACCGCCACGCGTTCGCGCATCGGCGTCGAACCCGTATCGATCGCCTGCGCCTCGCCGGCCGCGACCGTTTCGACCTCGCCGATCACCTCGCCGCCTTCAACGGCCTCGTCGGGCGACGTCCGAATAGCGGCAGGAGCGTCGCCATCGGCAAGCGTCCGGTAGCCGAGCCATCCACCCGCCCCGATGACCGCCGCCGCGACCAACGCCGTCGCGGTAGTCCGCCTGTTCATCCCTCCGGCGTCCAGGCTTCGTAATCGCCCGTTACCTCGGCGCGCTTGCCACCCTTCTCCAGCGCACCCTGCGGACGATAGGCGAGCGGGGTGCCCGTCATGTTGGGCGCCATGGGCTTCTGCCATGCCCGCGCGGGCGGCATCGATATGTCGGGCACGCCGTCAAGTTGATGATGAAGCCAGCTGAACCATTCGGGCGGCACGCGGCTGGCGTCGTTCGATCCCTGGTAGATCACCCAGCGTTGGTTACGCCCGTCGGTGCGCGGCGCACCCTCGTAATAAACGTTGCCGAGTTCATCGTCGCCGACCCGCTTCATGCTGCGCAACCCAAAGCGCGTACCCAGCGTAGCGCCGTTCCACCAGGTAAAGATCGATGCGAGAAAGCCCATTTGGCCACGCTTACCCGGCTTGAAGGCGTCCTTCAACCGCGTCACCGCCCGGGAGCCGGCCACTCTACCCGGTCCCCCTCGGCCACGCCCAGTTCCGCCATGCGCCCGCCCGGAACCTCCAGCACCGCCGCGATCGGTTCACCGGACGGGACCGGCGCTTCGGACAGGGGCACGGTGTTCTCCGCGATCCGCGCGATCGTGCCGTCGGCTCGGATGAAGACGATGTCGAGCGAGGACGGTGTGTTCCGCATCCAGAAGCTCGCCTCGCGCGGCGGCCCGCCTTCGGCCGGATAAGGCGCGAACAGCATTCCGCCATCCGGCTTCAGGTCCGTCCGGTACATCAGCCCGGCGGCCTGCTCGGGGACGTTGTCCGCCAGCTCGACCCGGAACCGGTGCGGGCCCGACGCGGTCCTGACCGTGACTGGCACCAGATCGGATGCGGTATCCGCTCCCGTTCCCGAACTCATCTCGCCCTGATCGCCGCACCCGGCAATCACGAGAGCGCCGACCACGGGGGCGGCGAGCACCGCCCACCAAGAGCGCCTCATTCGTCGCCTTCGACGGCGACCGCCAACGGGCCCTTGCGCCCCTCGACGACGCGCGCGCGCATCGGCTGGTCGGGTTCGACCGCCATCATCCCCGCACGGCGCAGCGTTTCCATGTGAACGAACACATCGGCGCCGTCGCGCTCACGGACCAGGAAGCCGTACCCTTTCAAACGGTTGAACCATTTGACCTGCATCGGCTCGAACGGCCCGGCGGCCTCGATCAGCGCGACCGGATCGACGCGGTCGCCCGACGGTTTGGGACGCGGCGGTTCCGGCGCGGCGGTCGAAAGGTCGACGGCGGTGATCTCTCGCGCCTGGAAGCCGCGATCCCTCCGGACGATCATCGCCTCGATCCGCGCACCTTCGGGCAGGCTGCGGCGACCCAACGCCTGCAGTACGGAGAAGTGGATCAGCACGTCGCCGACCGCCGGATCGTCCGCGACCACGAAACCGAAGCCGCGCGTCACATCGAACCATTTGACCACGCCCGCCGCGCGCAACGCGTCGTCCTCGCCGCCGATCACGGCGTGCGGCTCGTCGGCGGCGGAGGTCAGATCACCCATGCGTCAATCCCTTGGGCGTCTTTGCTAGCCACACCCCGTCGTGCTTGCAACAAAGCGGATCGCTTACCGCAACTCGTCGGGATCGAGGTCCACGCCCGGGGGGGCGTCGACGATGCGTTTGGCCAGATCGTAGCCATGGCCCGCGCGCGCCATCGCCGTCAATTGCTTGACGCGCTGCTCCCGGTCGGCGGGAGCAGCGGCGAACGGGCCGATCCGTTTGCGCCGCGCGAAGGCCAACGCGGCCTCGGGCCCGCGCTCCTCGATCTGCGGAGCTACTATTTCGGCGTCCTCGGCCCGTACGCGCGCATGGCGGAGCACGTCCGCGACCCGTCTCGCGCCCAGGCCGCGTCTGCCCATCGACCGCGCGCGCGCCTCCGCAAAGGCGAGGTCATCCACATAACCGAGCTCCGCCATCCGCTCGGCCAATGCGTCCGGATCGGCGGGCTCCCCCTCCCAGCCCCGTTCGCGAATCTTTCGGCGGAGATAATCGGCCAACCGCCCCCGCGTCGTCGCGAAACGCTCGACATAGCGCAACGCCAGCCGGTTGAGCTTGGGGCCGTCGAGCGGCGGGATCGGACGGCGGTCGGGGCGCATGCGTCATGTTTGTGCCACACTGACATCGGACTCCGCCAATCGAAAACATGACGGGTGCCTGCGTATCGGCGTTGACCAAGCTCGAACACACGACCGCGCGCGGGGCCAGAAGGAACAACCGGGTATGACGATCGAGCAGCCGGCCGGGAACAAGTCGCTTAAGCCGACACCGACGGCGGACGACCTTCCTCGCCGCTTCGCTGATTTCGAGACGCTGGGCGCGGCGCTCGACTATGCCGCCACCGGTGCGCGGGGCCTGAACTTTCATGATGCGCGCGGCGTGCTCGACCGCGCCTACCCCTATGCCGAGCTGCGCGCGGACGCGTTGGCCGGCGCCCGGCGGCTGCTCGCGGCGGGCGTCGCGCCCGAAGCCCGCGTCGCGCTGATCGCGGAGACCGGACCCGAGTTCGCCGCCCTGTTCTTCGCGGTCGTCTATGCGGGCGCCTGGCCCGTCCCACTGCCGCTACCGACCTCGTTCGGCGGCAAGGACGGTTATATCGACCAGCTCCGCATTCAGTTGACCAGTTGCGACCCCGTTCTCCTGCTTCACCCGCCCGAGCTCGGCGAAATGGCGGGCGAAGCCGCTCGCCTGAGCGGTGTACCCGCGATCGATTGGGCCGAACTCGCCGCCCGCCCCGCGCCGGACACGCCGCTGCCCGTCGCGAGCCCGGACCAGGTCGCCTATCTGCAATATTCGAGCGGATCGACGCGGTTTCCGCACGGTGTCGCGATCACGCACCGCGCGCTGCTCAACAACCTGGCCGCGCATAGCCATGGCATGGAGGTGATCGACACCGACCGCTGCGTATCTTGGTTGCCCTGGTATCATGATATGGGACTGGTCGGCTGCTTCCTGTCACCGGTCGCCAACCAGATGTCGACCGACTACCTCAAAACCGAGGATTTCGCGCGCCGCCCGCTCGCTTGGCTCGACCTGATCAGCCGCAACGCCGGCACCAGCATGTCCTACTCGCCCACCTTCGGCTACGACATCTGCGCCCGGCGTATGTCGAGCCAGACCCGCGCGTCCGACCGCTTCGACCTGTCGCGTTGGCGCGTGGCGGGGAACGGCGCGGACATGATCCGCCCCGACGTCATGCAGGCCTTCGTCGACGCGTTCGCGGGCGCCGGCTTCAAGGCATCGTCGTTCCTTCCTTCGTACGGGCTCGCCGAGGCGACGCTGGCGGTGTCGATCATGCCGCCGGGCGAGGGCATCCGCGTCGAGCTGGTCGAAGAGACCGAGCTGTCCGGACGCGAGCCCGGGGTGGCGAACGACAACGCGCATCCCCGTCGTTACCGCGCGATCGTCAATTGCGGCCGCCCCGCCCGCGATATGCGCGTCGAGGTTCGCGAGGAAGACGGTGCACCGCTGCCCGAACGCGTCATTGGCAAGGTCTGGTGTTCGGGGCCTTCGGTGATGGTCGGATATTTCCGCGATCCCGACGCGACCGCCGCCTGCATGGCGGACGGCTGGCTGGACACGGGCGACATGGGTTATCTGTCGGACGGCTATCTCTATATCGTCGGCCGCGCCAAGGACATGATCATTGTCAACGGCCGCAACCACTGGCCTCAGGATATCGAGTGGGCCGTCGAGCAGCTGCCCGGCTTCAAGGCGGGCGACATCGCCGCCTTTGCGATTACCACGCCCGGCGGCGAGGAGACCCCCGCCGTCCTCGTGCAGTGCCGTAGCTCGGACGAGGACGAGCGCGGGCGTCTGCTCGGCCAGATCCGCGAACGGGTGCGCGCCGTCACCGGCATGAACTGCGTGGTCGAGCTCATCCCGCCGCGCACCCTCCCCCGCACCAGTTCGGGCAAGCTCAGCCGAACCAAGGCGCGCAACCTGTATCTGGCGGGAGAGATCAGGCCGTATGAGGTGCGCGCGGCCTGAACATTGCAAGATGGCCATGGAGCGGATCACGCGGTCGACGACGTGAGCGGAACGTCACGCGAACGATTCGCTAACCATTTGCCGTTACGCCCGTCGGGGTGACCACCGAAGTGACCCCCGCCGCCGCCGTCCCGGTCGACTTCCGCACCCTTGTGGGTTTGCGCGAAGGCACGGATCCGGCTGAATGGGGTCGCATCCGCGCTACCCAGCTCCAGGCGGGTCGCGATCTCGCGCTGTTCCTGCTCGGCGCGAACCTGATCGCCACCGCCGTCACCGCCGGCCTGTTCGCGCAGGCCCTGCCATTGTGGCTGCTGGTCGGCTGGAGCGCGACCGCGTTCCTCGCCGCGGTCGTCGTCGCGGTTCGTCGCCTGCGCACCCATCACGAGGACGGCGGTTACGCCTCGCTGCGCGAGTTGCGGGACACGGCGTTCGAGGGAGCCGCGCTGGCGATCGTCTGGTCGATCCCGCCGCTGCTGTTCGCCGAGCCCGGCACCGCCTCTGCGTATGGTCTTTGGATGGTGCTGTCGGTCCTGATGACGGCGGGCGCGGTCGCGATGGCGCCGCTAGCCTTATCGACGCTCGCCTTCGTGGGCGGGGTCGGCGCGACGGTCGCGATCACCGTCAGCCTGTCGGGCGCCTACGCCGCCGGTGGCGCGACCCTGCTGTTCACCGTACTGCTGATGCTCGGCTGCGTCACCCGCGCGCGATCGCTGGTGATCATCCGCGCGAACCAGCTGGCGCTCGCCGAGCGCGACGAGACCGTCAGCTTACTGCTCCGCGAGTTCGAGGAGGCGGGCGCGGACTGGCTGTGGGAGACCGACGCCTCCCGGCGCGTGATCAAGGCCTCGCCGCGTTTCGCCTTCGCCTGCGGGCTCGACCCCGTTACCATCAACGGCATGCCGTTCCTTCAGGTCCTCGCGGGCCCGGGCTGGGAAGCGGGGGCATTCGCCGCGGGCCTGCGCGACCTGGCCGAGAAGCTGAAGGCGCGCGACAGCTTCCGCGACCTGCGCCTCCCCGTCAGCGTCGGCGGTGAGGAGCGGTGGTGGGAGATCGCCGCATCGCCCCGCTTCGACGAGCGCGGCGCGTTTTGCGGGTTCCGCGGCGTCGGATCGGACGTGACGGAGCAGCGCGCGTCGGCCGACAAGATCAACCGCATGGCGCGCTATGACACGCTGACCGGCCTGCCCAACCGCCTGCTGATCAACGAGACGCTGGCCCGCGCGATGGCCGACGCCGACAAATGGAACGGGCGCTGCGCGTTCATGATGATCGATCTCGACCGGTTCAAGGCGGTCAACGACACGCTTGGCCATCAGCTCGGCGACCGGCTGTTGTCACGGGTTTCGGAGCGTCTGAACCAGCTGATGAGCGCCAACGAGCTGTGCGGCCGGCTGGGCGGTGACGAGTTCGCTGTGGTCGTCCGCGACGCGGGCGATCTGGTCGCGGTCGAGAGCTTGGCCGAACGCATCATCCAGACGCTGTCGCGCCCCTACGAGGTCGACCAGCACACGCTCTATGTCGGTGCCAGCGTCGGCCTCGCCTTCGGGCCGCGGGACGGGCGCACCGCCGAGACGCTGATCCGGTCGGCCGACCTCGCGCTGTACCGGTCCAAGGATGCGGGCGGCGGCAAGTACCACGTCTACGAACCGCAGCTGCATGTCGAGGCGGAGGAGCGCCGCCGGCTTGAGCTGGCGCTGCGCGTCGCGCTGGAGCACGGGCAGATGCATCTGCACTATCAGCCGGTGGTCGATGCGGAGACGGCCAAACTGACCGGGTTCGAGGCGTTGCTTCGCTGGACGCACCCCGAATACGGGCCGATCTCGCCGGTCAAGTTCGTGCCGCTGGCCGAAGAGACTCGCCTGATCGCGCCAATCGGGGAATGGGTGCTGCGCACCGCCTGCCACGAGGCCGCGCGCTGGCCCGCCGACATCCGCGTCGCGGTCAACGTCTCGCCCGACCAGCTTCACGATCCCAATTTCGCGACGGTCGTGACCTCCGCGCTCGCGACCAGCGGCCTGCCCGCCGACCGGCTAGAGCTGGAGGTGACCGAATCGGTGTTCATGCGCGAGGGCACGGGCGCGGTGCGGACGCTGGAGCGCATCCTCGATCTCGGCATCCGGCTGAGCCTCGACGATTTCGGCACGGGCTATTCGTCGCTCAGCTATCTGTCGCGGACGCGCTTCTCGACGATCAAGATCGACCGGAGCTTCGTCCAGGGCGCGTCCAAGGGCGTGCGCGAGGCGGTGGCGATCATCCGCGCCGTGGTCGCGCTGGCCAAGAGCCTGGGCATGGCGACCACCGCCGAGGGCGTCGAGACCGAGGGCGAGCATGCCATGATCAAGGAACTGGGCTGCTCCAAGGTCCAAGGATACTATTTCGGTCGCCCGCTGCCGGTCGAGGAAGCGCGAGGGCTCGCCAACCAGCGGCGGTGGAACGATACGGCGGCGGCGTGACCTTTACTTCAGCGGGTCGTGGCCCCAGTTCATGAGCGAGTAGCGCCAGCGGGAATGCTCGACGTCTTCCTTGGGCCCGCCCTCGGCCAGGTGGCGGTGGACGTACCCCACCACCTTCTTCATGTCCGCGAAATCCTCGTCGGTCAGCTCCGCCTTCTTCTTGCCCAGGATGGCGACGATGCGCCCGCCCTGCTTGTGGCCGACGCTTTCGCCGTCGCCTTTCCCGTCCGGCCCCTTCCAGCCGACCTCGCCGCTTTCGTCGGTCGCGAGCCACTTCTCCAGCGCGGCGGAGGTCATGTTCACCGCTTGCGTGAAATCGGCTTGCGTCTTGGCATGGTCGTCGGTCGCGGGCATCGGGTGTTCCTCCTGTCCGGCCAACGCCGCGTTCGCGTCAGAGTTGCGCCATCAGCCCCGCATGGAGCGCATACAGCCGCGAGCCCGCCAGCGCGTCGACGAAGAAGCCGATCCACATGGCGGCCAGCACCGCGACCGAGGCCAGGTACACTCCGAACCGCGCCGTGACGACGTTGGGGCCGAGATGGATCAGGCTGTGCGTGGCGCGCAGAATGACGAACAACCAGGCGAGCGCGAGCTGCGCGGTCGTCACCTGCCGGAACATCAGCAGCAGCGGCACCAGCGCGAAATACAGCACCGGCATCTCGAACAAATTGGCCAGGTTGTTCGCCGGGAGCGCGACCGGCTCGAAATACCGCCCCGCCGCATCGCCGCTGGCGAAGGTCTCGCGCGTGGGCGGATTGCGCTTGATATGGCCCAGCCGTTTGACGATCAGCGTCAGCCAGACGGCGAATACGAGTGCCACCAGCGCGAAGGTCGGCCATAGCAGCGAGAAGGGGGACAGTCCGGCACCGGTGTCGGGCATCATCGCACCCGCTCCCCGCCCTTGATGACCGCCACCGGTCGTTCCAACAACGTCACGTCGGCCAACGGATCGCCCGCGACCGCGACGATGTCGCCATACGCACCCACCCGGATCGCGCCCACGTCACCCGTTCGTCCCAGCGCCCGGGCGGCGTTGGTCGTCGCCGATCGGATCGCGTCGATGGGGGACAGCCCAAACCGCACCATCACCGCGAACTGCCGGGCGTTGTCGCCGTGGGGATAGATGCCCGCGTCGGTGGAATAGATCATGCCGGCGCCGGCCTTCGCGGCCGCGCGGAAGTTCTCGCGCTGTAGCGTGCCGACCGCGCGCTCCTTGGCGATGTTTTCGGGCAGCACGCCGTTCTTGGCACCCTCGCTCAGCGTATAATCGGTGTTATACACGTCGAAGCCCAGCCACGCGCCGCGCTGTTTGGCGAGCGCGATCCCTTCCGCGTCGATGAAGCTGACATGCTCGATCGTGTCGATGCCCGCGCGGATCGCGGCCTTGATCCCGTCCGCGCCGTGCGCGTGGGCGGCGGTCTTGAGCTTCCAGAAATGCGCCTCCTCAGCGACCGCGCGCAGTTCCTCCTCGCGCAGTTGCTGGACGCCGGGCGCGGTATTGCGGCTGAACACGCCGCCGGTGGCGCACACCTTGATCGCCTCCGCGCCGTATTTGCGCTGTTCGCGGACGCGCTTGCGGAGTTCCTCGGGCGAGTCGCCCATCGCGGGCGACTTGCGATCGTAGGAGGGCGGCAGGAATGTCTCGTCGCAATGCCCGCCGGTCGCGCCCAGCGCATAGGCGACGGGCACGATGTGAGGGCCCTCGATCCACCCCTCCTCCACCGCCTGCTTCAGCCCGACATCGGCGTAGTTGTCCGAGCCGACGTTGCGCACCGTCGTGAAGCCCGCGCGCAGGGTCCGGCCGGCGTTGCCCGCGCCTTGCGCGACCCAGAAGCTGTCGGTGAACTGCAGCCCCGAATAGCCGCCGTATTTCGGGTTGCTCGTCAAATGGACGTGCATGTCGATCAGCCCGGGCAGGATCGTCGCCTCGCCCAGATCGATCCGCTTCGCGTCCGCCGGGATTTTCGGTCGCCCGCCATTCCGAGTCACCACGGCCGCGATCCGCCCGTCGGTGATGACCACCAGCGGATCGTCTAGCAGCCGCCCCGTTTCCACATCGAGCATGCGCCTGGCGGTGACCACGACCGTTTCGGCGAGCGCGGGCGCGGCGGTCGTCATAGCGACGACTACAACCGCGATCATTCCCGATTTGCGCAAACACCTACTCCCCGTATCGACCGGACTATTCTGGTGAAGGAAAGTGCGGTCCCTTGTCCAGCGCCGCATTCGCGCGGTCCCGCCACCAATCAAACGCCGCCGCCTGCTCCTCAGCAACGAAAGCACGGGCCGCCGGGCCGGTCCAGTCGCTCTCCCACCCCATCGCGGCCGCGCGCCAGCCCGCCCACCAGCCTTGGCCGGGCAAGCCGTCGGACTCGCGCACGACCAACACCGCCAACCCCGGCTCGCCGCGTTCGGCCCCGTCCTGGTCGATGCGGTCGAGCGTGCGGCACAGCGCGCGCATCTTGGGCCGGGAGAAGGCGAGCCCGAGTCGGGCTAGGAACGCGGAATAGCTGATCGCCTCCCCAGCCCGCGCCGAGTCGACCAACAGCGAATGGACGAGGGCCACGTTGGCGATGGGCGATTCGGGGGCGTCTTCCATGGCCGAAGGTAACGAAGGTAACGCTATTTCACCTTTTCGAGCGTCCCCGCCTTTGGTCGATAACGACGGGAAAGGCGCGGAAGCGCGGGTCATCGCACGATCCAAGTACGCGATGTCCAACATTGCCAGCCTCTGCGTGACAGGCTGACTCTTCGTCCGTCACCCCGGACTTGTTCCGGGGTCCATCGTTGTCCGCGCTCCCAAGCCATCGGGTGCGTACAACGATGGATGCCGAAACAAGTCCGGCATGACGGTTGGGTCAGAAGTGAATGGCCCGCCCATACGCGCCCAGCACGCTTTCATGCATCGCCTCCGACAGGGTCGGGTGCGCGAAGACGGTTTCCATCAGCTCGGCCTCCGTCGTCTCCAGCTGGCGCGCGATGACGTAGCCCTGGATCAGCTCGGTCACCTCCGCCCCGACCATATGCGCGCCGAGCAGTTCGCCCGACGCCGCGTCGAACACCGTCTTCACGAAACCTTCCGCCTCGCCCAGCGCGATCGCCTTGCCGTTGCCGATCATCGGGAACTTGCCGACCTTCACCTCGTACCCGACCTCGCGCGCCTTGGCCTCGGTCATCCCGACGCTCGCCACCTGCGGGCGCGAGTAGGTGCAGCCGGGGATGTTCGCCGTGTTCATCGGGTGCGGGTTCAGCCCCGCGATCGCCTCGACCGCGACCACGCCCTCGTGGCTCGCCTTGTGCGCCAGCCAGGGCGCGCCCGTCACGTCGCCGATCGCCCACACGCCGTCCACGTTGGTGCGGCCGTAGGCGTCGGTCTTGATGTGCCCGCGCTCGGTCTCGACGCCGAGCTGCTCCAGCCCGATCTCCTCGGTGTTGGGCACGATGCCGATCGCGACGATCGCGTGGCTGAATCTCTCATCCGCGACTTTCCCGTCCTTCCCCTTGATCCGCGCGACGACGCCGTCCGGCCCGGGCGTCAGCGCCTCCAGCGCCACGCCCGTGCGGATCGCGATCCCGTTCTTGGTCAGCTGCTTCTCCATGAAGGCGCTCACCTCCTCGTCCTCGACGGGAAGGATGCGGGGCAGCATTTCGACGATCGTGACCTTGGCGCCCATGTCCGAATAGAAGCTCGCGAACTCGACCCCGATCGCGCCCGACCCGATCACGAGCAACTCGGTCGGTATCACGGGCGGCGTCATGGCGTGGCGATAGGTCCAGATGCGCTCCCCGTCCGACCTGGCGAAGGGCAGGTCGCGCGCGCGCGCGCCGACGGCGACGATGACGTTCTTCGCCTCGATCTCGGTCGTGCGGTCGCCCTGGCGGACCGACAGCTTGCCCGGCGCGGTGAGCCTGCCGACGCCGTCGAACACCTGGACCTTGTTCTTCTTCATCAGCCCCTTGACGCCGGCGTTGAGCTGGCCCGCGACCTTGCGGCTGCGCTCGACGACCTTGCCCAGATCGAACGACGCGCGCTCGACCGACAGGCCGTAGGCGTCGGCATGAGTCATGTAATGATAGATCTCCGACGACCGCAGAAGCGCCTTGGTCGGGATGCACCCCCAATTGAGGCAGATGCCCCCCAGCCGCTCGCGCTCGATAATGGCGACGGACATTCCCAACTGCGCCGCCCGGATCGCGGCGACGTACCCGCCGGGGCCGGAGCCGAGGATCACGAGGTCGAAGGTGTCAGGCATGTTTAAGTGTTTTCCCGAAGAGACGATCGATTAAGAGCCAGAGTAGAGTTGCAAAAATCGCAAAGACGACAGGATTAACTCCCAGTTTCGTGGCTACCGGCACCGAGCGTGCAGCAAACCAGGTCAGCGTGCTATTGCAAGCTATCACAATGACAGGAGCGAAGTTCGGCAGCGCGCGCCGGGCAAGCGCCTCAGCCGGTATCATCACCACGATGATGCCGAACAGCGCCGATGCGAATATGAACGGGAATACCAGATAAAAATGGAGCATCACGTTAAAAGGACGAAGGCTGAACATCGTCGCTCGCGTCAGGACTGCGAATAGCCCCGTCACGAGAGCCGCGATCAGAATCGCGCCGATCCGGCCGCGGTACATGCTCACCCCGCCATCCCCGGCACCCGGCGCGGCTGGCGGTCCTCGCCGATCGCGACGAAGGTGAAGCGCGCCTGCGTCACGCGGTAGCAGTCGTCCGAATGCCGCCCCCTGCGCCACGCCTCGACCTCGACAGTCATCGACGTGTTCCCGGTGCGGACCAGCGTGGCGTAGACCGACAGTTCGTCGCCGACGAAGACGGGGCGGTGGAACTTCATCTCCTCCGTCGCGATCGTCACCGCGCGCCCGCCGCAATGGCGCGACGCGACGGAGCCGGCCGCGAGGTCCATCTGCCCCATCAGCCAGCCGCCGAAGATATCGCCGTACGGATTCGAGTCGGCGGGCATGGCGGTGACGCGGATCGTCGGCGCTTGGGTTGGCGGAAGCTCGCTCACGCGCCCGCCCGGTCCCGCGCCCAGGCGCGGCGGAGCGGGGGCACGTCCATCAGCACGGCCGCGAGCATCGCCAGCCCGCCGCATGTCCGGATCACGTCCGCGCCGAGCGGATAGCTCCACGCGCAGGCCCAGGTGAGCGCGAAGCCGGCGAGGAGGCCGAGCGCGAGGAAGGACAGTTCCGTTGCGGTACGCTTCACGAGAACGGGCAATCCCTTCCCGTCACCCCGGACTTGTTCCGGGGTCCATCGTTGTCCGCACTCCCAAGCCGAAGGGTGCGCACAACGATAAATGCCGGAACTAGTCCGGCATGACGAAGGGGGTGACCCGCGCTCACGCCAGCATCCCCAGCGGCCGTTCGCACAGGCCCTTGAACGCCTGCATCAGCGCCGCGCCGTCCGCGCCGTCGATCGCGCGGTGGT